>NZ_CP066776.1:1398595-2097892 GCF_010681825.2 Sulfuriroseicoccus oceanibius | reverse complement strand
AACACAAGCGTACCCGGTGGCACGCGGAAGGTCTTGTCCTCGCCGGCCTTGCCGCTGCGCTGGTAGCCTTCGCCCGGCTTGCCGTCGGCGGCGAAGCATTTCGGGTCGTAGAAAAACGTCTTCAAGTTGTCGACGTGCGGGCTCACTTCGAGGATGACGTCACCGCCATCGCCGCCGTCACCGCCGTCTGGTCCACCCTTTGGGTTGAACTTTCCGCGGAAGAAGTGGACGCTGCCATTGCCGCCGTTTCCGGCGCGCGCGTGAACTCTGATGTGGTCGACAAACATGGTCGCTCATAGTAACGCGCATTCGCGGCGGTTCCACTGATTATATGTGGGGGTGCTGGGGGAAATGCGACTGGGATTGGGGAGCGGATGGGAGGTGTGGTTTTAGGATTTACGTGGTTAAGTTTTACGGGGGCGTGGGAGAGTGCGGCTGCGCCGGGTGGGACGGATTGCCGACCTAGTGATCGGTGTTCCAGTTGAGGCGGGATTGGTGAGCGCTGCGGGGCGCTGCGACAACCTCAAGAGTGAGGTTGCTCCATCGGTGAAGGGATGGCGGGCGCGGTGAGGTGTTACGGAGTCGCACTGACGGCAGGAATGCGGTCGCACCAGCGGTGCGTGGTTTGCGGCTATGGTGAGGAGGTGGAGCGGGACGCGCTGGACGGGTGCGCCTTCGATCGAAAGCAGCGATTCTCGCAGCACTCCCAAATGAATCCTCCCCATCATGAGCATCTGCGGACTCTTGTATCCTTGCTCATTCTGTCCATCAGCGGTCTCTAGTTCTTCCTACCGGCGGTGCTGGGATGCTGATGAGCACCGCTCGACGACTTTAGCTTCCATCGGTGAGCGCTGCGGGGCGCTGCGCCAACCTCAGGAGTGAGGTTGCTCCAGCGCTGAAGGGATGGCGGGCGCGGTGAGGTGGGACGGAGCCGCTCTGACGGCAGGAATGCCGTCGCACCAGCGGTGTTCGGTGTGCAGACGGTGTGGAGGTGGAGCGGGACGCGCTAGACGGCTGCGCCTTAGATCGAAAGCAGCGGTTCTCGCAGCACTCCCATACAAATCCTCCGCATCATGAACATCTGCGGACTCTTCTATCTTTGCTCATTCTGCCTATCTGCGGACTCACCTCCCCCGGCTCAAAACGAAACGCGACGTGACGGGGGATGCCCCATCACGCCGCGTTGAAAAATTCTGCGGATCTATTGGCGGTTAGTTGCCGGTGATCTGCTTGCAGGCTTTGACCGTGTTGGCCATGAGCATGGCGATCGTCATCGGGCCGACGCCGCCTGGCACTGGGGTGATCGCTTTGCACTTCGGCGCGACCTCGTCGAACGCGACATCACCGACGATGCGGTAGCCCTTCTTCTGCGATGCATCGTCGACGCGGTTGATGCCGACGTCGATGACGACCGCGCCGTCCTTCACACCGCCAGCTTTGACGAACTCAGGCTTACCGATCGCGGCGATCAAAATGTCTGCTTCACGGGTCACGGCCTCGAGGTCCTTGGTGCGCGAGTGAGCGACGGTCACCGTCGAGTTCGCGCCCTTGCCTTTCGCCATCATCAACAATGCCATAGGCTTGCCGACGATCATGCTGCGGCCGAGCACGACCACATTCGCACCTTCGGTCTCGATCCCGTATTCGGTGAGCAAGCGCTGGCATCCAGCAGGCGTGCACGGCACAAAGCCAGACGCATCTTCCAACGCGAGCTTGGCCACGTTCACCGGGTGGAAGCCATCGACGTCCTTGGCTGGATCGATTTCCGCGATGATTGCCGCTTCATCGATGTGTGCCGGTGGAGGCGACTGGACAAGGATTCCATGCACCGCTGGGTCGTTATTGAGGTCGTCGATGACCTTGAGCAACTCATCCTGAGTGGTCTCGGCCGGGAGCTCGAGCTTCACCGAGTGGATGCCGAGCTTTTCGCACATTTTGCTCTTCGAGCGGACGTAGAATGTCGATGCCGGATCGGCACCCACCAAGACGACCGCCAAGCCAGGGGTCACGCCCTTGGATTTAAGGTCTGCAATTTCTGCTTCGCATTCGGCGAGAACTGATTCCGCCGTCTTTTTTCCGTCGATCAATGTGGGTGCACTCATGAGTGTTCAATGGATACGGTCGGTCGATCTGATCGTCAACGCAGAAGCCGCTGGGAAAATGCGCTCAATTCCCGTCTTTCGTTTGACGATCCTCCCCCGCCCCGTCTAAAGCCGCCGCAGCGAACTGCTGTGCATCCTTGGCCCGGTTGATCGCCGCAACCGCTCGTCCCGGATCGCCGGCATCATAGAAGTCGACCACCAGAAAGTTCGGGCGCTGACCGAAGCTCTGCCATGCTGCCGCAGCGCGTTGCCGGACGAACACTGCATCGTTGGCCCGCTTCGCCGCAGCCTTCGACGCCCCGAGCACCGTGGTGACGAAGTGGTTTAGGATAAAAAGCTCGTTCTCCTGATCACCCCGCCTTGGCATCCGCGTGCGCAACGCATCCACCGACGACGCCTGCCAGTCCGTCTCCCAGGCATGATCCCACACCTTCATCAACCACGCGGGAAGCTCCGGATCCGGATCAACGCGATCGGACATCACCACCAAGCGTTTCCCCGACTTGCGCATCGCACCGAGCGTCGGCCATTGCCCGTTTTCCTCCAACGCTACGCAATACGGCTCCAGCCCTGCGTCACGGATTGCAGTTACCACATCGCGGGACGGTACGTAGCACTCGAAGATCAGCGTTACCACCGCGTCAGGCTCGTCTTTGAGGAACGCGGCTACCGGATCGAGCACGTGGGCGACCGGTTTTTCTCCCAGCATGCGCCCCACACCGGAGCCATGGCGCACGACGACCTTCCCGTCTTGCAGCCACAAATCCAACATCAAAGCACGGACCCCATCGTCGAGTTGCTGGCGGACGGGCTCGCTTTGGTTCGCCAGCTTCCAGCCCTCCTTTTCCACCGACATCGCATTGTGCGTGCACAACCAGCACCAATCGTCGTAGCGGCGCGCGTCGTCGCCAATTGCCCGCGCCACGGCAACCGGGCACACCAAAACAGCGAGACACGCCAGCAGCCGCACAACCTTGGATCGAAAATTCATCATAGCCGCCGCAGGATATCACCCACCCCACCCGCAACGAAGCCTGATGACCGCTACGGCAAAAAAGCTCTGGCACGATGGCCCGCCGGACGCATACTCTCTGCCCACGTGGAAGAACCGTCCTACAAAGTCAAACTCGACATCTTCGAAGGCCCGCTTGATCTGCTGCTCTATCTGATCAAGCGGGACGAAGTGGACATCTACGACATCCCCATCGAGCACATCACGCACCAGTACCTCGACTACATGCAGGCGTTCAAGATGCTCGACATCGATCTGGCCTCGGAGTTCATGCTGATGGCTGCCAACTTGATGTATATCAAAAGCCGCACGCTTTTGCCCAAGGCGGTGCAGCCGCCGGAGGAAGATGGCGAAGAGGAAGACCCACGCTGGGAGCTCATCCGCCAATTGGTGGAGTACAAGAAGTTCAAAGACGCCGCGGGCTTCCTCTCGATCAAGGAACTCGAGCAGTCCCAGTACTTCGCCGCCTACCCCGAGCCCGCCAAGAACCCGACACCCGCAGACCCGCACGACCAGCAGGTCGAGGTGAATATTTTCGACCTCATCCGTGCGTTCAAAAAGGTACTGAGGCGCTTCGAAGAAGAACACACGCTCGGCGAGATCCACGACGAACCCTTCACCGTCGGTGACAAAATCGACTACCTGCTAGACATCATGGCCGAGGGTGAGTCGACCCCGTTCGTCGAGCTGTTCTCCCAAGCCGCCAGTCGCAGCGAGGTGATCGTTACCTTTCTCGCGGTGCTTGAGCTGATGAAGATGAACCAATTCCGCATCAGCCAGCCCGAGTTGCTCGGTGACATTGTGGTCACCCGCCGCAAGATCGACTAAGCAGAGCCCACAAGCCCCGCGCACCAGCCCGCTGCCGTTCCCCCGAATTTCCCAATGACTGAACCATCTCTCCACCATGTGATCGAGGCTCTGATCCTCGCCAGCGAATCGCCGCTGAGCAGTGAGGCGCTGATCGATGCGGCGCAACATGCCGTGGCGCTGAAGCAGTCGCACCTCGAGGCGCTCGCCGACCAGAGCGGTGATGACAATGCGGAGCCCGCCGCGTTGCCTGAGCTATTCCAGCAGCTGCAGAAACTGACCATCGTACAAGTGATCGATGCCGTGGACACCCTGAACAAGGAATACCAGGAAGCCGGGCGGTCGATGGTGATCCGCGAGCGCCCACGGGGCTGGCAGGTGATGACGCGGCCTGAGTTTGCCGAATTCGTCCACGGACTCTTCCCCGAGCACAAGCCGTCGCGGCTCAGCGGGCCGGCGCTGGAGACGATGGCGATCATTGCCTACCGCCAGCCGGTGACCAAGGCGGAGATCGAAGCGGTGCGCGGGGTGTCGGTCGACGGCATGGTGCAAAAGCTGCTCGATTTGGAGTTGATCAAGATCGGAGGTCGTGCAGAACTTCCCGGCCGACCACTGCTTTACATCAGCACCGAGAAATTCCTCGAACACTTCAACGTAAAATCGGTGGACGAGCTGCCCAATGCCGCCGAACTTCGCCGAGCTCCCTTCCCTTCTGCCGAAGAGGTCCACGCTCCAAAACAGGACCCGGCCGGGGGATCGGCATCCGATACTCCAGCGGATGCCTCCCAGGGCAGCAAGCCATGACGGCCTCACCGCCGCCAGACCATTCTCACTCCATCATCAGACTCACTCTCAACGCATCCCATGGCACTCGACGACGTCCGTAACCGCATCGACACCATCGACACCGAACTACTCCGCCTGCTCAACGAGCGCGCGGAAATGGTTCACGAAGTTGGCGAAATCAAAAAAGCCAACGGATTGGAGTTTTACGCTCCGGAGCGCGAAGAGTCGCTTTTGACCAAGCTCGCCGAGCGCAACGAACAAATGGGCGGCAAGCTGCCCGAGCAGTCGGTGCGTGCCATTTACCGCGAAATCATGTCCGCCGCTCTGGCGCTGGAGACCGATTTCAAAATCGCCTACCTCGGGCCAGCCGGAACGTGGACCCATCAGGCAGCCATCAGTAAGTTCGGTAACTCGGTGGATTACCTGCCACAGACCAACTTCGCCGATGTGTTCGACGCGGTTGCCCGCGGCAAGGCGCTCTACGGTGTAGTGCCAATCGAGAACTCCACTGAAGGCGCGGTTTCGCACACGCTCGATTTGTTTGCCGACAGCCCGCTCAAGATCTGCGCCCAGGTGATGCTCACCATTGAGAACAACCTGATCGCCAACATCGAGCGCGACCAGATCACCAAGCTCTACTCGCACCCACAGGTCTTCGGCCAGTGCCGCGAGTGGATCCACCGCAACTTCCCGGCAGCAGACCTGGTCGAAGTGTCATCGACCACCCGCGCCGCCGAGCTCGCCGCAGCCGACCCACACGGTGCCGCACTGGCTGGCGCACTGGCAGCGGAACTCTACGGCCTCAGCATCGTCGAGTCGTCGATCCAGGATTCTACCACCAACACGACGCGCTTCCTGGTGCTCGGCCGCAAGACCTGCCCGGCCACCGGCAACGACCGCACGTCGATCATGTTCGCGGTGAAGGACCGTCCAGGCTCGCTCTACGACGCGCTCAAGCCTTTCAACGAGTTCAACATCAACATGTCGAAGATTGAATCGCGGCCGTCGAAAAAGCGCAACTGGGAGTACTTCTTCTTCGTCGACATCAAAGGCCACTGCACCGATCCAAAGCTCGTCACCGCGCTTGAAGAGCTCTCGGAGCACTGCTCGTTCATCAAGATTCTGGGATCCTACCCGGATACGATGCGGCCTGAATAAGCGCAAGGTTACATCTGAGAACATTCAATCGGTCCTATGAGTCTCATAGGACCGATTTTTTATGTCTCGCGAGTGATTGGTGATGAGAACGGACTCCGCTAGACGGCTGCGCCTTCCATCGAAAGCGGTGATGCTCACCGCACTCCCATACAAATCCCCTACTTGGTCGCCCAGGACTTGGGCAGGAACGGCTTCTCGAAGGTCTCGTGGAAGTCGTAGCCGGCTTGGAAGTCTTCAAGCTTGTCGTCCTCGGTCTTGCCGAAGGCACCGACCTCAACCAGATTAAAAACCATCGACCCGATATCCTGGGTGGTGCGGATCCCCCACTCGTCGAAAACGGTCACCGCCATCGGACCGAACTCCTGCAGCGCAAAATCGCGGAACCCTTCCATCAACTCCTGACCGGAGACATGACGGTCGTCGCTACCACTGCGCGAGCTCGAATTCTTCAAAGTGAACTCAAGTGACTCGCGCAAAAAGGTGTATGCATCGCGGTCGTAGCGTGGGTCCTTGGACACCACGAGATCCACCGCCTCTTCAAATCCTCGTCGTTGCATGATGGGAGATTACGTTCGGCTCACTAAGAAGCAAATCGCGCGCGGCTGCAAGCACTGTGGCCACAGCCGCGCCAATCGATCGCCGAATTAGTCGTCCGAGCGACGGCTGCGGCGCTTGCGCTTCTCTTCCTTGAGTCGCTCTTTCTCTTCTTCCTCGCGGTCATCCGCAGCGACCGACGAGAAGATGTAGTGGAGATCGTCCACATCGAGCGTCTTGGTGAAGCTCTCGGTGCCGAGCACGTCGGTGAACAACTGCGACTTCTGCTGCTGCAGCACGCGGATCTTTTGTTCGACCGAATCACGCATCAACAGACGATAGGCAATCACCTTCTGGGTCTGACCGATACGGTGGGTTCGGTCAATTGCCTGCGCTTCCACTGCCGGGTTCCACCATGGATCGTACAGAATGACGTACGACGCCGAGGTCAGGTTCAGACCACTACCACCCGCTTTGAGCGAGAGCAGGAAGACGTTCGGATCGTCGGTCTTCTGGAACTGATCGATCACCTCACGGCGGTCCTTGGTCTGGCCGGTCAGGTACGAGTACGGACGCTTCTCCTTCTCGAGGCGCGACTTGATGATGTCGAGCATGCTGACGAACTGCGAGAACACGAGCACCTTGTGCCCTTCCTCACGCAGCTGGTCGAGCAGGTAGAAGAGCGAGTTCATCTTGGCGCTCTCTTCCTCGAGGTACTCCTCGTCGATCAGGCCAGGGTGACAGCAAATCTGGCGCAATCGCGTCAGCCCCTGCAGCACGGCGAACGAGTTCTTCTTCAAGTCCGCATCGGTCTCCATGCCGAGCAGCAGTCGCTGGATGCGCTTGAGCTCGTCTTCGTAGAGGCGCTTCTGCACGCCTTCCATTTCGCAGAAGTAATCTTCTTCGGTACGTGGCGGCAGGTCGATCGCGACCTGGCTCTTGGTTCGGCGCAGCAGGAACGGACGCAGACGCGCCGACAGACGCTCCTGGGCTTTGGTGTCCTTGCGGCGGTCGAAGCGAGAACGGAAGTAGGCACGGTTGCCGAGCACGCCCGGCATCGCGAATGCCATCAAGCTCCACAGGTCGAGCAAGCGGTTTTCAATCGGCGTACCGGTGAGCACCAGACGGTTGCGTGCATTGAGTTTGCGCGCAGCCTTGGCTGCTTTGCTGTCCGGGTTCTTGATCTGTTGGCCCTCGTCGAGCACCACGGCTTGCCATTCGATGTCGAGGAGCTTCTCGCTCAAGCGCAGCTGAGAGTAGTTGAGCACCAGCACATCGACGTTCTCCTGAATCCACGGCATGTCGAGGTCGTCGCCCGCACGGATCACTTTCACCCGCAACTTCGGAGCGAACTTCTCAATCTCAGACGACCAGACGTCCAAGACCGACTTCGGACACACGACCAGCGCAGGCACGCGGTCCTTTTCCGGTGTGTTCTCGTAAACCCACAACAACCAGGTCAAACTTTGGATCGTTTTACCGAGACCCATGTCATCCGCCAACACACCACCGAAGCGGTTGCTGCTCAGGTAGCTGAGGAACTGGAAGCCCTCGAGCTGATATGGACGCAATGTTGCCTGCAAGCTCTCCGGTACGTCCGGCTTCACTTCGGTGTTGAGCTCTTCGGCGCGGTTTTCAATCTTCTGCCACACCTTCTTGTCGAACACCTCGGCAACGCCAGGGTCGGCGAGCTGCAACACGTGCATGCGATGCTCTTCACCCGAAAGGTCGAATGGATCCAAACCAAGACGCGTCACCGCAGCTTTCTGCTCTTCGTCCATTTCGATCTCAATGCGCATCCAGTGACCATTGCGCATGCGCACGAAGCCACCGCGCGCCGCCACCAGCTGGCGGATCTGCTCTTGCGAAAGATCCACGCCATCGACGTTGACGACAATCTTGAGGTCGAACCAATCGATCGACGTCTGGTTCACTTCGAACTGAACCGTCGCGCTCACCGGATCGGAGAGCAAGCTGTTGACCACATCATCGCCGGTCACTTTGATCGACTCCGGAAGCGACTCCGCCCACTCGGCAAAACGCTCAGGGAAAACCTTGGTCACCCGGGCCCGGTGCGCGCCCAATGCGGCGTCGTAGGAAAGCCCGACATCTTCGAGGCTCTCTTCCATCAGCATCAGGTCGTCACGGCGGTAGCGGATGATGTTGCTCTTGCCATCGGCGCTGGTCTCACCGTCCTTCGGCTTCTCGATCACCCAGCCGTCGCGGATGAGGCGCTCGATGCGTGATTCATCATCCGAGCTCGCGGTGATCTCCGCCACCAGGTGCTCGCTGTCGGCGGTGGTCAGTGCGGAAACCATGCGCAAGTTCAACGCGACGTGGAGATCTTGCTCGACCACGCGGTCCTGCAGCGATTTTGGCAACTTGGCGCCAATACGAGCCAGAAACTCGACCCCTTCAGGGTTCTCGATGAACGATTTCTCGATCACGTATTCAGGCTCGATCGACGTGCTCTCCAGCCACCAGTCCGGCCCGCGGAAAAGCGTCTCGTCGGAGAGATAGAGGTCCTCGGTGCCTGGCAACACACGCACCGTGTGCGGCACGTCCTTGCCCTCGTCAGTGACCAACTGAATGGCGTAGTGGTCGGGATCCTCGTCGCGGTCGCGGGCTTCCCAGCCAAAGCGCACATCGGACAGACGGAACAAATGGTCGTCCAGCGTGTAGAGATGCTGGCGCATTGCCTCGTCGCTGAACAATTTGTTGAGCAATCGGCAAGCGGCCTCGGATTCGAGGTCGATCAGATCCGTGTCCTCAGCATTCAGGAAATCGTACAAATAACGTACCAGCAATGCCACGTCCGCAGAGGCAGCCCACTCGTTTTTGTCCAGCTTCTCCAACGCCGTGCGGAACTCGGCAACCGTCGGCCATTCGGCAAACTCAGCCGCCTCACCGCCCGGCTCGGTCACCGAGGCAAAAAGACGCGCATCCGAATAGCTCACCACCAGACGCACGCTCAGCGTGGCCGGCTCGCGACGACGACGCCCCGCTCCTTGCAATGCATTGCTCAAGCGGTTCTGCCAGATCTCTCGTTCCTTGGCGGTTTCAAATTGCTCCATGTCGTCGGCGGTCTGGTCCGTGTTGGTGACCACCTTCATGAATGGAGGGTAGCCCACGCCCTTCTTCTCGAAGGCATAGGCGATGTAGTTCCAAAACTCGTTAATGTTAGTCGGAGGGGTCGACCACAGTTCCAGCGGATCGTAGCTGGTGACTTCCCATTTCGGGTTGAGGCGGATCAGGTCGGTATCGAGAATCTCCTGCTTGGTCTCGTAGCGCTGGTAGCGTTTCTCGAGCTTTTCGATGTAAGCCTCCTCGAAGCGCTTGAGCGGACGCTCCAGTTTCTCCTCCAGGATCTCACCGAACGATTTCTGACCCAGCTCATTAGGTGATGCCGGCAATTTGTCCCCGCGCTCGATGCGGGCAAGCATCGCGGCCACCATTGCCGACTTGCTGTGGTGATCCCACGGCACGCACTCGCCTTCCCACTTGCCGTCTTCCTGCTTGGTAAGCGCCACGCGGTACGCGCGGTCGATCTCAACACGAGCCTGAACAAAGCGCTCAGTGCCAAAAATTTGAGTCACCGCCTGGTCCTTGAAGACCAACTCCCCCTCCTTTCTATCTTCATCGCGGAACGAGTTCAGGAAGTTAATGATGGTGCGGTCTGGAGTCATAGTAGGTCGATCAATCAGAACAAACGTGACAAACGAGAACCGGCGCACATGCGCCGGCTGGAATCGCGCACTATAGCACACCACATCGGGTGGCATCCAACGGACAATTCAACAAACTGAGCCATCCGCATCCGACACCCCACGCCACCGCGAGACAACCCCCTAAGTCTCAACAAGAACACCGATCAAACCCCGCATCGCCCGAAGAACAAAGATCGGGCGAACCACCAACATGCCCCCCCCATCGAGGTAGACTCACGCAAAGACCCAAAGATCCCAAAGCCCCAACAATAACTCCGCATCATCAGCGCAGTCCCTGCTGATCCCTCGCTGAAAGCGAGACTCATAACAGCCTGGGGTTAGCGAGCCTCAGGCGAGCGCCACCCCAGGTCACTCCGCAATCCCATTCCCGGCCGAGCGTTCGACTCCGCCAAAGCGCTGCTCCCTCCCGATGGCCGTTCTCGACTCAACACGACACCCTCACCCACTCTCATTCAGGCCAACGCAAGCAAGCAAGCAAGCACGGCTCCGCAGCCACGGCACCGCCCACTCTTTCTACTAAAGAAACTTTGGGTTCTTCGGGTCTTTGCGTGAGAATCCTCCTTCAAGCACCATCCCACTCAGCGCACCATCCCGCTGCGCTCACCACTCAGCGAGACACCCACCGTATCGGTGAAATCGAGGATCTTCTTGCGGATCCGGACGTCTACTTTGTCCACCGCAAAACCAGTGAGCACGCATTCAATGATCTCGCGTGCCAGCGTCTCGACCAACTGCCGCGGACGCGCCGCCGCCAGCTCACGCACCGCCAGACACAGCGCATGGTAGTCCACCGTCGCGTCGATCGCGTCATCGCCAGCAAAGCAGGCGGTGGAAACGTGCGCATCAATGTCCACCCACAGCATCTGTTCGTCGGCGCGTTCCTCGTCCGGCACGCCGATGAAGCAAGGAATCTCCAAGCGCTCGACCCGCACCACGCCGCCGGAAAGCTGAATCCCCTCGCTCCGTCCGTCGACGGGCATTGCCATCATCCGACTAAGCTGGCGCAGATTCGTGGCGATCAGGTCCGGATTCACCGCACTGAGCTTGGCCACGCTGTCGTACCCGGTGAGCAGTGCAATCGAATGCACCCCGGCGTGCTGCGCGGTTTCCACGTCGTGGATCATATCCCCTAGGAAAGCCGTCTCGTCGGCATTCAGTCCATGGGTTTCGAGGATCTTCCAGATCATCTCGCGCTTGTCCAAAACACTGGCGTAGATGTGGTCGAAGCGATCGATCACGCCGAGTTCGGTCGCCTGTTGGCGGAGGAACTCATCGCGAGCACTCGAAAGGATGAAAATCTTGCCGCCACGCTTTTTACAGAAGTCGAGAAACTCCGCCGCATACGGCAGCAGCGTCACAGGTTCATCAGAGTTGGAGAAATACTCGCCGAACTCCACCTCCAGGTCGTCGAGCGAGACCCCGGGCAGCACGCGATCATAAAACCCCTTGAACGGAAGCTGGAACGCCTCGCGGAAAGCATCACGAGAAAAGGTCGGCTTGCCGTGGTTCTCCAGCAACTTATTGGTCGCATCGAGCACCGGAGGCAAGTCGTCGGCGAGGGTTCCCGACCAGTCGAAGATAAAGTGTTTGATCATCATGGGCAGCAGAGCCCAGCAAACCTGCGATTGAGCCGCGAGTCAACGGGAAGCGGAACGAAGTACGGAGCTGGCCTCATAAGCCCTATAGGCCCCATGAAACCTATTTTGCAGCGCCCCCGACAGCACAAAAGGCGCGCGACCAAGAAGCCGCGCGCCTTTGTAAAATCAGCTAATCGCTTCGTTAGTCGAAGTTAGCCGTACCGATATCGGTGCGGCGCTGGGATCCGTCGAAGTCGACTTTGTTGAACTGCTCGTAAGCTGCAGCCACGGCGTCCTGACGAGTTGCGCCCTGCGCGACCACGGCCAGCACACGACCTCCATTGGTCGCGAACTCACCCGCTTCGTTCTTCTTGGTACCCGCATGGTAGACGCGTGCGCCGGTGACCTCATCGAGACCACGGATCACATCCCCATTGCGCGACGAGGCAGGATAACCAGCGGACGCTGCCACAAGACAGACACTCCAATCGGACGAGAAGTCGATCAGCGAGGTGTCGAGCTTGCCCTTGGCTCCCGACATCACGTAGCTAGTGAAATCACCGCTCACCAGAGGCATCACCGCCTGGCATTCAGGATCGCCGAAGCGGCAGTTGTATTCGAGAAGCTTTGGCCCTTCCGGCGTGAGCATGAAGCCGAAGTAGAGGAAGCCGCGGTACTGAAGACCGTCCTTTTGCAATCCCTCAACCGTACGCTTCACAGCGGTTTCTTCGATGATCGCCAAGGTCTCCGCGTCGAGCAACGAGCGTCCGGCAACCGCGCCCATGCCACCTGTGTTTGGCCCGAGATCGCCGTCGGCCAGGCGCTTGTAGTCGCGTGCTGGTGTCAGGATCTGGTATTCGCCATCGACCACGGAAACGAAGATCGAAACCTCAGGTCCGGTCAGGAATTCCTCGACCACTAGGCGACCTTCACCGAAACGACGTGTGGTAAACACTTCATCGAGGAACTCTTCGGCAGCCACCGAGTCAGGGCAGACTGCCACCCCCTTGCCTGCGGCGAGTCCGTCGAACTTGAGTACACACGGATAGCTGTCACCAATCGCAGCACGGGCGTCGGCGATGTTATCGACGGTCACGTAGCCACCGGTTGGAATGTTGTGACGCACCATGAACTCTTTGGCGAACTCTTTGCTCGCCTCGAGCTGAGCGGCTTCCTTCTTCGGCCCCCAGCAAGGAACCCCAAGGCGCTCGCAGGCATTGGCGAGACCTTCACCGTAAACGAGCCAAGCTTCCTCGCCGGCAACCACCAAATCAACATTTCCGCCGCCGATCCATTCGACCAAGCTGTCGAAATCGGTCACAGGCGTTGGCTTCGCCAGATCAAAAATCGCATCGCTGCCCGGCCACGCGAAAACCTCCGTCTCGCTCGTCGACTCAACACATGCACGAATCAGCGCGTGTTCGCGCCCGCCTTTTCCAACAACAAGAACCTTGCTCATAGATGTATTACCCCTAGCAGCAGCCAGCCGTGACCGCAACAGGATAGGGCCTTGAGGATGACGACACGTCGTCGGTGGCAACTCGGCCTCTCGGATCCGACCGTTCATCCCTTGCCTCAGCCCAGACCAACCATCCGTCGTCTGAGCCCAGACCAACCATCCGTCGCTGAAAGCGACACTCATAATAGCCTAGGGACGCAGTCCCTAGGTAGAACGCCAAAACCACACCGCTGGCTGAAGGCCAGCTTTATGTGAGAGTAGCCGACCGTCAGCCAGCCTGCCCTTCCCTACGTACCGCTCAGCCTCTCCTCAACGGCAGCGTGAAGATCAACGCGGTGACCAACAATCCCGCGCTGGTCCAGAGGCACGCCGGTAGCCCGCCGACCAAAAACATCACGCCGGAGAGCAAGGTTCCCAACAACCGGCCGCACGCGTTTGCCATGTAGTAAAACCCGACATTCACCGCTACCTGATCGTGATCGGTGAACGCGAGGATCAAATACGAGTGGACCGATGAGTTCACCGCGAACACCAAACCAAACAACCCAAGCCCCACCAGAATCGACGCCACAGGATGGAACTCGAACTGCACCCCAAGCGCCAGCCCCGCGGTGACCAGAGTCAGCAATCCAACCCAAACCGCAGCCGCACTGCGCACGTCGCCGCGACGCACCAGCTTGGGCGCCGCCGCCTGGATGAAGCCATAGCCAATCACCCACGCTGCCATGAACGCCCCGACTTGGTTGAAGCTCCAGCCGAGAGTCGATTTCAAGAACACGGGCAGCGCCACGACAAACCACACGTCGCGCGAAGCGAACAAAAACATCCGCGCGGCGGAGAGCCAGTTGATCTCACGGCTCTTGGAGAACAACTGGGTGAACTTCACCTTGCGTTTGCTCTTGCCCATGTCCTCACGCAGGAATGCCAACGCACCTATCAACACGAGCGCCAAGGCCCCGGCCATGAACCACAAGGCATGCACAAACCCCAGCCAGGTGAGCAGCACTCCGCCGAGGAAGAAGCCCACGCCTTTCAGGGCATTCTTCGAGCCAGTCAGGATGGCGACCCATTTGAACAACGCCCCATCCGTGTCCGGAGTGAGCAATTTCACCGCGCTCTTGGAGCTCATCTTGGTGAGGTCCTTGGCAATCCCGGACAGCGCCTGCGACGTCATCACGTAGCTCACCGACAACAACGCCGCCCAGTTCGGGTCGACCAACGACAGCATCACCAGCGCCACCACCTGCAACGCAAGCCCGGCGTAAAGCGTTGCGTTGAGCCCGGTGCGCGACCCGATCCACCCACCCAGCAAGTTGGTAAGCACGCCGCAGAACTCGTACAGCAGAAACAAAAACGCCAACTGCACCGGCGAGTAGCCCAGCGCATGAAAGTGCAACAGCACCAACATGCGCAACGCTCCGTCAGTCAGCGTAAAGCCCCAGTACGATGCAGTAACAATGCCGTAACTACGGAGGTTCATTCGGTAGGTTCTTGAATGGTTAGGAACGAAGTCGCATTGCTCTGACTTGGCCGACAGACGGCGGGAAGGTCGCCCTTCCCGCGCATCGCGCGATCATTCCAATCATGTGAATCCTGTCCAAAAAAGGCAGCTGCACAGGCGTGCTAGATCGAGCGAGCCACCTTCGCCGCCAATTCCATCATGCGTGTGGCGTAGCCGACTTCGTTGTCGTACCAGACAAGCAACTTGAGCTGGGTGCCGTCGGTCACCATCGTCGACGGACCATCGACAATCCCCGATCGCACGTCGTTGGTGAAGTCAGTCGAGACCAGCGGCTTCTCTTCAAAGCCCAGGATTCCCTTGAGCTCCCCATCGGCAGCTTCCTTGAGCAAACCGTTGACTTCTTCCACCGTCGTAGGGTTTGGCAACTCAAGCACGATGTCGGTGAGCGATGCGTTGAGCAATGGGATACGCACCGCCACGCCGTCGAGCTTCCCTTTGAGCTCCGGGTAAATCATCGTGATCGCCGTCGCTGATCCGGTCGAGGTTGGGATCAACGAGTTCAGGCACGAACGGGCGCGGCGCAGGTCCTTGTGCGGCGCGTCCACCACGGTCTGTGTGTTGGTCACATCGTGCATGGTCGTGATCATGCCGTGGACGATGCCCAGCTTTTCAAAGATCACCTTGATCACAGGCGCGATGCAGTTGGTCGTGCAGGACGCCGCAGTGAGCAGATGGTGTTCAGCAGGATCGTACAAGTGGTCGTTACAGCCCATCACGACGTTGAGAGCTCCCTCTTTGACCGGGCAGGCGACAATCACCTTCTTCACGCCGGCGTCGAAGTAAGGCTGAAGCAACTCCGGCGTGCGGTAGGCACCGGTAGCGTCGATCACGATGTCGACGTCGGTGAGATCCATCTCCGCAGGTGTCGGCGCATTGCTAAAGGCAATGCTCTTGCCCTCCACAATCAGACTGTCAGTTGTGTGGCCAATGCCGCGGTCCCAGCGCCCGTGAACGGTATCGAACTCCAACAAGTGCGCAGCAGTTTCCGCGGTGCCATGCAGTTCATTGACGCGGGTGATCTGATAATCCGGACAATCCCAGCCGGCACGGAACCCAAGGCGGCCCATACGGCCGAATCCATTAATTGCGATATTCATAGTGATGTAGGTGTGAGTTGATTGAAATTGATAAACTAGCAGTCGCAAGCACCAGGCTGGCAAAGCTCGGGCCGCCCCTGACAGCAATCCTCTGACAAGAAGCTCATGAGTTGCTGCATCCCCTTGACGTGAAGTCGATAGATAATCGACCGCCCATTTCGCTCCGAACTGACCAGCCCCGCCCCGCTGAGTTCCTTCAAATGAAACGACAACGTGGCTTTGGGAATACGCAGCTGGTCCGAGATATCACCGGCACACAGGCCGTCCTCGCCGTGCCGTGCAAGCAGCCGAAACACCTCCAACCTCGATGGTTGGGCCAGCGCGGAAAGCGCGTCGACTGCTGCATTCATTTCCATGGTTTTGGAATTATCAAAGAATAGAGCACTCCGCAAGTGACGAGATGGTCACCAGCGCGGAATTTCCTCACCTCAAACGCGACCACTCCAGCAAGGGCACGAACACTAGATCCCCATCCTCACCGGAGGCAGCTTCTTGGAGTCGTCATCAACTTTCGGAACCGCGACCTCCACGTCGTTCGCTTGCTTTGCACCGGGAGTGCTCCGCCCCCTTCTGATGAACTCAATCATCATGGCATGCAGCTCTTTAACCTTATTAGGATGCTCGTGTAAGAGGTTCGTGCTCTCCTGCAAATCCGCATCCAAGTCGTAGAGCTGCCACATGGGATCGCCCTCATTGCCATGTTGCGGACGACTCCACCCTCCGGACCCAGCGCTGAAGAGCAGCTTCCAGTTTTCATGCCGGATCGCGAACTTACCGAAGAACGAATGCATCACGATCGCCACGCCACGTTCACCTTTCTCAGGGTTCCGCAAAGTCTCGTAAAAGGAGATGGAATCCACCCCATCGCTGGCATCAGGCGTCGCCCCCACGATGTCGGCAAATGTTGCGTACACATCGACCAGTGAAGTCAATCGGTCGGTTACGGATCCCGCAGGCACCACACCGGGCCAACGCACCACGGTTGGAACGCGATGCCCACCTTCATACAAATCCGCTTTCGCTCCACGCAGCTTGCCATTTGGCAGATGTCCGTGAGCTACCAGCTCGTCGATCCCCGCAGCAGGCGAGCATCCGTTGTCGGCGGTAAAAAGCACCAGCGTATTCTCCCCGACTCCATTTTTCTCAAGAGCTGCCAGCACCTGCCCCACCACCCAATCGGTCTCCATCAGGAAGTCTCCGTATTTTCCAATCCCCGATTTCCCCAACCACCGCTCGCTTGGAACAATCGGCGTGTGAGGTGAGGTCAACGGCAGATACAGAAAGAAGGGCTGCCCCTCCTTTGCTTTGGCGTTGATGAACTCGACCGATTTCTCTGCAAACACCTGCAGACATTCGTTTGCTTCGAAATCCGAGGTCGCGGCGCCCGGACGATGGAACGCCTTGGTCACGTCCGGAACACCCACCGCCTGGTTATTTTCAACGTAAACATATGGCGCCATGTCGAGAGATGCCATGATTCCGTAGAAGTAATCGAATCCATTGGCGGTCGGCGCAGTGATCAAGGGCTTGCTATAATCGACATCCCAGCCCTTTCCCGTCAGATGATGCTCACGCCATAAGCTCTTTTTAAACTGCCACTCAAACCCGAGATGCCATTTCCCGATGATCGCCGTGCTGTATCCCGCCTCCTTCAGCAAGCTGCCGATCGTGGACTCATCATCTTTGATCAACGGCTTGTCCCTGACGTCGAAGAAAACTGATCGCTGCAAGCGGGTGCGCCAGTTGTAGCGCCCGGTGAGCAGTCCGTATCGCGATGGGGTGCAGACCGACGACGTGGTGTGCGCATCGGTAAAGCGCATCCCTTCATCTGCCAAACGATCGAGATGCGGAGTGGGAGCCACCCCGCCATCATGAGAGACATCACCGACTCCCATATCGTCGGCAAGGATTAAGACAATATTAGGATGATCGTTTGCCACTACCGAGGAAAGCAATCCGGCCGCAGCAGCGATGACGGTTACCAATTTCATAGCAATCAACTTATCGAACAGGCAGCAGACTAACAGCCCAATCGCTCTTCATCTTAGAAGAGAGTACGCCCCGCCAGATAATCAATCACCCACCTCAACACCTTGCCCAATGAAACCTCACGGTAGTGTGCCAAAGCTTCTGCAAAAAGGGTCATGATGATTGATTAGGTTTTTAACAAAACAAGAACCCCTAATCGTCACACCATGACCCCACGACCAGATAAGACCACAACGCCGCAGTTGAAAAGTATTCTTGCCGAGCAGGAAGATTTTCTGAGGCCCTTGGTTCAGAAATTGATGCAGGAGATGCTCGAAGAAGAAATGAACGAGACACTCCAGGCGGTAAAATCAGAACGCAGCGACAGACGCCGAGGTTATCGCAGCGGCAGTTATCAACGCAGTCTCCTGACACGGGTAGGAAGGATCGAGCTGCGCGTCCCTCAAGATCGCGACGGACTCTTCAGCACCGAGATCTTCGATCGCTATCAACGCAGCGAGAAGGCTTTGGTAAGCACCCTGATCGAAATGTACGTGCAGGGCGTCTCGACACGTAAAGTCGCGCAGATCACCGAGGAGCTCTGCGGTCACCGGGTCAGCGCCAGTGTGGTAAGCAGGCTGAACAAAACGTTGGACGAAGAGCTTGAGAACTTTGCCCGACGCAAGCTCAACCACGCTTATCCTTACCTCATCCTGGATGCCCGCTACGAAAAGGTTCGAGAGAACGGCGTGGTGCGCAGCCAGGCTGTGTTGATCGCCATTGGCATCAGTTGGGATGGCCGACGGGAGGTCCTTGCTACCGAGCTCGATCAAAGGGAAAGCGGAAGCAGCTGGAAGAACTTCCTACTTCAACTCAAGCAACGCGGACTGACGGGTGTTGAGTTCTGCGTGACTGATAACCATGCCGGCCTGCGACGAGCTATCAGCGAAGTGCTTCCCGAGGCGCTGTGGCAACGCTGCTACGTCCACTTCCTTCGCAACGCTCTTGATCATCTACCTCGCAAGCATGACGACGACTGCTGCACCGAGCTGCGCTGGATCTATGACCGTCGAGACATCAATGAAGCGCGTCAGGATCTGCGGGCATGGTTGGCGAAGTGGGGAGGCAAATACCACAAGCTCTGTGACTGGGTCGAAAGTGAGATCGAAGAAACGCTCACCTTTTATCGACTTCCCAGAGAGCATCACAAGCATCTCAAAAGCACGAATATGCTCGAGCGACTCAATGAGGAGATTAAGCGTCGTACGCACATTATCCGAACCTTCCCCAACCAGGCTGCAGCCCAACGTTTAATCCGGGCTGTCACGCATCAAGTCCATGAGCAGTGGATCGATCAACACCGCTACCTGAACATGGATCACCTCAAAGAAGCCCAAAAGCTCAGCCTTACTTCAAATCAAACGTCCGCAGCCTGATCATCATCCATCAAACCCTTTTTGCAGAACTTGACGTACATAACCAACCTCACTTCGCCACTTCACCTCCCCCTACCATCTCTACGACAAGACTGTCGTAGCTCCATCGATTCCCCATCCACCGCACCTTGACCGATGGAGCAGGGACACTCCTGTCCCTGACCACGACCGCATGCCACCACCGCGATCTTGATCGCCAAAAACAATCCCCACCCCGCCAACGACAAGATTGTCGTAGCTCCATCGATTCCCACATCCACCATTCCCCATCCACCGCACCTTGACCGATGGAGCAGGGACACTCCTGTCCCTGACCACGACCGCATGCCACCGCCGCGAGCTTAATCGCCAAAAACAATCCCCACCCCGCCAACGACAAGACTGTCGTAGCTCCATCGATTCCCGCATCCACCATTCCCCATCCACCGCACCTTGACCGATGGAGCAGGGACACTCCTGTCCCTGACCACGACCACATGCCCCGCCTTGCTCCATGTCCCACCAAAAAAAGCGGCGCGGGAGAAGCTCCCGCGCCGCCTTTGATTCAGACAGTTACTTGGTTCGGAATTATCCGAGCAGGCCGCTCACTGCGTCGCGCTCTTCTTCGAGCTCGGCGGTGGTGGCGTCGATCTTACCTTTCGAGAAAGCATCGATCTCGAGGCCCTGCACCACTTCCCACTTGCCGTCTTCAACGGTGCGGATTGGGAACGAGTAGATGAGACCCTCTGGAATACCGTACGATCCGTCGGAGCAAACGCCCACGCTGTGCCAGTCGCCTTCTGCGGTTGGGGTCACCAGCGAGCGCACTGTGTCGATCGCCGCGTTGGCTGCCGATGCGGCCGACGATGCGCCACGTGCCTTGATGATGGCGGCACCACGCTGCTGGACGGTCGAGATGAACTCACCCTGGAGCCACTCTTGATCCGCGATCTTGTCAGTGACGGCAGCGCCGTTGATCTTGGCGTTGGTGAAGTCAGGGTACTGGGTGGCCGAGTGGTTGCCCCAGATTGCGAGGTTGGTCACATCGCTGTTATGCACACCTGCCTTGTCGGCGAGCTGGCTCTTGGCGCGGTTTTCGTCGAGACGGGTCATAGCGAACCAGTTCTCTTTCGGGATGCGCTTGGCCTGGCTCATAGCGATGAGGCAGTTGGTGTTGCATGGGTTGCCGACGACGAGCGTACGGCAGTTAGGCGATGCGTTGCGGTCGATTGCCTGGCCCTGGCCGGTGAAAATCTTACCGTTGATATCGAGCAGGTCTTTGCGCTCCATGCCCGCTTTGCGTGGCACGGAACCGACGAGCAATGCCCAGTCGACATCCTTGAACCCGACATCGAGGTCCGAGGTCTGGACGATGTCCTTGAGCAATGGGAAGGCGCAATCTTCAAGCTCCATCACCACTCCCTTGAGCGGCTCGAGACCTGGCTCGATCTCGATCAGGTTGAGCGCAACCGGCTGGTCAGGCCCGAACAGATCGCCGTTAGCGATACGGAAAAGAAGCGAATAACCGATTTGACCGGCGGCACCGGTCACTGCAACACGAATTGGTTTCTTCATGCCGACCAATTAAGAGAACATTAGGTATCCAGCAACCCAAAACCGCCAATGCTTGGAGAACTGACCAATTTCCCACACCCAAGGCAGAATCCCAACTAGTGGCTGCCACCAGCTCGAAATCGATCCGCTTGACGCGGCCCGAAATCCGCCGCATCACTTCGCCAATCACGCTTTCCCAGATGCTCGACCCATCCACTATCCTTCCCAATGACCAACGATGGCAATGCCAACGCTGCGGCAATTGCTGCAAGTGGCCGGGTGACGTGCGCGTTGACGATGAAGAGATTGCCAAAATCGCCGCATTCCTCGACATGGACGTCAACGACTTCATGAACGAGTACGTCCGCCTGCGCAGCGACCGCCAAGGCTTGTCGTTGATCGAGAAGCCCAACGACGAATGCATCTTCTTCGAAGACGGTGGCTGCGTGATCAACCCGGTGAAGCCGATCCAATGCGCTGGCTTCCCCAACACGTGGAATTATATCGGCTGGCGCAACGACTGCGAAGCGATTGCTGTGTTCAAAAAGGACGGACAACCGGTGAATCCCCGCCCTTAGAGACTACTGGGAATTCAGCCGCAGGCACTGGCTCGTGGCTTGCATCGTCGGAGACATCGTGGTCATCTAATGCCGCATGCTCCCCCTTCGATCACTCATCTCTGTCGCGCCACTCGTCTGTGCGCTTGGTTTCCACACCGCAATTGCAGCAGAACCTGAGGCCCAGCCGGCTCCTCCGGCAGCCGCACAGACCGCTGGCTCACCGGTTGATGTTGCCACCCGGTTTGTCACCAGCTTGGCCCAGGAACAATCGACCGCCAAACAAATGGTCGAGAGCGGGCTGATCCTGGTTTCCGAGTTCTGCCCCGCAGAGAAACAAGTACGCTACCGTACGAGCATCAATGAAATGCGCTCGCAACTCAAAGGCGCCAAGGTCGAACCAGCCCTTACCAAAAGCCAAACCATCGGCAACTTCGCTTACGTCGTGCTCACCCTCACCCCGGAGGACTCGATCGACGACGTCATCATCACTGGATTCGCCTTGGCCCGAACCACTGCCGACCAACCTTGGAAGGTCGCTATCGGCGTGCGTCACTTCAACAACACCGGCACCACTCTCAGCCCCGAAGCACTTGAAAACTCACGCAAGGTGCTGACCGCCATGATGACCACCGAGCGCGAGGTGCGGGCAAACCAGGACGCCCAGGAACTCGACACAATCCTCACCAAGATCCGCGAGGCGCGCAAAGCACTCGAGCTAGACAAGAGCAGCGCCCGCGAAGTCCTGATGACCGCGCTCTACCCAAAGAAAGAACTCACCGACTACGAGCGGCTGGCACTCTTTGCTCTGGATGACGAGGCTACGATTGTTGAACTACGGGCAAGCCTCGAAGCGGCAAGGCGAGTTAATATTCTCTGCAGCCAGAATGCCCGTCCGATCGAACGGATCAACCAGGCGCAGGAGGATGAAGCCGAACCACCTACCATCGTCCCATGGATGCCGGAACTGCTCAACGAGCGCCCGCACCAAGCCTACGGATCGACCTACTTCCTCGCTCCGCAGGACGTCCGCCGAGCCATGGGGTCCACGCTCGATCCAATTGTCGAGATTGTCGCCGAAAAGGCCACCGATTCCGGAGACGAAATCGCTTTCGCCGTCGGAATGTTCGACTCGGAGTACGCGGGGCGCTTCACTTCGACGCCGGTCTACATGGTCAAAAAGGAGGACGGCTGGCACCTGCAATTCCTCAGCGGTAGCGCCATCCACCGCCAACCGCACGCCGCCACCGCATTCACACAACCCGACCGCCAACTGACTCGCTGGGCGATGACTCGCGCTGGTGAGACACTTGATACATTTGCTGCAAGCATATGGAAGCGCGTCCAGGAAGCCCACCCGGTGGATCCCGAGTGGACCAACACAGACGTCGCCCGCAAGTATCTGGACGCTGCCATCAAGCACGACGTGATGCTCGCCCTTTCGTTCTTCTCCGACTACATCGGCGAATACGGCACAAGCATGACCCGCGCCACTAAGGCGATGAAGGACAGCTTCGACTCGCTTGATCCTGAAAACTTCGAGCTCTTCTCAACACCAGACTCACCGACCGATGTCATCGATGACCGCGTAGCCATCACTTGGCTGGCTACGATCGAGACCAAAAATCCGGAAAACCTCAGCATGTCGCCGGTGATCACCGAGTTGCATAACGACCGCTGGGGCGTGCTTCCCGACATCCACTCGGTAGCCCCTCTGAATGAGGACAATTTCCCGGGTATGCCCAAGCGTGTGGTTCAGATCGACGCGGAACACAACGCGGCTCTGGCAAAGATCGACAAGCACCGCACCGCCGAACGCGAAGACAAGATCAACGAGTACTTTGATTTGTTGATGAACACACCGCGGATCATTGGCAAACTCGCCGATGGCGCACCAGAGCCCGCCGCTCCGGATTTCGCCACCGCACAGTCACTGGTCGGGGACACCGCACGCCGCACCAGCGCCGCACCGCTTTTCGATATCCTTGAATCGGGTGCGGTGTTCGAAACCCAGAGCAACAAAGTACGCTTCCGCTTCCTCACCGACATCGGTAACGACCGCCAGTTGTTCAAGAACATGGGCGAGCAGTTGGAGCTCGTCCGCGTCCTCCACGAGGGCCGCTGGCTTGGCGCAATCATCCGCGACGCCTCCATCCTCGAGCGCAAGGAAGAACTGGAAAGCCCGTCGACCAAGGACACGCTCTCCCTGCGCCTCTTCGTATCCATCGATGACCAATGGGTTCCCGTGCTGGGTGCCAGCTTCATCAAGGAAGAAAACGTGGGCATGAAGTGGATCAACAAACAGGCCGTCAAGGCCGCCAGCTTGGCGATCGGGCGTGACGAGGCTGCGGTTTTCGATGCCTTCATCAAGCAACTCAACGACACCGATGTGGACACCGCTGTGGATACAACGATCGACTAACCGCATCAGCCTGCACATCCCCACTCCCAATCCCCGAAATCCCCGGCACCTATGTCCACCTCAGCATCCCCGACCCAACGTCCGGCCATCTCGCTCGATCAAGCGGCAACCACGCTTGAAAGGCTCAGCGACAACTTGAACTCGGTGCTGGTCGGCCAACACGAGCCGGTGCGCAAGATCGTCGCCGCCTTTGCCACGCGGGGCCACGTGTTGCTCGAAGATTACCCCGGCACCGGCAAAACCACGCTCGCCAAAGCCCTGGCACGCTCGATCAAGGACGCGACCTACCAGCGCGTACAGTTCACTCCGGACCTCCTTCCTTCCGATGTGTTGGGCACCACGGTTTTCAACCCGAAGTCCAACGAGTTCCAATTCCACCGCGGCCCGATCTTTACCAATCTGCTGCTAGCCGACGAGATCAACCGCGCCTCCCCGCGCACCCAGAGCTCACTGCTCGAAGCAATGGCCGAGTCCCAGGCAACCATCGACGGCACGCGCCACCCACTTGCCGACAGTTTCTTCGTGATCGCCACCCAGAACCCGGTCGAGTTCCGCGGCACCTACCCGCTTCCCGAAGCCCAGATGGACCGCTTTGCCATCCTCACGCGCCTCGGCTACGTGCCGATTGAGGACGAGATCAACATTCTCAACCTCAACCACAACGGCAACCCAGCCAACGCCGTCGCCCCGTGCATCTCACTCGGCGATCTCGAGGACGTTCACTATTTCCTCACCCATCACATCCACGTCTCGGAAGCAATCAAGCGCTACGCCGTCACTATCGTGGCGGAAACCCGCAAACAACCCGACGTCCAACTCGCCGCCAGTCCACGTGCCTCGCTGGCGGTGATCCGCCTCGCCTCGGCGCTCGCTCTGCTCGACCACCGCGACTACGTCGTCCCGGAAGACATTAAAGACATCGCTGTCGATGCCATCGCCCACCGCCTGGTCCTCGATCCCGCCGCCACCTTCAGCGGCACCACCGGCACATCCGTGATCGACCGCATCCTTGACAGCGTGGCCGCACCGCAGTAGCGCACCCCGATTTCAGATTCTCACCTCATCATGCTCGCCGACGCCCTTATCTCACTACTCGGTCCTGAAAAGGTCTCCACCGCTCAGGACATTCTGGAAACCCACTCGATCGACAAATGGCACGCCTCCAACCTTCCTGAGGCGGTGGTTTTTGCAGAATCGACGGAGGACGTCGCCAAGACGCTCCAATACGCGAACGAACACAATATCCCAGTCACCACCCGTGGTGCCGGTGTCGGATATGTGGGCGGATGCGTTCCTACCCGTGGTGGGATCGCGCTGAGCGTCATGCGGATGAACAAAATCCTCGACCTGGCTCCAATGGACGGTGTCGCCGTTGTGCAGCCAGGCGTGATCACCGGAGAACTCCAAGCCGCCGCGCGCGAGATCGGCTGGTATTACCCACCGGATCCGGCCAGCCTCAAGGAATGCAGCATCGGCGGCAATATCGCCACCAATGCGGGAGGTCCGCGTTGCCTCAAATACGGCGTCACCCGCAGCTACGTGCTCGGACTCGAAGTCGTGCTCGCCGACGGCCGCGTCATGCGCACCGGTGGCCGTAACCACAAAAACAAAACCGGCTTCGATCTGGTTGGATTGATGACCGGCAGCGAAGGCCTGCTCGGCGTAGTCACCGAGGCTACTCTGCGCATTATCCCGCACCCACCCACCCGTTCGATGGTGAGCGCAACCTTTGACACGTTCGCCGATGCCGCACGCGCCGTGCAGGAAATCCTCGGCGGAGGCATCCTTCCAAGCGCATTGGAAATCACCGACGGCTTCACTCTGGAAGCCGCACGCAACTATCTCGGACGCGACGCCCTACCAGCCGGAGACGCCCACCTCATCGTCGAACTCGACGGCCAGGTCGAATCCGTCGCCCGCGAGATCCAGCAACTCGCCGACCGCGTCCGCGAGCTCGGTGCCGTCGGACTCAATATCGCCCAGAGCGATGAAGAATGTGAAGCAGTCTGGCAGTTGCGCCGCGGCTTCTCATACTCGCTGCGCGCCACCGGGCTGACCAAGCTCAACGAAGACATCGTCGTCCCTCGCTCGAAGCTCGTCGAACTCGTCGCTTTCGCCCGCGAAATCGAAGCCGACACCGGCATCGCCGTCGCCTGCTTCGGCCACGCCGGAGATGGCAACATTCACACCAACCTGATGGTCGACAACTATGACGATCCCGAGGAAAAGGTGAAAGCCGATGCTGCGGTCGATCAACTGTTCCGCTGGGTGATCGCCAACGGCGGTGCAATCACCGGTGAGCACGGCGTCGGGATCGCCAAACGCCAATGGTTTGCCGATGCGGTCGGAGAGACCTCCTACGCCGTGCACAAGCAACTCAAGGCCGCGCTCGACCCCAACGGCATCCTCAATCCGGACAAAGTGCTCTAGCCGTCCCTCCAATCTTCGAATCGCCCCGGCCTGCACCGCGATCACGCAGGAGCCGGGGCAATTTTGTGCCCACCGGCCGCTCCGATTCGCCACCCGGCAATCCGACGTCCGGATCCCGCAAATCACAGCAAACCGCCCCAGCCCAGCGCCTACAGACAGCCCGCCGCCCCCGTGATTACCGGATTAGATTAACCTGAAGGACTCACAGTGTCCTAACGCACAAGTGACTGAGGATTTGAGAGTTCCAACTGCAGAAAGCCGAATCTAGCTTGCATTCTCAGCCCATCCCCCTAGAGTAGCCCTCGACTCGCTCCCATGGTGTGGAGCGAGAATTTATTATGTCCACTCTTCGTTTCCCCCTCCTCGTAATTGCCACCCTCGCGGGTCTGGCGACTTTTGCTGATGCAGGCAAGGATCCCCACAAGATCCCGGACAAGAATATGCCGCGTGTGTTCACTCCAACCCGCAGCATGTCGGAAACCCCAATCTACCCATGGAAGCGCAATATCATGGCGACGGTCTTCTGGGTCGGCGAAAAGCCAACCCCTAACAACCCGACCCCAAACTGCGCCAGCTCGTGGGACATGAACTGGGCCCGCAACTACGGTGGATACGACAACCCGGACCCAAAAGCCCGCAACGGCTATCTCCCAAAGGGCTTCACCCCACAGCTCAATCCATTTTACATCGCCCTTCCCTACAACGACATCAAGACCTGGTACTCCCACAAGCCGGAGGCCCGCCGCGTGATCCCATGGTATCACCGCGAGTTCCGCGGCCAAGGACGCAGCGTCTTGAAGGGCCGCTGGGTAGCCATCCGCTACAAGACCAAGACCGTCTACGCCCAGTGGGAAGACTGCGGACCATTCACCACCGATGACTGGCAGTACGTCTTCGGCAACGCCCGCCCGAAAACCAAGGGCAACGGTGGCGCCGGTATCGACCTCTCGCCAGCCTGCCGCGACTACCTCAAGCTCGATGGCAATGACTACGTCGACTGGCGCTTCGTCGAGGTTTCCGAAGTTCCTAACGGACCGTGGCGCCGCTGGGGCCGCAACAACCACTTCGTAAAGCTTCGCGAAATGGAAGCCAAGGAGATGTCCAAGCGCGTCGCCCGCTTCCGCAACGGCAGCACCGATGCCTGGGCCAGCGAAAAGCCAGTCCTCCGCAGCGACAGCTAAGCAGACGAATCATTTCCCAGGGGAGCAGCCACACCGGCTGCTCCCCAGTTTTTCGCCTCATTCCCAACGAGCCACCGCCAGTTGCGACGCGAAGTACCGCAGCCTCGAAGTCCGACAGCTAAGCGATCTGGTAAACCGTCCCTTCTGGACGACTCTCATTCAACATCCCCACCGGAGGTTAAAACCTCCGGCTAACCAGTACCCCGTCGCTCCGCGACGCACCGCGAGGCCATTCACTCACAAGGAGTGGCCCACTCGCCAGGACAAGTTCAACCTCCGCTTCAAACAGCGCTCCGGGCGGATTCACAGGCCGGAAGCCTGTCCCCCCTCCCGATCGCGAAGCGATCATTTACCGGTTAGCCTGCGGATTCATCCGCAGGTCATAGTCACCATCAACACTCGCGCCGAAGGTACGGCCTATCACGCCCCCCCTCCAATCCACCTCATCCCGCTCCTGAAAGGCCCACTCCCGAGGGCAAGCTTGACCTCCGCATCGAATAGGCTCTCCGGCCAGACTCACAGGCGGGTGCGTTGGCCCGAACTCCCCGCTCCACCCGATCGCAAAGCGATCATTTACCGGTTAGCCTGCGGATTCATCCGCAGGTCGTGGGCACCACCAACAGTCGCTCCGAAGGTGCGGTTTCTCACGCAGCGCTCCACCCGCTCCTGAAAGGAGCCTGGAACAAAGCACAGGGCTTCAGCCCTGTGGCCCATGGTCATCCCCACAATCCGCCCGCTGAAAGTGGGCTGAAATGCGACATCTTAAGGACAACGCTCAATCCTCCGCGTGCAACTCCGCCTCCCGACGCTCCCACGCTTCGATCCATTCTTTCTTCATCACCAGCCCCTTCAGGTCCTCGATGATCAAATAAATGCTCGGCACGAGGAACAGGGTAATCACCGTGGCGAAAAGTATCCCAAACCCCAGCGACACCGCCATCGGAATCAGGAAACGCGCCTGAATATCCGTCTCCAGCAACATTGGCGTCAGTCCGAGGAAAGTCGTCAACGACGTCAACAACACGGCACGGAATCGCGCAACACCTGAGCGCTCGGCCGCCTCGCGCACCCCGTGCCCGTCAGATCGGTGACGGTTCACATAATCAACCAACACCAACGAATCGTTCACAACCACGCCCGCCAACGCCACGATACCAACCATCGACATAATACTCAGCTCGAGCCCGAGCAGCACGTGACCAACCACCGCGCCCACCATCCCAAACGGGATCGCCGACATCACCACCAATGGCTGCAGATACGATTTCAGAGGGATGGCCATCAACACGTACATCAACAGCAAGGCAAAGAGGAACTTGGTACCAATCTCTTTCACGCTCTGACGCTGGTCCTTCTGCTCGCCCTTGAACGCCCAATCCACACCGGGAAACTTCTCCTGCAGCCCGTTCAGCACCTGCTCTTCCAGCTTCGCCACGATCTCGTTGGCGTTGGCATCCTCGGCCTGCTTGTCCACATCCGCGGTGATCTTGATCGCGCGGCGGCGGTCGGTGCGCATGATGCTCGCCCATCCGCGCCCAAACTCGGGCTCCACCACTTCCTCATACGGCACCTCGGCACCACTTGGCGTGCGGATCTTCATCGAGCGCACGTTGTAGAGCGAGCGGCGCTCATCCTCAGGGTAACGCACCATCACCTTCACCTCGTCGCGCCCTCGCTGCAGGCGCTGAACCTCATGACCGTAGAACGCACCGCGCATCTGGAAAATCACGTCCTGCAGCGTAAGGCCCAGCCCTTTCCCCACCGGAGTCAGTTCGGCAAGCTTGAGCTCACGTTTTCCGAGTCGGTTGTTGTCGGCGATATCGATCACACCGCTGTACCCGGCAAGCTCCTGCTTGATATACTCCGCAGCCGCCCGCAATTCGTCCAAATCATCGCCGGCGATTTCCAGCTCAATCGCTGGGGCCGATGTCGCGCCGATCGTCGAAAACGTCAACTCCTCCGCACCGGCAATCGGACCGGTCAGTTCACGCCAACGCGAGATCAACTGATCAGACGTCACCGCACCGCGCTCCGCCGCCGGCAACAGCTCCAGCGTCACCTCGCCAATATTGCTCGCCGTAGGAGGCCCACCCACAGGAAAGCCCGTCGGCAAGGGCTGCACCCCGGCACTCGCCAGAATGTGCTTTACCACCTTGCCGCCCAGCTCTGAGGCAAACTCATCATTCAACTGCGCCGCGGCCGCTTCCATCTTCCGGATCGCCGCCGCCGTCTCCTCAAATGCGGTGCCACTCGGCATCGTGATCTGCGCATTCAACACATCCGCCTCCACATCCGGGAAGAACGTGGTTTTGATCCACCCGCCCTTGAGAGCCCCACCGATCAACGCCAGCACCGACACAAACAAACACAGCACGACATAGCGCCCGTGCAGCGCACGCCGCAGCACCGGATGGTACACAGCTTCCACAAACCGCTCGAGCCCATCGGAGATCCGATGTTGCAGCCTCCCCAGCGGCCCCACTTTGCGCTGCGGCGACGACGGCTTGAGCAATGCCAAATGCGACGGCAAAACCAGCTTCGACTGAATCAACGAAAACGCCAATGTCGGGATCACGATCAATGGAATGTTCGGCCAAATCTTCCCGCTCACCCCACTCAGCCCGAGCATCGGCGTGAACGCCACCATCGTCGTCAGCACCCCGAAGGTCACCACCACTCCCACTTCGTGCGTTCCCTTCCAAGACGCCGTACGCGGGTGCTCGCCACGCTTCATGCGCGTGTACACGTTCTCCCCGACCACAATCGCGTCGTCCACCACAATCCCCAGCACCAGGATGAACCCGAACAGCGAGATCATGTTGATGGAGACATCGAAGTTCGGCATCATCCAAATCGCACCGGCAAAGGACACCGGAATACCCAACGCCACCAGGAACGCCAGGCTCGGACGCAGGAACAACGCCAGCGCGATGAACACGAGAATCAAACCGGTCAGACCATTCTTTGCCAACAAGTTGAGTCGCCCTTCCAAGTAAACCGACTGGTCATTCCAAATCTGTAATTTCACGCCCGGCGGCAGCTCCGCCCGCTTTTGCTCGAGGTAATCCTCAACCATCCGCACGAGGTCGAGCGTATCCTCTTCCCCCACGCGGAACACATTGATCATAATCGCCTGCTCACCATCGAATCGGCTGCTGATGTCGATGTCCTCAAACCCATCAATCACCGTGGCGATGTCCCCAACCGTCAACCGCCGCCCGTCGGCCAGGCTCACCACCTCAATCGCCCGAAATGCGTCCGCGGTATAACCCTTGCCCACCGCGCGGATCAACACCTCGCCGCCCTCGGTACGCACCGATCCACCCGGCAGGTCCAGCGACGATCGCCCGACGGCGTCCGCCACCTGACCGAGACTCAAGCCATAACGACGCAATGCCACCTCGGAAACCTCGATCGAGATCTCATGCGGACGCACCGCTGCCAACTCCACTTGCGTGATCGTCGGCTCACCACGCATCGCGCGTGAGACCTGATCGCCCGCCCCCTCGGGTTGAAATGCCTCGTGCACGAGCAAATCCTCGCGCACCTCTTCTGCGATCCGTCGCAGCACTTTCTCGCTACTATTGGCGGATACCGCGATGCTCAGCACCTGCGTCTTCAACAATAGCTCGTCGATGATGGGCTCCTCGGCCTCCTCCGCCAGGTTCTGCACGCTGTCCACGCGGGACTTCACATCCGCCATCACCTCACGCACTTTGTAGCCGTTGGCGACTTCGATCCGAATTGCGGCCTGACTCTGCGCGGCCGTCGAATTGATCTCTTTGATCCCCTGAATGTCCGCAATCGCCTCCTCGATCGGCACCACCACGCCATTCTCAACCTCCTCAGGCGTCGCGTTCGGATACGGGACCGTCACCAACACGATGTCGACGGAGGTCTCTGGAAAGATCTCTTTGCGCAACGTGAACCAGGTCGAGAACCCGGCAATCAACACGATCACCATCAATAGGTTCGCAGCGACGTGGTTCTTGGAAAACCAGCGGATCGTCTTCTCCATAATCTCCTTCTGCTTGGGTTCTATGCCGATCGCACCGAGGTGCCGGTCAGCGGTTGTTACTCGGCATCTACAGCGGCCGGGGAATCTGCAACCACCCGCACCGGTGTCCCTTCAATCACGTCACTAAACGTCGTCACACAAATTTGCTCGCCGGCCTGCAGCCCACTATCCACCACCACATCCATCGGATCCTCCCACAGCACATTCACCTCGCGCAACTCAAGCTGACCGTCGCTATTCACCAACAGCACCTCGTTGTCACCGTAGATCGACCGCCGCGGCACGCGAAACACATTGGTAAACTCCCGCCCTTCGATCTCCGCAGAAACAAACAAATTAGGCAAAACCCGCACACCCTCTGCCGACGCCTGCGATCCGGAAATCTCCGCTACCAGAAAAATCGAGCGCGTCACCGGATCCACCTGCCCTTCGGTGCGCACCACCTCTGCCTGCCATTCCGCCGCGCCCTCCGCACGTGCCGGACGCAACGCTGCCATCACAGGCTTACCCTTCCCAATCGGCGCCACAAAGCGCGCCTCCCTAACCGACAACGGCAACCGTACCTCAAACGTTCCAGAGGCATACAAATCCGCAATCGGCGTGCCCATCGTCACAAATGCACCGACATCCACCATCCGCGCCTCAATCACCCCGTCGTATGGAGCCACCACGCGTGTCCGCTCAAGATCCGCCTCCGCCTTATCGACTGCCGCCGCCGCTGAGGCCACACGCGCCTCGGCGCTCGCAAGTTGAGGCTGGCGCAGAACCAACGGATTGGGCTCGCCCCCTTCCCCCAACCGCTCCCAATCGCGCAGAGACTGTTCGGCACGCGCTTCCTCGTTGACCAATGCCATCCGAGCATCCGCCAAGGCAGCCTTCGCCTGAGCCAACGCCGATTGGTAATTGATCGGATCCACCACCATCAAAACCTCCCCCTCAGTCACCTCCACGCCCGCTTTCAACTTCGGCGAAACTTCAATCACGCGCCCCGCCACCTCGGAGGTCAAACGCGTCCGCGTCACAGGCTGCACCATTCCCTGGCTAGGAACCGACAACTTCACCATCTCCGGCTTCGCTACCTGAACCACCACCGACCGCTTGTGCTCGGCCGCTTCCTCTTTTTTCGGCTCCCGCTTGAGTAATACCAGCAACTCTGAGCCCCCAAAACCCAAACCTAGAATCAAGACCGCAATCAAAGCGTACTTCGCATTCCTATTCATAAATTTCTCCGCCTGATAATGTGAATATATGATTTTACAGAACCAGTTAGTAATCCCCGCCCAGCGCCAAATGCAGGTCGATCCGGTTCTGCAGTCGTAACAACCGCACGGCTGTCTGCCTCCGTCGTTCGCCGATCATCCGACGCTGACTCTCAAACACAGCCAAAATACTTCCGACCCCGTCACGAAACGCACGCCGCGCTTCCTGATCAGCCTCGTAAGCCAACTCAAAGGCACGCGTCGTCGCCTCTTCCCGTCGCCTCAACCAGCGCTCGTTAGCCAGCGCATTCTCCACCTCCAAAAAGGCATCCAGCACCGTCCGCTGCAACCCGGCCAACGCCTCCTGCTCGCGAGCCAAACGTTCGTCGTACGCCGCACGGATCTGCCCACCGGCCAAAATCGGCTGAACAATCCCCCCCGCCAGGTTCCACACGCCAAAGTCGCTGTTGAGCAACTGATTCAAAACATCCGTCGAGGTTCCGCCTGCACCTGTCAGCCGGATCTGTGGGAAAATGGCGCGCTTCGCCTCGCTCACCGACTTCCCCGATGCCGCAAACCGTCGCTCGGCCGCCAACACATCCGGCCGCCGCTGCAACAACTCCGACGGCAAACCTGCTGGGGGCACGGCTTTCAACTCGGGCAGATCCCGGTCTCCCAGCACCCGCTTGTTCGGATAGTTCCCCAACAACGACTCAAGCTGGCGCGACAGCACTTCCAACCGCTGCTCGCTCTCCGCTAGATCCGCCTTCGCAGCCTCCACATCAGACATCGCCAGGCGCAACTGCCCGCCCACGTTGCCCGGATCCCCCTGACCCGAGCGGAACCGCTGGCGCACCACCTCCTCGGTGTCTTTCAATATCTCCAGCGCCTCGCGCGACGTACGCACTTGCATCCGCGCCTCCAAAATCCCGAAATACGTCTTGGCCACCTGCGCCGCCAACGACACACGCGCCGCCTGGTAATCCGCCGCCGCCGCTTCAGCGCGCGCTACGGCCGCACTCTCTCCGGCGCGGATCCGCCCCCACACATCCAATTCCCACTGCACATCAAATGACAATCCAAACACATTGCTTGTCTGAGTCGCCACTCCTGCCCCCGGGCCACCAATTGGAAAGCCAATAAAGTTCCGCTTCGCCCGGTTGCCATCCACAGTCAAGTTAGCCAAGGGCCGACGTCCCGCTCCCGCGGCTACCGCCTGCTTCTCAGCCACCATCACACGTGCCGCAGCCGCTCGTAGGTCGGGGTTGGCTCTCTCCGCATCTTTGACCAGCGCCTGAAGCTGCTTGTCCCCGAACCGGGCGATCCAATCTTGATCCACCCCGCGCTGCGCCTCACGCGACTCACTCCACGCCTTGGGCACATCGACGGCCACTTCGTCCATCCGCGAATCCGGAGCCGTCCCCACACAGCCGGTGAGACTCCAACCTGCCACCACCAGCGCGATCACCCGCAGTGCATTGCTATTATACAAACGTACGTTCATTGCCTCCTCGGATCGCTGGGTCGTGGATTCCGGTGCCGCTCACACCGCCTTGCCTCAATCTTGAGCTTCAACGCTTGGGGCCTGCATCCCCCCGACAATGAACGCGATCAACTGCCTGCGTACCAGATCTTTCTCCATCCCACCACTGCGATCACCGAACGCATCGGTGAACAACTGACCGTGAGAGAAAATTCGAAACAAACCGCCAATGCCAAAAAACACACGCCAGAAAATCTCGCGCTCCGCCAGATGCGGCACCGTCTCACCCAGCGCCTTGGCAAACCGCTCGGACACTTCGTCGTACGCCGGACGCATCTCAGCCGGAAAATCCCGGTCCCCACTACCAAACGAACGACTCAACACACTCCCCAGAAACTCCGTACTCGGCTCCCGATCATTACCAGTCTCCAACAACGGATCAACCAACGCCGCAACAATCTCGTGCAACGTCAATTTGCGCTGCTCCTTCTCGGCTGCCTTTTCAGCGTCTTCCAACAACTCCACCCGGCGCTCGTTCCAGCGGCGGATCGCACGCAGAATCACCGCGTCCACCAAACCATCGCGCGAACCAAAGTAATAACTCACCGATGCCAGATTCACCTTCGCCTTCGAAGTGATGTCACGCAGCGACGGACGGTCGAATCCGTGAGCGGCAAAGGCTTCCTCGGCAACTTGCAGAATGCGGTTACGTGCATCAGGGCTTTCAGATGGGGCGGTCGGGCTCATATCTTGATAGTCAGGTTCCTTTCAACGAACCCTATTAAAACGTTTGTTCAACAAAAATAAACTCTGTTTTAGAAAAGAGGACACAAATTGTCCTCCTATGCGCCCCAAAAGCGCCCACGCACCTCCGATCCGCGCACAAAAAAACGGCACCCCGGACGAGAGTCTCCCGTCACGAGGTGCCGCTGAAATTGTATCTACCGGATGCCAAGGCTCCGGTCAGAGTTCGTTAGGCGCAGCCGCAGCCACCACCGTCGTTGCCACCGCAGCAACCACCGCCCTGTGCTTCAGCGATGTCAGCTTCGGATGGAACTTCACCGAGCTCGAGGGTCTTGCCAACCCAGGTGCCAACGGTAGCGTGGATGTCCTGCAATGCCTTCTGGCTCTCAAGGAACGCGGTCACGACCTCGTTCTGGAACAACGCCTCGCGCTTCTCCTCGAAGGACTTGATCTCTTCTTCCTTGAGCTCCTGACCGCTCTGCTGAAGCGCCTGAAGCTGACCACCGAGTGCGCTCACTTCTTCGTAAGCAGCCTTGGCTTCGTCGTTACCGAGGAACGCGTCGATCTGCGAGCTGTGCTTCTGCACGGCGTCGTCGTTGACCAGCTCACGGCAAAGCTCTTTGATTTTCGAGATGATAGCGGGGGAATCCGTCGTTGTATTCATGCCCGTAGTTAACCACGGTTCTCCGACAACGCAAGCTCACCTCAGAATTTCCATACCATGCTCCGATCTCTCCTCATCCTGGGTTTCTCACTCTGTCTTTCCCCATTTGCCACGGCACAAGAAGCGGATTCTGCTCGTCCTGCCGATGCCCCCACCCGCCCTGCGGAAAAGGACTCTGCCAAAATTGACGAAATCACTCCAGTTGCCGCAGAAATCGAACAACGAGCCACATCCCAGAACACCATCCAACTCGCAGCCGGCTCGCCACCACTCAGCTACACGGTCGAGTCTGCGATGATGCCCATGACCGACGACACCGGAAAGGAGCTCGCACGTATCTTCCACACCTACTACCACGCCAAGACAGAGGACAACGCCGCCCGTCCACTCGTCTTTTGCTTCAATGGCGGCCCCGGCGCGTCATCAGTCTGGCTCCACCTCGGAGGCATCGGCCCATTCCGAGCCAACACACCCGACCTCGGCACCGGCACGTCCGCTGCGCCATTTGAACTAGTCGCCAACCCACACACCCTCCTGCGCACCGCCGACCTCGTCTTCGTCGACCCAGTCTCCACCGGCTTCAGCCGTGGAACCGACAAAAAATCCGCTGCAGGTTTCCACGGGTTTAGACAAGACATCTCGGGCAACGCCGCCTTCATCCGCCGCTTCATCGCCCACCACAAACTCTGGAACCGCCCCATCTTCCTCCTCGGCGAAAGCTACGGCGTCATCCGCGTCAGCGCTCTGGCCGGAAAACTCAGCAATGAGTACGGCCTGCGTACCAACGGACTGATCCTGGTTTCCGGCCTGCTCGACTTCCAAACGCTGCGCTCCACTGCTACCAACGACCTGCCATACGCCACCTTCCTCCCCACCTACGCCCGCACTGCCATCTACCACGGTGTGCTCAAACCTGAAAACCCGGAAACCCTCGTCGAACAGGCCCGCCGATTCGCCGAATCCGAGTACGTTCAGGCGCTGCATGCCGGACGATCCATCGATCCAGCCACCCGCCAACACATCACTGCCGAACTAGCTCGCTTCACCGGTCTCCCTGTCGACTGGATCGATCGCGCCGACCTGCGCATCGATCCATCGGTCTTCCGCGGCCTTCTTCTCCGCGAAAAGCGCCAGCAGATCGGCCGCTTCGACGGCAGGGTCACCGCACCGTCACCGGATCCGATCAGCCCCTACGCCTCCGGCGACCCCTCGTTCGATGTGCTCAGCGACGCCTACTCCACACTCATCCACCAGTACCTCACCGTCACCCTCGGCTTCGAGCCGAATGACCACCAGCACTACCGCACGCTCACCTCAAAAGTTCACCCGTGGAGCTACGCCCCCTACGAAAACCGCTTCACCGAGGTGATCGACTCACTCAACTCGACCCTCCAGACCAACCCGAAAATGCGCATCTTCGTCGCCGCCGGCAATTATGACCTCGCCACCCCATACGAAGGCATCGAACACTCACTGCGTCGGCTCCGCGCCCCGAACGACTCAACCATCACCCACGCCCTCTACGAAGGCGGACACATGATGTACTCCAACCCACAAGCGTTGGAAAAACTCGGCAAATCGTTGCGCAAATTCGTCACCGAATCCCTCGCCCAGCCGTAACCGACTCCATCATGAACACGTCACCACTGCACGCTCTCAGACTCAACCCAGGCGACGACCTCTACAAAGCTCTCGATTCGTTCACCCGCGAACGCAATATCGCCGCCGCTGCCATCCTCACCTGCGTCGGCTCACTCCAACGCACCAGCATCCGCCTCGCAGGACGCAAAACCGGCACCTGCTTTGAGCAAAAGATGGAGATCCTCGCCCTCTCCGGCACACTCTCCAACGACGGCTGCCACGCACACATCACCATGGCCGACGGCGACGGCAAAACCATCGGCGGCCACCTGCTCAACGAATCACTCGTTCACACCACCGCCGAGATCGTCATCATCGAAGTCGCCGGAACAAGGTTCCGCCGCCAACTCGACGAATCAACCGGCTTCCGCGAACTGATTATCGACCCTGCTGACTAACAGCCCCTCCTCCCGAAGCAGGCAGGAATCGATAGCGATACCTATGGCGATAGAGATAGAGATAGAGATAGCGATAGCGATCGACGATACGGGCTGCAGGACCGAGCCCCCCCCCTCTAACAACAAACCTCTGTTCCCCGAAGGGGATATGCAAACCAGCCCAGGGTGAAGGGAGCCTCCGGCGACCTCACCCTGGGAAACGCCCCCGGAACCAAACCGGCCAAGCGGGCGATTTGGCCAGACCCCATCGCCCGCCCGCCGGCCGCACGGCACAAGTGCAGCACAACCTTCTCGTGCTCGACACCGATTGAGACAGCCACATCGACGAGCGCCCGACTCACAGCGCCTCTCTTCCCCGCAGGGGAATGGCAAACCAGCCCAGGGTGAAGAGAGCCTCCGGCGACCTCACCCTGGGAAACGCCCCCGAACCCAACCTGGCCAAGCGGACGGTTTGACCAAACCTCAACGCGTACCCGCCGGCCGCACGTCACGCGCCGCCACACCAAAATTCGCCAACCGCAAAATCAACGACCACCGCCATACCCGGCACTACGGTCCTCCGCCCAATACTCGTCCATCCACGACGTCCGCGTCTTCCCCTCGCGGTGCCGCTCACCGTTGATCGAATACTTCTCATCCACCGTTCGGCAGCCGGCCACCATCAGCACAATCGCAGCCCCGCCTGCGGCTAAACCTAGCATTTGTCGATTTTTCACGCCGCACCATAGCGCGTCATCAACCAATGAAAATCACAAATCCCAGCACTGCGGCACTTCTGTACTAATCAGCGGGAGCATCCCAAATCACAGCGTCCCGCCAACGCCATCGCCGCCCGCTTCGCCCCTCATTTGCCGCATCCCCTCGCGCATAGACCGGGTGACTTCCGCCTTGCGCTCACGTTCTAGCTTCCGACACAGCGCACATCGAACCGGCCGTCCTTCGATCTCCCCGCCCAGCTCCTCGTAATAGACTTTCTGACGCCGGGCCGTCCACACCTCGTCTTTGCCACAATCGCGACACACAAACTCCACGTCCCGATAATACTCGGGGATCCGCGGCAGCACACTGCGGGACACCACCTTGCGATCATCCACAGGAAGTAATTTCCCCTCGCGCAACAGCCCCTCTACCTCACGCCGACGCTTCTCCTCCCTACGCTCGGCCTTCTCCCGCTTCTTACGTGCACTCGCCATCTCTAACTATCCCGTCAAATTGCTACAATTTCTTCGGCGTCACCGGCGACACCTCCAATCCCGCCATGATCTCGCCCATCGGTTCCAACAACAATGCAGGCAAGACCACCGCAGTGGCAAGCATTACCAAAAGCGTCAAGAGCGACACCACGACCGCCAGCTGGTCCCGCTTCCCAATCAACAAAACCACTAACGCCAACGTACAAAACAAAAACACCCCACCAGGCACCCATCCATTCGTCCCCATAAGCCAAACCGTCGCAGCTGGCAACACATCCGCCCCATCCGCAAACATCTCACCGTAGATCCCCCGAAACCGCGACACCATCGTCACACACCACGCCCCCACCAGCGCCGCCAGAAATGCCACTAACATTGAAAAAACTCTCATAATCAATCGAATCCGTCGCTCTCACATACGCCGTCACTAACCAAAGGGATGACAAAACCCACCGACCAAATCAACCTTCCAAATCGCAGCAACGACTCTCCCCCCATGAAACACGATCAACCTAGGTCCGTTTTAAGAAACCGCAGATAACGCCGATTTCCGCAGATGTTTGTTTTTGTTTATAGGAGACCGAAAGCATCCCGCACAAGAGGTCGTGGCTTTTCGTGATATTCGCGCCCATCTCCACCGTCTCCGCATACCGCCGACCGCTGGGCGGTCGACATTCCTGTCGACATCCACCACACGGAGCGCAGCGGACCGCCGGATTGTACCCGGCAACCAAACCAAAGGAGCGCAGCGACAACTCTCCCTAAAACGTAACAACCTAAAAATTAACACACCCAGCCTCTACAATCGAAATGGCAGCAGCGATCCACGGCCTGGTTTCTCTTTGCCGAATGGGGTGTCACCGGAGGAGTCTTGCTCTTCAGCCTCCTCTTCAGGCTCGGGGCGCTTTTCCTCGCGATCGAGGAATTGGAACAACGAGGACTGCCCTTCTTCCAAAAGCCCGGCACCTTCGCGCAACAATCCGGCACCGGACTCAAGCACCTGGGGTGTCACATCCTCGATCACGCGTCGGGTGCCTTTGATCACGGCCTGCCCGGATTCGGGAATGATTTCCAGCACGCGCGCGCCTGCTGCTGCGATCAGTCGATCTGTCAGATCTTCTTTCGGCTCGTTCAGCGTGCCGCTCAGGCGCACACGGGTCCAACGCATGCCACCTTCGCTTCGGGTAAACACCTTGGTCTCGGCTCCTGGGATTTTTGTCAGTACCGACGGATCCACGCCGACATCAAGCAGTCCATCAATCGTCTCTCCGTAGATGTTCACATCGCCTTCCACTGCGATGAACCGATTGCTGCGCAGTTCGATTTCACGCAATTGCAAATCCTCGCCACGCCGCACAAAACGAAACTCAGCTTTGTTAAAGAAGATACTACTAAAGCGCTCACGGCTTTCCGTGTAAGCCCCCAACATAGGCACGACACCGCCAAACAAATCCGACAGCCCAGTAGCAGCCGCCAGTCGATCGACCTGGGCGATGACTCCCTGATTTTCCTGATCGCTTGGTGTGTTGAGCCGCGCCTCTTTCAACCAGACGCGACCATGGGTCATCACCGCACTATCGCCCGGTCGTTTTTCAGTCACAATCTCTCCATTGAACCGCCCGACCAATCGATCCGCCCATTTGACTCCAAGCAACTCGGCAACCGGAAGGTCGTTCACCGTGGTATCGATCCGCATCTCGCTCACACCGTCGTCCAGAGCAACTTGTCCATCGACCGTGGCTCGTGCCGTGTGGCCGATGCCGCTCAACATAATCTGCTGAACGGCAAAGTTCTTGCCCCGCATCTCGATGGCACCCCGATCGACCGCCATCGCCCCGGCGTTCCCGGATTGGCCGAAAAACGGAAGAAACGAAACCCGCCCGCCCTGGAGCTCGACCTTATAGCCCTCGCCATCCGGCAAACGGGTGGCATCGAGTGCGGCGCCGAGCACGCGCGCCTCGCGGCCGGCTCCCAGAGGAAAGCGCACATTGCCATCGCGCACCTGCACGCGCCCGACTTCCACCTTGCGCGGAACCCGTGACTCCAGCCAACCGGGCTTGCCAGGTTCTGTGGCAGCCATGCCGTCTTGCGCCACTGTAGGTGGATCTCCGGCAGCCACGACGTCACTTGGCGAGGAAGCTGTTGGTGGCATCAAATCGAGTTTGGCATATGCGACGGTCACCTGGGGAATTTCCCACACCCCACGGTCCAAGCCGTCGAGCGTCACTTCCGTTTCCAATGTCTTCAGTTCGATCCCGTCAAACTTTCCGGCACTCCCCCCGTCGGCCAACATACCGTCACTGGTCATCGACAACCCGGACCAAGCGAACGCGTCCATCTCCACACTCTCCGCCTTCAGCACGGTGGCCAATTGCCCCTCCACCAAGTGGCGGAAGTCGTCACTGTGCAGGTACTTGCGTACAGCGACATAACCAATCACTGACCCACCGACCAAAAGCAGGAAGAGCACCGTCAGGCCGAGCCATAGCCACTGGCGCATGCTCAAGCCACGGTCTCTGCGCCGCCGCCGCCCCCCACGGGCCTGCGTTGGGTCCACCGTATCCACTCCGGACTTTCTCGGTCGGCGGGAAGATTGTGAAGATTTCCCGCGACGATTCGCTCGTTTTCGGGTTGAGGCAGAAGTCGCAGGCCGTCGGATTGGTTCGCTCATCGGTGATTTTTCGATTTTCGTCTTCAAATTTGCGAGGGAAACCAGTCCACTCGTGCGTTTGTGGACAGGCCACTACAAACTTGGCGCGCTGAGCAGACCACAATCTGCCCACGTTAGCCAAGGACAGAACCCATCACTGGTCAACAAGTCTCACATTCATTTCATTCCGTCCGCCCATCCCCCTATGCTCGAGCTCCGCAACCTTTCGTTCACCATCGAAAAAGATGGCGACCTCATCGATCTCGTCCACGACATCTGCCTCAACCTGCCACGCGGGCACTTCACCGCCATCGTCGGTCCCTCAGGCTGCGGCAAGACGACGCTGCTCAAGACAATCGCCGGACTCAACATTGAATCAGCAGGCGAAATCCACTGGATGGGCCGCAATTCGTTCGAGCACGGCGACCTGATGCCCAACGAGTTCGGCTATGTTCCCCAGTTCTCGATCGCCTACGACCAGCTGACCGTGGAAGAAAGCATCGAATGCGCCAGCCGCCTGCGCGTTCGGGCGTGGGGACGCGATGCACGCGACGAGATCATCGACCGAGCTCTCGAACAAACCGGCATGACCGACATCGCGGACCGCCGTGTCTCGGTGCTTTCCGGCGGCCAAAAGCGCAGACTGGGACTGGCGATGGAGTTGGTCGCCAACCCGCCATTGCTTCTCGCGGACGAAGTCACCTCGGGGCTCGACCCTCGCTCCGAGGACGAAATTGTCCACCGGCTCGCCGATCTGGCCCACGAGCAAAACCGTACGGTCATTAGCGTGACCCACAGCCTGGCCAACCTGCAGCTCTACGATTCCATCATCGTGCTTTACGCCGGATGCCTGGCCTACCACGGCCCACCATCGGCGATGCCCCATTACTTCAGCGTCGATCACGCGGAAGACGTCTACCCCGCGCTGGCCAAACGCGAGCCGGCCCAATGGCACGCATCGTGGAAAAAGCACCGACGGTTCTACTACGACAAACTCGACCTGCCGCTGCCGTTGTCCCCTGCGCTCGACACCGATCACCTCGAAGCCAGCGGCGAACAGACCGATACAGCCCCCCTTCTCGAAGAAGGCGACGACACCACCGCGCTTGAGGCCACTGACCAAAAGCCAACAGCCACAGACGAAGGTGCCGAGAAACCCGACACTCAAGAACTCGCGCAGGAAAAGCAGGAATCCGCCCCGTCCGAAGAATCCGACACCGAGGCAGCCTTGTCCGACACCCAAGCTCTGACCTGCTTGGATGAAGCCCCCGAAAGCGACGAAGAGTCGGAGAAGATTGCCAAACTGCCCGGCATTCTCGCCCAGTTCCTGCTGGTTCTGACGCGGCGCTTCAAGATCTTCTTCCGCGACCGCACGACACTCATCCTGCACGCGGCGATCCTCATCGGCTTCCCGTTGCTGGTAGCGCTCTTCACGATTGAGGGCGTCGAGCCGATCAAGAAGTACGGCGAGTCCACCGCGGCCACTGGATTTGAGCAAATGCAGGCCGAAATCGAGGTGCGCGAAAGCAGCCTCCAATCCGGCAGCTTTGTCTCAGGCTTGATCATGTTCCAAGTCGTGCTGCTCAGTCTGATGGGGGCCAACAACTCCGCCCGCGAAGTAGCCGGAGAACGGGACATTTTCGAAAAAGAAAAGCTCGGCGGGCTGCGTCCATTCAGCTATCTCGCATCAAAGCTCGTCTTCCTCACACTGCTTGTCGTCGCGCAGTCGACCTGGATGGGAGTATTTGTAGAATACTTTTGGCCGATTCCGGGCAACTTCTTGTCGCACTTGTTGATGTTGCTAATGGTCAATGGCGCGATGACCGCCGTCTGCCTGGGCATTTCATCGATGATGAAGTCCGCGGACCAGGCCAACCTGCTGAGCATCTACCTGGTGGGCTTCCAGTTGCCGCTCTCGGGCGCCATCCTTGCCCTGCCGGGCTTCCTTGAGCCTCTGGTGCGTCCGTTCATTTCCGCCTACTGGAGCTGGTCGGGATCCGTGATGTCCCTCAATGACGGCTACCGTCAGGCAGTGCAAACCGTGTCGGAGACCGAGCTCTCGCCGCACACATTGTGCCTCATTTTCCTTGGCATCCACATTGCCGCCGGTTTGACCATGGGGATTTTGGGGTTGCGTAAGAACCTGTGGCAGCATTAACCCTTCGCACGACTTCCCCCGATCCATCGATCGCTCCGATCCCTTCAATCTCTATATTCCCCCTCTCTCATGGCACAACAACGACGTCGCAAAAGACAAACCAACTCCTCGCCCGCCAAGGGCCTCATCATCGGCGCAACCGGATTGATTCTCGTCGGCGGAATTGCGATGATTGCATCCCGCTCGTTGAGTGGCGACACCCCGGACCGCCAGACACCACTGCCGGTGCTCGATTATTACAACAACTCGGAAAACCTGCGCGGCAACGTCTACTCGCTGCAAGGCACCGTGAAGCACCGCGACCGCATCACCGGAGATTCCCAGTTGATTACACTGATGGTACAAACCCCATCAGAAGAGCGCCCAATGCCTGTGATCATCCCTGGCGACATCGGTGCCACCAACATCGAACCGGGCTTCGTTCTCAACATGATCGTCGAGGTCAATGCTGAAGGCATCCCTCAGGCGACCAAGATCCTCGAACTTTAATTCCCATCCCCAGGTCCTCATGATGAACCCACTCAAAACTTCCGCGACTCTGGGCACCGCCGCCCTTCTGGCTGCCGGCTCTCTTCACGCCCAGGTCTTCCCCGCCCCGACGGCACCTGCCTCGCAACCACAGGGAGGCAATGGCAACACGACCATCGTCAACCAACAACAGCCCCAGAGCGGTCCGGCAACGCCATTCGGCAACGAAATTCCTGTGTTCGACGCCTCTACGGAGAACGTCATGTTCAACGGCAACACGTGGAACGTAAACGACCAGCGCGTGTTCGCCGCCCGCATCGAAAGCTATCTCAACACGCCACCGGTCGAGATCGATCTGGCCAAAGAGTACTACGAAACGCTGGGCGCCATTCCAGCCCTGCTCACCCACGGCGGCATCAGCGAGCGCAAGGCCAACTACCCGAAAGCCCTGGCACTGCTCAAAAAGGCATCGGAGTACAAGACGATCGACAATGGGATCAGCTCGACTCTCTACAACCACGTCTTCCAGATCTGGCTGGTCAACCGCGACATCTCCAGCATGCAACGCGAACTGGCCCAGATCGACAAGGCCCAAAAAGACCTGCAATGGCGCGGCGACATGAAGGCCACCGAGCTCCCGCTCACCGGCCAGCAAAACGGCAGCGGCAATGACAAGCAAGGCGGAGGCGGCCCTCCGGCCGGCGTTGGCACACAGTCACTGCTCTACCAGGACATCATCCTTGAGCGCAGCGAAAACGTGGCGCGCAAGAAGCTCCTCCAAGCTCAGCAGAAGACCGCCGAGATCAAAGCCAAGACGGAGTACCACGTGTTCATGGCGCAGCTGTTCCTGCAGCGTCGCTTCGAGCACTGCGTGATCGCCGGCCGCTTCTACAACCACATCTTCAACGACGGCGAAGCCACGCTGAAGCTCAAGAAGAACTCGGATGTGGGCAAGTTGTTCTCCGACACGCTCGGCGGGAGCCCGACCGTCAGCACGCTCGACGGCATGGCCAATGAGTCGATCGGCGAAGTGAAGTCGAAGATGCGTGCGGTGGACTACCTCGTTTCGCAAAACGAACTGTGGAGCGCCTACAAGCGTTTGCAGGAAGCGTTCATCATTGGCGAGTACCTCGAGCCCGTGCGCCTTTATGACTTGGGCAAAAAGCGCAAGCTGCACAAGTTCGCCCAAAAGCGCTACCGCCTCCTCAACGCCATGAGCGCAAAAGACTACGGCAGCGCCGAGGAGCTTTTGAAAGAGCTCTACGAGGCCGCTCCAGACTTTGACGGCGCGAAGGAGGAATCCTGGATCAAGTCGCAGATGCTGGCTTCCAACATGGCTCTCAAGAAAGCTCAGAACTTGTTCTTCCAGAACAAAACCGAGGATGCGGAGCAGCAGGTCAAAACCGCGGTCGAGATCTGGCCGAGCAATCCGAACCTCGACGAGTTCATCGACCAGACCAGCGACCAACTCGGCGAAGCAAAGTTGCGCAACGACTACGAGCGCCTCAAAGCGGAAGGCAACTACGACATGATCGTGCAGGACATCGGCCAATACCTCGCCGCGTTCCGCAACGACGAAGCCAAGCTCAAGGAGATCAACGAAGTCGCCACCAACGCCAGCGAGATCCGTCAGGCAATCGAACTTTCAAAGCGCGCCGAGTCCAGCTCGTCGCCATTCGCCGAGTTCGCCGCCTGGGAGGAGATCCAGATCCTGCGCAAGCGCTTCCCAACCGACAGCAAGCTCGCCTTGCGCTCGGAAGAACTGACACAGCGCGTCGCGGTCTTCGCAGACACCTTGCGCCAGGCCAAGTTCCATGAACAACGCGGGCGCCGTGGCTCTGCTCTTGCTCATTATATGAAAGCCCGCCAGGCCTATCCCGACAGCAAGATCGCCCGTGACGGCGTGGAGCGCATGATCGATCAAGTCATGCAGCAAGGCTCAAACACCGACACCTACGTCCCAGCGGACAACAATTCGTCTGCACCTGTCGATCCGTTCTAATACCAAGCTGACCGTTCATTCGGTCCCATGAGTCACAGCTCATTTCCAATCGCCCCGCCGGTCCCTGACCGCGGGGCGTTCTTTTTATCACCCGCCTCCCCTTCAGGCGCCACCGCTTCGCCGGAGCGGTAGTCTAGACACAAAAAATCCCCGCCGGTTCAGGATCCGACGGGGATAAACTTTACTTAGAGGTAATGGAATCTCTGAGGCTTACGCCTTCTCTCCTTCGGCCTGCCACTTGGAGGAGGCACGCTCAATGCCATCGAGACCAAGATACTGGCGACCTTCTTTCTCGACCATCCCGCGGGAGACGAGGTTCTGGAGCTTCTCATACGCACGCAAACGAAGCATTTCTTCGCCGCCGCTCACTGCGTTTTTCTTCTTCAAGTTGTCGTAGACCTTCTGGAAAAGGTCGTTAAAGTGAAGGAATTCGGTTTCCTCAGAGAGCACTACTACGAGTTCGTCCGTAACATGATCAGGAACACGACGGGAGAATCTCTTCTTTCTTGCGGTTGCCATAAGTGTTTGGACATTAGCACAAACTAGAGAATTGGCGATGAGTTTTTTGCTTGTCCCAACGATTCTTCCTCGGCAATGATGGAAGGCTGTACCTGACTTTGACCTATTCAGTCCAAACATTGTTCCCCAATGCCCGCCGTCAGCGAGCCCTGACAATGGCAGGAAAAACTCGCAGTTTTCATCAAGAGGCGCACCGCACGACCCGTTGACCTTCAACTCTATTCGGGTTCAAAATCTGCGGATCCCGGCGGACCCCGCCCGTCCGTCTTCACTGACACACTCACGTACCAATCCCACACCACGGGCTCACACAGGGAGCGCATCGGCTCGGGAACGTGCGCTACAGGGCTCCCTGCAAAAAAAATCGCACGGCAGCCGATCAAACGCATCTTACTGCGCATAAGCAAGGCACACATCTGCTCGTCCGGACGCATCCCCCAACGAACCCGGATTCCCCATTGTCGAATGCAGCAGTCTCGCTATGGTACTGACTCTATGCATGATCTAGGTCTCATTGGACTCGGCAACATGGGTCGGGCACTCACTGACGGATTCCTCGCCAATGGAGCGCTCACCCCGCCACAACTCGCTGTATTCACCCGTACCGAAGAGAAAGCGCAAGACTACGCCGCCACCACCGGCTGCACTGCGGTGGCCTCACTGGCCGAGCTGGTCAACTCCTCGTCCGCCTTGCTCGCTGCGGTCAAGCCATACCAAATGCACGAGGCGCTCAGCGCCGCTCTCGACGGCGTCACCGAATCAAAACTCGTCATCTCTGTCGCTGCCGGCGTCACGTGTGACACACTTTCCGCGTCAGCCGGAGCGAACCACCGCATCGTCCGCGTAATGCCTAACACGCCATCGTTGATCGGAGCGGGAGCCTCAAGCATCACAGCAGGCCCGAACGCAACCGAGGACGACCTCGCTTTTGTCGAGAAGCTCTTCTCGTCGGTCGGCATCTGCGTCACCGTCCCAGAAGACAAGATTCACGCCGTCATTGGCGTGAGCGGAAGCGCCCCCGCCTACGTCTACACCTTCATCGAGGCACTCGCAGACGGCGGTGTGGTACAAGGGCTCTCGCGTGCTGACTCTCTCAAGCTCGCCGCCCAAACCGTTCTCGGCGCCGCACGTATGGTCCAGGAATCCGGCGACCACCCAGCGGTGCTGCGCGACGCTGTCGCAAGCCCGGGTGGCACGACAATTGCCGCCATCCACAGCCTCGAGCAATCCGGCCTGCGCGCCGCAGTGATTGACGCCGCAGCCGCTGCCGCCAATCGCTCGCGCGAAATGTCTCGACCATCGAATTAAGTTCGCACTAAATCACCAGCGACGCGCTCCTGAGCCGCACCAGCCCAATCCCCCGATGCCAACAGCTACCAACACAGCACAACACCGCATCGTCCTGATCGACCCCGAGGAAGAGTTTCTCCTCTGGGCGGGCAAACACCTGCAGGCTCCGGACCTTCGGATCGACACGTTCCAGCGCACTGAAGAGGCGCTTGCCTCGTGCAAGAAGGACCCACCGTCGCTGGTGATTGCCGAATATGCGCTCCAGCCGTTCAACGGAGTGGAGTTGCTCAAAAAGCTGCGCCTGCAAACGCCGAAGACACTCGTCATCCTCACCACAGGAATCCCGCCGAACTCCGCGGTGATCGAGACGATGCGACTTGGTGGCTACGACTTCCTGCGCAAGTCCGCCCTCCCATACGAACTACGGCCCACGGTCGAATCGGCCCTGCAAACCATTGAGGAAATGGCAGCGGAGCCGGCAGCAAAGAGGCAAAAAGCCGTCGACCCCCAGGAAGCACTCGGCAATGTGATCATCGGCGAGTCTCCGGCGATCCAAAACGTGCTCAAGATGATCGGTCGCGTGTCGCGATCCGACGCCCCCGTCCTCATCACCGGGGAATCCGGCTGCGGCAAGGAAGTCGTCGCCAAAGCGGTACATCAGTTTTCCACCCGCGCGGCCAAGCCATTCGTTGCCATCAACTGCGCGGCCATCCCGGAGACCCTCCTGGAGAGCGAGCTCTTCGGCCACGAGAAAGGTGCCTTTACCGGCGCAATGCAGCAACGCATCGGCCGCTTCGAACAAGGCAATGGCGGCACGCTCTTCCTCGACGAGATCGGCGAAATGCCCATCCTCGTCCAAAGCAAACTACTGCGTGTCCTCCAGGAAGCCGAGTTCTCCCGCGTTGGCGGCAATCAGACCCTGAAGGCGAATGTCCGCGTGGTGGCCGCCACCAACAGGGATCCAGAAGGCGCAATCGCCGCCGGTACATTCCGCGAGGACCTCTACTACCGACTCAACGTGGTGCGCATCCACATCCCGCCACTGCGTGAGCGGACTGACGACATCAAGCCCTTGGCCGAGCACTTCCTCCATCGGATCTCAGCCACCCGCAAAGGTCCCACATTGCGCTTCTCGCTCGGCGCCATGCACATGCTGCAGAACTACAACTGGCCAGGCAACGTGCGCGAACTCGAAAACGTCGTGCAGCGCGCCGCCGTGCTCGCCACGGGCAATATCATCATGCCCCGTGACTTGCCGATCAAAGACGGCGACGCCACACCAGCCGCAGCTCCCGCCGCCTCGCTCGACACCCCATTGCGCCAGCTCATTGAGGAGCAACTCAGCAGCAACCCGGATACCCCGCTGATCGAAACCCTGCGCAAGCTCATCACCCCGGCCGTAGCCGACCTCACGCCGGACGCGGAATCCGCAGCCAAACATCTGGGCGAATAGCCCGACGCACGCTCCACCTCCAGCGAGCGAGCCGCCGCACTCGATACGGAACATACTCCAGCCCCATCGCTGCGGGAGGCAGTGAGCGCTCCAATAGATTTGGCGCACTCTGCAACACTCCATGGTGCGGAACGCACCTCTCATACCTTTTGAACGGTCATATGGTATTAGTGCCACTCGCCCCGGCCCTAAAGGGCACTAACTTAAGCCTCATCGTCGTCAACTTCTCCCTGCAAGGGAGACGCAAACCAGCCCAGGGCGACGGGAGCCTCCGGCGACCACACCCTGGGATATCCCGCGCCCACGCAGTCGAGGCCAAGCCTGAGACACCGCCGAAGCGCATCACCCACCCGCCGGCCGATCCCGACACGACGATGCACTCTAAATCAGTGCCCTCCCCCCTGTCCCGACGAGACATTTCACGAGCTCCACAAAAAGGGAGCCACCGCATCACGCAATGGCTCCCTTGAAATCATACGAGCATCAACCAACGGCCTACCTGGCCTCGATGATCTCGCGGTACGGTACTTTGATAAAGTACAGGTACCCGTGCTGCCCTTCGTAGAAAACGCCGAGGTAGTTTTTATCGATCGGGTAGATCGCCGAATACCCCATGCAGCCCCTCTGGTCATAAAGCAGCCCGTCCGACCAAGAGTCGCCATTATCGCGCGAGTACTTGAGCGTCATCTTGCTCCGGTTGCCCGCATTCGGGTTGGAGAAGAACATCACGTGACGGGCACTCGTGCCCAGGTTGTACTTTCCAGCTTCGTTGAACAACGACACCATAATCGCCTGACACACCGGCTGACGCAGCTGCCCCTTCTTCGACTTCACGCTGTCGTGCTTCTCCCACGTTTCGCCAAGGTCGTCGGTCACGCCCACCTGACGCAGTCCCCCAGCGCCTTCACGCGTGTTGAGCATCAGATCGCCATTGGACAACTCAGCCACCGTGGACTCCGAGCCACCGAACTCCATCGCTTTGGAGCTCGTCCAGGTCTTGCCGTTGTCTTTCGAGTAAACCAGCACGCCCATGTGCTTGGCACCCCAGATCTGGCCAGGAAACACCAAGGTGCCGTCACGCATGCAGATCCCGTTGCCAGGGCCTTGGAACAAACATCCCCACTCCTTGGTGTCCGGGTCATCGAGACGCTTCACATCTGCGGTAATGTTGATCGGATCCGACCACGTCACACCTTCGTCGTCGCTGTAGGTAAGAACGAACTGTCCACAGTTCGACGGATCAGCCGAACCCAGCTCGCTCTTCCAAATCGGGTGACCGGTCTTCGGAGCCGCGAGTCCCGCAATCCAGATGCGGTTGTTGGATTCATCGAGCAGAATCGCAGGATCCCCCACGCCATGACCGATGCCAGGTAGATCGCGTGCATTAATGCAGGTGATCACGTCCGACCACGTCTGACCGCCATCGCGCGACGTACTCACCGCCACATCGATGTCCGCCGGGAGATCGCCATTGTGGTGGTAGCGGTTGTCAAAGGTCGCGACGATCGTCCCCTTTTTCGTCACCACCATCCCTGGAATCCGCGAGAACTTGGAGACGCGCTCCTCGAGCACTTTTCGAGATTCCGTCTTCTGCACCTTCACAGGGAAACTCGGATAGGTAATTGCCACACCAATCCGCTGCTTGCTCGCCGCATCGTCCAGGCGGAAGCGCTTCGTTGTTGGAGTCTTTGCATCGGTCACCTCTAACTCGACAAATCGCTCGATCGGAGCCTCTGGCTTCAGCTTTACGCTCACCCACAAATGGTTGTCTCCTTCCTGAAGATCAACCTCCTCACACTTGATCATGGCGCGTCCTTTGCGCACGTCACTGCCAGCGATTGCCCCAAGAAGCGCTTCCGGCTTCGGATCCACATTGTCCCGCACCGCGCCGCTCTTGTCATCGATCACCGCTTTGTAAACGGCAATCTCTTCGATGAACTGGGGATTCACTCCCCCCACCTTCATCGCGAAGGAAATCTCCGTCTCCGCCTGATCCAGCTTCACATTCATCCCGAGCACTGGGTTGAAGTCTTTGCGGATCATCACAGGAATGGTCACCTCCCGCACATCGATTTCTTCAATCTCCGCCTGCAACGGCGACGCACTCAATGCCATCAACGAAACCACACCCAAGGTCGCACAGCCCGTTAGGCACTTGGTAATAAACGAACGATCTTTCATAACTTATCAATCAATCCAGCAAGTAGCGCGACAGCGCCAATGGCACCGTTGCCAAAGCTGCAATCACACGCACCCGCCCGAGTTATAACGGCCCAGCTACGTTGGAAACCAGAGATTCTCTCCACTGATCCAGCCACCTCACCTGGTCTTATCTTCAGACCAGAAAACTACCACCCGTCCGATCAGCTGTGGCACGTTGGATTTCTCTACAAAAAAAACGCCCACCGGTCGACATGCGACCGATGGGCGGGTGATAAACTAGTCAGGTCTAGCGAGCGCCTGACTTAGACGTTCTTCGACAAGCCCTGGAGCTTGAGACGGAGAGCGTTCAAGTGGATGAAGCCGGTAGCGTCGTCCTGGTTGTATGCCTGTGTTGGATCTTCCTCCATGGTTGCGATATCTTCGCTGTAGAGGCTGTTAGGCGAGCGACGACCAGCGCAGATCACGTTGCCCTTGTAGAGCTTCACGCGCACTTCACCGGTGACGGACTTCTGAGTCTCGGTGACGAGAGCCTGCAGGGCTTCGCGCTCAGGAGCGAACCAGAAACCGTTGTACACCATCTGCGAGTAACGAGGAATCAACTCATCGCGAACGAGCATCGCTTCACGGTCGACCACGAGGGTCTCGAGATCACGGTGAGCTTCGAACATGATGGTACCCGCTGGGGTCTCGTAGATACCGCGGCTCTTCATGCCGACGAAGCGGTTCTCGACGATGTCGACACGACCCACACCGTGCTTACCGGCGAGGAAGTTCAAAATCTTCATCACACCGTATGGAGTGAAGAGCGTGTAGCCGTCCTTTTCACCGGTCGAGCTCACGCCGACCTTGGCTGCGTAGTCAGCAATACCATCCACCTGAAGGCCGACGATGTTGCCTTTTTCAAAGAGCAACTGAAGGTACTCGGCCTGATCCGGAGCTTCCTCTGGAGAGGTGGTGAGCAGGTACATGTCGCGGTCGGCAGGAGTCGAACCGTCGTACCATGGATCTTCAAGCACGCCGCTCTCGTAGGAAATGTGAAGCAGGTTGCGGTCCATCGAGTAGGACTTCTTCGCGGTGGCCTGCACTGGAATGTTGTGCTCGGCTGCGTATGCGATCATCTGCGCACGGCCTGGGAACTTGTCGCGGAAGACCTGCATGCGCCATGGGGCGATGATTTCGATGTCCGGAGCGAGCGCGGCGACGGAAAGCTCGAAACGCACCTGGTCGTTGCCTTTGCCGGTTGCACCGTGAGCGATCGCGGTGGCACCCACTTTGCGTGCGTATTCGACCATGCCCTTGGCGATGCATGGACGGGCGATGCTGGTTCCAAGAAGGTAGCGGCCTTCGTAGATCGCACCTGCCTGGAACATTGGGTAAATGTAATCCGCTGCGAACTCCTCGCAAAGGTCGTCGATCAAGCACTCGGTCGCGCCGGTTTTGATCGCCTTTTCTTCGAGGCCTTCGAGCTCTTCTTCCTGGCCCACGTTGGCGCAGTAAGCGTAGATCTCAGCGTTGTAATGTTCCTTGAGCCAGGTCACGAGCACCGATGTGTCGAGACCACCCGAATAAGCGACAACAATTTTCATGTGATGGTAGTGGGTTGGGAATGGATTCCTGCGCGCCCGGCAACGGGCGCCTGTGATTCAACCGCCGGGCCTCAACCCGTCAGTCCACTGCCTATCATTGCGCATCCCTGTCATCCTGCAACAGAAGAGCGAGTACAATATGCCCATCTCCCCACTTTGGACCACGAACAAAGAACGGACGGCCCGGACGCAGCGATACGGACGCTTTCATCAGCACGTCCTTTTGCTGCCAAACCTGTAGCATTGCCTTGAGCGCACCATCCTCGGCACGGCCGAGAGAGTCGAGCTTGATGAAGAAGACATCCGAGGGCAGCACCCACGAATCGTACTCACGCAGCACATCCTGAGTGGCAGCTCCGAGCAATCGATAATCTTCCGCGTGCAGAGCCTCGACTTGCTTCATGGTAGCGACCAACTCCGCTGCCAGTTCTGTCGGCACTTCCCCCTTCTGCTGAGCGTCGGCCGCGCTACCGGCAAAAAACAACCCCGACCAAACCACCGCGTCGGTCTCCATCCGGGCTTCGGCCAGCGGCTGGGCACCCGCGCCATCATCCGCCACTGGGTCCGCCAGAGCTGCAGGGCTCCACATCGACACCGCGGCCAATGCTGTGAAAACAAGCTTTCGTCCCGTACTCATCGTTTTCGCAAAAAGTCGCGCCATGCTTAGTTCGGTTTCCCGCCCTCCTCTGGTTCATCCGTTCCTGTGACCTCCGTCTCGCCAGACTTCCTCAACTCGGCCCACATGCCGCGGTCGAGCGAATCACGGCCAAAGCCGGAAATCTGCATCGAAGCATCCACCTCCGGCAGCCCTTCGAGAACAACCACCTGCGCGTCCGCACCGGACTCATAATAGGAATTTACCACCACTTCGTCCCGTGGCGCGTAGACCCGGGGCTTCTCATCCACACTTGCCATGACCGGCGCCACGGCCTGCCCCTCTCTGCTCTGCTGTTGGTCGTTCTGATAGCGGATCGTAAGTACCGCCGCAGTCACAGCAACCGCTGCCGCAGCAATCGGAGGAATCACCAACCGCATCCAAGGCAGTTTGGTAACCGTTGCCGCCGGAGCCTGCGAATCAGCAGGACCAATCGGCTGGCCGCTTGATTCTGCATCGATCCGTCGTTCCAACTGATGCATAAAGAACTCGGCCGCCGGAATCTCGTCTGGCACACCCTGTGTCGCGCCCACCGCGCGCCCGGCAGCCCGCATCGCCTCAAGTTCATCGCGCTCCGCCGGGTTCTCATCCAACCAGGCTTCCAGCTGACGCAGTTCATCGGGCGGCAAGGTGCCGTCAATCCATTCGGCTAGCTGTTGTTCGGTAGGCTTCATTGATCAGGTGAGGTGGGATGCGAAGGTATGTCGGATCGGATTCCGGAATTATTCAAAAGGAGTTCACTTTTCTGGCGTGCCTGTGGGCATCGAGAGTCCGCTATCGGCTAGCAGGTCACGGTAAGGTTCGAGCAGTTGACGCATTTTCTTTCGTGCGTAGAACAACCGCGACATCACTGTACCGGTGGTGCAGTCCATGACACCGGCGATTTCTTCGTACTTCAATCCCTGCACCTCGCGCAAAAGCAAGGCCTGGCGGTGGTCATCGCTCAACTGCTGCATCAATGATGCGATCAACGCACGCAAATCCCCACGATCGGCCAATTCATCCGGAGAATCGGATGCCCTTGGAGCGGTCGGTGCGGAAGCTTCCATTCGGTCCGGCCTCAACAAAGATTCGTCCAACTCATCCCCCCCCCCGGGGCCACCCCGGCTCTTGCGCGCACGCAGGAAATCGTAGGTCACATTGTGAGCGATGCGGTAGAGCCACGTCGAGTAACGCGAACGCCCCTCGAACCCGGGCAACCCTCGCCAAACCTTGACGAACGTCTCCTGGGTAAGATCCAACGCATCCGCCTCGTTGCGCACCATGTTCACGATCACCCCGTACACCCGCGCCCTGGAATGCTCGACCAAGTGGTGAAATGCCTGGCGATCCCCGGACCGCGCGGCGTCCAGCCAGCGCTCGGCTTCGTCAAACCCATCATCGCCCACAGTGCCCCCACCATTGGATTGCGCATCCATCGGAGATTGAAGCACAAGGTGGCGGGCAAATGAAATCAAAGAGGTCATGACGAGGCGACGGGAGTCCGGCTCTTATAATCAGACATCGCTCCAACTGTCTAGCCCGGGTCGGAAATTCCTCATCTCACCGGCGCTGAAATCCCTCCGCACCTCAACAGCCCACCATACCCCGCGAAAACTTTACCTTTCCAAATAATCCGATCCTTGACTAGAAATGGGCCGCGGATCGGACAATGATACGCACTCATTCCCCATCCGGCTCCAACACCAATCCTCCATGGCGGCAAGAACCAGCAAAAAACGCACGACGCGAAAAACCAGCCCCGGGCGCCCTCCCAAGAGCACCGAAGAGCATGGTTCCTCCGCAGCCAAGAACGATGCGGTGGCGGTTCTGATGATCGGAGTCGCGCTTCTGCTTTTCCTCGGACTCGTGTCCTTCGACACCGGAGACCTTCCGGCATGGACCAAGCTCAACAAGTACTCGGAACCCGTCTCCCCTGCGGAGAACTTCGTTGGCCCGGTCGGGGCCTTGGCGGGACTCGCGCTTTACCTGCTCTTTGGAGCGTCGGCATTTTTGATTCCCGCGGTGATGGTCTGGTTTGGCGCTGCCAAACTGATCGCTCACATCCGCATCGGACCGCGCATGTTGACCGGGGCGGCGGGACTCATCCTGTGCAGCTGCGCTCTATTGCACCTGCAACCCTACTTCCTACAGGAGAAGAACACAGTCTTCCACAAGCTCACCGCCACTCCGGGAGGGATGTTTGGCGAGCTCATTGGCGGCACCATCCTGCAAGCGCTTTTGGGCACAATTGGCGCATCATTAGTACTCGCCATGCTTTACATGGTGTGCCTGATCTTGCTCACCGGATTTCATCCGTTGACCTTCATGCACCAACTTGGCGGCGCGATCCGCAGCGGACTGGCGTGGATTAACACAACCCTTGCCGAGCGCTCGGAACGTCGTGCAGACCGCCGCGAGCGCATCCGCCAAGCGTTGCAAGAAGAAGAGGAAGATGCCGATATCGTAGAGCCTCCAAAACCTAAGCGAAAGCGCGCCCCGCGCAAAAAGAAGCAGCCTGAACCCGAGCCGATCCCCGAAGACGATTCATTCGCCGACGACGAGGACGACGACGCACCAACCGAAGAGCTGCCTCTCAAGTACGCACCGAAACGCAAGATCATCGACGCCTCGACCCGCCGGTCGAACAACGGCGTCTCCCAAACAGGAAAACTTGAGTTCACCAACCGCCCTGCCGCAGGACTCGAGAGCGCAGAGTTCCCCAACTACGAACTGCCACCGCTCTCGTTGCTGAGTTACGACGAAGACGCCGCAGCATCTCCTGCCGACACCAGCCAACTGACCGAAACTCAGGACATCATCGTCGACACACTCTCGACCTTCGGTATCGAAGTCACGCCTGGCGACATCACCCGCGGCCCGACCATTACCCGCTACGAAATCTACCCAGGCCGTGGCTTGCGCGTGAACCGAATCACCGCACTCGAAGCGGACCTGGCCCGCGCCACCCGCGCCGAGCGCATCAACATCATCGCCCCAATCCCGGGCAAGGACACCGTTGGCATCGAGATCGCCAACGACGACAAGACTCTGGTCCAGTTGCGCGAGCTGCTCGAGGACGAAAAGTTCTCCGACCCGAAGAAGCGGATCCCATTGGCCCTTGGCAAAGACGTCTACGGCAATGCCGTGATCGGCGACTTGGCCGCCATGCCTCACTTGCTGGTGGCTGGTGCCACCGGTGCAGGTAAGTCGGTCTGTATCAACTCGATCATCACATCGATCCTCTACAAGTTCTCACCGGACGACCTGCGCTTCATCATGATCGACCCCAAGGTCGTGGAAATGGCGGACTACAATGTCCTCCCCCACCTCGTGGTGCCTGTGGTCAACGACCCGAAGAAGACACTGCTCGCGCTGCGCTGGGTGGTGAACGAAATGGAGCGCCGCTACCAAATGTTCGCCAAGGTCGGGGTGCGTAACTTTGAGACGTTCAACAAACGCGAGCCGGTCAAAAAGGACGTTCCCGCCAACGAATTCGAAATCGAAGAACCAGAAAGCGAAGAAGTCGACGAGGACGCCATCGAAGATCTCGCCCGCGCACTGGAAGAAGGTGATATCACCCCACCCGATCCGGAAGAAGACGACCTCTTCAACGAAGACGCCCCGATCCCAGATCGGATCCCTTACATCGTTGTCATCATCGACGAGCTTGCCGACCTGATGCAGACCGCACCCGCAGAGGTCGAACAGGCGATCGCCCGTATCGCGCAGAAAGCCCGTGCCGCAGGCATCCACCTCATCGTCGCCACCCAGACCCCGCGCGCCGACGTCGTGACCGGCATCATCAAGGCTAACATTCCAACCCGTATCGCATTCCAAGTGTCGTCCAAGATCGACTCGCGGGTGATTCTCGATACCTCTGGCGCCGACAAACTCGTGGGCAAAGGGGACATGCTCTTCCTGCCACCGGGCTCGGCGAAACTCGTTCGTTCCCAGGGCGCATTCCTCGACGACGAGGAAGTACGCGCACTCGTGGCCCACTGCGCATCACAGGGTGAGCAAAAGTTCGAGGAGACCATTCAGGAAGCCATCGACAACCCGGATGCGAGCGAGGAAAGCGTCAGTGACGAAGACGAGGAGTTGATCGAACGCACATTACAGATCATCGCCTCGGACAAGCGGGCCTCCACCTCGCACATCCAGCGCCGCCTCGGCATCGGCTACAACCGCGCCGCACGCATGATGGATATCCTCGAACAACGCGGAGTCCTAGGCCCAAGCGAAGGCGCCAAACCCCGCGAAATCCTCGTAGACCTCAGCCGCTACGCGTAGCGCGATCAGCGCATGCCCGAGAAGAGGAGTCCGCAGATGCTCAGGATGAGCAAGGATTTCCATAACTCTCCGCAGATAGACAGGATGATGAGGATTATGGTCCCAAGGGCTTGCTCCCCACAGACCTGAAAAGGACTTCCCCTATCTTCTCCATCCTGCTCATCTGCGGACCAACCCAAGTGTCGGGTCCGCAGATGTTCACGATGAGCAAGATTTTCGTTACTATCCGCAGATAAGCAAGATGCTAGGGATTTGGATTCAATGCCCCCCCCCCAAACATCAAGGGCCAACATCCCACATCTTTCACATTCTGCTCATCTGCGGACCAACCCAACTGTCGGGTCCGCAGATGTTCCCGATATGCAAGATTTTAGTTACTGTCCGCAGATAGCCAAGATGGTAGGGATTTGGATTCAATACCCCCCCTTCCTAACATCAAGGACTGACATCCTATATCTTTCCCATCCTACTCATCTGCGGACTCTACTCTGCATCCTGATCCGTCTCGCCCGTCTGCGGACCAACCCAAGTACCCGGTTCGCAAATCATTTTTGTGGCGCAGGTGGCTCCTTCAGTTCATAGACTAGCCTTCGGTACTGCAGTGCCGGTGTCCCGAAGTTCAGCAGCAGTCCCCGGTTCAGTCCGGTCGCTTTGAGGTAATTGATCACCTGCGAATCATGCACCCCCTGAAGCTCTACCAGAGCCTTGGTCTCAACGATCACGGATTCGTAGCACAAGAAGTCCGCTCTGTAACTCACCCCAAGAGGCCTTCCTCGGTAGTTAATGGGAATCTCAACCTCCCTTAAAAACGGAATCCCACGAGCCAAGAACTCTTGCTCCAATGCCTGCTGGTACACCTGTTCCAGAAAGCCCCTCCCCAGCTCACTGTGCACCGCCATTGCCGCACCAATAATCGCATACGTTTCAGGATCGCCACCCGCCGACCGACTCCCCTTCAAAACTCCAGTCATAAAAACCAACTAACAAACCACATTACACAAAAACAGAAAAATCTCCCCAATCCCACACATCTGCGGAAGCTCCCTCATCATCCCCCTCATTCTGTCCATCTGCGGACACACAAATATCGCATCGACCGCAGAAAAAATACCCTCGCTGCACGTGGTGATCTGCGGTTGATGCTGGCGGCAACACTGCTAGATTTGCGCCATGCCATCCGCACCAGATTCCATCACCTCATCGCGTCTGCGCGATACATTCACCAAGTTGTCTGACGCCAACGAAGCGGCGTTTGTAGCCTACCTGGCGGCAGGTCACCCGAATGCCGAAAAGACCGTCGAGATCGTGCTCGCGCTGGAAGAAGCCGGTGCCGACGTGATCGAGCTGGGCATTCCTTTCTCCGACCCTCTCGCCGACGGCGTGGTCAACCAGATCGCGGCCGAGAAAGCACTGGCAGCTGGCACCACGACCCGCGGCGTACTCGACATGATCCGCGCCATCCGCGAGAAGTCCGAGATCCCACTGGTGCTTTTCACCTACCTCAACCCGGTCTACACCTACGGCTTTGAAGACTTCCATCGCGATGCCGCAGCGGCAGGAGCGGACGGGATCCTTTGTCTCGACCTGCCACCAGACGAAGCGGCGAAAAACGTGGAACTCGCGCAGAGCAAAGGCTTGTCGCCTATCCGCTTGATCGCTCCAACCACGCCTGAAGAACGCTTCGAAGAGGTCTGCGCCACCGCAGACGGCTTCATCTATTACGTCTCACGCGAGGGCGTCACCGGGGTGCAGGAGTCTCTTGCCGAAGGGCTCGACGAACAGGTCGCCGTGTTGAAAAAGCACACCGACGTCCCTGTTTGCGTCGGCTTTGGTATCTCCAAACCAGAACAAGCGGCCCAGGTCGCCAAGTCCGCCGATGGCGTGGTCGTAGGATCCGCAATCGTGCGCACCGTCATCGACAACGCCGACGCCGACAACCTGGCTCAGATTGTCCACGACTTCGCCAAACCACTCATCGACGCTGCCAAGTCCGCGCGAGCGTAATCTGCTTTTTAGACAGGGTTAACAAGATGCACATGATTGGACCGCTTCGCGATCAATCAAGCATCCACCGTGGCAGGCCCTACAGGAAACCCACATCAATGAGGTGAATTGCCTGTGCGCCATCCTCGGCTCTGTCCCAAACCCAATCCTTCCGAGATTTGACGCAAATCATTGCATCCAAACGCAACAGTTGAGACAATGACCCACTTTTCGAACGCTAAATCCCCCAACCCATCCGACAACGCCATGGAGATCCATTTCACCAAGATGAACGGAGCCGGCAACGACTTCGTCGTCATCGACAACCGATCGGGCATCTACGACGACCTCACCAAGGAGCAAATCGAACGCCTTTGTGACCGCCACCGCGGCGTTGGCGCCGACGGCATGCTCGCCATCGAACAGCCGGTCGAAGGTTCGTCCAGCCAATACCGCTTCCGCTATTACAACGCGGACGGTGGTGAAGCGGAAATGTGCGGTAACGGTGCACGCTGTTTCGCACGCTTCGCCCGCAACCTCACCACCGAGTTCGAAGATGAAATCAGCTTCGACACCATCGCAGGACCGTTGGTTGCCACCTTCCCCGGCGAGGATGTCTGTATCGACATGTCTGACCCATTCGACATCGAATCCGATATCGAACTCTCTCTCTCCGGCACACCGCAAACCGTTCACTTCATGAACACAGGAGTGCCTCACGTCGTACTGCCGGTCGCTGACGTGACTGCAGTCGACATCGTAGCTGTCGGACGCGAACTCCGATTCCATGAGCACTTCGCTCCTGCCGGCACCAACGCGAACATCCACCACGTGATCGAAAACGGCCACATCCGCCTCCGCACGTACGAGCGCGGAGTAGAAGGTGAAACCCTCGCCTGCGGAACCGGTGTCGTAGCCAACGCATTGGTACACCACCAACTCACCGGAGCCGCCTCTCCAATCGCCGTAGACGTCCAAGGCGGAGACACCCTCAAGGTGGAGTTCGAGAAAGACGCCGATGGCAACTACCGCAACGTGAAGCTGATCGGCCCGGCCGACTTCGTCTTCGACGGCACGATCTCCATTTAATCGCTGCCGATCCGCCAGGCACCAGAGCGCGTCTTCGCAAATAAGCAAAGGCGTGCATCTGGATCGCCAAGCATGGCCTTGGCAAAACTTGTTCCCGCGCGTAGCGCAACTCATACGAAAAACGCCCGCCTCCGGAAGATCCGAAGGCGGGCGTTTTGTTTGAGTTACAACCGGCGCTAGATGCTGCGGTTCTGGCGGCGCTTGAGGCCAACCTTCACCAGCGACTTGGCAAGCGATGCACGGACTGCAGCCACTTCCTCTGGGGTGTGATCTGCGTTCTCCAGCGCACGCTTGGCGCGAGCGATCGCGTCTTCCTCAGCAGCCAGGTCGATGTCCGCATGGGTGACCGCAAGGTCAGTGAGGATCGACACATGGTCCTGAGTGACTTCGATGAAGCCCTCACCCACGGCGATCGTCTTGCTCTCGCCGTTTTGGGTGTAGGTCAACTCACCAGGCTCCATGGTGGTCACCATCGGAGCGTGGTTTGGAAGAAGACCGAGCTGCCCAACGATACCGGGGACAACCGCGCCCTCCACTTCACCGGAGAAGAATGTGCTCTCCGGGGTGACGATCTTAAGAAGCATGCTCATTTCTTCAGACTACGTTGGTCGTTGAATTCAACCCGCTGGATTACTTGGCAGCGGAGGTGTCGACGGTGTCGATGCTTCCCTTCATGTAGAAGTTCTGCTCAGGCACGTTGTCGTACTTACCTTCGAGGATCTCTGCGAAGCCCTTGACGGTGTCTTCCACCTGCACCAGCTCACCTGGAACGTTGGTGAACACCTCTGCCACGTGGAATGGCTGGGTGAGGAAACGCTGGATCTTACGAGCACGGGCAACGGTCAACTTGTCTTCGTCAGACAGTTCGTCCATACCGAGAATCGCGATGATGTCCTGCAGGTCCTTGTAGCGCTGAAGCACCATCTGGACACCACGGGCCACGCGGTAGTGCTCTTCACCGACGATCTCAGGAGCAAGTGCCTTCGAGTTCGATGCGAGTGGGTCCACTGCTGGGAAGAGAGCCTGCTCAGCAAGAGCACGCTCAAGCACCACGTTTGCGTCGAGGTGGGCGAAGGTGTTGGCTGGAGCTGGGTCGGTCAAGTCGTCCGCTGGGACGTAAACCGCCTGAAGCGAGGTGATCGATCCCTTGTTGGTCGATGTGATTCGCTCCTGAAGACCGGCCATCTCTTCGGAGAGCGTTGGCTGGTAACCCACTGCCGATGGCGTACGCCCAAGAAGTGCGGACACCTCGGAACCTGCCTGCGAGAATCGGAAGATGTTGTCGACGAACAAAAGCACGTCCTGGTTCTCTTCGTCACGGAAGTACTCTGCCATGGCGAGAGCGGAAAGTGCCACGCGGAGACGTGCACCCGGAGGCTCGTTCATCTGACCGTAAACCAGAGCCACCTTCGATCCGTCGGTGAGGACAGGGTTGCCATTCTCGTCGAGCTTCACGTGACCGTTTTCGTCCTTCTCAGTCGCGATAACGTTGGACTCGATCATCTCCCAGTAAAGGTCGTTACCTTCACGGGTACGCTCACCCACACCGGCGAACACGGAGTAACCACCGTGGTTCTTGGCGATGTTGTTGATGAGCTCCATGATCACCACGGTCTTACCCACACCAGCACCACCGAAGGCACCCACCTTACCACCCTTGATGAACGGGCAGACAAGGTCGATCACCTTGATACCGGTCACAAGCACCTCAGCCGAAGCAGACTGCTCGGTGAAGGTAGGAGCGGCACGGTGAATTGGGTTGGTCTTGGTGGTGTCGGCAACAGGACCTTGGCCGTCCACTGGCTCACCGGTCACGTTGAAGATACGACCGAGAACCTGGCTACCCACTGGCACCGCGATCGGAGCACCGGTGTCAGTCACGGTCATGCCGCGCTTGAGACCGTCGGAGGTGCTCATGGCCACGGCGCGCACCCAGCCGTCACCGAGGTGCTGCTGCACTTCGAGAACGAGTGTGGTTGGCTGGCCGTTGAAGTCGTAGCTGACCTCAAGTGCGCTGTAAATTGCCGGCAGTTTGTCCGCCTTCGAGAAGTCGGCGTCGACAACCGCGCCGATGACTTGGACGATGGTTCCCTGGCTCATAGATTTGTTAGTAGAAGTTGAAGCGTAAAAGTTGAAGAATGATTGGATGGTTTTCAGATGATCTGATAGCGGCGAGGATTCTCTCTTGGATTATTCCATTGCCTTGGCTGCGGCGGAGATTTCGAGGAGCTCCGCGGTAATGGCAGCTTGGCGCAGCTTGTTGTACTCCAGGGTCAGATCCTTGATCATTCCCTTGGCGTTGTCGGTAGCCGACTTCATCGCAACCATCCGTGCGGAGTGTTCCGATGCGCGAGCCTCGACCACCAACTGGTAGGTGGTGAAGTTCACGAACAGAGGCAGCAAGTGCTCGAACACGTCGTCCTGGCTTGGCTCGAAGATGTATTCCTGATCGGTAGCAGTCGCCCCCTCGGAGGTGACTTCCTGCAGGTTCTCCGGGCACAGCGGAAGCAGAGGCACGATGGTCGGCTTCTGGCTCAGTGTGTTGACGAAGTGGTTGTAGGCCACGAGCACGCGGTCCACTTTCCCTTCGAGGAACTGCTTGGTAAGGAAGCGGGCGAGCAACTTGGTCTCACCGAAAGGAACCGGGTCCTTCACTTCGAAGTCAGCCACGAGCTCCTTCTGCAGCTTGGCGATCAAGCGGCGGCCCTTTTTACCCACGCTCACGAACTGAGCGTCGGCAGGCACGTTGGCCTCGTCGAGGACCTTCTTGAAGAGGTTGGTGTTGAGGCCACCGCAGAGTCCCTTGTCGGTGCTGACGAGCACGACGAGCGTCTTGCCCCCCTCGCGCTTTTCCATCAACGGGCTGGTGATCTCCTCGGATTGCTCGGTGAGACTTGCCAGTACGTTGTTGAGCATCCCGGCATAGGATCGGCCCGCAACCGCTTGGTCCTGGGCCTTCTTCATTTTCGAAGCGGCCACCAGCTCCATTGCGCGGGTGATCTGCGCGGTGTTTTTCACCGACTTGATGCGTCGGCGGATGTCTCGCATGTTTGCCATGGATCAGCTAATTGATTGCAGTGGTTTCTGAAAGGGGTGGAATTGACCAGGGAGGGTGGCTTTCGTTACCACCCTCCCCGCTCGATAAGGAATTAGGCCTTGTAGCCGCTCTTGAAGTCTTTGAGCGCTGCCTCGAGTCCGCTCTTCACGTCGTCGGTGAGAGCTTTCTCGTTACCGATGAGCTCAAGAAGGTCGCTCTTACGGTTGGTGAGGAATTCTTCCATCTTGGCCTGGCAGTCGCGCACTTTGTCCACGGCGACATCGTCGAAGTAGCCGTTCTGCATGGCGAAGAGCACTGCAACTTCCATCTCCATGCTCTTTGGCGAGTACTGGTCCTGCTTGAAGAGTTCCACGATGCGCTGACCGCGGTCGAGCTTGGCCTTGGTGCCTGCGTCGAGGTCCGATCCGAACTGAGCGAAGGCCTGGAGTTCGCGGAACTGAGCGAGGTCGAGCTTGGTGGTACCAGCCACTTTTTTGATCGCTTTGGTCTGAGCAGCGGATCCCACACGGGAAACCGAAAGACCAACCGAGATCGCCGGACGGATACCCTGGTTGAAGAGGTCCGACTCAAGGTAGATCTGACCGTCGGTGATCGAAATCACGTTGGTTGGAATGTAAGCGGAAACGTCACCAGCCTGGGTCTCAATGATAGGAAGTGCGGTAAGCGAGCCACCACCTGCAGCTTCCGAAAGACGTGCGGAACGCTCGAGAAGGCGTGAGTGAAGGTAGAACACGTCACCTGGGTATGCCTCACGACCGGATGGACGGCCAAGAATGAGGGAAACCTGGCGGTAAGCCACAGCGTGCTTGGAAAGGTCATCGAACACGATCAAGCAGTCCTTGCCCTGATCCATCAGGTACTCGGCGATTGCGCAACCGGTGTATGGAGCGAGGTACTGCATGGTTGCAGGGTCCGAAGCCGATGCCGAAACCACGGTGGTGTACTCCATGGCGCCCGCGTCTTCGAGGGTCTTCACGGTACGTGCCACGTTGGCGAGCTTCTGACCAACTGCCACGTAGATGCAGTACATTGGCTTGTGGTCCTTGAGGCGACCTTCTTCCGCTGCGCGGTTCTGGTTTGCCTGGGAAATGATGGTGTCCACCGCGATGGTGGTCTTACCGGTCGAACGGTCACCAATGATCAACTCACGCTGACCACGACCCACTGGGATCATCGCGTCGATCGACATGATACCGGTCTGCACAGGAACCGAAACCGACTTACGCTTAATGATACCAGGAGCAATCTTCTCAACCGGGTAGTAAGCGGAGGCCTCAATCGCGCCCTTGCCGTCGATCGGAGCGCCGAGACCGTCGACCACGCGACCGAGGAGAGCCTCACCCACAGGAGCCGAAAGAAGCTTGCCGGTGGTCTTACACTCGTCGCCTTCAGCAAGTGTCTTGTAGTCACCCAAAAGAATGACACCCACTTCGCTTTCCTCGAGGTTCATCGCAAGACCGGTGATTCCACCTGGGAATTCGATCATCTCGTTCAACTGAACGTCGCTGAGACCTTCCACCTTGGCGACACCGTCACCGATTTCGCGGACGATACCGACATTGCTTTGGGTCACATTGGACTTGAGTCCATTGATTTCCGCTTCGAGTTCCTGAAGGATATTGCTCATGGCTTTTGTTCGTTAGAGAGTAAAAATTTGGAGTAAGTGATCTGAGAATCTGGTCGGCACCAATTAGACACCGAAGGACTTTGCGAGGGAGTCGAGACGAGCTTTGACACTGCCGTCCCAAACGTTGCTACCCAGCTTGACGCGGACGCCGCCGATCAGATCCGGGTTCACTTTGTATTCGAAGGTGACCTGGTCACCGTACTTCTTGACCAAGCTTTCGGTGATCTCCGCGCGAAGGGAATCACTCAAATCGGTCGAGCTCTCGACCACCGCGTGATGACGCTCTTTCTCCAAGCGCACAAGACGCTCGAAGGCCATCAACACGCCTGCATAGTTGCGTGGTGGGTTCGAGCGAAGCTTGCCGAGAATCGTGCGCACGCGGTCGTCGCTCAAACGGCCGTTCTCGAATGCCAGTGTGTAGAGCTGGCGGGCGGTGCGGCGTGCTTCCTTGGAAACTTTCATATCAGGCGGTGGGTCGGTTGAGAATGGGTTGCGATGATCGCGAGTCGGTTACTGAGCGAGGTCGGCAGCGGTTTCGCGGGAGATGCGCTCCTGGTCGGCGGCGCTAAGCTCTTTGCCTGCAACCTTGGAGGTGGCTGCAACGACGAGCTTACCGAAGTCGGCCTTGAGCTCGTTCATCATCGCGGCGCGCTCGGCTTCCGATGCCTTGTTGGCCTTCTCGATGATTGCCTGTGCTTCTGCCACAGCCTGCTGCTTGCGCTGGTCGCCAAGCTTCTCGGCGCTTTCCTTGGCCTCGTTGATCAGGCGCTCGGAGTCCGAGTTGGCGCTCTGGAGCATTTCCTCGATCTTGCTCTCGGTAGCCTGGAGGTCCTTACGGATCTTCTCTGCGTTCAACTGAGCTGCCTCAATGGTCTTGCGGCGCTCCTCGAGCATCGCCCCGATTGGACCGAATGCGAACTTCTTGAGGATCAGGTAAACGATGAGGAAAAGAATCACCTGAGCCAGAATGGCCGGCCCATTAATTCCAAAGCCCTCGGCGATACCTTCGTTGGCTGCCGGCGCGGCTGCGAGAATGCTGGTGGTGAAAAGAGTCATATCAGTGGATTTGCGGTGATTCTGGGAAAGTCGTCGAACGGACACCTATCAAAGTCGCGCGGTCCGTTGTGGTTAGATGTTTAAGAGAAGGAGGATCCGGGTACCGGCACCGATGCACCGGCACCCGGAAAATTGGGATCGCGCTCAGAGGCGGAGCCTCGTCGCGCAACGCTCGTTACTACTTAACGAAAGCAAGCACGAGAGCGTAAATCGCAATAGCCTCAGCAAGTGCCATGCCGAGAACCGCGATGGTAAGAACAGGACCAGCAGCACCTGGGTTGCGGCCGGTAGCTTCAGCAGCCTTGCCGCCGATGAAACCAATCGCAAGTGCAGCAGCGGAACCTGCAGCAGCCATTGCGTACTTAGCGATTGCAGGGTCGGTAGCCTTAGCAGCTGCGTCTGCAGCCTCAGCACCTGCCTCAGCGAGGATAGGGAGCATTTCGATCATAATAATTAATCAGTTAGTTGGTTGTGTTTCAGGTGTATTCCCTGCCGCCCACACTTTTATTACACATGGTCCCGACAAGGAAATTGGTTTCGTTTTACGAAAAGGATCAATGATGTTCTTCGTCGTGGGTGGTCGAGAGCTGGATGTACACCGCGCAAAGGAGGGTGAACACGACCGCCTGCAGGAAGCCGACGAGGATCTCAAGGAAGAAGAATGGAATCGGAACGACTGCGGCCATCGCCCAGGCCACCATATCATTGAGGCCCATCTTGTAACCGAGAGCACTCATCTCGTGCAGCAGGTTCTCACCGGCGAACACGTTACCGTAAATTCGCAGTGGGAGGGACACCTGGCGGATCGAGATCGAGATCACTTCCAAGCAGCCAACGAAAAGGAAGATCAAAGCAAGGAAGCCCATCATGAACTTGTTCGCGGACTTACCCTTTGGAGCGAACAAGTGAGCGAAGAACCCCTTCACGCCAGTCTCCTGGATGGAGATCACAAGCCACAGCACGAAGAAAACCAGAGCAATACCGATGCCCGCGTTCAAGTCAGCAGCGGTCGGACGGAGCAATGGGTTGAATTCCATCACACCAGCCTCGTTCGCGTGGTAAACGCCCACGGTGCCGACACCTGGAAGCAAACCGAACCAGTTAGCGAAAAGGAAGAAGAAGAAGAAAGTCGCAAGCAGAGGGAACGCACGCGGAGCGATGCTCTTACCCACGATACTCTCGATGAAATTGTAGAGCGTCTCAATGAACGCCTCGGCCAGGTTCTGGGCACCGGTTGGAACCTTCTTCAGATCTTTGCTCACCAATCGAGCAAGAACCAAAATAAAGACCATCACCAGCACGCTGACCACCATCGAGTTGGTGATCCACGACAAGCCGTCGATGTGAGGGAATGCGGAAACTGCCTTACGGTCTACGGCCGCAAGTGGGAGCAAGCTGATGGAGTTCGCGATGCCTGTGAGCATGGTGGATAACGGGTCGAATCTGGCGTTGATCGAAATTTGGGCGGGTGGAAAAAATCCGGCACAACCGGAACTCTCTCCACCCGAAGACCGCGCACTTTTTCAGCATCGCCACGCATCCGCAAGAAGTATTTGTGAAATTTTTCACAAGCTAACCGGAAACACTCACCACCAAGCAGTTACACCGATTAACAAAACTTAATCAACTCCCCCGAAAGTGACGCCTCCGATACACGGAAAAACTTTTCTGAAATTTCAAGCACAACCGCCTGCTGAACGCTTGATCCGGAGGCGGTTTCATGGACACTCAATCAACCAACCTCTCGCAGACATAGCCGATTTCGGCGCAGATCCGCGCATATCTTCCTGTAATGAAACACCTTAAGAAACCTCACTGGCAGATCCTCATCGCACTCATTGCCGCAGTCATCGCCGGGGCATGGCTACGCACAGTGCCAACCGAATCCGCAGTCCACCAAGGTTTCATCACCGGATCCAAGTTTGTCGGCGACATCTTCATGAACGCCCTCAAGATGATCATCGTCCCCCTGGTGGTGTCGTCCATCATCAGTGGGATCGGCGGCGTGGGCAAAGTAGAAGGATTCGCCCGACTTGGCGGCAAGACCCTGCTCCTCTACACACTCAGCTCGCTCATCGCGGTCTGCATCGGCCTCACTGCGGTGAACACCCTCAAGCCAGGTCTGGAGGACGGAAAGCCAAACACCACGATCAAGGCAGCTATTGAACAGGAAGCCGCCAATCTGGAGGACGCAGGAGCCTCGAAGGAGAAACTGGAGCGGGTGGAGCAGGCCAAGAAGGACGGGTTCGCACCGATTGCTGATATCTTCAAACGCATGTTCCCACCGAACATCATCCTCGCCGCCAGCCAGGGGCAGATGCTCGGACTGATCGTGTTCTCCATCCTCTTCGGCATCGCGATGACCCGCCTCGACGGATCGATGGGGCAAACGATGCAGCACGTGATCCAAGGGGTCAACGATATCATGATCACCCTCACCCACTGGGTGATGCTCGCCGCCCCGATCGGTGTGTTCGGATTGGTGACACCAACCATTGCCGCTGCAGGCGGTGAGATCTTCTACGCGCTTGGCCGCTACTTTGTGACCGTTTTGGCGGCTCTCGCCACCCACTTCCTGGTTGCCATGCCGCTTTTACTCCTCCTGCTTGCACGCGTCGACCCGGTTCGCCACTTCCGCGCGATGCGCGACGCCTTGCTGACCGCATTCTCCACAGCATCGTCATCCGCCACGCTGCCCGTCACCATGGAATGCGTCCAGGAAAACGCCAAAGTCTCCCAGCGCGTCTCGTCCTTTACCCTCCCCCTCGGTGCCACCGTCAACATGGACGGCACCGCGCTTTATGAGTGTGTGGCGGTAATGTTCATCGCCCAAGTGCTCGGCTACGACTTCACGTTGGCCACTCAGTTCAGCATTGTACTGCTCGCCCTGCTCACCTCGATCGGCGTGGCGGGTGTACCATCCGCATCACTGGTCGCCATCGTGGTAATCATGCAAAGCGTGGATATCAAAGGCGCGGAAGCCGCCATTGCCGTGCTGTTCTCTGTCGACCGATTGCTCGACATGTCACGCACTGCCGTCAACGTCTTCGGCGACTCCTGCGCCGCAGTGATCATTGGTAAAAGCGAGGGCGAATCTCAGATCCTCAAAGACGAGTCCGCTCTTTAATTCCTCCCCTTTGTCCCCCCATTAAAGAAGAGCAGCCGCACTCCCAGATCGGGAATGCGGCTGCTTCGCTTTTAGCTCAAGTGGATGGCAGCTAGCCGCGCACCTGGCCGGTGCCGTGCACCTCGTATTTATATGTCGTCAGTTCAGGCAGCGCCATCGGACCACGGGCGTGCAGCTTATCGGTGGAAATCCCGATCTCCGCCCCGAAGCCAAACATCTCCCCATCCGTGAAACGGGTCGACGCATTGTGATAAACAGTCGATGAATCCACTCCAGCAAGGAAGAGCTTCACCTCGCCTGCATCCCCGCTGACGATACCATCGCTGTGACCAGATCCGTAGTGGTTGATGTGGTCAATCGCCGCATCCACACCGTCGACCACCTTCACACTCAGCACCAGATCCAGGTACTCGGTGTGCCAGTCATCCTCAGTCGCGGCAACCGTTGGAGCCGCATCACCAATGGCATCAGCTGCCTCAGGATCCACACGCAACTCCACACCCGCGGCGTGCAATGCCGCCGCGATCCCCGGCAATTGATCAGCGGATCCGCGGTCCACCAACAAAGTCTCCATTGCGTTGCATACACCTGGGCGCTGGACTTTCGCATTCAATGCGATCGACTTCGCCATCTCAGGATCCGCGCTCGCCGCCACATAAACGTGACAGATGCCGTCCAAATGCTTGATCACCGGCACCCGCGAGCAGGAAATAACCGCTTCGATCAAACCGCGGCCTCCCCGGGGGATGATCAGATCAACCGACTCATCCGCCTGACACAACGCAGGCACCGCCGCACGGTCGGTGAAAGGAATGAGCTGGATCGCATTCTCCGGCAACCCTGCCGCGCATCCACTCTCGTTGATCACCTTGGCCAGTGCCGTGTTGGAATGAATCGCCTCCCGACCACCACGAAGAATGGTCGCATTGCCCGACTTCAAGCACAACACGGCAGCATCCACCGTCACGTTAGGTCGACTCTCAAAGATGATCCCGATCACGCCAATTGGTGAGCGCACTTTGCGGATCTCAATCCCTTGCGCACCAGTAAACTCGTCGATCACTGCACCCACCGGATCATCCAGCTTCACAATCTGCCGCACGGCGTCGGCAATCGCTTTGACCCGCCCGTCATCGAGCGTCAACCGGTCGATCATCGCCGAGCTCAGACCATTCTCTTCGGCAGCCGCCAAATCCTTGGCATTCGCTTCAATAATCTCAGCCGTGGAGCGCTCTAGCCCATCGGCAATCGCTTCGAGGATCTGGTTCTTCTCCGCGGTGTCCAATGCGGCCACCCGGCGCGACGCACGCTTCCCCGCCTGCGCCATTTCCGTGATTTGTGTTTCGATACTCATCGTATTCTTTCGCTGGTTCGATTGTCCTTGTTATGGCAATGCAGTGATAGCCGGCTCTTCGGAGGTCATTTCCGGCTCGAAGTCCGGCTGGAAACGCGTCCGCTTGGTATAGTCCCCCGCGATCAAAGCCGGGATCTGGCTCGCATGCTTGCCATTGGCAATAAACGTCTCAACCCCGTGATTGAGCGCAAATTGTACCGCGTCCAGCTTACTCGCCATCCCCCCCACCGAGAGCGTCCCCTTGGACTCCTCCACCAATGCCAGGGCCTCCTCCACGTCGTGTACCTCACGTACCAGCTTCTGACTGCCATCGTCGTTACGCGCAAGCAATCCGTCGACAGTCGTCAGCATTAGCAAGCGGCTGGCACCACAAAGCGCCGCCATGTTTGCAGCCACAATGTCATTACCATCAAACTTCTCATGCTCAGGAGCCACCGTGTCGTTCTCGTTGATGATAGGAATCACAGAGTCCATCTCAAGCAACGCTTCCAACGTGCGCATCACACGGGCCCTGCGTTTCTCGGACTTCAAATCCGAGTAAGTTAGCAACATCTGCCCCACGTGAAGATCCCACGTACTGAGGTGCTGACGGTAGAGAGACAACAGATTGGACTGACCAATTGCAGCAAATGCCTGGGTCTCGGCCACCGTGTCCGGCCGCTTCTTCAAACCAAACTCAGTGACCCCCGCTCCAACCGCACCACTGGAAACCAGAATGACCTTGAAGCCAAAGCTCTTAAGTTGAGCAACCGCCCGGGCGATTTCAAGAAACGCGGGCTCATCCAGAACCACGCTATCATCACCTGTAAGCACGCCGGTGCCAATCTTGATGACAATCCGGTCGGCGTGAACGGTTTTTTCGATCGGCCAATCTTGTTGGCTCGCCTGATTCGATTCAGTATTTAGATTATCGATAACTCTTTTTTTGGGTTTCGAGGCCTTTGATTATGAGGAGGATCGGAATCCTGTCCAGAATTTATCAGATGTTAGTTTATGCCAGACAAAAAGAATGCAACTCACGCCCCCCCAAAATCAACCTAACACAAAACAAACACCAAAATCCCGATTCCAGACGGCCAACAGCACCCCTGCAAAACGTTCACAACCCACTGGCACACCGATGCTAACAAACAAGCACAACCCACGCTACTGATCCCCGAAAATGCCTGTATCGGTTTCTTCGTTTGTCTAGCCGTAGGGGCGGTTTACGTGGCTTCTACACCCGTCGAGGTAAAGGGATTGGTGTGTTTGCTGGCGAAAAAGTGCAAAACGCTGGGTAGGTGCTGTGGGTAGGGCTATGTACAGTAATGTTGCGATTGCTATTAGATTAAACGGAGTTTGGCTCTTGCTCAGCCATATTTACCATGCATCCCACACGTGGTATCGTTAACCTTGCCTTGTGTGGTCCTTCGGCGTAGTCTGGCAGCCCATGAAAATAGTACTCCCCGTCGCCATCGCTATCGTTCTCACTCTTGGGGGCATCGTCTCAGCCTTTGCCGGTGAGCATACCATCAAATTCCCCGTGTCAGGCATTGAGCTTCAATCGCCCACCCCGACTAGGGTAAGCACTGAAACTAAAGGCGGCGCGGTACTTGAGACTGCAACATACTGGACCGGTGACGGGAAATGGGACAAGTTCGTGGCTATCAAGGTGTTCAACGGACCTGCAATCAACGAGAAGCCGGAGGACGCTAGTAAGCTGCACGACTTGATGCTTGAGCACAAGCTCGGCAGGGGAGGGTACACGAAGGGCTCGATAAAGACACATAAGAGAACCGTCCAAATGTCGGGCTTCAACACCATCAAGAGCTTCTACTTACCAAAAACCAAGCCGGGGCGGTACGTCACTGTTGCCATGCGCGCCCTTGAGGGAATCTGCATAGAGGTTACTGTGGTGTGCCCAAGATTCCGTCAGCCACATTTTGCTCAAAAGATTTCCTCGGAAATCAAACTCCCACGGTAAATCTTTAAGCGTAATGCACCTCCGCTGGCTTCGGTGGAGGCTTCAACACTTTCGAGCACGGTTAACGCCCCCGCAGCAACCCGGGAGATCACGAAGGTGAGAGTAATGATCTCTCCGAACTTCGCGCATCCCCCCCTCCCCCCCCTCAGCGGGGGCACTTCACATCTAAGTAAAATATGACTGACCTGTTGGGTGATCAAATATGTGTAATTTGTAGGGACGGGTGCTCCAGTTGTGGTAGCAAAGTCCTGACAAATGGAGTCCAATATCATATTGAATGCTTCAATCGTTTGTTGTGGTCTCTATCTGAAGCGTCGAGGCAGATTGCAGCACTAAGTGCGGAGAAGCGTGAAGCAGAAGCAAAGATTGCAGAGATAAGCACCTTTAAATATAAGCTGAAGGTTCTTTGGGGTTGGGGGGGGCTAGATGAGAGTTTCTATAGAGGCAGATTAAATGATATACCTTGGCAGATAAAGGTCCTTAACCGTGAAGCTCAGTCTTTCCGGGACCTTATAGAGTATTTATATGATTATTGGCCTGAGACTCCTCCTGATTGGGAGGATAGGAAACGTTTATTGGTCGATCAGTTAGGAAATTTTTGCCAAAAGTGCATGAAGGTGAACGTTGAGAAACATGTTCATCACACTGTTCCCGTGTCTCGTGGGGGGAGTCATCGACTCGACAACCTAGAATATTTATGTGTGAGGTGCCATAGTCAGGCACACGGTGGGAGAGATGTGTCAACTGGTGGTAAATACATTCCCCCTGTAAATAGGCCGGCTTTTTCTGATCGGTTGGAGCTCATTACATACGCTGTATCTGAGAGCTTAGTAATTGCTTTTAGTTACTCCAAACGCGATGGGACGAGGAGTAAGCGCTCGATTAAGCCGACTGGCCTAAAGCAGGTGGGGTACTCTCTGTGTGTGGAAGGGTATTGCTACCTCAGGCGGGCTGATCGAGTATTTGCAATCAAGAGGATGGAACGAGTGAAAATAGTTGAGTAGTCCGGGGAGCCGCGTTTTCAACCAAAATGTTTTGGATCTCCGTCATCTCTGCAGTGAGATCTGACGCATTTTGAGCCAGAGATAATGAAGATCGGGCATCCCGCAGGCTTTATGCAGCACGTTTAAAACCGAGACACGCATAATTTCTAACCATCTGCAACACCCTGCACACCCGACAGCTCATCTGCTTGTAAAACCGGGACATGCATCATTTCTAACCATCTGCGACACCCTGCACACCCGACAGCTCATCTGCTTGTAAAACCGGGACACGCATCATTTCTAACCATCCGCGATACTCTGCGCACCCGGCAGCTCATCGGCAAGCCATTTCACTCCGCCTCCGCCAATTCCCGCAGATTCTCCCTCAAATGGACCGATTCCACGCGGTTTCGCCCGGATCACCACACCTTCTGGGCACAACAAATCCCGCACGGCTTCAGCGACCACGCGGGCTCGTCGTTTCACTCACGGCTCAGCGATTTCTAACCATCGCTGAAGCACATCAACACCGAAGGACGGTGGCCGCAGAACCATTTGCGCCCAACCTTTCCAGCCGCTTTGGCCAGCAGACTCAACTTCGCGGCAACCAAATGCCACGTCCCGCCAAAGCGCTCGACGCTCGCCACCCACTGCCGACGGTGGGGACACCGTCACGCCAGTCGCAGTCCGTCACATTTTTGGAGGCTCGACGTCCTCGTCGACATCCAGGCCGGAGCGCAGCGACCTCTCCCCCCCCTATCGCTAACCGCGCACTTCACCCGACGTTGAGGACACCGTCACTCCACTCGAAACACCGTCATCCCCCTTCCGCGCAAATCAGCGCCATCTGCGGTTCCCAAAAAGCCACCACCAGTCGCCCCGCTCATAAACAATCACCCGCCACTGGATCGCTCCAGTGACGGGTGATTAAGGTTTCGCTGCTAGCGTAATGGATTACTCGAACACGAGGTATCCTACTTGCGTAGTGGTGTGCCTCTGATCGCTGTCGCCCATCTGATCTTCGAGGGCGTGCAGGCCAAGCACTGTCGGCGTGATCGGATTCGCACCCGAGAGCACCGCCCATGCACCGTCACCACCGTCCATACCCGAGATACTCAGGGCGGCGGCACTCGCGCTGCCCAGCGTTCCGCTCAGGTCATAGGTGTATGGAGCCGAACTGTTATCGAAGCCGCGCACGTTATCCGCACCCAACCCGGCCTCGTAGGCCACTCCGTTGATCGTTCCGTTGCCGGACTCGATCACGATGTAACCAATGGTCTCATCAGCGCGGGTCGCATTCGGATCTTCACCCACGTGCTTGCCTACGTTCAAGTTCGAGGCATCCACTGGGTTCTGACGCGAGCTCCCCATGCTCCAGAACACGGACCAGTTGGCGTCGTTCGCGCTCATCACCTGACCAACGACCACCGGATTGGTGTAGCTGTTCTGGTACGCGCGGGCTTCCGCCACCCAGCTGTTGTTCTCCGCAGTCACGGTCGAGGTGTACTTCACCGCTTCCATGGTCACGCCGTCGGTGGCCTGGGTGTAGACCCCTTCCTCCACAGCGATCACCGACACATCAATGGTCACCTCACCGGTCAGCCCGTCGGCGCGGTCGATCTTGAGATCGAAGCTGCTGCCGCTAACATTGCGGATGCGGGTCACCACTGGTGGCGTGCTAATGTTTGGATAGATCGGAGTCGCCACGATCACTGCCGAGTTGTAGCTCTGACCGAGATCCACGGTCGTCCACGTGCTGCTGCTCACCGCACTGACGGTGGTGCGCACCAACTTCGGCGAGGTATCTGCTTCAGTAGTGAATGATCCACTGCTGCCCCACACGGTGCCGGCACTGTTGCTGGCCTGGACGGTGAAGTAGTAGGTGGTGCCTGCGGTCAACCCAGTAAGCGCGGCGTTGTAGCTTCCTGCCGCCTGGTTGCCCTGGGCGATGCTGTTGCTCCAGTTGCCAGCCACTTGGCCGCCGTCGGTCTCACCGTAGTAGACAGTCACTGCCGGTGCGTCGCCTCCATCATCACTGATGGTGTAGGCCACATCGGCCGATGTCTGGGTCACCGCGCTGGCAACTCCCGTCGCAACCACTGGCGCGGTCACTTCGTTGATGTCGTTCACGCTCACGTTCACCACAGCGGTGTCGCTCAAGCCACCGGCATCTGTCACCGTCACGGTCAGCGCATAACTGCTCACCGCTTCGTAATCGATCGCTCCGGCCGTGGTAATCACACCGCTGTTGCTGTCGATTGCGAACGCACCACCGGTGTTACCAGCGGTAATCGCATAGCTGAGCGTGTCACCGGCATCGACATCCGATGAGGTAGCGGTTGCCACCACGGTGCCGACGCTGACGTTTTCATCAACGCTGCCGCTGCCATCGTTGGCAACCGGTGCCTCGTTGACGTTGGTCACGGTCACAGCCACCGCAGCGGTGTCGCTGAGTGCTGGTGTTCCGTTATCCGTCACGGTGACGGTCAACGCGTAGCTTGGAGTGGTCTCGAAATCGAGAGCCGCAGCCGTGGTGATCGCACCAGTTCCGGCATCGATTGCAAATGCACCCGACTCGTTACCCGCGGTGATCGCGTAGCTGAGCACGGATCCGGCATCGACGTCGCTGGCCGCCACGGTTGCCACCGCAGCACCAACTGTCGCATCTTCCGCCAGGCTGCCGCTGTTATCTTCAGCAACCGGCGCTTCATTGACGTCGGTCACGTTGACGGTCACAGCCGCGGTGTCGGTTGCGGCACTGCCATCGGTGACCGTCACGGTCAGTGCATAACTGGCAGCGGTTTCGTAATCGAACACAGCGGTCGTGGTGATCTCACCGGTCGCACTGTCGATGGCGAATTCACCACCGTCGTTACCCGCGGTGATGGCATAGCTGAGCGTATCGGCCGTATCCGCATCAGTTGCGGTCACGGTTCCCACAGCCGCGCCAGCCGCTTCGTTTTCAGCCACAGCGAAGGTGGCGTCATTTGCTACTGGTGCGCTGTTGGCGCCCACGGTGTCGACCATCACGTCGTCCACACCAAACCAACCACCAGTCACCGCAGTGCCCACGCGAGTGAAGCGCACGAACAACTGGTCTCCCGGGTTGAGCGCTCCGGTCTGGAAGCTCTGGGTGAACACATGGTCATCTTTCGAATCCGGCGTCTGCCAGTCATCTCCATTGGTCACCACAGCCTGTGGTCCGCCAATGATACTGGTGGCCGATGCCGCATCCTGACCGACGAGCACGTCGTAGGTTGCATTCAGCGTGCGCCCGGCTGTTGCCGTCTCGGTCAACAGCACCGCAGACAAGCTGTAGTGTGTGTTTTCCGCAACCGTCGCACCAGAGCTGGTGATGCTGCTGCCATCGACGTTGCTGATCCACAAGCGGGTGCCGCCGTAGTTCGGGGTGTCGAAGATACGGGTCGCGTTCGACGCCGTGTTGCTTGCCGTCCAGTTTCCTGTCGGCGTGCCGCCAACCGAGAAGTCCGATGGGTTCTCCACGTCATATCCTTCGAAGTCGTCGAAGAGCACCACGCTGGTAGCCGCCACGGTGATCTGAAGGGTTGCCTGAGCCGTGCCGCCGTTGCCATCGCTCACCTCGACGGTGAACGAGTTGAGCCATGCATCACTGACAGCCGGTGTTCCCGAGAGCGCACCATCAGTAGCAACCGAGAGCCAGGCTGGCCCCGAGACCTTGCTGAAGCTCAGCGTGTCGCCGGCATCCGGGTCGCTCGCGCTGCCAGCCAGGGTGCCGGTATAAGCAACCAACGCTGTTCCGTCCGCCGCCACGATTGGATCACTGGCGAAGACCGGCGACTCATTGGCGTTGGTCACTGACACATTGACTGTTGCTGTGTCGGTCAATCCACCGCCATCGGTCACGCTCACACCGAGCGTGTAGCTGTTGGTGGTTTCGTAGTCCAATGCAGCAGCCGTGGTGATGGCACCGGTTACAGCATCGATTGCGAATGCACCGCCGGTGTTACCGCTGGTGATGGCGAAGCTTGCGCTGTCGCCCGCATCCGGATCACTCACCGCGACGGTAGCCACTGCGGTTCCCACAGTCGCGTCTTCCGCCACGCTGCCCGAGCCATCGCTGGCCACTGGCGCTTCGTTGACGTTGGTCACGCTGACGTTCACAGCCGCCGTGTCGGTCAGGCCACCACCGTCGGTGACGGTCACTACCAACGCGTAGCTGCTGGTGGTTTCGTAATCGAGCGCTGTTGCGGTGGTGATATTACCAGCCGTATCGATGGCAAATGCACCGCCGGTGTTACCACTGGTGATGGCGAAGCTTGCGCTGTCGCCGGCATCCGGATCGCTCACCGCGACGGTCGCCACGGCCGATCCCACGGTTGCGTCTTCCGCCAGGCTACCCGAGCCATCGGTCGCAACCGGTGCCTCGTTCACGTTGGTCACATTGACGTTCAGCGCTGCCGTATCGGTCAGGCCACCGTTATCGGTGACGGTCACGACCAATGCGTAGCTGCTGGTGGTTTCGTAATCGAGAGCTGTCGCTGTGGTGATGTTACCAGCTGCATCGACTGCGAACGCACCACCGGTGTTGCCACTGGTGATGGCGAAGCTCGCGCTGTCGCCAGCATCCACGTCGCTCACGGCGACGGTCGCGACAGCCGATCCAGCAATCACGTTCTCCGGCAACGAGCTCGATCCACCAGTTGCCACCGGCGCTTCGTTCTCATCGGTCACGGTCACGGTGATCGCAGCCGTGTCGCTAAGCGCACCGCTATCGGTCACAGTCACGGTCAATGCGTAGACACTCGCAGCCTCGTAATCCAATGCTGCGGTAGTCGTGATCGCTCCGGTGGCGGCATCGATGGCGAATTCGCCCCCCGCGTTACCTGCGGTGATCGCATAGCTAAGCACATCGCCCGCATTCGGGTCGGTGGCACTCACCGTTCCCACCGCAGTACCAGCAGGCTGGTTTTCAGCAACCGAGAACGAGCCATCATTCGCAGTTGGAGCCGCGTTGGCAGGCTCATTACCAAACCAAGCGTCGGAGTGAGCGGCGATTTCCGCAGCATCCAAGGCACTGTTGTAAGCAGCAAAGACCAGGATACCCGGCTCGCTATCGTTACGCACATTGGCGGATCCAAGCACTGCAGCTGCATTGCTCAAGTTAGGCTGCTGGCTCAATCGACCAACCAACACACCATCGACGTATGCGCGCAACTCGCCGGCCGTGGTGTCCACCACATAGGTGATGTGTGCAACGCGTCCGTATGGGGTTGCCACAGACTGACCGGTCTCGGCCGTCAGCCTCCAGTCGGCGTTGCCACTCAAGGTAGCACCGAGCTCGTTGGTGTTATTCCACTGTTCGTTGCGCAACTGCCAACCATTGGCGGCCAACAAATTACCCCAGACCTGACCATAGTTCACCGAATCCACGACAAACTCATAGGTCGCGTCACCGGAGATTGCGGAGAGGTCCACATTCACTGTCGAGTTGCCAGGAACCGAAGCCGTGCGCTTGTGCAGCACTGTTGCTCCGGCATCCACCGCAAGTTCCCAGTCGGAAACCCCGCCAGGCAGGTTGTTGACGTTCACCGTCACGGTCGCGATATCGCTGAGCCCGTTGATATCAGTCACCGTCACACCCAGCACGTACTGGGTTGCCAGGTCGTAGTTCAACTCCGCGGCAGTCGTGATCTCACCGGTAACGGCATCGATCACGAAGTCACCAGCAGGGTCGCCCGAGGTGATGGCAAAGGTCAACGCATCGCCCGCGTTGGTATCGCTGGCGGTCACTGTGCCGACCACGGTTCCGGCGACTTGCTGTTCATCGAGCGCGAAGGTCGCGTCGTCAGCAACCGGAGCCGCATTAGGCACATCGCCGCGCCAATCATCATAGTGGGCTTGAATTTCTGTAGCATCGAGTGCGCTGTTATAAGCGGCAAATCCGAGAATCCCCGGCTCCGCGTCGTTGCGCATGCCCGTATCACCCAGCGTTGCCGCAGCATTCGCCAGATTTGGCGTGCGGTTCAATCGTCCGACAAGCACCGAATCGACATACAAACGGGTTTCTCCCGCAGTGGTATCCACGACGTAAACCATGTGCACCTGACGCCCGTATGGAGAAACCAGCGACTGCCCGCTCTCGGCGGTAAATTGCCAGTCGGCCACGCCGGACTGAGTGATCCCGAGGCGAGCGGTGTTGTTCCACTGCTCAAAGCGAAGGCTCCAGCCATTCGCGGCCAACACATTCAGTGCGGCCTGACCGTTATCTTCAGCATCAACAAGGAACTCATAAGTGGCATCACCACTGATCGCGGACAGATCCACGCTGGCAGTCGTGTTGCCAGCCAATCCGGTCGCATATTTCAGAGCGACCGGAGTCCCTTCATCCACACCGACTTCCCAGCTACCAGTGCCATCCAAACGGTTGAGCACCGCAACATTCACGGTGGCTTGGCCGCTTTCGCCCAGTGTATTCGTCGCACGCACGGTCAGCGAATAGCTGTCCAGCGACTCATAATCAGGATCCCCTGCGGTAGTGATTTCACCGGTGCTGGAATCGATCGCAAACATCGAGCCGGTGTTACCTGCAGTGATCGAATACGTAAGCGGCGTATTGCCACCGGCATCAGTAGCGCTCACGGTTCCCACCGAAACACCCACACCAGAGTTCTCCGCCACGCTCATTGCATACGAGGTACTTCCAAAAGTAGGAGGCATCGTCACCGACGAGCCCTGCACACCACCAGTGAAGTACTCGAGGTACTGACTTGGGATAGGCGCCGAACCATTGGCAGGCACCGCATCGCCCGGCTTGCGCCATGCGACCGCGCAGTGGTCGCCGCCGCCACCTTCCTTGTGCAGCACTTCAATATAGTACCGCTCACCAGCCACCAAGCTGATCGCAACCGACTGACCACCAGAGGACCACGAACGCGCACCGGTGTAGCCACCGACACTCGCAATCTGCACCTTGTTCGCAGGTTGATCATCGGTCGAGAGCCACAACTGCGAAGCATCGTCCGAAGTGATGTAGAAGTAATAGGTTCCGGTTACATCCGGACGAACCCAACCCGTCCAACGGGCCCCGTACGAATCGGCAATGCCGCTGGCACTTTCCGCATTGGTGATCACGCCACCGGAGCTAGGAAAGCGAGGGTAATTGCTGTTACCGGTCAAATCGGTAATCGCACCACCACCGATGCCGTCGAACTGATCACGCCACAATCCGCCGCCAGCAAGAATTCCAGCATCGGTAATGGTCAGCGTTGTGGTAGCTGAGGTCAGCGAGCCACCAGGATATGTCACCACGCAGTAGTAGTCCCCTGCGTGACCTGCGCCAACGTTCTCAAGCGACAACGACGAAGAAGAACCCACGCCAAACGAGGTGGAGCCTGAGATCCATTCGTAGATAAACGGACCATCCCCCTCGACACTGATGTCAAAGCTCACTGATCCGCCCAAGGTTGTGGTCTGGGCCTCAGGCTGGGCAACAATTGACACCGTATCAGCCACTGCCAACACATCACCGGAGATCACAGTAGGACTCGCGATTCCTGGACCGGTCCAAGCCACGGCCACGTGGTCGCCTCCGCCACCCTCTTTGTGCAGCACTTCGTAATAGTACATCTGCCCTTCGGTCAATGTCACCGCCGAGCTTGTCTGCGATGCGTTGGCCGTCCAGTTGTACTGGCTAACCCAGCTATTCACCGAGCAAATGGTCGAAGCACCGGCTGGATCGGTTCCAGCGGAGTTGAGACGGAACTCAGCCGAGTCATCGGCCGCCACGTAGAATGTGTACGCCCCCGATGATGGAGCCACCAGATAGCCGCTGATCCGCTGTCCCAGACTGTCGCCGATGCCCGACGAATCGAGCGCCGTCAATGTTCCTGTCGCGTTAGGTGAATCAGGATAGTTTGCACTTCCTGTGAGATCGCTCACGGCCAAGCCGGAGATACCGGTATAGATCCGCTGACGCGCCTTACCCAAGACATAGCCAATAGGATCAACCGACGTATCGACAACCACATCGATCGGCTCGGTCAGAGTGTAACTCCCCTTCACCACTTCGAGTTGGATGCGATAGGTCCCGTCCTGCGGGAAGTTCACCGTCGTGCTCGGAGTATTGGCCGACGTGAACGTCGCGGTCCCCGGTCCCGAAACATGGGTCCAAGTCGCCGTGTAATCGGCAGGCTGCAATGACGTCCCTTGGTAGTCGGTAATATCCACAGTGAAGGCCTGCGACTGCGTGTCGAGCTCCACCTTGCGAGCATCAAGTGTCGGCCAGGTCAGGAATGGCGATTGGAACTCCGCGTGGATTCTTGTGTTATCGAGCGGTGCGATCGTGGTGAGCCCACCACTAGCGACTGCCTGTGCAATCCCCACGTTGGTCAGAGCCACCCGGTAGGTATTCACATAGCCGTCACCACCGTTGTTCTCGCGCCCACCGAAGTAACCCAGCGTTCCATCCACCTTGCGGTGGAAATGGTAGAACATACGCTGGTTCTCCATGATGAAGCGCTGATCGCGGTCAGGCAGATATGGCAACACAAACTGATAGAACTGGTTACCACCCACGGTGTAGGCGTGGGTGTGCTGCATCCGCTGCCACTGGCGCGAAAGATAATCCTTCATCCGGGTCAGCACTCCTTGGTCAGACTGGTTGAGCCCGCCGTAAACCGACATCGCATACGCAACCCCTGCCGTACGCCCGCCCGAATCATACCCACCCTGCTGCCAAGCATAACCGATGTTTCCATCATCGGCACCGTTGTTGAGCGTGGTAGTCCCCTTCACCCAATTCCAGCTGGCCTGCATCTTGGTGTCATCCACCGTTGCGCCAGCTTGCTCAAGCATGGCCAATGCAGCCATCGCATGCGCGTTGATGATATTGATCCCCGAGTAACCGATGTGTGGGTAATCCCCAACCACACCACCATGCCCCATCAATCCCACCTTGGTCGGACCATTGTTCCCACCATAAGGAGGTTGCTGCCAGGTCTGAATCCGGTTGGCCAACGCGTCGGCCGCACGTTGCACCGCAGCATCCACCGATGTATCACCGGTCTTTTTGCGGTACTCCGCCAGATACATCGCCGACACCGAAAGGTCCCAGTTTTCCAATCCCGGACCGACATAGTTGTTGTCGTTAGGATCGCTATCGTTCTCCGAACCATCGTTCGGCGTGCCGTCCATGTTGGTCTCTTCCGCCGGCACGAGGATCGCGTTGTTGATCAGCGTCACGCAACGGTCCTTCAATTTGTCCACCGACAGACGGTACGGCTTGGCCCCAGTGGTATCGTTCCAGTTCGGATCGGCAATCAACACCAGCCCGTAGAAGCCCGTCATGTAACCCATGTTGGCATCACTGGACCCAGTCACATGCGAGTGGATCTCAGATGCAGCCTCTTGATAAATCGAATCAAACTTGGTGCTCCCCAGAGGGTAGGCCGCACCGAATGCACCGGCTACCGGCAGGCTCACAGTCAGATCCACCGCCCCCACGCCCGGACGCAACACGGTCAACTCCATCTGGCCGTCACTCGCCTCAGCGCGCTCAATCGCTTCCGCCAACCCTTGTGGCGCTCCTTTGTAACCTGCCGTCGATCCTCCAGTGGTCAGGAAATTGCGCCCGTACGCGCCCATAATGTAGTCGCCCACCTGCAGTCCCGCGGCTTCCGCCGGACTACCTGCATCCACAGCACGCACCACCACATAGGGCTGGCCAGCCTGAACCTGGAACTTGCCACCGACCGGGCCCATGAACCACCAGTCATTGTCATTGCTCGCGTGCAAGGTCCCGACACTGCAAGCAGATGCCATGACCGACGCTGATACGATGCCACGCACCGCACTTCTAAAAACGCTCATTGTTGTTATCGAGGGGTTGTTGTTTCGGGGATTCCACCACCTCACGCTTTCAGCCTGAACGGCAAAGGAGCTAGCGAATCAACGAAACTCCGGCCTCAAACCAGCGCAGTGGCGACGTTGAGTAATTGCGAATTCATCATTTTCGTTACAGTCATTTTTTCTAACGAAGAATCATACGACTCGTTAGGAATGCTTTTGAAGCCCCATTAAACAAGCTTCTTCTCAAACGTGAGAAGCTATTAATTTCAATGAAACACAGTCAGACAAATGACGCAGGCATTGGACTCCCTCGGCGCAAAAACGCGCTTGGCTCGACCTCCCGCCAAAAGGGATGATCGAGCTTTCTAACAACCTAAACCTAAAACCACCACCTAACGTGGGAGCTCACCGCAAACCACGTAACGCAAGACCTCCGCCACCTGGTTCACATCGGAGGCCACCGCACAGGCCGCCGCGTCCACTTCCTTGAGCGCGTGACGGAACTCATCCGGGTGCACGACAATCAAAGGCTTGCCCAACGCAGCCGCCATCCCCGCATCAAATGCCGCATTCCACTGACGGTACTTGTCACCAAACTTAACCACCACCGCGTCGGCCCGCTCGATCATCGGACGGGTACGGATCGCATTCACGCCCGCGCCCTTGCGGTCATGCCAGAAAGGATCACTCTCCCCTCCGAGAATTCGGGCACCACAGTCATCGCTCGACGCATGGTCGGTCACCGGCTCGAGAAATGTGATCGGAAGGTCGGCAGCCGCCTGTTTCAACTCGCTACGCCAGTCGGTGTGGATTTCACCGGCCAGATAAACATTCCAATGCATCGAGTTCATGGCGCGATCCATTTGTTTCCCGCAGGAAGCGGCTCACCCTTTGTAGGTGAAGAGGTCGGTCATCTTCAGTGGCTCGTCGCCCCGCTCCTTGCGCAGAGCATTGACCGCGTTGAGCACCTTGTTCTGCACATTGCGGGTAAGCTGACGCCCCTTGCGCGCTTTCTGCACCATTTTGTGCGTGAGGTGCTCGGTGGAAATTGCGACCACCTCGTGGTTGGCGACGTCCATTTCAGTCAACAGCGCATCCACCGGCTGAATGCCGTGCTGGCGGGAGTTCTCGGTGGCTGGGGTACTGTCGGCTGATGGGTTGGATTCGCTCACGCCCATAAGATGGCGCGGATTTGGCTGCTGTCACTAGCCAAAACAAAGGATCCTTAAATCTACGTTGTCAGGTCATCGAGAGAACTTCGCCAGCCGCTACCAATTCAACCAAATCCGGCATTGCCAACGCCGTGATCCTGAGGAACGCTTGCAACGCACGAGCCGGCAGACGATGCGCGGCGCCGTGCCCGTGATTGTTGATTTTCCGATATGGCACCTCTTCACCAACCCACCCCATCACAAACGCCCAAGAAGGTACTACTCGTCGCCCGTGTGCTCATGGCGGGATTTTTCCTCATTTCCGGCGCACTCAAGATGGTAGACCTGCAGCGTTTTCATGATGCGGTGATCAACTACCACTTGGTGGACGGACCGCTTGCTGAATGGGTGGCGCTTAGTGTGCCTACCGCAGAGGTGGTGCTCGGCGTGCTGCTTTTGTTCAACCTTTTCCCACTGGGCACGTTGTTCTCGTTGATCGCCATGATGATCACCTTCACCGTTGCCATTGGCATGGCGTGGTCCCGTGATCTGGACATCAACTGTGGCTGCTTTGGCAAGCTCTCGGACCAATCGATGGATTACCCACTGAGCATCGCCCTCAACAGCGGCATCATTGTGGTTCTCGGCATCTTCTTCGCGCTCGCCTTGCGCAAGCCGAAGGTCATGAACAAACACGGCTACACCCTGCCGAAAAACCTTCTCTATGAGAAGGGTCGCCGCCGCGCCTAAGCGCCAGCGTCCGCCATCGCCCTGCCGCTCATTTCAGCGCGGGCATCCCGTGACCTTCCGCGATTGTTCATTTTGAGCGAAACAAAGTGAACAAATCGCCGACCAGCAGTCGTTTTTGCTGCTGTTCGCGCGCTTGGCCCTACTATCCCGGGCAATTCCGTGCGTTTTCACATTCAAACAAAAGTCCAGACCGTCCACTCCTCCATGTCCACCCAACGAACCCTCAACCTGCTAGCAGCAGCCGCGCTTCTGATTCCTACCGCACCAGCCCTCGCCAATGAGGCCGCAGAGGTAGCGAAGCCAACCACGGAAGCCACCGCTCCTGCTCAATCCGAAGCCGCCGTGCGCAAAGACAGCTACACGGTGAAAAAGGACGAGTTCTCCCAGCGCATCGCAATCAACGGCACACTGATGCCGGCTGAAGCCTACCCATTGATGGCTTCGCCAAAACGCTTCACCACCTTGCGCATCACCCACATCGCGCCACACGCATCTTCGATCAAAAAGGGTGAGTCCATCGTTGAATTCGACCTCAGTTCACTCGACGACCAAATCGAGTCTCTGGAGAAATCGATCGAGTTGCAAAAGCTCGGATTGAAGCGCTCGAAACTCGACCTCGACGCCACCACAAAACTCACACCGATCGCCATGGAAGAAACCGAAGCCGCCCTGGAACAAGCCAAGGCCGACTTCGACTACTTGATGGAAACCACCATTCCGATCGAAAAAGAGGAAGCCAAGCGCTCGGTCATCAATAGCAAGCGCAATCTCGCCTACTCTCAAGAAGAGTTGCGCCAGTTGGAAAAGATGTACGTCGAAGACGACCTCACCGAGGAGACCGAGGAAATCGTTCTCAAGCGCATCAAGTGGCAGGTCGACAACGGTGAGTTCAACCTCCGTCGTGCCGAAATCGGTGCCAAGCGTAAGCTCGAAGTCGAGATCCCTCGCAGCATCCAAAAGGCCACCCAAGACCTCAAGCGCACGACCATCACCCACGAAAAGGCGAAGATCGACTTCCCTGCTGCTCTGAAACAAAAGACCCTCGAGTTCGAGTCCGCTCAGCGCTCGCTCGCACAGTCGGAAGAGCAGCTCGCAGAACTCAAGGCAGACCGTGAAGCCCTCACCGCTCTGGTTGCCCCAGTGGACGGCATCGTCCTCTACGGCGATTGGTCCGGGGATTCAGCTCCGCCCCGCATCGGCGATATGATCCGCAACCAGCAGGTTGGCCGCGGGCTCGGTGTGCACTCCGTGTTCGCTACGGTCGTGCCTGCCGGCAAGCCTGGCTTCATCGACGCCAAGCTTCATGAGGGATGGCGTTCCCAGATCAACTGGCGCGGTGGCAGCGGAGATGCCGACACCTCGCGCTACGCGGTACTTGCCGCAGCCCCTCAGGTGGGCTTCGGCATTAATATCGACTCGCTGAGCCCAACGGTTGGCGCAGACCAGCACTACCAACTCAAGCTCGCTATCAACGACGGCACCGAGGCCTTCGCTGACGATTCCCTGCCACCGGTCAACGCTGGCATGGCGGTCACCGCGACCTTGGTTGATTACTCGAACCCTGAGGCACTGGTCGTTCCGACCTCCCACCTCAAGAGCAAGTTCGAGAATGGCCGACTGGTTCGCTACGTGGTCAAAATCAACGAAGACGACACCACGACCGACGTACCTGTCACCTACCATCGCACCGCCAACAATCAGGTCGAGATTCTCTCCGGCCTCGAAGAAGGCGATGTGATCGCCAAATAACAATTGTTCCCCTCGCCGGACCGGTGGCTTTCACCGGTCCGGCATCCCTCCCCATCACTTGATTTCGGAGCACCTATGATCCGCCGTATTCTCAGCCTGGCTCTGTGCATTCCTGCCATCGCCACCGCGGGCCCGGTGATCGTCGACCTGCCGCAACTGCCGGCAACCCACGACGCCTACCAGCCGCCGACCGAAGATTCCATTCCACGTCCTGGCAAGGCTCCCGAAGTCACCGATGCCCAAATCATCGAAGCCCGCGACAAAGCGGTTGCCGCCATGCTCCGCATGCAGCAGCCAAGCGGCGCCTGGGGCTCACACAAGCAAACCAAGGGGCTCAACATTGCAGCTCCAGTGCCAGGTGCACATTACGCGTTCACCTGTGCCACCACCGGTCTCGTCGTGGAAGGACTTTGCGCCGCCGCACCGGACACCCCGGAGGTCAATGCAGCACTCGACAAAGCGGAAGCCTACCTGCTCGACCGCCTTCCCGTCCTGCGCCGCGGCCGCGTGGAAACCATCTACAACATCTGGGGCCACGCTTACGGCATCAAGGGTTTGGTCGCCCTCTACCACCGAGCCGAAGGTGACGAGCCCAAGCAGCAAAAGATCAAAGAAGTCATCGCCGGCCAGATCGACCTGCTGAAGCGTTACCAGACGCTGAAATCGGGCTGGGGCTACTACGCCGACCACGCATCCCAGCGTCCGGACGCAGACCCCACCAGTTTCTCGACCGGCACTGTTCTCATCGCCCTCGCCTACGCCCAGTCCATCGGCGTCGAAGTCCCCGATGAGATGATTCAAAACGGCGTCCGCACCATTCTGCGCTCACGCATCGCCGACGGATCGTACATCTACTCGCTACCCCACCGGATGGCTCCGCGCATCACCATCAACCGTCCAGGTGGATCACTGGCACGCACCCCTGCCTGCAACGCAGCACTCGCCATCCACCAGGGTGCCGACACCATCATCTCGAAACAAGAGGTCATCGACTGGATGGACCGCCTCATCACCCGCGAGGGGTGGTTGGCCTTGGCACTGAAAAAGCCCATCCCACACGAATCCCACTTCAAAACATCCGGCTACTTCTACTATTACGGGATGTACTACGCCGCGTTGAACAACCACTTCCTCTCCGAAGAGAAGCAGGAGTTCTACAAGAACCATCTTCTCGACCTGTTACTCAAGCGTCAGGAACCAGACGGCACCTGGTGGGACTACCCTCTCTACTCCTACCACAAGCCCTACGGCACCGGCTACATGCTGACGGTACTTGCGCTCCTCGCGCCCGACGTCGTAGGACGTTAGCAATTGCAAACAAAGCTCGCCTCCCTGGAACGGTCGTTCTTGGCGCATCGAACGGTTCCTGTATAAGAAACCCCAGGGATCATTCGTCCCATTTGCCAAGAACCTCCTCATTCCTCCAGTGACAGACTCCAGCTCCACTACGTCGTCGCCCCAAAGTCGCAACGTCAACCTACGCGAACTTCCGTCGATTGATAAAGTCGTCGTATCGCTGCGCAAGCGCTCCTCACTTCCCCACCCTATCCTGGTGAAAGCCGTGCGTGGCGTGATCGAGAACGCCCGCGCTGCAGCTCTTGAATCCGGCACCTGCCAACCGCGCGAGCAGATCCTCGCCGAGGTGGAACGCGAAGTCGCCCGCATCGACAACATGCGCCTCAAGCCGGTGATCAACGCCACCGGTGTGATGATTCACACCAACCTCGGGCGCTCGCCACTCGGAGCCCGTACCACCAGCGCACTGGCAGCACTCACCGGGCAATACACCAATTTGGAATTCGACCTGGCCACGGGGAAACGAGGCAAACGCGGTGAGTTCGCCGAACTCGCACTCGCCACGCTATGTCAAAGCGAAGCGGCCACCACAACCAACAACTGCGCGGCAGCCGTGATGCTGGCCTTACGCCACCTCACCACACCTAAGCGCAATGAAGTCATCATTTCCCGCAGCGAGCTGGTGGAGATCGGCGGAGGCTTCCGCGTGCCCGAGATCCTCGAATGCTCTGGCGCCACGCTGCGCGAAGTCGGAACGACGAACAAGACCCACCTCGACGACTACCGCAATGCGATCAACGAACGCACTGCGCTGATCCTGATGGTCCATCGCTCGAATTTCTACATCGGCGGGTTCACCGCAGACGTCGACCACGCGGAGCTCTCCGCATTGGCTCGCGAACACAACCTACCGCTTCTCCACGATCTGGGCTCTGGCAGTGTCATGGCGACCGACCAACTCGCCCCAATCGAACACGAACCCACCCCGATCGAATCCCTCGACAACGGATCGGACTTGGTTTGTTTCTCGGGCGACAAGCTTCTCGGCGGCCCTCAGGCAGGAATCATCGCAGGCAATGCACGCATGATCGCCGGGATCAAAAAGGATCCGTTCTTCCGCGCGGTTCGCTGCGACAAGTCCATCCTCGCCACCCTCCAGGAAACCGCATCCGCCTACCTCGAGGCATCCACCACCGACGGATCAGGCATCGTCCCCGACATCCCGGTGGTCACCATGCTTTCCACCCCAATCGAATCGCTCATCAAGCGCGCCGACGCCATCATCGCTCAAATCAGCGCCCCCCTGGAGGCTGCGGGCATCCGTGTTCGCCGGGTCGAATCCACGTCGCGCACCGGCGGTGGAACGATGCCGCGCTCGTCCGCCCCATCGGTCGCCATTCAGCTCGACGCGACGTCCACGGGCCACAGCGCCGACGCCTTGATCACGGCACTGCGCACACACCCGCAGCACCCGACAGTCGGTTACATCGAGAACAACCTGGTCGAGATCAACCTGCGCACCGTGTTCCCATTCCAAGACGAGTCCCTCACCGAGGTGCTCCAGTCATTGGTCAAACTGCCAGTCTGACCAAATCCTAACCATTCCTCCCTTGCCCATGTCGCCAAACATGTGAGGATCACATGGGCTCCACGCCCCACCCATCTAACACAGAATCATGCAAACCAAACAGATCCTAAAAGCCGTTGCTGCCACTGCCGCAGCTGCCTCCACTCTGGTGCTGAGCCAATGTAACAAAGCCAGCGAAGAATCCACCGGTAACGACACCACCAAGGCATCCGCCGAGAACGCAACCTTGGTAATCTCCGCCATCCCAGACACCAAGACCACCAACCAGGCAGATAAATTCCAGGGCCTCGTCGACCACCTCTCCGAGGAACTCGGCGTCAAGGTGACCTTCGCTCCAAGCGTGGACTACACCGATTCGGTGGAAAAGTTCAAGTCCGGCGACTTCCACCTCGTGTGGTACGGCGGTCTCACCGGCGTGCGCGCCCGTGCTGCGGTTGACGGCGCTGTGGCCATCGCCCAGGGCACCGAGGACCCTCACTACAAGTCCTACTTCATCGCCCACGAGAGCACCGGCCTCGAAAAGAGCGACACCTTCCCAGCCGAAATCGCCGACCTCAAGTTCACCTTCGGCTCGAACAGCTCGACCTCCGGCTTCCTCATGCCAAGCTTCTTCATCAAGGAGAACACCGGCAAAATGCCTAAGGACTTCTTCACCCAGCCAGTCGGCTTCTCCGGCGCTCACGACAAGACCGCGCTTCAGGTTGCCCAGGGTCAGTTCCAGGCAGGTGCCATCAACTACAAGACCTACGACAAAATGGTCGCCAACGGAGACATCGACCCGAAGGTCTGCCGCATCATCTGGGTCACCCCTGGTTACGCGGACTACAACTTCACCGCACACCCTGCGCTCAATGAAGTTTTCGGTGAAGGATTCATCGACAAGCTCCAGGCCGCATTGATTTCCGCAGACGCCAAGGTCGTCGGCGACGCAATCAACCGCTCGGGCATCATCGAAGCCAAGAACGAGGACTTCAATGGCATCGAAGAGACCGCTCGCTCCATCGGCGAAATCCGGTAATCCTCTCATGATTCTGCCGATCGTCAGGTCTCCACTCCGGGACTCTGGCGGTCGGCATTTTCGTAGTCAGACCAGTTGACCAGACAACCGGTGAATGGGCAAAGTCCTTCTGCGACCACGGCCATCCGCCCGCCATTGACATGCGCCAGCGCACGCTACATTGAACCCAGCGCACCGCGTCCCATTCTACCGCCGACTTTGTCCCATGGCCGCCACCAATACCCATCCATCTTTCGTTCTCGAGTCGGCGTCCATGCAGTTCAAGTCCACCCTGGCGCTCGACGAAATCAATCTGACCATCGAGCGCGGCGACCGGGTGGCGCTCATCGGCCCCAGCGGCAGCGGTAAGAGCACGCTGCTCAAGCTGCTCAACGCATCGCTCGCTCCAACGTCCGGCAGCGTTCTCATCCACGGGAAATCAACCACCGGACTCACTCCAAAGGACCTGCGCAAGCTGCGCACAACCATCGGCTGGATCCCCCAGTCGCTCGGCGTCATCGACAACCTCACCGTTCTTCAAAACATCGTCCTCGGCGGCGTCGGCAGCCAATCGCTCGCCTCGACTCTCCGCAAACTCACCTTCCCGTCCCGCGCCGACCGGCTCCGCGTCCTCGAACACCTCGAACGCGTCGGGATCGGTCAGAAGCTCTTCGAGCGCACGTCCTCTCTTTCCGGCGGACAACAACAACGCGTCGCCATCGCGCGCACTCTGTTCCAGAACCCGCAATCCATTCTCGCCGACGAACCGGTCTCATCCGTTGACCCGGCCCGCGCCGAGGATTTGGTCGATCTACTCACAACGCTGGCAGACAGCCACAACGCAACCTTGGTCATGAGCCTCCACAACCTGGAGCTCGCCAAACGGTTCTTCCCGCGCGTCATCGGCCTGCGCAAAGGGCACGTCGTCATCGACAAACCCGGCAGCGCCCTCACCGAGGCGGACACTCAGACGCTCTACGACCTCAGCGCCGAAGAACTCACCGCAGACGCCTAGCCCGCCCGTATGCCAAGTCCATCGTCATCGTCAGCCCCCCCCCGGCTTCCCATCCGCCAATGGATCGGACCGCGCCGCGGGCTGCTCGTGCTTGGCATCATCACGCTAGTGCTCTGCTACCGTCTGCTCGGACTCGAGGCGTCGGAGTTGAAAACCTCGCGCGAATACCTCGTCACCGCCGGGCAGTTCTTCTCCGCCGCACTGGATCCAGCCACCGAATACCAGGACGATGCCGTCGGCGCGAACGCCAAACCCATTGCCCAGCGTGCCCTGCTCGGAGTGGTCACCATGATCCGCGTCGCGGCCGGTGCGCTCGCCATCGCTCTGCCCGCCGGACTGGCTCTTGGCTTTCTCAGCGCCCGCTCATGGTGGCGTGACCTCGGCATCATCCCACCAGCAGCCCGTCGGTGGTACGCACCGCTCAACACAGGTGTCCGCTTGCTCGTGACCCTTCTGCGCTCGGTTCACGAACTGCTGTGGGCCATGCTCTTTCTCGCCGCCTTCGGCCTGACGGAACTCACGGGAACCATCGCCATCGCGATTCCATTCGCCGGCACGTTCGGCAAAGTATTTGGTGAAATCCTCGACGAGCAAGACCTCGCCCCCGCCTCGTATCTCGGTGCCGTCGGGGCCAACCCCACCCACGCATTCTTCACCGGCGTCGTTCCAGGCGCCATCCCCGACCTCCTCTCATACGCATTCTACCGCTTCGAATGTGCGCTGCGCTCGTCCGCCGTCATTGGGTTCTTCGGCGTCGAATCGCTCGGCCTCTACATCCGCCAATCATTCGAAAACCTCTACTTCAACGAAACCTGGACCTACCTCTACGTCCTGCTCGTCACTCTCGTCCTCTTCGAAATCTGGAACATCCGCATCCGCCGCAGACTCACCAGTCAGCCGCTCCACTAACCGCGCATGCCACAAGCCACCACAGAAACCACCATCGAGTCCCGGCTCGACCAATTGGAAGCCTCGCGCAACCGCGACCGCTTTCTGTGGATCAGTGCGTTCATCTTCGGGGGCTTTGTGATCTGGGCATTTTTGGCGCTTGCCTCCGACGTCCCCGACCTGATCGAAGCATTGGGCGGACGCAACGCCCAGCGGTTCTTCGACGAGCTCGTCCCCTATCCGGTGCGCCAAAGCGACTCATGGGCAGACCTTGGACCATGGGCCGCCGAACTATTTGCCGAACACGGCGCCTCAGCGGTGACCGGCACCTTTGGCATCGCCACAATCGGCATCATGATCGCCGCCGCCGCTGCCGCATTGATCTCGCCCATTGCGGCGTCGACTCTCGCCACTGCTCATCCCTACGGGCTATTCCATGGCAACTCACCGGCGCCAATCCGAGTCGGCTGGGGAATCGTACGAGGCATCTCCCGTGCGCTCTTCCTGCTCACCCGCGCCATCCCGGAATACATCTACGCATTCCTCCTGCTCTCCATCTTTGGCCCGTCCCTGTGGGCTCTGATCCTTGCACTCGCCATCCACAACATTGGAATCCTCGGTCGTCTCGGATCCGAAGTGATAGAAAACTTCCCCGCCGGCACGTCGTCGGCCCAAATGATGGTCGGCGGCACCCGAACCCAAGCCGTCGTCTCTGCCATCTTCCCGGCCAGCCTCAACCGGGTGCTGGTCTATTTCTTCTACCGCTGGGAGACCTGCGTCCGCGAAGCCACCGTACTCGGACTCGTTGGCATCCCGTCGCTAGGCCTTCTCATCGATGAAGCCCGCGCACGACTCTACTACGACGAGATGTTCTTCTTCGTGCTACTCGGGGCCGCGCTGGTCTTCGCCGGCGACATCACCTCCAACATCGTCCGCACCCGCCTGCGCGAAGCCGCGTAATTCCATTTGAGCGGTCAAGTTGACGGAATGGCGGAGAGATTTTTTCGCAACCTGTCCGCCACTCACGGGTTCCCCCCCTGCACCGGATTTACCGCCGGCTCTGGATTGACACATCCGCTCCAGCGCCAATGATCGTCCAAAGCGGACCACCCAGCTTTCATCATGCCTCGCTCATCTACTCTTACCCGCATCGTCTCATCGCTGCTCGCCTGCGGACTCATGGCATCGACCAACGCCGAGCCCGTAGACCATCATCCCGGCCCGGACGGCCGACCTGGCCAGCCACCCCACGCCGGCCCACCTCGCGACGGACGCGGCGGACCACCACCTCACGCCCGCGGCAAAGGTCCACACCGAGGCCCGTCTCCCGAGCGCGCGGAAATGATGCGCCGCCTGCGCGCCGCCGCCGACCTGGATGGCGACGGCAAACTCAATGAAGCTGAACGTAAGCAACTCCAGGAAGAACGCCGCAGAATGCACCAACGCTCGAAGCAACGCCTGCTCAACCGCTTCGACAAAGATGGCGACGGCAAACTCAATTCGGAGGAAAAAGCCGAGGCCAAAGCGCACGCCGAAAAACGCCGCAATGAGATGCGCCAAAGGCTCATCAAGGAGTTCGACGCCGACGGCGACGGCAAACTCAACGAAACCGAACGCAAAGCCGCCCGTGCAGCAATGGAGGAACGGATCGAGAAGGAACGACGCCAACGAAAACGACGCGGACCACACCCGGATCGCCCACGCATCAACGACCGAAGCCCCGACGATCAACGGATCCACCCCGAACGCCGACGCCGCCAAATGCAGCGCTTCGATACCAATCAGGACGGCCAACTCGACGCTGAAGAACGCGCCGCCATGCGCAAAGCCCGCCAAGCCAAACAAAACAAACCTGCGGAGCCCAATCACAAGCAGCCCGACAGCGGGGAATGATTCCAACCTCAAGAGTGAGGCCGCTCCATCGCAAACCGCTCATCCACCATTCCCCGATGGACCTACGGCACTCCTGCCGTAGCCACCCGCTCCGTCCCGTTCTCTTATCGCACCGATCATCCGCACCGCTGCGCCCCGCGCGCAGCGCTGGTGGGCCGACATTCCTGCCGACAATCGTGCGGCGCCGTCCAAAACCGGATCTCACGCAAAGCCCCAAAGATCCCAGAGCACGCTAAATACCTGCGACAGCACAACGACCACCAAAAGTCACCGCCCCACCTCGTGAGTGAGGTCGCCCCATCGCATACCGCTCATCCACCATTCCCCGATGGACCTACGGCACTCCTGCCGTAGCCACCCGCTCCGTCCCGTTCTCTTATCGCACCCATCATCCGCTGCGCCCCGCGCGCAGCGCTGGTGGGTCGGCATTCCTGCCCACAATCGTGCGGCGCCGTCCCCATCATCAAAGAACGCGCCGTCCAAAACCGGATCTCACGCAAAGCCCCAAAGATCCCACAGCACATCCACAACGAGGAGAGCACACCGACCACCAACAGTCACCGCTCCCCCTCAAGAGCGAGGTCGCTCCACCGCACCCCGCTCATCCACCATTCCCCGATGGACCTACGGCACTCCTGCCGTAGCCCTCTGCTCCGTCCCGTTCTCTTGTCGTCGTTCTTCATGACCGTCGCGGCCATCACCCCACCCACATCGCCTGCGCGATCGCGTGGTCTTTCGTATGGCTTAGCGCAATCAACATCCGGCCGCCGCCCATGGTGGCAAATGTCTCCGCGGTCTCGCCGCTCAGCTCGATCGACGGCGCACCCGCGTCATCACGCACGACGCCGATTTCATTCAAGTGCACGCCGGCACCAATCCCGGTGCCCAACGCTTTGGCCACCGCTTCTTTCGCCGCAAACCGTGCCGCCACATGCGGCGCAGGGTCCGCCATCGGCAAACAATAACCACGCTCGACCTCAGTCAGCACGCGCGCGACAAATCGCTCGCCGTGACGCTCAAGCCCACGACGAATCCGCTCGACTTCGATCAAGTCGATCCCAATGCCACGCACGCCTGCGGTCACGCGTTGCCTCCGGTTGGGTAAGCATCCATCCCCTCACGCATTTCACGCACCGCTTCCACCAACCCAACGAAAACCGAGCGCGACACCAAAGTGTGTCCGATATTCAGCTCAGCCAAATGCGGCACGGCAAACAAATCCTCCAGATTCTGGTAGTTGATCCCGTGACCCGCATTCACCTGCAAGCCCAACGAATGTCCGAGCTCAGCCGCTGCCTTCAACCTTTCAAGCTCGGCCTCGCGCTCCTCACCCAAGTGGTTGGCAAACGCCCCGGTGTGAAGCTCAATCATTTCCGCACCCAGTTCCGCCGCCATCCGCACGTGCTCGTCCACCGGGTCGATGAACAAACTCACCTCGATCCCAGCAGCCTGAAGCTTCGGCAACGATTCGCGCAACGCCGCGGCATGCGTCACCACATCCAGTCCGCCCTCGGTGGTCAGTTCCTCACGCGTTTCCGGCACCAGGCAAACGTAGTCGGGCTTGATGCGCAGGGCGGCCTCGACCATTTCCGGGGTGTTGCCCATTTCCATGTTCAATGGCACATCCACCTCGGCACGCACGGCTTCCACATCGCTGAGCTGGACGTGGCGGCCATCCGCACGCGGATGCATGGTAATCGAGTCGGCACCGCCTTCCACCGCGGCAAATGCGGCCATCACGACATTGGGCTCGGCATTGTGGTTGTCGAGCATCGTCGCGTAACGGGCCTGACGCAGGGTCGCCACGTGGTCGATGTTCACACCAAGTTTCAGTGGTTGGGATCCAGTGTTCGTCTCGGATTGCATCCCACACTATCGGCCCACAAAAATCGGGCGGCAATCAGAAGATCACCGCCCGTAGGGAAAAGCTGCACAGATCGACAAGCAGCGCTTATTCAGATTGACCGCTTAAATGGTATTAGGGCATCGGCGCCGGATCTTCCCCGGTCGTAGCGTCTACTCCGCCATCTGCAGCAGATGGCTCGGAGGTCTCAATCACCTCACCCACCGTGAAGATCGATTCCCCAGGGCTGTGCTCGCCTTGCTTCATGTCCACACGGCGCCCTTTGTCGTCGATCATATAAAAGGTTTTGTTCTCCTCATCAGATCCTCCCATGCGCCACACGGAAACCTCACCGGTCGATTTGTTCTCTACCGTCAGAGTACCCGCAGCCGGATCCTTTTCGCGCAGCTCATACTGCGGATCAAACTTCACCGCCATGGCAGCCATTCCAACGGGAAAATTGTCTCCCCACTCGTTGGCAAAATCCTTGGCAAAATCCTTGGCTTTGCTGATCCCCCACCAGGCGAGTCCGCCCACCGCAATGAGCACGACGATTGCTGCAATCCCACAGCCCATCAACCATTTGCCGGCGCCACTCTTCTGCTGGGGAACGGGTGGCATTGCTTGCTGATTCATTATTGTTTGTCTTGTTAAGTATTAAGCTTGAGCACTGCCTGCACAAGGAGTCGACAGGCTTGGCGTTTCTAGCATTATCCAGCCCCACTAAACAAGTACCGATCCCCAACCGCTCCCGATCTTGCATTTCCAGGCAAACCGTTGATCATCCTAGCCAACCATCGAGCGCGATCCCCTCCCATCATGAGCACCCTTCTCACCCTCGACGACCTCAATTCCTGGCAGGCCTCCGGCAAAGCCCCCACCGATCCGGCTCCGCGTCTCGCGGTGATTGGCGATCCCGTGGCCCACTCGCTCTCGCCGGCCATGCACCAACCCGCGCTCGACAAAGCAGGGATCAACGCCCGCTACGTCAAACTCCACGTCCCAGCCAGCGTCGACTCGTTTGAATCTCTCTTCGCTCAACTGCGGGCCCTCGGGTTCATCGGCGTCAATGTCACCGTGCCCCACAAGGCCACCGCACTGGCCGCCGCCGATGTCGCAGACGACGCCGCCACCGCCATGGGCGCCGCCAATACCATTCTCTTCGCCGACGACGGCAAAACCTACGCCTTCAACACAGACGGCATCGGCATGGCCGAAGCCATCCGCGATGCCTTCCGCATCGACTTGCGTGACCTGCGCATCACCATCGTCGGTGCCGGTGGCGGAGCCGGTCGCGCCGCCGCGGTGAAATGCGCGCTCGACCAATGCGAACGCCTCGTGCTCATCAACCGCACGGTCAGCAAAATCCAGGAGCTCGAAGAGCAACTGCGCCCACACTTCACCGACGACAAACTCCACGGCGCCACCGAGCGCTTGTGCGCGGTGGGACTCGACGAACCAGGCCGACTCGCGGAAGAACTCGAGGAAACCGACCTCATCATCAACGCGACATCGGTTGGCATGAAACCAGGTGAAGGCTCCCCGCTCCCCGCTCAGATGATCCTGCCGCACCATCTTGTCTTCGACATGATCTACGCCCCGCCGAAAACCCCGCTGCTGCGTGCCGCGGAGGGCAATGGCGCGCGCATCGCCAATGGCAGCGACATGCTCCTCCATCAGGGCGCCGCCGCATTCGCCATCTGGTTCGGCCAGGATCCGGACATCCACGTCATGCGCCAAGCCCTGCGCGACGCCTCAAAGGCATAGCCCCAACGCGCTGGTGGGCCGGCATTCGTAACCTCCCACAACCCGCCAAATCGCCGGCGGAATGTTATTCTTGCCCACGTCCCTCACCTCCAAGCTTAGCGCCCCCCCCATCACTCTGCGCCTCAGCGTCTCTGCGTGAGCATCGAATCATATCGCAGCCTCTACCTCAATGGACGACCCATTTGCCAACCTCAGTGCGCTGGAAATCCCGGACATCTGGCAGCAAGACGCCGTGCACGCCCTGCGCTCGGGCCACGACGTCGTCGTCGATGCCCCCACCGGCGCCGGCAAAACCAAGATCTTTGAGTTGCTCGTCGAAGCCCGCGACATCCAGGGACAAGCCGTCTACACCGTCCCCACCCGCGCGCTCGCCAATGACAAGTTCACCGAGTGGACCCGCAAAGGCTGGAACTGCGGCATCGCCACCGGTGACGTCGCCAAAAACATCAACGCCCCGGTCGTCGTCGCCACGCTCGAAACCCTGCGCGAACAAATCATCGACGGCAATGGCCCCGCGCTGCTGGTCATCGACGAGTACCAAATGATCGCCAACCGCGTGCGCGGCTTGAACTACGAGCTGATGATCGCGCTCGCCCCTCAGGACACCCAGTTGCTCCTGCTCAGCGGATCGGTCGCCAACCCACAGCACATCACCGCGTGGATGGAGCGCATCGGCCGCAGCCCGAAGTTGGTCCGCGTCAGCGAACGCCCCGTCCCCCTCGACGAACAACCCGTCGAACTGCTCCCTCGTTTCGCACCCAAATCCATCACTGGATTGCTGCCCAAGCTCGCCGTCGGCGTCTGCATGAGCGACATGGCGCCATTGTTGATCTTCGCGCCCCACCGCCGCAACGCGGAAAAGATCGCCCGTCAGATCGCATCAGCACTACCCGAGGACAAACCGCTCAACGTACCCCAGCACGGACGCAAGGACTGCCCGGCCGAGCTGGTCTCGCTGCTGGGCAAACGGGTCGCCTACCATCACAGCGGCCTGCCTTATCCGGTGCGCGCCGGCTTGATCGAACCCTTGGCAAAAGCCGGTCAGCTGCGCGTGATCGTGGCGACCACCGGCCTCGCCGCGGGCATCAACTTCTCGGTACGTTCGGTCTTTGTCACCGCTCGCAGTTACCGCGAAGGCCCGTACATCCGCCACATCGCGCCGGACGAATTGCTCCAAATGTTCGGCCGCGCCGGACGCCGTGGATTGGACGAACAAGGCTACGTCATCACCACCAGAGACTCACCAAAACCAGCCGACGGCCACGCCGAGGCTCTGCGCCGCACCAACGTCGTCGACTGGCCGACTCTGTTGCGCATCATGGACCGCGAGGCAGCCCACGGCGGATCTCCCTTTGCCGCTGCCACGGAGCTTTGTGCCCGCTTGTTCAGCGAACAAACCATCCGCCTCGGGTTTGAGGAAAGCGACACCGAAGAAACGCACGCTCCCAGCGAGGAGAAGTCCCCCTACGCCACCGCTCCGAAACGACGCGAGATCCTCGCCAGCTCGGGCGAATGGGATGCCATCGAGGACGAGCCGGAGCTCACCCCATTGGCGCGCTGCCTCAGCAAAACCAAGCGCGGCTGGAAACCCTCACTCCAACTCTCTGCCGTCGTCGATGCTCACTTCGCTCTCGGCGTGATCAAGCGACTCGAAAGCAAATCGTCCTCCACCGGCTGGCGCTACGTCAAACACGTCGTCCTCGCCACCTCGTCCGGGGATCAGGATCACCCCGATGGCTTCCGCGCTACCAAGGCGGTGCGTAAGTTCGCCAAGCTCAACCAACGCCTGCTCGGCACCCACGCCGATGGGCCACAGTTGGCGAAGCAACTCGCAAAACAAGTGGCACGCACCACGCCTGGGCTCCAGTTGCACGACCTGATCGTCCAGCCCACCACCATCACCGGCATCTTCGATCTGGCCAATATCCGGGTCGAAGCCATCCACGACAGCCACGGCAAAGCATTGCTCGATCCACCGCAACGCGTCCGCGAACTCGACTCGGTCACTGATTTCATCGACCCGGAAACCGGCGATGTGCGCACTGCACCAGCCAACTCACCACTGCGCGCGTGGCGACGCTTGGCACTGATCGACCACCACGGCGTCCCCACCCGACGCGGTGTGGTCTTTTCGTTTTTCCAACGCGGCGAGGGGCTGGCAATCGCAGCGGCACTCGAAGAAAGCGATTACCTCTGCAGCGAACTCGTCTGGCATTTGGCCAACCTGCGCGCCGGCCACCGCTTCACCGATGTGGCGTCGGAAGGAGCCGACCGCCTGGGCGCCGTCTGCCGCAAACATTACGGTGCGCTGAATTACCCCGGCTATCTGGAACTCGGACTTCCCCCCGGCTTCGGCGAAGGTGCCGCGGATTGCCTGATGGCCTGGCTGCTCGACGGTCGACGTCCCGACTTCAACCAGCTCGACCAACTCGGGCCCGGTGACCTCGAACGCGCCCGCATCGAATGGCTCTCACTCATGCGCCACATCCACCACGCGCCCGACTACGATTGGGAACGCTGGCGCGAACTCCAACACTGCGCCGCAGATATCCTCGAGCGCTTCGGCGATGACTCCCGCCTCAACCTCGCCCCAGCCCTGCCCCACGACCTCCAACGCCCCGCCAATCTCAAGCTCGTCCGTGTATAGGCCACAGATGCTCGCGGATGGTCACAGATGAGTCGCTCAGCCCTTCGCTCCGTTTGGAGGATCACGTCCCCTTGGAGGCTCGACGTCCCCGTCGACTCGATCCCCCCCGAACGCAGCGAGCATTCGCTTGCACATCAAGGCCACAGATGCTCGCAGATGGTCACAGATAGCCTCCAATTCGAGGCACTCGCCACAGCCACCCGTCGCTGGTCGGTCGACATTCCTGTCGACATCCTCCCTCACGCCGCCTGTCCTATCCGTCCTATCCGTCCTATCCGTCCTATCCGTCCTATCCGTCCTATCCGTCCTATCCGTCCTATCCGTCCTATCCGTCCTATCCGTCCTATCCGTCCTATCCCGACTTCCCGACTTCCCCCAACCGGCCAAGCCACCGATTCCGTCGCGCTCACCCGGCCACCCGCCGGCCGTCGAAAACACCACCGCAGTTCTCATCCCCACTGAAAACTGCAAACGAGCACACTAGCAAACTCTACCTTCCTAACACCCTCTCGCTGCGCAACGCTCTCGCTCCAAGTCGGATCGTCACCACGATCCCCGCGATCGTTACAACCTCGGCAATTGCGATCAACACCCATTGGTTCGCCTCGGTTGTGATCAATGCGCGCACGGACAATGCCAGGTTCAACACCGGCACAAACACCGTGCTCCAGTCCAAGCGCACCGCCGGCGTCGCTCCCGCGATCAACACGATCACCACCACCATCAGCAGCGGAGCAATCGTTGCCTGCGCTTGTTTCGCACTTTCAGCCCGCAGCGAAATTGCCAGCGTCGACGACGCTAACAACAAGACTCCGGACAACAACATCGGCACCGCCACTGCAAGCGCTTCCCAATGAAGCAAGCCCCCCACCAAAGCTGCCAACTGCGGACTCTGCGTCGCCCCGAACATCACCATCCCGCCCATTCCCAGCACCGAAAAGAAAACGGACGAACAACCGACAATCACCACCGCCATCAACTTCCCGGCAAACAACGCCCCGCGGTTGGCCGGAGTGGTCAGCAAGGTCTCCATCGTCCCGCGCTCTTTTTCCCCGGCACCGACGTCGATCGCCACGGAAAGACAGGCCGTGAACGATAAGAACAACAAAAAGTAGACCAGCATCCCCGCAGCCTCGCGCCCATGCGCCACCGCCGGCGTTGCCACATCAGTCCACACCACGGTTATCGGCTCGATCTGGGCTTTCTCCAGCCCTAGTTCGGCCAGCCTTCTGGCCTCATGTTCCCGCACCAGGTCGCGGAGGGTCTCACCAACCCGCAGCCGGGTGGCCCGGCCCTCGGAAGTCGATTGATATTCCACATTGAGCGCCAGCCCGTGAGGTACCGGTGCCACGTGGACCACCGCATCCGCCCCGCGGCGCAGCGGATGCTCCGCCCCCACATAACGAGCATCCTCACCCGCTGCATCCGACAGCCGCTGCAGATCCGCACGCACCGACTCCACCTGATCCGCCCCATCACCAGCGACCCGAACAGCCAGCGCCCGCGACTGATCGTCGAGCTGCTTTTTTCCAGTGAAAAAACCGAACGACCCGACCATGAGTGGGTACAGGATCAACGGTACGAAAATCGTCAGCACAATCGTCCGCCGATCACGCAACGCTTCCAGTAGCTCTTTGCGCAGAACCGTCCAAGCCATCGAAAACGAACTCACGCCTGCACCTCCTTCTTTTCAATTCCAAGCACCTCGAGAAACGCATGCTCCAGGTTGCGGTCCCCCGCCTTCTCGTACAACTCGGTCAGCTCACCGTCGAAGCGAATCGTTCCCTCGTGGATGATCACCACACGGTCAGCGATCAAACTCACCTCACCCATCAGATGGGTCGAACAAAGCACCGTCCGCCCCTGGTCACGTAAGCTGAGCATCAGATCCATCAGCGCACGCGATGACAAAATATCCAGCCCCGCGGTCGGCTCGTCGAGCACCACCACGCGCGGGTCGTGGATCAGCGCCCGGGCGATCGACACCCGCTGGCGCATCCCCATCGAAAGCGTGTCCACCCGCTTGTCGATAAATTCTCCCAAGTCCAGCAACCCGATCAACTCGGCGATCCTCGCGGTGAGAGGCTTGCGCTCGATGCCGTGCAATTTACCAAAGTAACGCAAGATCTCGCGCCCGGTAAGCTTGCCATAAAGCCGGGTCGATCCCGTCACAAAACCGACGACCCGTTGGACTTCGGCCAACTCGCCCGGCAACCGGTGCCCTGCCACCACCACTTCGCCGGCAGTCGGCGTCATCACACCCGCCAGCATCCGCAACAACGTCGTCTTGCCCGATCCATTCGGCCCGAGCAAACACGTCACCTTGCCACTCTCGACGTCAAATGACACATCACGCACCGCCTCACAAGCGTCCGCCTTGCGCGTTGCTTGGAATTGTTTGGTTACATGGCTCAGCGAAATCACGCCGACATCATGCACCACGCCGCCCGCCGTACAAGCGCCCATCACCCGAATTCAACGCTTGGAATCGAACCCAGAACACGAACAAATCAGCCTGCGACCGTCGTTTTCATCTGCACCCACGCCAATCTCCGCTTACCTTGTCCTCATGATGCCCGCACGCTCGCTCTCCGCCGCATTGCTGATCTCGTCCGTCGTTGCCTCCGCCAACGACGACGCTCCGGCGGGAACCACCGAGAAGGCCCCAGCCACCAAACCCGAGATCAAAGCGCTGGTTCAGCCGGAAAAGGTCGCGGATCACATCTACCGCATCGGTGAAGTCACCATCGATGCAGAAAAGCGCACGATCTCGTTCCCCGCGGAGGTAAACATGACCGAAGGGCTGATCGAGTTCCCCGTCACCCACGTCAACGGACGTGTCCACGAGGCAATCTTCATCACAGAAATCCTGCCGGTCCAACTTCAGACCGCGCTCCTGCTCAACCATTTCGAAACCTCGCAGGAAACCTTTGCCAAGCCGCTGGACAAACCCTACCGCCCCGGAGAGAAACTCCCACCACCGGTGTACCCACCCGCCAACCCGAAAGCACACGTCAAAGTCACTGTGAGCTGGACGGTCGATGGCAAAGACCACACCGCACCGCTGGAATCCATGCTGGTGCGCCAAGGAGCAACACCCGAGGAATGGGTGCCCTACTCTCAGGCGTCCAACTACTGGGTCTTCACCGGATCGACTGAGGAAATGGGGGCCAAAGTTCCCGACATGGGGGGTGCCATGGTCGGTACACGACTCGCCTACGATTGCATCCTCAACCCATTGCCCAAGGAAGACGTCGCCGGCCAAACCTGGGTCGGAGATCCGGATGTCATCCCGGAAGTCGGCACCAAGGTGACCATTCAATTCGCCCCGGCAAAACAACCGGAATCCACCAAATCGTCACACGCAAAAGATTGACCTCGTGTGGCAAATTTTTCACTGTCCTCGCCGGCAATCTCCCAAACCATCTTCCCATACGCCTGAATCATTATGAAAACCGCTATCACCTGCGCAGCTCTCGCCGCCTCATTGGTCGCCCTGCCAATCACCGCCACGGCTGCGGACAACGCCACCGCACCACAGGCCGCCAAGATGGACAAGCGCCTCTCGCTGAAGCTCGAAATCGAACAAGCGCTGAACCGTGGCTCATCCTACCTCGAGTCCACCCAAGCCGAGGACGGGTCATGGAGCATCCAACAACTCCCAGCTCTCACAGCAATCGCTCTGTCCGCCGTGATGAACAACCCGGCGCGGGAAAACCCACAAACCACGCCTGAGTTCGCCCGCAAGGCCTACGACTTCATCCTCGCCAACCAACAAGAAGACGGCGGAATCTACGTCAAGGGCATGAACGTCTACAACACCGCCCTGTCGGTGATGGCTCTGCTCGCCGAACCAACCGACAAGTACAAGGAGCAAACCCTCAAGGCCACCCGCTACATCGTCGCCCAGCAGTCGGACTTCGACACCATCGGCGAAACCGACAGCCCATACGACGGCGGCATCGGCTACGGTGGCACCTACCCTCACTCCGACCTCTCCAACACACACTTCGCTCTGGAAGCCCTCAGCCACACCCGCCAACGCTTCCAAGACGAAGGCGATGACGCCGCCAAGGAACTCAACTGGGACGCCGCGATTCAGTTCGTCAGCCGCACCCAAAACCTCGAGGAAACCAACGACCAGGAGTTCGCCAGCAGCGATCCAGACAACCGCGGCGGGTTCGTCTACTTCCCAGGCGACTCAAAAGCCGGTGAACAAGAACTTCCTAACGGACGCACCGCTCTGCGCTCGTACGGCTCAATGAGCTACGCCGGATTGCTCAGCTTCATCTACGCCGAAGTCGACAAAGACGATCCACGCGTCAAAGCGGTCACCGATTGGGTCACCAAGAACTACACCATTGAGGAGAACCCGAACATGGGCGCCCAAGGCTTGTTTTACTATTTCCACACCATGTCCAAGGGCCTGACCAAGGCCGGGATCGACACCATCCAAACCGCAGATGGAACCAAGATCGACTGGAAAAAAGACCTGGCTCTCAAAGTGCTCAGCCTCCAGAAGCCAAATGGATCGTGGACTAACGATGCCTCGAACCGCTGGATGGAAGACAACCCAACCCTCTCGACCGCGTACATGATGCTTACTCTCGAGCACATCTACCACAGCCTCTAACGAGCTTCTGCTCGGCCATAGAGGATCTACCTCACCCACCCGAAACGCCCTCGATCCCAGCCGTGGATCGAGGGCGTTTTCAGTTGCCTCAGATGCCGCAAGCGCAGGAACGAACCGTAAGTAGCAATCTCCGGAGCGTCGCCCCCCATCGCTGGTGGGTCGACATTCCTGTCGACGTCCTCCAACCCGAGCGCAGCGAGCATCCTCTCCCCCGCTCGGACGGTGAAGACACCGTCACTCCATCCAGCCTTCGACCGCTCCAGCAAAACCAGACATCGGAGGCTCGACGTCCCCGTCGACTCATTCTCTCACAGGAGCGCAGCGACCACTTCTACAATCTCACACCCAACGCCGCCGCCCCAGACAGTTAAGACATCGTCACTCCACTCAATCACGCTCGGCCGCATCCAGGCCACAGATGATCGCGGATAATCACAGATGCAGCAAGCGCAGGAACAAACCGTAAGCGCCAACCACCGGAGGCTCGACGCCCCCCATCGCTGGTGGGTCGACATTCCTGTCGACATCCTCCAATCCGAGCGCAGCGAGCACTTCCCCAATTGCACACCCGCGCCGCCATACATTCCCCGCAGGGGAAATGCAAACCAGCCCAGGGTGACGGGAGCCTCAGGCGACCACACCCTGGGATCACCCGCCCACCATCCAACCGGCCAAGCCAGCGACGCCGTCACCCGCATCAAGCACACCCGCAGGCCGATCAATCCCCGCTGCAGATCTCCTCTGAAAACTGAAAACCAACACACCAGAAAACTCCTCACGGCTGCGGCAACCTTAACAAGGCACCATTGGAAACCCCGTGCTCGGCCCTCCAACGGCGCTCGGCATCACCACAAGCCCCGCAACGCCACACCAAAGCCTTCTCAATCGGAACCAACCCAGGCTTACCCACCGCCCGTACCCACCGACGCGCAAAAGGAAACTGACGCTCCGCCACATCGTCCGGAGCCGAGATTATCCGACCCACCCCATCCCCATATCGCACCGGAACCTCAACCTTGCTCAACGCTTCGTCATGCACGTGGCACCGGTCGATCCCCGATGGCTCGTCATGCCACAACACCGGCGCCAACAAATCCTCCCCTAGATCGAAATAGCGATCAACCGGTAGAGCCGCCATCTCCGCCACAAGCTCTTGTTCCACCAATTTCGCCTCCCCCTTACCAGCACCAGGAGGTAATCCCCCTGTCCAGAAAACTGGCTGCGAGCCGTTCTGCTCCAACGCGTCCCCCATCAAATACCAAACACCCGGCTGCCTCATCGCATGGCGTGGGATTCGGAAATGGCCATTGAACCGTTCACGCCAGCCCACCGTGAGCTCGTCTTCCTCAAGCTCCCCTCGCACCACCATTCCCACTTTCAGAACCACGCGATACGCCGCCTCCACGTTCACATCACCAGCCCGCAGATGCGCCAATGCACTCTCTGCGGTGACCCGTTCTCCATTCAAAAAATAGTGCACTGTCGCTACCTTCGGCTGCCCTACCACCACCCACTTGGCCTGACCAAGTGCATCCTCCACCGACTTCATCCCCTCCGGTAAATGCCGGTCAACACACCCCAGCGCAGCCCCCAACGCAATCCATGAGCTCAAAGCCGTCATCAAAAACCAACGCATACCCACCAATTACCACCCCACCAGCGCGAGAAGCGACACAAATCTACTACCGCCATAACGGATAGACTCTGGAGACTCGACGTCCCCGGCGACTCATTCTGCCACAGGAGCGCAGCGACCATTCTCTCCCCACACACTCAACTCCGCTTCCCCGGACGGTGAGGACACCGTCACTCCATTCCTCGACGCCCGTCCGCATTTAAGTCACAGATGCTCGCGGATCATTACAGATCGCCTCCCAATCGGAACCCTCGCCGCAGCCACCCATCACTGGTGGGTCGACATTCTTGTCGACATCCTCCAATCCGAGCGCAGCTAGCACTTCCCCAATTGCACACCCGAGCCACCGTTCATTCCCCGCAGGGGAAATGCAAACCAGCCCAGGGTGACGGGAGCCTTAGGCGACCACACCCTGGGAGATCCCCCGCCCACCACAAACGGCCAAGCCTGCGGATCCGCCATACCAAAAGGCACACCCGCAGGCCGATCAAAGCCCCTCCGCAGTTCCCCTCTGAAAACTGCAAACCAGCACACTAGCAAACTCTAAGTCAAACCTCCCAGCCGGATGGCATGGTTCCGCCGTCCTGCTTCATCCGACTGAACCAAAGCGGCACCGATCCCTTGACCCGCTCCAGCGCGTCGAGGAAGTCCGCTGTGTTCATCGGCCGCTCGTCGCCGGTTTCCATCGCGTAAGCGAGCACGTTGTCGAGCGCCGCATCGATCAGCGCGTCCAGGTCGGAGGTAGTGAAATCGCGCGTCTTCTTCGCGATCAATGCGGTGTCCAACGCCTCGCACGGTTTGTTCTCCACCATTCGGCGGATAAACACCTCACGCTGCGCTGAATCCGGAGCCCCCACGTAAAGCGCACGGTCAAAGCGCCCGGGACGGCTCACCGAGAGGTCCAGGTTCCACGGCGCATTCGACGAGCCAATGATCAGCACCCCGTTGTTCTTGCCGTCGCTGTTGTCCAGCTCGCGCAACAACTGCTGCAGCAATCCGCGCTGGTTGCCCGCACCACTGCCGCGCTGGCGGAAGCGATCGGCCACCAGCAAATCGATATCCTCGAGGAAGATCACCGACGGAGCATCCTTGCGCGCCAAATCAAAGAGATGGTGCATATTGCGCTCAGAGCCACCGACGTACATATCCAGCAACTGGTGCGGACTGATGGTAAAGAACCGCGCACCAATCTCACCGGCGGTTGCCTTGGCGAGCTGGGTTTTGCCACAGCCTGGAGGCCCGTAGAGAATCACACTGCCGCCCACCGCCTTGCCGTAGCGGCGGAACAACTCAGGGTTACGCGCCGGATAAACCAGCTTCATCCCAAGCTCGCGCTTCACCTCCGGATGACCCAACACGTTCTCAAAACGCAACGCAGGCCGTTCGAAATCATTCATCTGGAACGACTCCTCCCACGTCGGCGCGTCAAAATCACCGAACGGATCGTCATCGTCGTCGTCCACCGCACCCTCGTTGGACTTGCGTCCACGCTTGCCATTGCCCGCAGGCCGTGGCGCGGGTGACTGCCCGTCCATCTCGTCGTCCGACGCAATCATCGTCTCGGACAACTCGCGCTCCAGTGCACGGTCACGCACCGACGCATCAACCGTCGACGCCCTGCGCAACCACAGCCGCGCCGACTCCCCGTCACCGTCCTGCCAGAAAATCCGTGCCATCAACAACATCGCCTCCACGCAAAATGGATCGTGTTGCAAAACCGCCTCCACTCGTACCATCGCCGCAGAACTCATTCCGCTGAAACTCAACGTGCGCGCCAGCTCGAGTTGCGCCCCCACATGCTTGGGCTCCAATTCCAGCACAGACTCAAATGCAGCCTGGGCCTCGTCCAGCGCCCAGTCCTCCAAACACTGCCGACCCAAGGCAAACCACAACCCGGCATCCCGGGGGGCAGCCGCCACCTGTTGACGAAGAGCGTCCAATTCAGACATGCCCTCGCTTCTATCACCTGCTCCACTCATTCTTAAGAAAAAAATACACCCACCAATCCGGCTCGCCCGGACACATCGCGTCCTTTCGACAAAGCCTCTCACCGTTCACCACTCCCGCTCAGGGAGTTACAATTCCTCGTTACCCATCCCGAGCAAATCGAGGATGCGGGACAAATCGTCCTCGCCGTAATACTCGATCTCAATCTTACCTTTCTTGGCCGAATGGTTGAGTGACACGTGCGTTGCAAAGCGCTCACGCAAATTGTTGGCAATCTGACGGTACTGCGGCGGCAGCTGGTCCTCACAGGAGCGCCCGGCCTTCGGCTTGGCATCGTCACCCGACTTGCTGCGCTGGAACTCAGCCACCAGACGCTCGGTCGCTCGGACCGACAACTTGCGCCGGATTACCTCATGCCCGAGCAGCACCTGGGCTTCCAAATCTTTCACCCCGAGCAATACCTTGGCATGCCCTGTGTTCAGCATGCGCTGCGATACCTGGGTCTGCAGTTCAGGCGCCAAATCCAGCAAACGGATCGCGTTGGCCACCGTCGCACGGTTCTTGCCCACACGCTTGGCAATGTCTTCCTGACGCAGCGAGAACTCCTCAGCCAAACGTTGGAACGCTCGCGCTTCCTCGATCGCATCAAGATCCTCACGCTGCAGGTTCTCAATCAGCGCCATCTCCAACACGTCGCGGTCACTGGCCTCACGACGCACCACCGGCACCTCACTCAACCCAAGCGCCTGGCTGGCACGCCAGCGACGCTCACCCGCGATCAACTCAAGTTTGCCGTCCACCTCACGCACAATCAGCGGCTGGATCACTCCATGCTGGCTGATCGACTCCTTCAACTCCTCAAGCTGGTCGTCGCGGAAAACCTTACGCGGCTGAAATGGCGACGGAACCACACGCCCGATCGCCACTTTCTCCACACGCTCACCGGGTTGCACCTCTTCCTGCGCGGATACAACACCATTCGCCGACACATTGTTCGCCGTGCCTGGTTTCGACGGTTTTTTGATCAATGCACCAAGTCCTTTTCCGAGAGCCTGCTTTGCCATAGGTCGCGGAGTCTACTCTCCGCCTCCTCGAATTGCAACGCTCATTGCATCGATTTGCATCGCCCGAAATCCACCACCTCACGCACCACAAAAATCACCCTACCAAGCCCCATCAGAAAACACTGGACTTAATTAAGTTATCCATATTATTCAATTATCTAAGCATTCTCTCAAACGCCCTATCCCATTGACTCAAATACACTTGTGAGGCACCCGGAAACCGGAGCCCTCTAACCGCAAGCGCCAACACGCATCCTTACCAAAATCGCGCCATGAGTACTCCAAACCCCACCGCCCCATCGTCCACCACCGACGGTCATTTACCACTCGGATCGTCCCGCTCGGAGAAAAACACATCGTCGCTACCAAAGGACCCTGTGTTCACCGAGGAAACCTCCAAGGGCACCGTCAAATCGAGCCAGAAAGCCGCGGTCGATGAGAACTTCGGCGAACAGCTCCACGAAGCCCAGGAGCAGCTGCTCGAACTGCGCCACAAACAAAAGGAACTCGAACGCCATCAGTCGGAACTCGAAGAGCTGCGTGTCCGCCAGGAAAAGTTCACCAAGGGCCGCGTCGAAATCACCGAGAAAATCAACCGTTGCATGACACGGCTAGACCGTGAGACCTACCAGGCCCGCAAGCGCTTGGAACAACTCGAGCACGCCAAAAAAAGCTTCAACCGTCACCTCGATCTGATCGAAGGCCTGACCCCTGAGAAGTGGTCGCGTAGCCAGCTGCGCGACGAACTGCTCAAAGCCACGTCCGCTCTGGAAGACGCCGAGCAGGACCACGACGAAGTTATCGCACGCCTCGCCCTCGGTAAACCCGAGGACAAGTCCGCCACCGGCACCGCCTCAAGCTCACCACTGGCCAACGGCAGCTTTGAAGCGTGGTTGAAGGCCGGCTTTGCCTTCACCCTGCCACTCATCGTCGCCGCTCTCGTTTACGTCGTCATCACCACACTGCTCCCCGGAGCCTAATAACAGTGAAACGATCCATCACAACCAGATGGATTCGCCTCACGCCCTCTCCCACCAATCGACGCCATGAAGAACATCCGCCGCTCACGCTTCAGCACCCGCCTGAAAACCAAGAGCAACCAGCAGAAGACCTCGTGGATCCGCCACGACGTGCGCGCATCGGCCGTGAAAGACCACCCGGATTTGTTCAACATCGACGACGAAGTCGACAAAGTCCGCTCGAAGGTCAGGGAGCTGGAACAAAAAATCGCCGGTGCCCCCACCCGCGAAGCCGAACGCCGCATCCGCGAACGCGACCTGCTGCCAATGGACGACGAACCGCTCCCAAGCCGCCACGTCGAGGGCGGCCTCAGGTACTCCGAACGCAACCAGCGCCGCAACGACCGCATCAAACAGGCGCTCGTCACCTTGCTCATGGTCGCCGGCTCGCTCGCATTCGCCGGCTGGGCCATCAGCTACCTCCTCGACCAGCTCCAGCTCTTCCGCTAACGCCCCCTCATCCTGAGCGCCTCTTTATCTGGAACACCGACCCTCTGGTCGGCCAACCGACCCCATCCGGCCCAGCCGCACTTCAGGGGATACTCACGCAGAGACGCAAAGACGCAAAGCTCAACTACGGAGTCGCCGCTCTATCCGCCTGAGGCGCCAACTGGAACGCCGATCTCCAGGTCGGCAAACCACCCCCATCCGGCGCAGCCGCACTTCAGAGGATACTCACGCAGAGCAGCAAAGACGCAAAGCTCAACTACGGAGTCGCCGCCCTATCCGCCTGAGGCGCCAACTGGAACGCCGACCCTCTGGTCGGCAAACCAACCCCATCCGGCACAGCCGCACTCTTGGGAATACTCACGCAAAGCCCCAAAGATTTACGCACCTGGTGATCAACCTCACTGCAAATCAACTCACGCCCGCCTCAAATCATGACAATGGGCTCATGATCATCATGTGAATCCTGTCTAAATGCCGCGTCGTGGGATGCCTCTCATCATTTGACCTTCATCAACTCCAGCATCGCCTCAGCAAAAGCAATCCCAATCCCACCCAGGATCTTCGCCGATCCCAAATAGTGGAACGGGTAGTTCGACACCCCCTTCTTCAACGTCTCAAGCTCCGCTTGAGAAAACTCATCCGCGCGCAGAACATCGAGCGCCGCCTGCGCCTCCTTACCGTGGAGCTTCTTCTGCTTCACCTCATAACGCAGCTTCCCATCCCGGGCTACCAACGCCCCCAACTCGGGATCCCAATACTCTTCAGACCGTACCGCCACCACATTTCCCTCAAACCCAGGTAATGCAGCCGTAGCTGCCATCGCGTCGCGGAAGTTCTGGTGCATTCTCACATAACGCCGCTGGTCAGGCCCGTAACTCGCAGTTGGACCACCAACGCCCATCACACCAATCACCACCGGCAGCTCAGGTGCCGACAAATCACGCCGCAAATCCTGTATCAGGTGCATCAACAAACGCGTGTATTCATCATAACCTCCAGCCGCCTCCCGATCCGGGTACGTGTTCGCATCCACCATATCGTTCCATCCTTGAAACCACACCAGACCGGCCAGCTCGTACCCATGCTCCGAAGCGTATTCCGGGTACACCTTGCCAATATCAGCCAACACGGATTTCACGTGATCAACCGTCAGTCGATAATAATACCCCGATGCCTCTCTCTGCTCGGTCTCAACTTTCTCGATGTCTTTTCCCTGCTTGGTGAGCAACTCCTGATGCCTCTCACTAAACTCATAAGCACCCGCACTCGGCGGCCGGAAATCGGTGTGTAAGCTCTTACCTCCCCATGCCGCCTTGATGAGCAAAACCGGCTCGCCTAACTCCAGGTGCATCCAAATGCCAAAGGTCAGCTCAGGCCCGATCTTTCGATCATCCGCACCAAACCCAGTCGTCAGTGCCCCCCGCTTCACCCCGCGATCCGACAAATAGGACACCGGAACATCGGAGTAGACCCTTGCCTTTCCATCCTTATCCCTCAGTCGCTCAAGCCACGGTGCCGTCTGCGGGTCCATTCCGATGTGCTCAACTGTCTCCTCCATCGCATGCCCTTGCATGTTCGACTGACCGACTAATACGAAGACCTTCAGCGGTTCAGCCGCAACACTCTGTCCCATGCTTCCCTCCCATAGCACTCCCATCAACGTCAACAACCCAACCACCCTGTAAATGCTCTCTTTCATCATCAAGCTCCTCTCATTGTCTGCCTCGCAGGAATCAAAACCCGCCCCACCCTGACCACCGATGTCCCGCTCGGCAAGCCAATCATCAAGGGCACTGCCACATTACGCCTCATCTAGAGCTTTCGAGACGCAACACCCCAACTGGAACGCCGATCTTCAGGTTGGCAAACAATCCCATCCGACGCAGCCACACTTTAGAGGATACTCACGCAAAACCCCAAAGACCCAAAGTTTTGCGTACCTGGCGATCCGGCTGACCGGAAACCTACTCACGTCCCACCCTCAGATCCTGACAATGGGTGCAGCCCCAAATCATGTTCATCATGTGAATCCTGTCCAAAAACACCATCCCCCACGCAGCACCCAATCAGGTCATCCTTTCAGCCACAACCAATGAGCCTCACTTACCGAGAACCCGCCTTGGCTCTTTGAGATCAGCTCGGGTGTACTGAATCGTCTTCCCATCCTGACCGGAGCTTAGAGCTAGAACACCATCGCGATAACTCCACGTGTATCCCTCCCACGTCTTGGTCTCAAGCCACTCCTCATCCTCTGTATTCTCATGTTGCCTATCGCACACATGAAACACGATATAACTCCCCTTGATCAAATAATCCGTATTCGCACCGATACTCGATACCACGTTCCCATCCTTAAAGACGATCCGCTCCATCCAAACCCTCTTCTCATCGTAAAGCTTCAGCCCGAGAACCTGTCCCACCTCACCATCCACATCAATCCTCTCCGACTCCCAAAGCACGTTCTTAGGAATCTCGGACCGCAACGAAACGACGAATGAGAAAAACAGCAGTGTGAGAACCTTGTGCATGGAGCGATTCTTTGTGAAGAGTGTCAAAAGCCAGCCACCCGCTACTGGCGGCGCCCCTCCGACTCCGGTTTAGGTTTCTCCTCACCCTCCGACTCCGACTCCGGAGCGGCAGCGGGTTGGTCAGTGCCGACTTGTTCTTCGTTGAGTAGTGCGGCTTCGCGGTCGAATGTCCTAAGGGCTGCCTGATATTCCTCGTCCGTGTCAAAATCAACAGAGCGCACACGGTCAGCTGAAGCTGAATCGAGCAGTGCCGGATGGTCTCCAACGAGATCGAAAAGGTAATGCGTTCGCATCGCGCCAGTGCCGGTGAACCCTAGTGTGGCGATGTAGGCGATTCTGACTGAGTCACTCGAAACAAATCGACCGCTGAAAAGCTCTGGTCGAGCCACGAAGAATGGCGCGAACCACTCCGATTTGGGCGCGGTCTCCATCGCGAGCATCACACAGTCGAACTCCCGTCCGAACTTGCCGTCAATAGGGTAGTCCACCCGAAGCACGATCCGTCCATCGACCCTCGCAATCTCTGAAATTTTGGGGGCGACCGTCCTGTCAATCCAAGTAAGTGCTTCCGCAGTGGGCTTAAAGTATCGATCATCCACATACGGGCGCTTCAAATTGAGGTGGTGGCGGTGAAACTCAGTTGAAATCTCCGTCTTCCAGTTCGGCCCCTTGCCCCAGGAGAAAAGAAAGCAACTCTTTGGCTTCGCATCGCGGATGAGCTCACCAGCCGCCAATACGGGCGTCACTAAAACAGCAATTGTGACTAAGATTCGGGAGAACATTTTTTTTATAGCCTAGCGTCCGAGTCCACCTGCCGCTGACTGGCAGGCACCCTCCGACTGTCGGTTAAGCGTTCATATTATGGAAAGCATCTCGACTCAAGGCGTGGTCAGAATTTGGAGCCAAAGCCTTGTTATACACTACTTTATTCGTTCGATTTGGGTGACGACTTGCTCTACAAGTCTCTTCGCAACAATCAGCTCAGCATCTGAGAGGCTTTGGAGGTTCTTCGAGTCAGATGCGAAACTAGCGCTCTTGGACAAGGGGATATCCGATGCCTTCCATTTTCGAATACCAGCTTCTATCGTTTTCACCAATTCGACACGGTCGCACTTCTTCCCTTCAAATTTGTATGGGACGAGAAGCGGGTTCTTATGAGCCCTCTTCAATTCCTGGCGCATCTTCTCTACCGTCTTGGCATCCGCATCAGACTTCTCCACCTTGGCCACAAATGAAATGAAACCCTCGGCAAGCTGGTCCGAGTTGATTTCGCCGGCAATAAGATCGGTGTTCAGTGCCAATGTAGCCACGACTGCAAGCACACTGGTGATTATTCTCATGTCTTGTTTCATAGTCCAACGTCAGAGATGAGGTAGACTCTTAGGAGCGTAAGTGAGGAACGAACGCGCGCTTCTAAGAGGATCACCTCGATCGATTTGTTATCTTTTTATTATTTTTCTTCAATTATTTCAATCTTGACTGGATGTTTACGCCCGATTGGTAGAGGTTCTCCTACACCAGAATGTTCTAATTTTATTGTGTCAGTTGTATGCATATATCTTCCTGCCTGTTCAACAGAAGATGATACATTATTAATACTTTTTGACAAATTTGAAGAGAAAGCGTCTGCTGCAATAATTACACAAACACCAAATATTAATGCACTAAATGCCAGTGAATCCCTTATAGATATTATAAATTCTTTCATGTGTTTCCTTTTTATGAGATAACAGTTTTATTAATACGGGGGTAGTGATATCGGAGCGATACCACTCGGGTGGAGAGTGATCGTTAGGATACAAGATTGCAAGAACTCGGCGTGTTTGTTGAGAATTTCGAGTGTTCACTCGTTTAGCCTGGCGCCTCCCCTCTCCTGCCAGACGCCTGGAAATCAGAGCGCACATCGGAAGGAGTTCGCTCTCCGCCAACTCTTGGCAACAGTCCACCCCCATCCATCCGCGCCCCGAAGCGCGGGAAGGATGGGCGATGGATCAAATGGTCATGCCCCAACTGCGTCACACCTCGACCACGGCTTTGAGCGCGGTGCTGACGAGGGCGCAGGTGATGGTGGTTGGCGGAAGCTCCAGTGCCAGCGCGACCATGCGACGGTAGGTTTGCAGCTGGTTGCTGTAGCGGGTGATGAGGACGTCCTCGGAGTCGACGCGGTCGGTTTTGAAGTCGATGATGCGGGCGGCAACTGGAGTTCCCGTGGCATTGCGCTCAACCTCCAAGCGGTCGATGACGCCGCTGATCCAGACACCGTCGATCACCGCCTCGATCGGGCGTTCGCAGCTAACCTCCACACGGTCGCGGCGGGCGAACCACGCCGCCACAGCAGGGGCGGCGAGCGTTTCGACGACGGCAGTAGCGGCATCGCTGGAAACCGAGTCCAGGACCGCTGGTGCGTCATCGGCCCAACGGATGCGCTCGAACAAAGCGTGTACCTCGCTGCCGAAGCGCATGCCCGCACGGGATGCGAGCGCACTGGTTGGGAATGCGGCACCCTCCCCGTCTGCCTCGGCCGAGTGATCGCTTGGTGAGCGTCGCTTGCGTCGGGCGACGGCGGTGCCGAGCTCCACGGCCTGGGCGGAGGATGGCGCTGATTGCTCCTGAGGTGGTGCGGTGGCGAACCAATCTGCATCGCCCTCGGAGTAGAGAACGTGCTCGTCCTGCGTGCCTAGGTCGCCCTTTGCCACGCCCATCCCATCGCCGACCGAGCCAATGATCCAGTCGCGCGGGTTGGCTTTGTCGTCGTTGCCCGGTGTGGCCTCCACCAGCACGTGAAGCGAGCGGGCGGCACGGGTCAATGCGACGTACACCAGGCAGAAGCCTTCGTAACATTGGTCCTCAGACCATTCCGCCATCATTTCGCCCAGCACCTCGTTAGATTCCACCACAGGGTCGGCCGGGCGCATGATCTGGTTCACCACCTCACGGCGGGCACCGCGTTGCTCGATCATCGAGACGCGCCCCTTGTGGTCAAAGGCGTCAGAGGAAACAAACGGCAACATCACGGCATCGAACTCAAGCCCCTTCGACTTGTGAATGGTCATCACTTGCACCGTTCCCTTGCGGGAATGCTCGCGGCGTTTCAAATACTCCAGCGTGCCCACCCACTCGGCGATCGTGCCCCCAACGGCATCGAAACGCTCGGCGGCGCGGTGGATGTCCTGCAAGCGGTTGGCATTGAGCTCCGACAACCCGCCACGCTCGCTCAGCGAGGTGACGATCAATTCCATCAACCCAGCCGCACCGTGACGGCTGAAGCGCCTGACCGCCTCCCCCCACACTTTGGATGGCGTCTCGCCGAGCGCGTCCATGGCCGGTGCGAGCGGAGTCATCCAGACGTGGTTCGAGGCAAAGGTATCGGCCGGTGTGCGCAGCCAGCGGAAGAAGTCGGTAATGGCGCGCCCGAGCGGGCTGTCCTCGCCGATGCTCACCTCCGAGTCGAGTTCCACCGGGAAGCCCTTGCCGAGGCGCGAGCGCAGGCCCTCGACCACCAGGTCGGCGTGGGCGCCGGAGCGCACGAGCACCGCGCACGACAACCCGCGGCGCAGCGGATCGATGCGCTTCACCCTCGCGGCCAGGGCATCGAGCGTCGCCTCGTCCTTATCCGCCTTGTTAATTTTCACCCCTTCGGCAGCCGACGCCTTGGCATCGATTGCCACCACCTCGGCAAAACCGCTCAGATCCTTCGCCGCCTCGTGGTGCTGGTAACGCCAACGCGCCACGGCAGCGGCAGGGAAACGCCCCATCGAGCCCAGCTGCGGGTCACAGATCTGATTGACCAAATCGAGCACCACCTGCGACGAGCGCCACGACTTCGACATCGGCCACACGTCACGACGCGGCGCCCAGTCGGCGCGTTCCATCAGCTCGCCAAACAAGCGCACGTCTCCGCCGCGCCAGCCGTAGATCCCCTGCTTGGCATCGCCCACCATGAACAACGAACGCCGCCCCTCGGCGTCGAGCACCGCATCACCCAGCAGCGCTTCGACCACATTCCACTGGCTCATCGACGTATCCTGGAACTCATCGAGCAACCAATGGTCGTAGTGACTATCGAGACGGTAGTGCAGTTCCTCCAGGCGGCTGCCCAGATCCACACCGCCTCCTGCCAGCAATTGCGTCAGGTCGCTGAACCCCAGCTGGCCATAGCGCCGGACCTGTTCGTCGTAGGCGTTTTCATACGCACTGAGCACGCCGTAAAGCCCGAGGGTCCGGCCAGCGATTACCTTAAGCTCGGTGAAAAGGATGTTGCCGATCACGCGGAACATCGCAGCCGAGAGATTCGGTGTCAGTGGGTAGCTCTTCTTGTAATAAACATCTTCCCCAGCACCGGCACGCAGGGCGTCCAGCTGCTCGCAAAGGAGACCAAACAAAGCCGATTTGATCTCACTGACATTGCCCGGGCTGTAAGCTTCCAACTGGTCGATCAAGGCGATCCAGCGCTTGTCGTAGCCCTTGCGTGCGCCTTCCGCCATCGCCGGCACTTCGCCACGCGCCACCGCCAGCTCGGCTTTGCGGTCGATGTCCATTGGCAGTTGGATCCCGTTGGGGAACAAACGCTCCAGGTTCGCCCACTTGCTCTCCTCCGGTGCGTTGACAATCCGCTCGTGCTGCGACTCCAGATACTTCTCCAGCGTGCTGCTGATCTGCGACACCTCTTTGCCATAAGTCGCCAACTTGAACGCCTGGAGGAAGTTATCGCGCCCTTTTTCATTGGCGCCCGATGAGTTAAACAAATCCTGCAACACGCGCTCACGAGCGGCGGCTTGTTGTTGGTCGTCCAACAACTCAAAGCCACTTAGCCCGAGCTCGAACGAGAACTGACGCACGACTTTGAGGAAGAAGCTGTCCAAGGTGGACAAGGTGATGCGGTCGAGCGAGTCGACCACCGCCTTGAGCATCTCCAAACAACCCGCGGCATCCGGAGCGACGAGGGCGGGTGGTGACGAGAACATGGCAGGCTGGCTGGTGCCGTCGCCATTCCACGTGCGCACGATGTCAGATGCCAGCGCCCCGGCATCGTCCGGAGATCCCGCCGCCAGAGCCAGCCGGCTCAGGATCCGCTCGGTGAACTCCCCGGCGGCTTTGCGGGTGAAGGTCAGCGCGATGATGTGCTCCGGCTTCACGCCAGCGGCGAGCAATGCCAGGAAACGGTTGGCGAGCTGGTAGGTTTTCCCCGATCCGGCGGATGCCTCGATCACCATCGATCGGATCTCTGAATGGTTAGCAGACTGGCTCATCGTGCCACCTCCTCTCCACTGAGAGCCGCGACCACCGCCGCCGGCACCGCATTCTCAAAGCCATCCGGCGCCAGCGCGCCAAACTCGTCATAATGTAACTTGGCCGCGGCCTCGCTAGGCGGCCAAAACACACCTTGCCTGATCCGCGCTACCGCGCCCTGCATCCACTCCATCGCACTTTGCATTTGTTCCAAGGAAATCGGCCACTCTTCGAAGCCGGTGCTGGATTCGCTGTCGCCCAGATTGCAATAGGCCGCGGTCACATCCACCGATGACACGCCCTGCGTTTTCGCCACGTAGGCGACATACATTGGCAACTGCAAGTCCTGCCACTCAAGAGGGGTGCCCTTTTCATCCTCCATGAGATCCGCCATCGCCACGCGCTCGCCTTTGCTCTTGGCGACATGCACGCCCTCGGGCTTCTTCGCCTTGGCCGACGTCTTGTAATCGACCACCCGGTAGGCGCCGTCGCTATTCCGGTCGATGCGGTCGATGGTCATGTTGATCGGCACGCCGTCGAGCGCCCAATCCTTCACCCGCACCTCGACGTCGACGATCTGCCAGCCAGCCTCGCGTTGCTCCGCTTGGATCGTGGCAAACGAACGCAGCCGCTCGCGCGCCGACGCCACTTGCACCATTACCGGCAGGGTCATCGCCTCGCTGTAGTTGCGCTGGGCAATGGCATCGAGCCGCGCCACCAGCCACGCCGCAATTTCCTCGGCGTCCACACTGTCGCGGATCGCCGGCTCGCGGCCGAAGTCCTCGAGCACCTCGTGCACGAGCGTACCAAACTGCCCGGCATCGAGCTCACGCTTGGCCGCCTCGGCGCGTGACATCTTCACCACGCGCTCCAGGTAGAAACGGAACGGACAGGACAAATAACCACGCAGCGCCGACGGACTGAAGCCGCGCGTTCCATCCGCGTACGGGTTCTCTAACAGAGGCACATTAAGAAGCCAATCACCGCGCTGCCACTCTGGGATCACTTTCCCCTCGTCCGCAGCCTCGGCAAAACAATGGCGCACACGCTCCGCCAGCTCGTGGTCAGCACAACGCATCATCAAACGCGACGGCGTGCGCGGGTCGCCATTCGGCGCGGTTTTGGACAAATAGCAACGCAACGACCTCCCCTCGCCCGAACGGCTCGCCGCCATGGCCGACAACAAATATCCGTCCCGCGCCATGCGTTGGTCGCGGTCGCGCAGGCCGAGCTTGCGCCGCAGGCTCTCGGGCAGGAACGCGTCTTCGTTCAAGTTCTCGGGCACACAGCCTTCGTGCATACCGACCAATGCGAGGTGCGGCGCACTTTCGTAGCCCAGTTCGAGCCAGCCTTGCAGGTCGATCACCACGTCGTCGGAAGCATCGGGCACGCGGGCGCTGCGGATCAGTTCGGTCACCAAGTCCATCAATTCGCGTCCGCCGCTGAGCTCGCCATTGGCCTCGAGCGCGGCGCATTCGTCGAGCGCGCCGAGCACCGCTTCCAGCGCACCGCCGTCGTGACCGTCGTCGTAACTACCAGCTGTCAGGGATTCCACCAACTTGAGCATCCCGGCTGCGGTGCCTTTGCGGTTGAGTTCGGCCAACTGATCGCGCAATGCGGAGAGCGCAGGCTGCGCGAGGTCGAAACGTTCGGCCATCTCGTCCGGCATCTGGTGTAGCACGGAGAGCGCACGCCCGACGGTGTCAGGGATCGCCTGCTCGTGCAATTTGTCGAGCTGACGCCCGAGCGAGCAGCTCACGCCGCGCCCCGTCACCGCCAACGATTCCGGAGCTTTGAGTAGCACGGATGCCATATCAAACGACGGGCGCGGACCGAACAACTCACGCCACAAACCAAGCCACGCCACCAGGCCCGACGCCGCGATCGGGCGGCCGTTTGGGTCGAACCCACGCCACCCGCCGGCAGCCAGTTGGTCACGGACGGAGATAGTCAAATCGCCGTCACAAATCCCGACCGCACATTGGTCGCTGGCAGCGCCCGACTCCGCGAAATCGCTTACCATCGCAGCCGCCGTGGCCTCGGCACTGGCCGACAACGAAATCGACGCATTACCCCCTGGCAGATCGATCACGCGCGACTTCCACAGATCCGCCACCGGACGCCCCCACACGTCGAAGTGATCGGCCAAGCTCTCGGACGCGTGTACCAACACATGAACCGGAACGCTCAGCGCGCTCCAAGCCCGCACCGCCAGCGGCACCGGATCGGCCACGCCGGCAATCACCATGTGTGTCACCCCATCGGGCACGACCGCGGCGCGAGCGGTCTCGCGCTTGGCGGTACTCGGCAACAACTTCCCGCGCTCGGCGAGGTAGTCCGCCACAGCTTGCTCCAATGCGGCCAGTTGTTGCCAGCGCTGGGGCTCATCGGAAAGCTCAGCCACTTCGGCCAAATCGTGGTCGGCCTCGGCCACGGCTTCGCAGGTCGTGACCAGTGGCTTCGCCGCCCGCATCGCCCACGCAAACGTGCGCTTGGTATCGGTCTCGGGGAACAACGTATCAGCGGCCCCGTCCGGCACGCTGCGCAATACATTCGCCCAGGCTACCAACAACTCGCCACGCGTCGCCACGTTGGGGGCTGTCGGACGGAAGAACGACTCCGGAGTGACCACCCGCGGGGGAAACAAAGCGCCGCTGCTACCGGATGCCGCGCGTTCCGCCAATGCCTGACGCAACCTCCGCCCACTGTTAGCCGTGGGCACCACGACTACGGTTTCGTCCATGGCCGCCGGGAAATCGGACGACTCAAGGTGGGCACAAACTTGGGGAAGAAACGCATCCTCCCACGACAAAAAGAAACGGCACGGAGCGGGGTCTGACATCCCCGACACCATGCCGTCTGAAAATCATATTCAGCAAGCGCGATTTGAAACAAATCACCCGCACCTGCCAGGACGCTGCCGCTTAGTGCTTTTCGGCGTGCGTCTCATCCGCCTGAGCGGCGTCTTTGTGGTCGGCTTCGTGGGTGTCGCCGTGGTCATCGCCATGTGCGTCACCGTGTCCGTGGTCGCCATGACCGCCATGGTGGTGCAGCACCTTGGTGTCTTCCCAGGAGTGACGTTCACAAGATGCGCCAACCAGCGCAAGGGCAGCAAGTGAGGCAGTAGCGAAAATTCGGCTGATCATGGCATATTGATTCGCTTCATCCGCACGAAGCGCAAGCAAGAAATCAACTCAAAATCGAGCACAGAGCGACCCGCTCGCCCCCGCGGCGAGCACACGTCGGATCGGAATACTCACGCAGAGACGCAAAGACGCAAAGCTCCCGATGCGGCGCGGAATGGCATTTCCATCATCATCGCTCCGGCCACGCCAACCCATGACGGTGAGGACACCGTCGCTCCAACTAAGCCGCCAACTCAGTGGAGACTCGACGTCCCCGTCGATTTCTTCCACGGAGCGCAGCGACTATCATCATCCGCACACCCTGCTGCGTCACTCAATGACGGTGGGGACACCGTCGCTCCAACTAAGCCGCCAACTCAATGGAGGCTCAACGTCCCCGTCGACTTCATCCACGGAGCGCAGCGACCACCTCCATCCGCACGCCCTGCGCCGCCACTCAATGACGGTCGGGACACCGTCGCTCCAACTAAGCCGCCAACTCAATGGAGGCTCAACGTCCCCGTCGACTTCATCCACGGAGCGCAGCGATCACCTCCATCCGCACACCCTGCTGCGTCACTCAATGACGGTGGGGACACCGTCGCTCCAGCTAGGCAGCCAACTCAATGGAGGCTCGACGTCCCCGTCGACCTCTTCCACGGAGCGCAGCGACCATCTTCATCCGCACACCCAGCGCCGCCCCTCAATGACGGTGGGGACACCGTCGCTCCAACTAAGCCGCCAACTCAATGGAGGCTCAATGTCCCCGTCGACTTCTTCCACAGAGCGCAGCGACCACCTCCATCCGCACGCCTTGCGGCGCCAACCCATGACGGTGGGGACACCGTCGCCCCAGCTAAGCCGCCAACTCAGTGGAGGCTCGACGTCCCCGTCGACTTCTTCCACGGAGCGCAGCGACCACCTCCATCCGCATACCCTGCGGCGCCACTCAATGACGGTGGGGATACCATCGATCCAGCTAAGCCGCCAACTCAATGGAGGCTCGACGTCCCCGTCGACTTCATCCACGGAGCGCAGCGACCACCTCCATCCGCACACCCTGCGCCGCCACTCAATGACGGTCGGGACACCGTCGCTCCAACTAAGCCGCCAACTCAATGGAGGCTCAACGTCCCCGTCGACTTCATCCACGGAGCGCTGCGACCACCTCCATCCGCATGCCCTGCGCCGCCCCCCCCCCACCTCGCTGAAAGCGAGGCGCAAACCAGCCCAGGGTGAACGGAGCCTCAGGCGACGTCACCCTGGGATACCGGCATCGCCGGAAACCCGCACGCTGAAAGTGTGCTGGCACCCGCGGCCACAGCTGGTGACATTTGAGAGCACCCCATATCACGGAGCTCCCGGGTGAATACAATGCGGCGATCCTCGCCGCACTCCCAAACACCCTGCGCTACGACGGGGGACCGCGTCACGCCAACGACACCTAATCATCTGCGGAATCGGCGTAATCTGCGGATCCCCCAAAACCGAACCACCAACCCGCTCCGTCCACCCTACGGAATCCGCGTCACCAAGACCGACGCCCCATTCTCTCCGGCCACCAGCGGCGCACATCCAACCGGCGCAATGAAGAACGTCCCGACACCCGCGTCGCGACCACCGCATTGCACACTGCCCTCAACTACCGCCACGATGGCAAAACGCTCGCCCACCTCGAGATCGCGCTCGGCACCGGCCGCCAGTTCCCAGCGGTCGATGGTGTAATATTCACAACCTACCAAACGCTCACCCTCGGCTTTACCTAGCGATGGCTCGACATCATCAAAATCGATGCATTGCAGCGACTCATCGATATGTAGTTCGCGCGGTTTTCCATCCAGCCCCTTGCGATCCCAATCGTACACGCGGTAGGTGGTGTCGCTGTTCTGTTGGATTTCAAAAATCAAACATCCGGCGCCAATCGCGTGCAGGCGCCCGCTAGGCAGGTGAATGAAATCGCCCTTCTGTGGGCGCAGTTCATGCACTACGTCGGTCACCGTCCCGTTCTCGATTGCCTCGGCGAACTGCTCACGAGTTGTCTCCTTCGAGAACCCGACATACAACGCAGCCTCCGGATCGATGCCTGCCAGGATCCACGATTCTGTCTTCGGCTCGCCTCCCATGTCTCCGGCAATCGCCGCCGGTGGGTGCACTTGGATCGACAACTTATCCGCCGCATCCAGAATCTTGATCAGCAGCGGGAAATGCTCACTCTCCGGCAAGCCGGCACCAAAGACCTCCTCACGCTGGCCGCTCCACAATTGGTGCAAGGTCTGGCCGGCGTAATCGCCACCATCCACCACACTCACCGCTTCCGGCCGGTCGACCACTTCCCACGACTCACCAGTAGGCACCTCAGGATCTGCAACAGGTTTGTTAAAAACGTCTGCCAGCTTACGCCCGCCCCACACGCGCTCGAAGCATTGTGGCACAAAGAAAATCGGATCCGAAAAAGTCATGCGCCCAGATAGCTGCCCACTTCGGATCAATCCAGCCAAAAATCGTCGCTTGGCAATTGTGGCCGCCGGTATCATGGTGTCTCCACCTGTTGGCTAACCGCATCGCACCAGCCAACCCAAACGACTCCTCTCATGGACCTGCTTAAGAAAATCATCAAACACCCGCGCTTCCTCAAGTTCGTCGGCGCGGGCCTGGCCGTGGTCATCATCAGTGGCATCACCGCTCACTTCCTCGGCCTCGACCTGGATCAGATCTGGAACACCGCCAAAGACAGCTGGGAGTTCATCTCCTCAAACAAATGGGCACTCTTCCTCGCAATCGTCATCCTTCCGGCCCTGCCCTTCCCCATGAGTCTGCTGCTCGGTGCCGTCGGCGTTGCTTGGAGTGACATGCCGCTCACCCAGGCGTGTGCATTGGCTCTGGTCGGCGTGACTCTCAACATGACGTGGACCTATTTCGTGGCGGCCTACCCTGCGCGCAAGTTGATAGACAAATGGCTCAAGCTGACCAAATTCAAGATCCCGGAACTCGGCCGCCGCGACTACATCGGTCTGATTTTCCTGCTGCGCGCAACGCCGGGCATCCCGCTCTTCATCCACAACTACATCCTCGGCTTCCTGCGCGTTCCATTCTTTGTCTACCTGCCGATGTCGATCCTCATCACCGGCTGCTACGTGGTGGGCATCATCGTTACCAGCTCAGGCGTGGCGCAATCCGCCAGCGGCCAAAGCTCGTGGCAGGACAGCGTGATGAGCATCGCCACCGGCGTCGGTCTGCTCGTGATTGCCGGATTGATCACCAAGTTCATCCGCAAAGCGTACGCATCGAAGAAGTCGGAAGCCGATAAAGCCGCACTGGTGGAAAAAGACGACTCGTCCGAATCCCCGGCCACCACCGAGCCATCGGAAACCGAGGCGAAGCCTGCTGCCGAGCCCCTTCCTGCTCCTACCGCAGCCTCCACACCCACGGAAGAAGTTCCAGTCGATGCCGTGATCAGACCGGCCTCCACATCATCACCAGAGAGTGAAGAGCCAGAGGTATCCGCTGAGCAGACCGAAGCCAAGGAAACCGACGACACCGACGACGAGCGCCCCAAATAACACCGCCATGCCTGTCATCAGCGCCAACTTCTTGATCACTGCCGACGGCAAGGTCTCGACCCGCACGCTCACACCGTCCGGGTTCTCCGCCACCACCGACGACCACCGTCGCTTGAAAAAGCTGCGCGCCGGTGCCGATGCGTTGCTGGTCGGACGCCGCACCGTCGAAGTCGATGACATGACCATGGGCGGCGCCGTCACCGGCCACTACCCACGGCGCATGGTCTATTCGCCCACCGCGGCCCTCGATCCGGCCACCCGCCTGCTTCACACCGACGGCGGACCAGTCCACGTGATTTGCGGCGATCAGGTGAAAGCGGAAACCGCCGATGCTCTCACAACGTGGGGCGTCGCGATCGACCGCTTCCCAGACCCGACCGACCTGCGCCACGTCATCACCCAGCTCGCCGAAACCTATTCTCTGCAAAAGATCCACTGCGAAGGGGGCCCCGGTTTGTTCAAATTGCTTTGCGAGCACGACCTGATCGACGAGCTCCATCTCACTATCACCAATCGGATCTTCGGTGGCCACGCGGCCCCAACACTCACGGGCAACGCGGCCCAACCCTTGCTCCCGGCGAGCCTTCAGTTCGAACTAACGCATCACCAACAAATCGGTGATGATGTGTTCCTAAGCTATCGCCGCACTCGCTAGCCCGGCAGCACACGCTTCGGAAGCACCGCCCGTGACGGTGAGGACACCGTCGCTCCAGCTATGCCGCACTCAATGGAGGCTCGACGTCCCCGTCGACTTCTTCCACGGAGCGTAGCGACCATCTTCATCCGCACGCCCTGCTACGCCACTCAATGACGGTGAGGACACCGTCGCTCCAACTATGCCGCACTCAATGGAGTCTCGACGTCCTCGTCGAGTTCTACTACGGAGCGCAGCGACCATCTGCCATCCACACGCCCTGCGACGCCACTCAATGACGGTGAGGACACCGTCGCTCCAGCTAAGCCGCCAACTCAATGGAGGCTCGAGGTCCCCGTCGACTTCTTCCACGGAGCGTAGCGACCATCTGCCATCCACACGCCCTGCGACGCCACTCAATGACGGTGAGGACACCGTCGCTCCAACTAAGCCGCCAACTCAATGGAGGCTCGACGTCCCCGTCGACTTCTTCCACGGAGCGCAGCGACCATCTGCCATCCACTCGCCCTGCGACGCCACTCAATGACGGTGAGGACACCGTCGCTCCAACTATGCCGCCAACTCAATGGAGGCTCGACGTCCCCGTCGACTTCTTCCACGGAGCGTAGCGACCACCTTGCTCGCTGAAAGCGAGGCGCAAACCAGCCCAGGGTGAACGGAGCCTCTGGCGACGTCACCCTGGGATACCGATCATCACAACTACCGCACGCTGAAAGCGTGCCGGCACCTGCGCCCACGCCTTGTGACATCAGAAAACAACGCGTATCACGGAGCGCGCAGGCCGATACAAAGCGGCGATCCTCGCCGCACTCCCATGCGCCCCGCCCCATAGAGGCGGGCCCAACGACATCAAATCAATCATCCGCAGACTCAGCGCAATCTACGGATGCCAGAACCGTACTACCAACGGTGCCACACCTAGCGTACCATGAACGGATCGAGCCCACCTTCGGGGACGTCGAACATACGGTTATCCTCGATTGCCTCGCCCGCTGCCTTTTTGTCCGCCACCACGTTGCGACCGACCGATGCCACCGGCTTCTCATCGCCAGCGGAATCACCCGACGCCGCGGGTTTATCGCTGACCGTTGCCTTCGGCGTGATCAACTGACGAAACTCCTTCTCCCACTCCGGCGCTCTGGTATGAGTCAGGTTCTTGGTCAAATGACGGAACATGCGACGCGCCGCCTCCCGCTGGTCCCCCGCTTTGAAACAATCCACCTCCATCTGCCAAACCAACTCCGGCCGCTGCTCGGTCAGGAATTTCTCGTAAGCCAGCTCCTCGCGATCCTTCTCCTCACGGCTCTTGCTTTCGTTCTTCTGCCGCAGCGACGACGACAGCACCTTCACCACCTGCGCCTCATAATCAATGCGTGATTCCCACGCACGGTGCAATCGCTCCACACTCGCACGGTTGCGCAACGGCGGCAGGATCACCTCGTCAAAAACCCGAGCCAACGGCAATGGCGACATCGGCCACTTCTCCACTTGGATCCCATTCAACTTGTAGGCCCTGGCAAAAAACGTGCCGTTCACCCCCTGCTGGAGCACGCCGACCTGCCCCTCCAACTTCTCCCCATCAGCAAAAATGTCGGCAATAATATCAGCCGCTTCATTGGATAACTCCGTGGTTGGTCCATCGCTTGAGGCCGCCTTCAAAGTCAGCGAAAGCCAGCGCAACTGGTACTGCAGGGCACGACGAAACTCCTGCGCCGACAACTTGGCATCCTGACGATCCCTCCACTCCCGAAACTCTCGGAATGATTTGTTCTGGTCGTCGAAGTTCACCTTCTTCACACAGTCGAGATAGAACTTCACAGCCTCGGAGCCGCTCGACATCGCCTGCCGGTATGCCGAGTTGGCCGCACGGAATCTGGCCTCCACCTTGGCCTCGTTGTCCTCTTTGATCACGTCCAACTTCTTGAGCAAAGCCGCGCGATCACTCTCACTCAACTGCTCGGGAGCCGCCGCCGCATTACCAACCGTCAGCGCAGCAGCACCCAATACCATCATCAAATTCAATCTCATCAGCTTCAAAACGATTCAGTCATACAGATCTTAGAGTGGCGTTGCCCGCGCCCATACCGGGCTAGCAACTACCCTACTCCGCGCAGGAGCGCCAGCGGTACGTGGCCATTAGGCGAATCTTACAGATCCCGTCCTTTCCTTTGACCCAGCCCGATGGTGACATTACATAGAGAAGCACATTCTTGACCACCAGGAATGCACCAACGGCCATCCATTGTCCGCATGCCATCCTCTTTCTCCGCTAAGCTGCAACCCCTCCAAGCCGCGATGACCAAACTGGCATCGCAGTCGCTCTACGCCCGCGTGCTTGCCTATCTCGGGGTTATCACCACCGCCATCCTGACGTGGGTGGCGCTCAAACCTTGGTCCACCAAGGTGAACCTCGCTGTCGATGCCTTGCCAATGAGCCGCAGCCAGGAAATGCCGCTGGTAAGCGAGCAGATGTGGTTCGACTTTCTCATTGCGCACCTGGGGATGCTGGCTGCGATGCTGCTTCCGGCCTGGGTGGTTTGGGTCATCTGGCGCCACCGAGAAAAGGGCCGCGCCACATTGACCTGGCCTCTGATCTGGGTGGCTCTGGCACTCTGCGTCACCTGGATTCCGTCGATGATCCGCAACGGCCTGACCGAAGCCTCCGGCAGTGAAATGGGCGACGAACCGTGGCTCGCCGAATTCTGGATCGCCAGCTCGTTGATGCTGCTGCTGATTTTATCGGTACCCTTCATGGCCTGGTTGTACGGGCGGGCCCGCATCGTCGACCGCTACGTCGTACGCAATTTCCTCGGACCGTTTGCTCTCGCATTCGGTGGGTTCACTGCCATTTGGATCATCTCCGACATGGCCAACAACGGCAGCGATTTCACCGAAGCCAAAGTCTCCATCGCCGGTATTGCCCGCTATTACGGCACCCAGCTTCCGAGCCTGAGCCTACTGATGCTTCCCATCACCTTGCTGTTGGCGTTGCTCTTCGCTCTGAGCAAAATGTCCAAAGCGAACGAACTGGTATCGCTGCTCTCGGCCGGAATGAGTTCCACCCGCGTGCTGATGCCCCTCATTGTCATCGGCCTTTACGCGACCTTCATCTCATTCGTCTTCAGCTTCCACTGGGCACCCCGTGCCGACGGCGCACAACGCGCCCTGAAAGAGGAGATTATCGAACAGGCCCAGTCGAAAAAGAAAAGCAAACGAAGCAGGGACCGCTTCCGAGCCGAAGACCAGGCCTACATCAACCGCGTCGACAACCGCCAATGGTACGTCGGTGGGTTTCCCGAGTTCTACAGCCGGAAAAACAAGATCGAGAATGTCGTCGTTGCCGACTTCGACGAAGAAGATCGGCTGACCAAGGTCATCATCGCCGACCGCATCTACTGGGACTACACCCAGGACCTCTGGATCTTCTACGAGGGCCGTGTGTTCGAGTACGACGAGGAAGAGCGCATGGTCTCACAGACCACGTTCCCTCAGAAGCACTTGGAGTTCGACTGGCGTGAACGCCCGTGGGATCTGATCACCGCTGGGATCAACCCCGAACACCTCGGCGTGCCTCAGCTCAACGCGTTCATCCGCTCGCACACCTACTACCCGGAGGCCAAGCTCGCTCCATTCAAGACCTTCCTCCACCACCGCATCGCTCTGCCATTCGGTTGCCTTACCGCGGTGCTGATCGGTGCGCCTCTCGGCATCGTGTACTCGCGCCGGGGGATTCTCGGCGGCGTCGCCAGCGCGCTGGGCATTTTCTTTGCCATCCTCTTCCTGACCAACTTGTTCATGGCGCTGGGTCGCAGCGGCAGCATGCCGCCATTCGTCGCCGCCTGGGCCGCCAACTTCCTCTTCGGCGGAATCGGGGCCTACCTGCTGTGGTGCCGTGCCCGCAACCGTGAAGTGCCTTCGCCAAAGAGTCTCTTTGGCAGTCTAAAGCGCGCATTGTTCCCGGCAAAACCAGCGGCCACTTCCGCCAACTGATCCAAACAGGAAGCGATTCCAACCACCGCGCCCACACTCCATGGCTCTGAACGAAAACTGGCACATCAAAAGCCGATCGCACAGCTGCTCGGTCACCGATCGCCGATTCGAGGACGGGGAGGAGTTCTACGCGGCAATCTTCGAAGCACCCACCGGCGAGGAGGGCTTCGTCCGCCGCGACTACTGCAAGGAGGCGTGGGACGATCTGCTCGCCACCGATGGCAGCGAGATGCCATTCTCGTTCTGGAAGACAACCTACGAGGCGCCGGTCCACCAGCCGAAAGAGGAAACCGTGAAGAAAGAGGACGCGGAATCCCTTCTGCGCCGGTTGGTAGAGGAAGACGAGGCCCACACGGAAAACGCGCGCTTCATCCTCGCCGTAATGCTGGAACGGAAGAAAATCCTCAAGAACACGGATACCCAGCGTATCGGGGATACCAAGCTTTTGCTCTATGAGCACCGCAAAACCGGCGACGTCCTGATGATCGTCGACCCGGAAATCCCGCTCGATCAGATCGAATCCGTACAACAGGAAATCGCCGACCTCCTCGCCGGTGGCCCCGCTGCTGCAGCCGCCGCCAAAGCAGGAATCGACACCCGGCAGCCCGAACAAACACCCGATACCTCACAAGCAAACGCATCCGGAACCCCAGGCTCCAACGAACCACCCCAATAGATCGCAACCGGATCCATCCTACTGACCCACCACCCCCACATGCCGGAGGAACTCATCACCAACCCATTCGACCGCCTCGAGGACGCACTGCTGCGCAATGACCGCGCCGACGTGCTCGCCGCGCTCGATAACCGGCACCCCGCTGACTTCGCCGCCTGGTTCGCCGATCAGGACGAAGAAACCCAAGCCCACGTCCTCAAGTTCCTCGACAACGATTGGGCAGCCCAACTCGTTGAATACCTCCCGGACAACGAAATCGAGGACACGCTCCTCGCCTTCTCCGAAGAAAAACAACGCGCCGTCCTGACACGACTCCAGGACGATGACCGAGTGGACGCCCTGCAGGAACTCAGTGAGTCCACCCAGGCCAAACTGGTCGCCTTGCTGCCCGCCAGAAAACGCCGCGTCACCCGCCAACTGCTCGAGTTCCCCGAAACCAGCGCCGGTGGCCGCATGACCACCGCTTTCGCCACGGTCGATGAAAGCATGACCGTGCGCCAGGCGGTGCAAGAACTGCGCGAAACCCACCTCGAAAAGGAAACACTTTCCCGGATCTACGTCACGGATACCGATGGAAAACTCATCGGCGAACTGCGACTGCGCGACCTCGCCTTCGCCAAACGCGGCGTACTCATCTCCGAAATCGTCGAGCCCGGCACCCCGTCCATCAGCGCATGGGCCGACCAGGAGGAAGCCGCCCAGATGATCTCGAAGTACGACATCATGGCGCTGCCCGTGGTCGACGACGAGGAACGTATCGTCGGTATCATCACCCACGATGACGCCATCGAGATTCTCGAGGAAGAATCCACCGAGGATATCGAGAAAGCCGCAGGTATCTCCGGTGAAATCAGTGATGCCAGCTACATCAACACCCCCATCGTTACCCACTACCAACGCCGGGTCTTATGGGTTCTCGGTCTTGCGTTCACCGGTCTGCTTTCAGGCTACGTGCTGATGTCGTTCCAAGAGGTGCTCGACAACGCCTTCCTGCTCGCCCTTTACATGCCCATGATCGTAGCGGCCGGCGGCAACACAGGCGGCCAGGCTGCCACCATGGTCATCCGTTCCCTGTCCCTCGGTGAGCTGCAGTCACGCTCAACCCTCACAGTCATTTTCCGCGAACTCGGCGTAGGCCTGCTGGTAGGCACCACCGTCGCCATCGCGATGATCGTCGAGATCCTCATCTTCCAACCAGAGGCCGCGGCCGACAGCCAGATCGGGCTGCCCCATTTCGCCCTTACCGTGGGCTGCTCTCTGCTGCTGCAAATCACCAGCTCGACTTTTATCGGGGCCGCCCTCCCGCTGGTTGCCAAATCCCTGCGCCTCGACCCTGCGGTGATCGCCTCTCCTGCGATCACCACACTGGTAGACGTCAGCGGTTTGCTGATCTACTTCACCTTTGCCCGGTTGTTCCTGGGAATCTAAGACCAGGCTGGTTTCCAGATACAACCAGTCGAATCCCCACACCTTGAGAGAATTCCGAGGCATCGTGGAGGCTCTGACTGACACGAGGGGCCCGCCTTCGATGCGCACGAGCCGCCCCACCATTTGCCACCCACAAACCCCAAACCCATGAAGACTCGCATTCTCAGCATCGCCGCTGCCGCGCTAGCCATCGTCCCACTCACCTACGCGGACAGCTTCGCAGACTACAAGCAGGGCAACTTCACCTCACTCAACACCCCGAGCGGAACCCTCAGCGCCGATGCCGGACACGCCGCCATTTACAGCAAGTCCGCCGACACAACGCCGGGCTCGCTGCGCCTCCTCGGTGGTGAGGACAAATCGGTCACGTTCACACTTTCGGACAAACTCCGTCGCTCGGAGCTGCTCCACCTCACATTCCAAGGCGAACGCTGGACACGCTCGGCCCCTTTTGAATTCCAAGTCGAAGCCAAGCAGAACGGCCGCTGGAAAACCATCTACGACGGCAACAAACTGCGCGCCGGTGGGTTCTCCGAGCCCATCCGCATCGACCTCAAACAAGAGCGCTACGAGGGATTCCGCTTCACCTCCACGACCAAGGACGGCTCTGGTGTGCTGATCGACAACCTCCGCGTCGGTGAGAACAAGTCGATGGAGATCACCGGTGTCGACGTCAAACAACACCAGATTCCCGTTCTCATCGCCAAGGAACATAACGTCGTGCTCCACATCACGATCAATGCGGAAGGAGCACGCAATGTCGACACCTTGCAGGCTCTACAGTTTGCCACCGAAGGCACCACCGATCTGGCCGACGTCGAAGCATTCTCGCTCTACTCGACCGGCAATTCGGGCACGTTTGCAACCATCGGCAACCCACCCATCGACGCGCCACAAGTCGGCGAGGCTCTCGTTTTCCAAGACGAAATCCCACTCATCGACGGGCCAAACAACTTGTGGTTGGTCGCCAAACTCAAGGACGACGCCAAGCTAAGCCACCGCATCGACGCTTCGTTGACCAAGCTGAAGTTCGCCCGCGCCGGCATCGTCGACCCGAAACTCGACGATAACAACGTAACCCAACGTATCGGCTACAATGTCGTCACTGGCGGCCAGGCGCTCACCCGCCCGGATGGCTCGAAGATGCCGTGCCAACTCGTCCGCATCCCAGGCATGGTCACTACCAACGCCGGCACACTGCTCGCCGTCTACGACATGCGCTGGAAACAAGGCGGCGACCTCCCTGGCGACATCGATGTCGGCCTCTCCGCATCGACCACCGGTGGTCAAAGCTGGCTCCCAGCCCGACCGATCGTCGACATGAAGACTTGGGGCGACGAACCGGAAAACAAAAACGGCGCCGGTGACCCAGCCATTCTCGTCGACCGCAAAACCGGTCACATCTACTGCCTCGCTCTGTGGGCTCACGGCCTCAGCTCGGGCTGGTATTGGGGGATCTCGAAACCCGGACTCGATCCAAAAGACACCGGCCAGGTCGTCATGGTGAAGTCCGAGGACGACGGCACCACGTGGTCGGAACCGGTCAACATCACCGAGCAAATCAAGGACCCAGCGTGGAGCCTCCTGCTCCAAGGCCCGGGTGCCGGCATCACCATGCGTGACGGCACGTTGGTATTTGCCGGTCAGTTCCAAGAACCATCCAACGGCCGCAAAGCACGTTCGACGGTTATCTTCAGCAAGGACCAAGGCAAGACCTGGGAAATCGGAACCGGTGTCCCTCACGATCAAGAAACTACCGAAGCTCAGGTCGTGGAACTCGACGACGGACGCCTCATGATCAATTGCCGTATCTCCTCGGGCGGACGCGCGGTCTACACGACCACCGACATGGGCCAATCCTGGACCAAGCACCCGACTACCGGCAGCCATGTGTTCAACATGTCCGGCTGCATGGCGAGCATCCTCCGCTACAGCTCGGTCAAGGACGGAGCTGATCAAAGTATCTTGCTCTTCTCCGGCCCTGTCGATGCGGGCAAAAAACGACGCACCCACATGTCGGTCCGCTACAGCCTCGATGAAGGGGAAACCTGGTCGAAACCTTACCTTCTCGACGAGCTCGGCGGCGCCTATTCCTGCCTCACGCTCATCGGCGACGGCCCGAAAAAAGACATCGGCATCATCTACGAAGGTAGCCAGTCGAACATGTGCTTCGAACGCCTCACCATCGATGAACTGATGAACGCGACCAAATAATACGGATCGCTAGATTCAAGATCACTCCCTAACGAGGACGCCCCCACGGCGTCCTCGTTTTTTTGTACCCCGCCCTACTTCCTACTTCCTACTTCCTACTTCCTACTCAAACTCCCCCTTGAGCCAGTTCACCCGCGGGCGTTCGCCATCCACCAGCCACACCTCGACCACATCATAGCGCCACACCAAATCCTCGACCTGATCCCCCAACAACCGCCGCCACTCACGCGCCCCCCGTTTGATCAACTCCTGCTTCTTCTGGTTCACCGCCGCAGCCGGACGCGGCCCCTCATCACTCGTCCTCGTCTTTACCTCCACAAACGCCAACACCTCACCATCCCGACACACCAAATCCACTTCGCCGCCACCTTCAGCCCGATAGTTCCGATACAACACCTTGCCCCCGTCGCGAGCCACCGCCAGCCCAGCCAAGCGCTCGCCGGCACGCCCCACCCGCGTCGCCGACCACCCGCTACAACGGCAGGTCGAGTTGAGCAACGGGTGCAAACGAGCGACGATGGATCGGACACGGACCATAGGTGCGAAGCGCCTCCATATGAGCCTTGGTCGGGTAGCCCTTGTGACGCGCGAACCCATACTGCGGGAACTGCTTGTCGTACGCCAGCATCAAACGATCTCTTGTTACTTTTGCGATAATACTCGCCGCCGCGATGGAATAACTTTTACCATCCCCCTTCACGATCGCTTGCTGTTCGACCGGAAAGTTCTTCACCGCCAGCCCGTCGATCAACGCCATATCCACTCCGCCGAGAGCTTCGACACACCGCCGCATCCCCGCGTGGGTCGCGCCCAGAATGTTCAACTCGTCGATCTCCGCAGGTTCGATCAATTCACAATGCCACTCGATCCGCTCGTCGTTGGTGATCTCCTCAAACAAAAGCTCGCGCTTCTTTTCGGTCAGTTTTTTAGAGTCGTTAAGTACCGCCGACTCGTACCCAACGGGAAGGATCACAGCCGCCACCGAAACCGGTCCTGCCAATGGCCCGCGCCCCGCTTCGTCCACACCGGCAATCCGCATATAGCCGTCGGCTCTCAATCCCGTCTCAATCGCAAAATCACATCCCATAACGCACTCACATTGGTTCTCCCCAACCTCGACAACACCAGCGCGCCAAGCAACCGCTGATTTGTCCGACCGCCTCCGTCACTCGCCACTTGACCTCAACCTCCCGGGACTCACAATCGAGGCCATTTCTACCAACTAAACGCCCACCAAAACTGTTCCCATGAAACCCTCCCCCCTCACCCACACTCTGGCCGCTCTAGGCACCGCTGCCACACTCACCACCTCGCTCCACGCCCAGGAGATCTACCTCGCCCAAGGCCAAAGCGAGAAGGAGAAGTCCACAATCACACTGCCCTACGCATTTCCCTCGGAAACCATGGACCTCGCGTTCGGAGTCGCCAGCGCAACCACCGGGGGATTCAACCAACCCCAGAGCGCGTACGGCTGGGGCGTCATGGGATCCAGCAACAGCTCGTATGGCGTCTACTTCGGCGGCCTGAACTTCAATGCCCCGGGCTCAAAGCGCTTGTTTGTCGACCCTCTGATCGGCGCCTCCCGCTACACGGAAATGCGCTCGTACCAGAATATCCCCAACCAGATCGGCCCATTCGACACCAAAGCCGGCAGCAATGAGTCCGACGAAGAAGACTACCTCACCGGCAAGGGCTGGGACGTTTTCGTCGATGCACGCTTCCGCTACCTCCTCCCCATCGGCCACGGCAAAAACACGACCATCCACACCTACTCGATGGACAATGGATTGATTTCCGATGGCTTCACCGGCGCGGAAGCGTTCAACCCACTGACCAGCGGCCGCAGCTACATCCGCTTCGCCCCCTACTACCGCAGCAAAAAATACAGCGAAGACACCACAGACGCTCTGCTCTCAGCTACCAACGGATTGGAACTCGGCCTCGAATGGGACAACCGCGACTTCATCGCCAGCCCGTCCCGCGGCGAACGCTTCAAGTTCCTCATCGCCCGTGACTTCGGCTGGTTCAACAGCGACAGCACCTACACCACCTGGGAGTTCGAGGCCAACAAGTTCTTCTCCCTGCCCGAAACCTCGTGGGCACGCCAACAAGTACTCGCCCTCTCCATGTGGACCGCCGACACCCCGACCTGGAGCGACAACGCAGACGGCTCGGTCAGCGGACGAGCCCCTGAGTTCCGCTCACCACGCCTCGGCGGCTTCAACCGCATGCGAGCCTTCCCATTCGACCGCTATAACGACGCCTCCGCCATCTATTACACCGCCGAATACCGCATCATCCCACAGTGGAACCCATGGGCCGATATCAATTGGATCAACAACTGGCTCGAGCCCGCCTGGTGGCAGATCGTTCCATTCGTCGAAATCGGCCGCGTCGCCCCAAGCTACGACCTCGGCACCCTCCACGAAGATATGCAATGGGACGCCGGTGTCAGCCTGCGCTTCATGCTCAAAAAGTCAGTCGTCCGCGTCGACTGCGCCGTCTCCGACGAGTCCTCCAGCGTCTGGGTCATGCTCGGCCAACCATTCTGATACCATCTCCTACCGCAGTCTCGCAGTCTCGCAGTCTCGCAGTCTCGCAGTCTCGCAGTCTCGCAGTCCCGACTTCCCGACTTCCCGACTTCCCGACTTCCCGACTTCCCGACTTCCCGACTTCCCGACTTCCCGACTTCCCGACTTCCCGACTTCCAGACTTCCCGACTTCCCGACTTCCCGACTTCCCGACTTCCTCCCCGAAGGGGTGCCGCAAACCAGCCCAGGGTGAAGGGAGCCCCCGGCGACCACACCCTGGGAAAATCACACGCCCCCCCCCAAGCCGGCCGAGCGAGCGATCCCGCCACACCTCAAAACCTACCCGATGGCCGCTCGCCATCGTGGCCACACCTCCCCACCCTGCATCCTCACAATCTTCTCGACCTCGCAAACCGATCTGCTAAACAAAGCCACATGATTAAGACCCTGCTAGCCACCGCTTCGGCTGCAATCCTCATGCTGACGTCGGCCTCCGCTGCCGATGTGTTCACCCAGGAAGGCAAATGCGAACTCAAAGAGTCCTCCGGCTTCAGCAACAGCGACGCCGTAGAGGTAAAGTTCGGTAAGGCCATCAAGGCCACCGCCAAGCTCTATCTCGATGACTTCTTCGACAAAAAGATCATCAACGCCAACATCAGCGTGGAGAACACCGCAGACAAACCGATGCACTGCCAGTACTACGTCGCCTTCTTCGACAGCGACGGCACACTCATCGGCTGCGCCTCTCAGGGGTCATTCAGCGACGAAGGCATCAAAGCCGGCGCCAGCACCAACTTCGGCTCCTGCCTCATCCCACTTCCAAAAGGCTTCCACGAAAAAGCCGTCACCTACAAAATCACCTTCTACGAAGGCGAAACCATCATCGGTAAAGACTAACCGCTAATCTCAACCTTCCCGAATCCCGCCCGTCCCAACAGACGGCGCGGGATTTTTTGTGCCCGGGACGAGCGCACACCCACGCCCCTGACTCAATTACCGCCTCTCAATTCCCCTCCTTGACCTTAAGTGTAACGACACAACTAACGTCAAAAACAATCCCAACACGCAAAGCAACCACCAGAATATTGGATGCGTGGGTCCAGCAGGGTCTCTCGCGCGCCCCTCATCAAAACTCACCTCAAGCGAGGCATCATCCTGATCAAAGCAGCCTATTTAGACACACACCCACTCACGCCAATCATTCAAACCAACAATCAACACTACCGATCTGCCATCCACCTCTAACATCAACCGTGACAGATCATCACTCACGCCACGCACCTCAATCGAAGAGCTCCGCCCCCCCATCATCGCTTGCTTTGAGCACTGAAGTATCGATTCGAGACAACACCTTGAGATCATCATCAAAAACATAGAACCTTTCTTCGATCACATGGTGCCCTGTTCGATCGAGAATCACCGCGCTGCCGACCAATAGGTCATCCCCGGCCCAAAACCAGCTCGTGATAAGCCCCTTCGCCCCCTGATCATAGGTCACATGAGGCACTAGAATCTCTGATTCCTCCACGACGCCACCGCCTCGCACCCAATACAGCCGAGTCGTCATACCTTGGTTTACAAGCAACCTCTGGCCATCCCGATTCAACGAAACTCCCAAGCCTTCCTCATTGTTCCCCGCCCAATCGATCGAGTGAGGAAGCTCAATCCCTTCATCATAACCAGGTAGCCACACCTGGGTACGGCTATTCATTGCTCCTCCTGATCGAGGCCTGTAGTCCCCCTCAAGGTTCTCATCACGGACAACCTCGCCTTCAATAGGATCCGCAAGTTCCAGCCACGCCGGAACCGGAGCATTCAAAGCACGCTCCATCTCGACCGACCTTTCGTGCCCGTCGAGATCCCCGACCGGAGAAACCACAAGCATCAACCAGATCCGAACTGTCATTACGGCGAAGCTAAACATTACACACCTACAAGCTTTCGGGTTCTCTCTCCACCACACGGATCCACCGCTTCCGTCCTGTGTACTGCACTTCCTCCTCCAGATTGTCAGGAAACAAATATTCTTCGACCAATAAAATCCCCTGAACCCAATCAAGGGGCTGAACCATCACGGGAATTTCAGGAGAGAATCGAGGGACCTCAATGAGCTCAATCACTCCACTCCTGAGATGATATAGCGCAATGCGGGAAGACGAACGATCACGTACAGGAGCATACAACCAAGCCGGAGCAAAAGGCCCCCAACCACCGATCTCGACGACTTCCCCCTCCGCAATCACCGGTCGAGGCAACTTTCTCCACTCCCTTTCACCATGAAGATATAAATAATCAACAAGCGGCTCCTTCCGAACCATCAGATCCCCAGTTGCCAAAGCAATGGCATATTTTACTCCGGAATCATTGGAACCCTCGCGCCCTTCAGTAGGTTGGATGCCCGGCAATTCAACTCGATACAACTCGGAGTCCGTAGTCGAAGCCTCAACCACAACCTCCCCACTCTCTAAAATCCTCGCATGATACGGGCACTCCTGCTTCGACACCTCCTTTGTGAGAACTGGCTCTACAAAGCATTCGGGAGCCTCAATTTCAGCAGCCCTCACCTGAACCAAAAACGGCACCACCAGCAATAACAATTTCACACTCATAACACTACCATTACAATTCAAAACCATTCAAATAATCGACCAAACATTTGTGCAAAGAATCTGCCACACCTTGCTTAACGGCATCAGCCCTCCCCCCGTTTATTAGCAGATCACCACCCTTGTAATGAATAAATTCCACTTCCAAAAGCGCTGATCGAATTGGATGATACTCCTCATCTTGAAAGAAACCCATGAGGTCGCTTGTCACAGCCAAATTCCCAGGTATTGGGCTCCGCTCCCTCTCTTGCATCGATGGATCGAAAGCACGGAGCACCGCATGGGTGGCCTGCACGACGGCAGCCCCCAGAGCGTCATCCTCGCCCTGATTTACGTTACCATTCTCGCGACGTACATAAAGCGGACGACGAACTGAAGTACTGTGAATCCAACGTCTCTCGTATTCGGCGTTCAGCCAATCCTCTGAAGGATACCTTCCATGTTCCTTCGCATAAGCATCTCTGATGTCCTCTTTCGTAGGTGGCTTGAGGGCATTGAAATGTAAACTCAACATCACATCAGCGCCTCTATCCCGAGCGCAGCGTGCCCTTTCATACCCTCCAAGATTCTTGTCGCCATTTCTTGTCAAATACACATTAATCGGACGACCACTAGAGTCCCCATCGACAATCTTGGTCTCGATCGCCCGGCAATAGGCCATCGTAAGAGTCTTCTCCAGCACCCCTGATGGCCGCTGCTCACTCGTCGACTCAATATACTGCCCGCCAATCGCATGATTCGCAGCTGAAGCACCGACCTTCAAACCAGTGCTATGATCGAGATCGAACTGATCCAAATCTACATCTCCCCCATGCCCAGGATCTAACACTATCACAGCTGGAACCACAAAACTGGCAACCCAAATCACCTCCTCAACACCCTCTATCTCAGCGAAGATATCCGCGTGGTTCCAACCATAAGGAGGTAGGTTCGCGCGAACCGCAGTCACACCATCCCCACTCACCACTTGCAGTACAGTGGTACTCGATTCCTGATTCAAACGCTCGTAAGAGTACTCCGCATACAAGTCCGATGCCGAGAATCTACTCTGGTACGACGAGACCTTACTAGCCGACCAACTTCCTCGAACAGACGATCCTGGTAGAACTCCTGACGGAGCCATAGTCCAAGTGACTTTCTTATTGCGTAGAAAGTCGCCCCCATGGACTCGCAGCTTGATCTCACGATGAGCGATTCGGTTTAGATCATACCGATGATCCTTTAGACTAATCTCTTCAACCATCTCGTTAGGCTCCAAAAACGCCCTGGGCCGCTGGGTACCTGGTATCTCGTAGCCACTTGAGTCCTTCAACTTTGGACCAAGCTCCGCCACTTCAACAGGCAACAACGTCACCATCACACTGTCTTCAGCCCTGGCGTCTCCCTGGGTGACGATGACCTTGATGATCTTGCGCCCTTGTTGCGTAGCAGGCCATGTGTCGACGTACTCAATGTACAGCTTTGCAATGCGACCTCCGTCTGTAACCAGGTCACTCCAATTGACATCCCGGTCACTCGGAATGAAGTCACCAACCGGTACGGCACGACCGGATATCCGCTTACTTGCCTCTTTACGCCAGATCCTCATCCCGCCTTTGGCAATCGTGTACACGTAAGGGTCCTCCTTGGTTCCCTCGCCGCTCACAACAATCCCATCATCACTGATCTCCGGCCTGGACTCGCAAACGTAGTCGATCCGGACCTTCGCCCGACTGGGGTCGAACGGCTTCTTCAACTCGATCTGTAACGGGACGAAACGCAGGTCACTTCCCACATCCTTTGGATTGGCCTCTATCCAATCCTTCCACCACGTGTCTCCAGTCTTGTAACCGACAAGATCAAACCCATCCGCATAATCAGGAATCCGGTCTCCATCGCTGTCTTTGCGGCTACTCAACAGAACAATCTTTCCAAACCTAGCGTCACCCGTCGCAGCATCCACACTCTCAGAGACTTCTATCTGGTCTTCCTCACCCGTAAACCCGTCGAACGCATAGCCGTTGTCATTGAGCGAGTCGACATCGACGTCCACTTGATAGACGGTGAGCTGTTTGACTCCGCTGTGAAGCTGGCACGCAGCATACGCCTGGCCGTCCACCACTCCCGCAGGCGCATCAAGCGTCGCCGCCATCCCTACGTCATCGACTTTCTCGGACGGTCGGGTTCCCTCAAAATACAAGGTCTTCACCAAAGTCGTGCCCGCCGGCACAATCCAACTCAGCTCAGCCACCTGCTCCTTCTTCTCCGGGTCCTTGCGAAACACCTTGCCATCCCCAGCACAAGTTAAAAACTCCACTCCTTTGGTCACCGAAAACACCACCACGGCGTCTGTTTTATCGGCCGTCGCTCGCACGTCTACCCGCTGCAAGTCATCGTCAAGAGGCGATGGCGCATGACGGAAATCCTGCACATCATAATTGGGACTCCCCGGTGCTTGATCCTCATCATCGTTGACCTGAACTGACGCCGACACCGTCACGCTCAGTCCACACACCTGCGGCGTCGGATTCACCAACGGATCTTCAATCCCAAAGCCCGTGACCACGGCACCAAGCCCCCACATCAAAACGAACACCTTGAACATAACACTCTAACAACTACCTGTATCTGACACTTGTTAGACCTTTCAGATCTTTTTTTTGCCGACAACCTTCGCCGAGGAAAGCGCCTTGCCCCCAATGACGCACCTCGACATTCAACTTTCCCGCTGCGCCAGCCGACCACTTCATAATGCACCTCCGCATTGGGCACAGCTTGCGCCTCCAAGTTTCACCTCAGCCCGCCGCTTAGCAGTTGGATCCACGCATTTAGGTCGCAGCAAATCGGCCGTCGTGGGCAACTCGGTCATGAGATCGATCTCGTAGGTCATGGCCTTTGGTGCACAGCTGAGCTGCAACAACGCCGAAATACAAAAGCGCAACAACCCAGCCCACTCTCGACCAACGCTGTGCTTCAGTTTTCTTCATGCAACATCTCTTCTGATCCTATCCCGAGATCAAGGTCCTCAATTGATAAACACCCGCCCTCTAATTGGCCTTCGGATTCCATTTACGGGTCAAAATCTGCTTGCGGTCGTAAAGAAGATTACGCGATCCCGATGGGTTATAACGAACATCCACCTTTAGATACCTTGAACTATGGCCCAACGCGACCGCACTAACTTGCACCACGGAATACCGCCCTTCCGAATCCCGCATGTAGAAGGCAAATTCACACGGGTAGTCCGTTTCAGGGGACCGCCATTTCAATGTGACCGACTCCTCATAACCCGAGGCTGAGGCTTCATGCAGCATGAACCGGGGATCAAACTGCGCCAAGCACAGGCCACCTGCTGCCTGCACGTGGACCGAATACTCAACATCGTCATCTTCCAAAGTCCTACTCTCTACAGTGAATGCGAGTGGCGTCTCGCCCCCTTGGTCGGGAAACTGCACCAGATAGGGCGTCCCAAATTGCTTTACCTTGATCTCCTCCCGAAACGAGTAAATGGGCTCGGCTTCTGTCGTGTCGATCACCATGAAATCAGTGCGCTTATCCGGCGAAGATTCGTGAAAGTGCCGTGACAAGGGGTCTGCGAAATTCAAACTATAAAGGTACGATGTCGGTGAATAGATAGTCTCGCCAAGAAAATCTAAATACAACTTTCCGCCACGCATTCCTTTAACCGTAAATTCACCGTCATGGTTGGTAATCGTCTGCCCTTCCATGTCCGAACCATGTAGCTTCATTCCGATCCATTCATAATGCACCTTCGCATTCGCTAGAGGCTGCCCTTTCTGATCCACCAATCGCCCGTAACAAGCGATAGGGAATCGTTTCTGATACCTCTCATCCACCTCCAAACAAGCAGACTGCCAGAGATCCACCTCAGCCCGCTGCTCAGCTGTTGGCTCCACGCCTTCAAATCGTCGGACCTCAGGCATCTTGGGCAGTTCGGTCATCGGATCAATCTCGAAGGTGATCCCTTTGTAGGTCATGGTCTTCGGTGCACTGTCAGCAGCAACAACGCCGCAAAAGAACAGCGCAACACCCCAGCCCACTCTCAACCAACGTTGTGCTTCAGTTTTCTTCATAGAATTAATCTCCTAAGCGTTGAGCGAGATCCAAGTCCGCAATTGATAAACACCCACCCTCTATTTGACCGTCGGATTCCATTTGCGGCTCAAAGTTTGATTGCGATCGTAAAGAAGATTGCGCGACCCCGATGGATTGTAGCGAACATCAAGCCGCACATAACGACGAGCGTACCCCAATCCGAAGACCTCCCCTTGAACCACGGCATAGCGCCCATCTGCATCTCTCATGTAGAACGCAAAATGCCGATCATCAGCCGGACTCGATTCAGGCCATTCAAAAACGACTGATTCCTGATACAGGTGTTGCGGAGCCTCGTGCAGCAGAAAATGCCTATGGTAAGGCGCCTTCACTAATCCCCCATCAGCTGCCACCATGAGTCGATACGCCTCCTCCTTCTGCCCCAAGTCGTCTATTTCGAGTGAAACCTGCAATGGCGGCTCCTCCGCGTGGCCTGGGAATGCTACTTCATAGGGCTTACCCAGTTCGATAAAATGAATCTCTTCCGAAAAAGAATACATTGGCTCCGCCTTGGAAACATCCAAAACCATAAACTCGTGACGTTGGTCCGATGATGACTCATGAAAGATCGGCGACAGAGGATCTGAAAAATCCAGACGCACGTCATACGATCCCGTGTAATAGACACCTTGCCCTTTAAAGTCTAGAACCATAGACCATCCCCGCATCCCCTTGATCGTGAATTCGCCTTTCTCATTGGTGTAGGTCACGCCTTCTGTCTCCGGCTCCAGCAACCTCGCACCCTGCCACTCATACTCTACTTCCACATTTACCATTGGCACCCCATGCTGATTCACTATCTTGCCATAACAAGCGATCGGGAATCGGAAGCGGTAATCTCGGTCGACCTTCACACAAGCTGTCGCCCAGTTCATCACCTCATCGAGTTCTTCTTGCGTCGGCCTACTCCCACTACGAAATCGTACTTCAGGCATCGCAGGCAACTCGGTTCTGGGGTCTATCTGATACACAACTCCGTTATGCACCATAGGCTCCAAACGTCGCTCGGAACCGCCACTACAGACCAAGGAAAGCGAAAATCCCCCAATCGACAAAAACACACTACAAGCTCGCATCGCACACATACTTTATTTCTCCGTTTGAACATTCGACATCATGAGATCATTCAACATCCTATGATAGAGAGGGAATTTATACCTATTCCCGTCATCATCTGAATAGAGCTGCTGAATATCCCGCTGAAATTGCCCGCTATGATCAGGTCGCCCTGATCCAAAATGATACTCCTTCTCCAAGTTTACGGCCTCCCCTCCTGGAGGTAAGGGATCACCATTCTCATGGGCAGGAAACTGAGCCCCCATCGCTCGAGTAAGCGAGCGAGAAGTAAATGACAGTGACTCGTAGAGGTCATATACAGGCCTCGCACTTTCCCAGAGCCATCGATACACTTGATCACCATCCGGTCCAAAACGAGCACGATCCCCCACAGGCCGATCCGGAAAATACTTGTAGACTCCCTTGAGCAGTAGATCATTTGGCTTATAACGCACTTGATTTTGCAACCAATGAACTAAAACACCCGCATTTTTCGTCTTTCCTGTCGCCAACCAAAAGTCCAAGGGATTATAATAATTCACCCATTTACCTACAATCTGACCATCAAAACCGAATAGTACTCCTCGGTATCCACCATCACTCAAAACTCTAGCCGAAGGCTTATTTGCTTCAGCCTCAAGTAACATCCGCTCATAACGGCCCTCCAGACTATCTCCGCCGTCCAGCAGCTCGTCGGCTGAATGGAAGCAACTCATGGGAACTGCGGCTTCCATCATAAGGTAACTATTCACCGTCATTCCTGCGCGCAGCGCTCCCCCAACTACTGCGTTCCCCAGACTATGAGCGATGATACCTACATTCCCGTCTCGGCCCAACCGCTTCTTCAAAAAGTCAACATAAGCAGCGAGCGCCGCGCCGTTGTGCCAGGCATTGAACTCTCCCGTATTGTAAATGTCAGCCCCAGATACCGGAGTCGTCCAGCGGAATACAGACAACCGCCCCCGATAGCCCGCCCACCAGAGCCTCTTATAACAGGAAGCAGTATACGATTTCACATGATGGACCTTCATCTTGATCCCATGAACGAATACTATGTGCTGCGGCTCCTCTCCGTATGTCTCAAAGAACGAATTGCCGGACTCCTCAACATCATAGCCATGCGCATAGCCTTTGTGTTGATCCGGCCAATAAAGAGCTAAGTCAACGCCTTTCACAAAGGGGAAGTCGTAGCTTCGGTGAATCTTATACTGGCCATGTGGCTCGGGCATTGATGCGATAGCAGGTCTCGCATGGACCCTCTCGTAATAGCAGTCGACAGGCATCAGCATCAGCCACAGAGAGCCGCCTTCTCCAACGACTGTCCCGTCGCGGTCCATCAGGACGAGGCGCAGGCTTCCTCGGCCCCAGCGAACGCCCTCAAACAGCAAGTGAGCTCTACCGTGGGCATCAATCCCCTGCCAGAAGCCGGGAGGGAATACGTAATCCACCGGCCCCTCCTTGGGTTCAACCAACCCGCTCCCCTGATAACCAATCAATGCCGAGCTATAATGTTCACTCGCAAGCTGAGCTGCAGCCCCCGTGTGCGTCTTTAGATAGCTATCGTCACCGACGTTGCTTGAGTTGCGGAACAATCGGATCGACGGTTTCGAATCGTTGACCAAGTCTTTCCATTCCAAGCCCAGCAAAAGATCGCCACTTACCAACATGGGCTCCAACCCCTCCACCATCAGATCTAGCCGCGCGAAGTCCTCAAGATCACGTGTGGTTTTGATCTTCAAGTCATCCGAGTCCCGCGCCTTAACCGGCACGGTCTCTGGATCGATATCCTCCCACCAAAGGCTCTTCGTTGGGCTATCCTGATCGTGGTTCAACCAGAAGCAGAGAGGGCGATGAGGCGCCGTGAGGTCGGGCGCACAGCCATCGCTACTCAAGTCCCCCGGAAAGCGCACCTTGCCGTCCCGATTGGCATCCACCGCCAAGTCCAGAGTTGTCGTGGTGATGACAATTTCGTCCATCGCCACGGCTTCGCCTTCCGACGCTTCGACCGAGATCACCTGACGCCCCAGGCCATCAATGGATGGAGATGCCACGTAATCCACATACAGCACTGCCACGCGATCCTGATCCATATCCAAATCGCTCCACTTGATTGAGGTTCCGGGCTCAATAAAATCGCCTTCAGGCACACTCTTGCCAGAGGATCGTCCCACGGCATCGTGACGCCACAAGCGCAAGCCCGGCTTTCTAATCACCACAGCATCCGGCTCCCGCTCATCCTTGGTCGGGACCAAGCCAATTCCATTCTCTGACAGTCTGGGCTCACAGACTGGCCCGTAGTGGAATGTGACGCTGGCTTCGATTGGATCAAAAGGCGTCGGCAACTCGACCCGCACCGGAGTAAAGTAAATGTCCGTCACATTCTCCGGGATCCCCTGATCGATTCCCTCAATCGAGAAGCCGTCGGCAAAGTCTGGCAACCCGTCGCTGTCCGAGTCCCTGGCGCCCTGCGCGACCACAATCTTACCCGGCCGCGGATAACTTGTCCCCTCCTCTACCGCATCCGATGCCTCGATCGCATCCTCGCGCTCACCGGACTCCCCCTCAAACCCATCCACTTCATTGTAGTTATCGTTCGAGGAGTCCACATCCAGGTCCACTTGGTAGACTGAAGTCTCAGCCAAATTGGACCACACATGCGCGTCGTCATAGTAGATCCCATCAACATGAATCGCTGGTGCCACGATCTCCGCTTGAAACGCCACGTCACGCTTCTCTGAGCTATTTCTGACACCCTCAATATAGAGCACTTTGTGGAACACAGTCCCCGCCGGAACCGGCCAACTCAAACTCGTCACTTGCTCCCCACGCTTGTCTTTCGTCGGCCAGAACCAAGGCCCGACGTCCGCCCGCAGCAACGACTTTCCTTTCCTCGTGTGCAAAACCACCAACGCATCCGACTTCCCGGCATGCGCATTGAGCTTCACCTCAAACAAATCATCATCACCCTTCGATGGCGCATGCTCGAAATCATGCACTTCGTAGTTCAGCTCGCCTACCGACTGGTCGTCATCGTCATTGACGTGAATCACCGCAGCGACAGTCACCTCCACGCCCACATCCTGAGGCGTTGGGTTGAACAACAAATCCGCATCGTCGCTTCCATACGCCACCATCGACGCCAACACAGCTCCCCCAAGGATACCTACCAATTTCATTTTCATATCAACCTCCTATAATTCGCATTCCAACTGCTACTCTCCTGGTGCCACGACTCGCACCGTATGGCACAAACGTCCGTCTCCATCGGGACCGGTTTGCATGATCACGTCCACCACCCCTATCGAATTGAAGTCCTTATTGGTCAGCACCCAGTGGTTGCCTCCATCCTCGAATACCGTCCCCTGATAGTAGCTCTTCAAGTGAATCTCATAGCCGTCGGGCAGGCCATCCGCCACCAAAGTAAATCTATAGCTTCGCGTCCCGTCGGCTCCCACATGGAACAACTGGGCATCAGCAGTCTCCTGCTCGTTGGCAACGTAGAACCCACGCACCTCGCCGCGCCCGACAATACGGCCCGTCTCAGGAATTCGAGCCACAACGTAACGCGTTCCCACCTCATAGATATCCACTACAAACCTCCGGGGCCCAGAGTCGGATGACGATTCCTCGTACCAAACCAGTGCATCATCCGGATCCAACTCCAAGCCACGCATCCCCTCCAACACCCACGACTCGCGTTGCCACGCCTGGACATCGATCCCGTCGCCAAAATCGGCGTCCACCACATTGACCGTGAGCGCCCCATTCACCGACGCCGTTCCGCCTTCGGCAGCCCACGTCACCGCATACTCATACTTCCCAACCGAATCGAAGCGCTCGATCAACGGCACCCCGGAGACATGAAGACCAATCCCATCGGCAGTTGTCAACACGCTCCCATTGCGGGTCATGCTGAACCACCCGCCCTCCGAATGCCCGGGTAACCACGCGGATAACATCAACGCATCACCCTTTGCCACCGTGATTGAGGGAGTCTCGATCACATTCAACGGCACCCACTCAATCTGATGCTGCTCGTGAAGCGCCCCATTCAGGAAACTCACATCCACATTAACCGGGCGCTGCGCTACCAGGTCCACCATTGTATAAAACCCACCATCCACGCCTCGCTCCAACGAGACCACCTCCACATCGTCCCCTACCAACTTGAGCATCCTGGCATTTCCGAGGTGACTGGTAATCCCCTCCACAAACGCAGGAGACACATAGCTCGTGCCTGCCACTGATGTGATCCGATTGGCCACTGCAAGTTCATCCTTCATCCAATCCGCCTTGCCATCTCCATCCAGATCCACTCCGCCGACCTGATAAACACCGATGCCATCCAAGCGCATCATCACATCCGCGCGGTAATTGGTGTTGCGGAGCCGCACGGTATAGACACCCGCCTCCAGCCACGGCGTGAGAACCCGCACCACCTCGCCCTCACCGTCCACACAACGCATCACCTCACGCCCGATCTCCTCGTCATCCAGTGAAATCACCAATGGCAATTCTTCCACACTGCGGATCTGACCGGAAACTCCCCCCCGAATACGCAGTTCGTAAACGCCCTCATCCCCAGCTCGAATCTCGACCGGATAGTCAATCCAACCGCGTCGCGGATACGCTTGCAGCGTCCCATCATCCATCACCTTCCACAGACCATCCGAATCGACCTCAGAAGTCAGGTCAATCTCGGCATAACGAGTCGCGGCAACCGCATCACTGACCAGTGGATCGCTACCATAAAAGTCGATCTCATCACTATCAGACAACGAATCCCCATCGGTGTCCGATTCCATAGGATTGGTGCCCAATTGATACTCCTGCAGGTTGGTCAAACCATCACCATCGGCATCCCCTCGCTCACCGTCTTTCACATCGGACAATCCGTTGTCGTTAGGGCTCAGCCCATGCTCCAGCTCCCAAGCATCGGGCAGAAAGTCGTCATCCGCATCCTGCTCAGAGCCGATATAGCTCCACAAAACATCTGCCGGCACCAGCTCTCGGGCTCCACCAGGCGTCCGCCATGCCAACGCGACATGATCCGGTCCCCTTCCCTGTTTGTGGAGCACTTCGATATAGTAGTCTCTGCCCGGCTTCAGGTGAATCCGCCCACTGTACTGATTGGGATAGCGCTCAAAGTCCTCGTCTTCGGTAAAGTTGCGCTCAAGATACTCATCCCGAACCCACGCAATACGTCTCTTTCCAGAGTGCCCGGTTTGCTCGACGCCATCGACCACCACCGTCCCATCCGCGAGCCAAAGCTCGACCTCATCGTCGCCAGCGATCCAAAATTCATACTCCCCTTCCAGCGGCACCGAAAGCGTCCCCCGATACCGCGTCCCGTAGTCATCCCCGTGACTTCGTGCGTTCACCTGAGCTCCCTGAGCTCGTTCGGTAGGCTCACGCAAAAAGCGTTCACGCACCGCCGTGAGCTCCTCGAGCCGCTGCCCCGGCAGCCCTTCCCAACGCTCGAGCGTCAAGCCACCTGGTGTCGCCTCGGCCGCCAATGGATCCGATCCATCACGGTACTCATCGCCGTTATTCCGGCCATCCAGATCAGGGTCGCCATACTCGCCATCCACCCCAATCGCGCTCAGAGGATCTAATCCGTTCGCTACCTCCCACGCATCCGGCAAGCCGTCGTCGTCGCCGTCAAGTTCGCTCCCCTCCCACAACGCCAGATGATCACGAGGAATCACCTGCCGAGCAAATGCCGGCCGCACCTCGATTCCGCTCACATCCACCGCTAATGCATTTTCCCCGTTGTTGTTCGTACCCGCCACTCCGACACGCACCGCATCAGGCAAGCCTGGAATCGTGTCCCGCCCAATCTCACGCCACGCCTTCTGATCAACCGATCCGTAAGCAGCGATCTCGTCACCTCGCCGCACTAACTTCAACCACGGATAACTTACAGCCACTCCCGTGTGCACGGATTCCGCACCCTGCTCACGCCGCCGCTGGAAAACGGTCCCATTCGCCCCTGTAACTGCCACCATCGCATGAGGGCTCGCCGTATCCGTCGTGCCCCTGAGCATCAAACCCATCTTCGCCCACGCCGCAGCCTGCTCGATCTCACCGACACATGCCACGATCTCTCCATCCCCAACCATCTCTCGCGATGCAAACCCAAAATCATCCGCAGTCCCCCAGATATCTCCCCCCTCAACACGCATCTTTACCGCCCGGTCGACCGTCACTACATCATCGACCAAAGCAGTACCAACCCCCACGACCTCAAACTCCCGAGGCTCCTCATACGCCCAGCCGACCTCCAAATGCCCGCCACCGGCTGCGTCCACCATTTGCGCCTCGATAAAATACCGCTGGCCAGCATCCAATCGCACCACCTCACTTCGCTGCGACTCGGACTCCCCCCATTTCATGACGCCCGTGGGCTTGGTCGTATACCCGATCCGCCGTTTTTCGAAAGGCGTCCCATCCGAAGACAGCCACAACGCCACGTTCTCCCGCCCCGCGACAAAAAACGTGTAGTCACCCGTTATTGGCACCGTCAACACACCGCGCACCCTCACACCGTACCCTTGGCCCTCCGCGCCAAACCACTGCGCCATTGGCATCCCTCCACTCAACATCGCTCCGCCTCGACTGATTCCCGACTGCTGAAACTCCAACAGCGAACCCCGCCCCATCACGCCATCCCAGCGTTCATACCACATCCCGGCAACTTCATCAGCAGCCACGGGCATCATCCATGCCCCAAGCGCTCCAACAACCAACAATCTCGCATTCATCTCGACTCAACGTTCAACTCAAACAAACCACCGTAACAGACAGCAGCACCTAAAAGTTGAACCCAACCGAGTCACACAAGATTAGACATTTCGAAGAAAAAATAACATTTTATATATACCATAAAAGCCGCATTTTCTGGACACCTAAAAGAGGCCAAAATAGGCATCTAGGAACCAGCCGGGAGCCCGCCAACAAGACACAAAAAATCCCGCGCCCCGGATGGGTCCGGAACGCGGGATTCAAAGTGTGCGGATCGTTGCCGCGGTGGAATTACTTCACACCGTAGACAGCCGAAGCACCGAGTTCTTCTTCGATGCGAAGAAGCTGGTTGTACTTGGCGATCCGGTCCGAACGGCTGAGGGAACCGGTCTTGATCTGACCTGCGTTGGTCGCAACAGCGATGTCAGCGATGGTCGAGTCTTCGGTCTCACCCGAGCGGTGCGACACCACGGAGTTGTAACCATTGATCTTACCAAGCTCGATCGCGTCGAAGGTTTCGGTAAGGGTACCGATCTGGTTGACCTTGATGAGGATCGAGGTACCGACGCCGAGGTCGATGCCCTTCTTGAGGAAGTCCACGTTGGTCACGAACAAGTCGTCACCCACGAGCTGGACTTTCTTCTGGGTCTTGTCGCTGCTTGCCATCTTGTCGGTAAGCACCTTCCAGCCGTCCCAGTCGTTCTCGTCGCAACCGTCTTCGATCGAGTCGATTGGGTACTTCTCGCAAAGTTCCACGAGGTAGTCAGCCTGCTCCTGGGAGCTACGCTTGGCACCGGACTCGCCTTCGAACTTGGCGTAGTTGTAAACACCGTCTTCGAAGAACTCGGAAGCGGCGCAGTCGAGAGCGAAGGTGATATCTTCACCCACCTTGTAACCAGCCTTTTCAACAGCCTGGCAGATGGTGTCGAGTGCGTCTTCGGTTCCTTCGAAGGTTGGAGCGAATCCACCTTCGTCACCCACTGCGGTCGAAAGACCACGTGCCTTGAGCACCGACTTGAGCGAGTGGAAAACTTCAGCACCCATGCGCAGACCTTCGCTGAAGGTAGGAGCGCCCACTGGGCGGATCATGAACTCCTGGAACGCGATTGGAGCGTCGGAGTGCGAGCCACCGTTGATGATGTTCATCATTGGGACTGGGAGAACCTTAGCGTTAGGACCGCCGAGGTACTTGTAAAGCGAAACACCGAGAGCGTCTGCGGAAGCGCGGGCAACTGCGATCGAAACACCGAGGATGGCGTTTGCACCGAGGTTCTTCTTGTTAGGAGTACCGTCGAGCTCGATCATGGTGCGGTCGATGAGCGCCTGGTCGGTGGAGTCGAGACCGATGAGAGCCGGAGCGATCTTTTCGTTCACGTTTGCAACGGCCTGGAGAACGCCCTTACCGCAGTAGGTGTTCTTGTCTTCGTCACGCAGCTCGCAAGCTTCGTGTTCACCGGTGCTCGCACCGCTAGGAACGAGTGCGCGACCGACGGTGCCGCATTCCAATGTGACGTCCACCTCAACGGTAGGGTTGCCACGCGAGTCAAGAACCTGACGGCCCTTAATGTCTACGATGTTTGTAGTATATGCCATGATATTTATGGGTTCGGAGAACAGTGGAGACATCCGCTAAAGCGGCGGGGATTTCACCTTTGAAGCGCCCCTTTATGCAAGGTTTGCAGCCGATGATGGGTCCAGCCCCCTGTTTGCGAAGTCTTATTCCAAAGATGATTAGGGGATAAAGAGAAAGGGCGTGAGATCAATGGAAAATTGAACCTCACGCCCAACAAAATTTACGCTTGCAGCTTCGTGATCGAAACGACCTTCACCAACGTCGGCTCACTCGTTTCACTGAGAGCGACTTCAGTCTCCTCACCCACTTCGAGGTTGAGGAACGCGGCGCCCATCTCGGAGAGATAGGAAAGGTAGTTTTTGTCCGGATCACCGTCCCAGGCACCCACGATGTGGTAGGTCTGCTGCTGGCCGTTGGCGTCCTCAACCAGCACGCTGGTTCCGATCGACACCTTGGATGTGTCCGCATCGTCATAGGAAATACCACGGGCCAGGGAGATCTCGCGCTCCATCTCACCCTTGCGGCGCATCAACACCGCCTGGTTCTGCTTGGCTGCCTTGAACTCGAAGTTCTCACGCAAGTCACCGTACGAGCGGGCAATTGCGATCTCCTTGGTGTTCTCAGGGATCTGCTTCTGCACCAAGTCTTCGAACTCGTTCTTGCGGCGCTCGAGGCTCTCCCACGAGACGATGATCGGCTCGTCGCGCTTGACTTCGTCGCGACCGGCAAGCAACTCCTGAACTTCAGGGTGCAGCTTGATGATGCGCGCAAGCAACGAGTTGCGGCTCAGCGCATCAAACACAGGCACCGACATCAAACGGCGGGCGAATGTTTTGATCTGCCCAGCGTTCATCGCAGCCACGAAGTCCGGAATCAGATCCTTGTCTTCCATGAACATGTCACGCAGACGGCTGGCGGTACCGGTCTCTTCGTCGAGGTGGTCGCGCTCCATCACGCTGAGAGCTGCGGTGGCAAGGTCGTCGTCGAACAAATGCTCGGTGGTTCCTTTGCGGTTCTTGCAGACCCAGGCCAACAAATCGACGCTGATGTCACGCTGACCAATACCGCGGCGCAAGAACACATCGAGATCCGCCTGGTGACCTTCCTTGACGAGGAATGCGTTCACCTCGGATGCGGCGCGCAGACCGAGCTGCGGCAGGATCTGGAGGAACTCTTCCACCCACTGCTCGCCAAAGGCTTCAGGCAGCGAGCGGATGGCACCGCGCAAGCTGCTCACTGGCAGGCTGGTCAGTGTTTCCGGCAATTTGTCGAGCTGCGCTTTCATCACACCGGAGAATGTCGGTGCGCCTTCCGGAAGCTCGAGACCTTCCACTGCCGCGACCAACGAGTCGCGGGCGTCGATCAATTCAAGCGACCCACGCAGGTCGAATGCAGCGCTCTTGGAGGCCACTTCGCCGGAATCGGCAACCAATCCGGCCAAATCTTCCGCAGGCGATTCAAATGCACTGAGGTGCTTCACGATCTCACTGACCGCACGCACTTTGGTCTTGGAGTCTTTGGCCAAATCGAAATCTTCCAGAAGAAGCTCGGCTTCGCTCAACTCGGAGTCACGCAGTTCGAGAACTTCGGTGCGGCGAGATGGCACCACGAACTCACGGTGCTCACGCAGCTTCTTTTTGGTGTTCTCCCACCAGCGCTTGTAGCTCTTCTCTTCCACGATGCGGCCTTTGACCAAATCCTCGACCTTGTCCGGGAGGATCTTGCCATCGTAGCTCTTGAGCACGAGACCCATGAACGCAACAGGGTCATCTTTCGCCAGCTCCTTCACTTTGGCAGGGTCTTGAACAAACTGACCGATCACGTGATCCTGCGCAATCGGCTCCACCGACTTGAGCACAAACTTCAAGCCCATCTCGTGGCCTGGCTTGCCTTCAAAGTCGATCCCCATCTTCAACGCGGCGAAGTTCCAGTCCTTTACGGTGCCGGCTCCCCAACTCGGGTGAAAACAAAAACTTCCAGGCTGCAACTTATCCAGCACTTCAGCGGCGGCGGGGGTCATCCGCCCGGCGGCAATCATTTCTTCAAGCTCTGCGTTCATTATATGGAAAGTAAGCACCCTTACCCATTAGGCAAACGGGAATTACTCCTGATTGCTCTGATTTGTCGTGGTTCCGAGTTTTCACCACGATGATTTTGCCGATTCCGTTGCGAATTTCCCGGTGGCACCGCCAGCCTGGTGTTGCATCCATCCGCTAATCAGTGTCTCCTCCTTTTTGCGGATACCGTGCCCCAAGACGCCCCGCCCCCGTATATTTCTCGTGAGCAAAAGGTTATCCAGTGCCGTCTTCCTGATCACCATCCTCTTCATGGTGGTATTTCTAGCCGTGCCGATCTTCTCAACGGTATCGCAGGCATTCGTTACACCTGAAGGAACCTTCACCCTCGCCAATGTGTTTGAGGTGTTCCTCAACCCGATCTACCGCGAAGGATTGGTCAACGCCTTCCTCATCGCAGTCGCCAGTCTGCTCGCTTGTCTGGCCATCGCGCTGCCACTGGCCGTCATCCACGACCGCTTCGAATTCCCTGCCAAACGGCTGCTCTCCTCCTTGGTGCTCGTGCCAATGATCCTGCCACCCTTTGTCGGGGCAATCGGGGTAAAACAAATCCTCGGCACTCACGGCGCGCTCAACGCATTGCTCGCCAACTTCGGCTTGATGGACGAACTCGCCCCCTACGACTGGCTCGGCTCCAGCCGCTTTCTCGGAGTCGTCCTGATGAACGCCCTCCACCTCTACCCCATCCTCTATCTCAATATCGTCGCCGCTCTCGCCAACCTCGACCCCGCAATGGAAGAGGCCGCGCAAAACCTCGGCTCAAACTGGTGGTCGCGCTTCCGCCGCATCACCCTGCCTCTCACGCTGCCCGGCATCTTCGCCGGCGGCACCGTAGTCTTCATCTGGGCATTCACCGAGCTCGGCGTACCGCTGATCTTCGACTACACACGCGTCACCCCGGTCCAGATCTTCGATGGCATCAAGGACATCAACGACAACCCGTTCCCATTCGCACTGGTCGTCGTGATGCTTGTACTTTCCTCGCTCTTTTTCGTGGTCGGACGCTTCAAGTTCGGTCGCGCCACTGCCCTGGGCAACGCCCGCATCACCCGCGCAAGCAGCGCACAAAGGCTCCCTCTCGGCCCGGGCTTGGCATGCACCGCTCTCTTTGCCGGGACCACCGCCATTGCTGTAATCCCACACATCGGCGTCGGCCTGCTGTCAATTGCCGGGGATTGGTACCAGTCCGTCCTACCACAATCTTTTACCCTCGCCCATTACGATGCCGCCCTCTCCAATGACCTGGTCGTCCCATCGATCAAAAACTCACTGCGATACGCATCAGCGGCAACGCTCATCGACATCGTGCTCGGCATCGCCATTGCCTACATCGTCGTGCGCACGAATATCAAAGGGCGTCATCTCCTCGACACCCTGGCCATGTTACCTCTCGCCGTTCCCGGGCTGGTACTCGCTTTCGGCTACCTCGCCATGACCCGTGAGGGCGCGTTCTTCTCGTTCCTGCGCTACGATGGCGACCCTACGTTGATCCTCATCATCGCCTACGCCACCCGCAGGCTGCCGTACGTCGTACGCTCCGCCGCCGCCGGGTTCCAACAAACCTCGGTCGAACTCGAAGAGGCCGCCCGCTCGCTCGGCGTCTCCCCGTCCCGCGCCCTGCGCAAGATCACCCTCCCACTCATCACCGCCAACCTGATCGCAGGCGCGCTGCTCGCCTTCTCATTCGCCATGCTCGAGGTGTCTGACTCGCTGATTCTCGCCCAACAAGCAGAACACTACCCGATCACCATGGCGATCTACCAATTGTTCGGCGTGCTCGGCAACGGCCACTACCTCGCCTCCGCTCTCGGTGTCTGGTCCATGCTCTTCCTCACCATCACCATCGCCGGCGCGTCCATCATCCTCGGCCGCCGCATCGGTGCATTGTTCCGGGTTTGACCTCGCGGTCCATCGCGTGTCCACTCCTTCACAGCGACCATCCAGCCCATCCTACCGTGGACATTCAATTCACCGCCCCCCTCACTGACGCCCCGCTTCAGGAATCCGATCCGGCATTCCCATCCCAGCCCCTCGATGAGGCCTTGGTTGGCAACCGCCCTCTTTGGCAACAACGCCAACAACTGGTCCACCATCTGGACCTCACCGGCAGCACCACATCCCAACTCACCATCGTCGCAGACGCCTGGCTCTCCGCCGCCGACGCCACGCTCCTGCTCACCGGACAGGCCGACCACATCACCGACGCCACATCCGGCGAAACCATCGCCTGGACCAGCGAATCGCGCACCACTCTGGCACCCGGCAATGGCTCGTTCCGCATCCGCAGCGCAGCCGATCTGCTCGCCATTCACCGCCAACTCATGAGCGCTGATGCCGTCAACTACCACGCCGGCAGCGTCTCGCCGGACGCCACAGTCGACGGCTTCCTCATGATCGACAAAGGCAGCTCCATCGACAGCGGCGCCACCATCACCGGCACCGTCGCCATTGGCAAAGGCTCGTCCATCGGCAGCAATGTCACGCTCACCGGCTTGGTAGCCATTGGCAACAACGCCACCATCGGCGACCAATGCGAGCTCACCGACTGCATCGTCTACCCGGACACCCACGTCGCCACCGGCTCCAGCCACAGCCAACAAATCCTTGTTCCTTAAGCGTGAGCCGCAGCCGCATGCCCGCTTGAATTCCCACCTCACCCGCGCAACTAATCCCTGCCATGTCATTCACTACCGTCAACGTCGGCCTCGACGACCGCGCCTACCAGATCTCCATCGGAACCAACCTGCTCCAGTCGTTCCCATCGCTGCTTCAGGACACCGCCATCGCCGGCCGCACCCGCTGCGCCGTCATCAGCGATGAAACCGTAGCCGCCCTGCACGCCGACAAAGTACTCACCGCTCTGGCCGATGCCGGTTACTCGGCGGATCTTTTCACCATCAAGCCGGGCGAAGCCTCGAAGTCGATGGACGTGATCTCTCAAGTCACGTCGGAAATGATTGTCGCCGGTCATGACCGCCGCTCGTTCGTCGTCGCGCTAGGTGGCGGCGTTGTCGGCGATCTCGCAGGCTTCGTTGCCGCCATCTATTACCGCGGCGTCCCATTCGTCCAATTGCCGACCACCATCGTCGCCCAAGTCGACTCGTCGGTCGGGGGCAAGACCGGCGTCAACGCACCGGAAGGCAAGAACCTCATTGGTGCATTCCTCCAGCCTCAGGCCGTCGTCGCAGACATCACCGCACTCGACACCCTCGGCGACCGCGAGTTCAACGAAGGCATGGCAGAAGCCGTCAAACACGGTGCCATCGCCGATCCGTCGCTCATCGACGCCTTGCTCGATCTCCAGCGAGGCGACCACGCGGCCACTGAATCCATCATCGCACGCAATGTCGCGATCAAAGCGAAGATCGTCGAACAGGACGAACTCGAAACCTCCGGCACCCGAGCTTTCCTCAACTTCGGCCACACCATCGGCCACGCGATTGAAGCCGCCGCCGGATACGGTGCCATGTTCCACGGCGAAGCGATCTCGCTGGGCATCCGCGCCGCCCTCTGGTTGAGCGAAACGAAACGCGGACTCGCTCCCGAGTTCTCCGCCAAGGTGCTCGACGCACTCGAACATTTCCAGCTTCCGCTCCAACTCGAAGACAAACCGGAGTTCTCCACCGACACCTTGATGACCAAGCTCGCCAAGGACAAAAAGTTCCTCGACGGAGGCATCCGCTTCGTCCTCCTCCACGCTCCGGGTCAGCCCGTACTCGCCACCGACGTCACCCGCGAGGACCTGGAGCAGGCGATCGAACTGCTGCGCACCCCGCGGTAACCGAGAGCGAAAATCCGCCCCATTGCCGGGGCACAAAAAAACGCGACCGCTCGATGCGGCCGCGTTTTTTTCTCTCGACTACATCTCGAGGAAGTTCTTCAGCATCGTCTTACCGTGCTCGGTCAGAATGCTCTCCGGGTGGAACTGCACACCATGCACCGGCAATTCGCGGTGCCGCACGCCCATGATCTCACCCTCCGCCGTGCGCGCATTCACCACCAGACAATCCGGCAATGTCTCCGGCTTCAAAATCAGCGAGTGGTAACGCGTTGCGGTGAATGGGTTCGGAATCCCGGCAAACACACCGGTTCCATCGTGCTCGATCGGCGAGGTCTTGCCATGCATCAAGCGGTCGGCGCGCACGACGTCGCCGCCAAACACCTGGCCAATCGACTGGTGCCCGAGACAAACCCCGAAAATCGGCACCTTGCCGGCAAAATGCTCGATCACCTCACAGCTGATGCCCGCCTCGGTCGGCGAACACGGACCAGGCGACACACAAATGTGCGACGGAGCCAACTTCTCGATTTCATCAATGGTGATTCTATCATTTCGATGAATCGCCATTTCTGCCCCCAACTCGCCGAAATACTGGACGAGGTTGTAGGTGAAGGAATCGTAGTTGTCGATGACCAGAAGCATGGGGAAAGGAACGTGGGAATTGGAAATTTGAAAGCGGAAATTTGAAATGAAGTCAGTGAGCTTCGCGCGCGGATAATGAACGGAGTATTTCTTCGTCCAGCCGGAGCTTGCGAAGAGCTATCTCACGCATTTCCCAGATTACTTAGACTTTCTAGCCACGCTGTACAACGCGCGCGGCACATCATTTCAATCTGTGAAACCTGCGGATAAAAAAGCTCTACCGAAACGGATAAGCCACCCTACCGACTTACAACATCAACTGCAGAGCCTCGACTATCAGTGCTCGCCATCAGCCAGCATTTGCGCCTGACGGATCGCATACATCATACCGCGCGCTTTGTTACGCGTTTCCTGGTACTCGTACTCCGGCGACGAATCCGCCACCACACCAGCACCCGCCTGAACGAACGCCTTGCCGTCGTTCACCACACAGGTGCGCAGCGTAATGCACGAGTCGAAGTCGCCGTCGAATCCGAAGTAGCCCACCGTTCCGGCATAGGCACAGCGCTTGTTCTTCTCCAGCTCGTAAATGATCTGGAGTGCACGCACTTTCGGCGCCCCCGAAACGGTCCCCGCTGGGAAACTGGCACGCATCACGTCGTACGCGGTAAATCCGTCCTTCAACCGCCCGGTCACATTCGACACAATGTGCATCACGTGGCTGTAGCGCTCAATCACCATCAGCTCGTTCACATCCACCGACTGGAAATCCGCCACGCGCCCGATGTCGTTGCGCGCGAGGTCCACCAGCATGATGTGCTCGGCCCGCTCTTTCGGGTCGGCCAACAAATCATTTGCCAACGCCTCGTCCTCCTGTGGAGTCGCCCCCCTCCAGCGCGTCCCTGCAATCGGCCGCACTTCCACCGTTCCGTCGATGCAGCGCACCTGAAGCTCTGGCGAACTCCCGACCAACGCGAAGTCATCCGGGAACTCCAAACAGAACATGTAGGGCGATGGGTTCACGTTGCGCAACGCACGGAACAACTCAATCGGATCGCCGGAATAAGGCATCTCGAAACGCTGCGAAGGCACCACCTGGAACACGTCGCCAGCTTTGATGTACTCTTTTGCCTTCTCCACGGCTGCGTAGAATTCTTCACGCGTCGTGTTGCTGACGAACTCAGGGTCGGCCTCATCGGACTTGCGCAGCACGTTGAAAGGAGAGTGCTGGACCGGAGCATCCAGGCTCGCTACCAGCCGCTCGACCTTCTCCCGCCCGGCCGCATACGCAGCGTCGACCGAATCGTAGTCGTCGACACACACATTCGCTACCAACGAGATGCGGCGCAGCAGGTGATCGTAAATCACCAATGTGTCCGCAATCATGTACACCGCATCCGGCACGCCGAGCGAATCCGCAGGAGGCTCGCCAATCGTCGGTTCGAAATAACGTACACAATCAAACCCAAGATAACCCACGGCCCCGCCCGAAAACTCAGGCAACTCGTCCGCCTTCACCGGTTTGAAGCGCTCCATGATCCGCTCCAGCTCCGCCAACGGATCAAGATCGGATTCGTAACGCTTCACCCCGTCCCCGGAAATCAACGACACATCACGCCCCTGCATTTGGAAAACCATCCGAGGGTCACTGCCAATAAAGGAATAGCGCCCAATCGTGAATGTGTTCTCAGCCGACTCCAGCAGGAAGCTGTACTTACCATTGCGCACGCGCTGATACACAGACAACGGAGTCTCGTAATCGGCGGAAAGCTGGGTAAACACGGGGATCGTATTGCCCTGTGCGGTCTTCTTGCGAAAGCTCTCGATGTCCGGGATCAGAGGAATGGGTTTGCTCATGGGATAAAAAAGTCGGGGGCTGCTGCGTGGAGCAGTCGAAAAATATTCTGGCGAACGTTGTTCACCAATTAGCGGGTTATGTTTCCACAGATTGGGCAGATTGCACGGATTTCTCAACCGCGACAAGACCTGCGTCAGCATCTGCGAAACTCTTCTGTTTTTCCTCCGGCAATGTCGAGGTCACAGAATCAGCTCTCCCACAGCCCCATCTGCTCGGCTGTAAATGGCTCGACCGGCGGCGGCACGTCAGCCGGCTTTTTTGCCACCGCATCCTCGTCCTGCAGCTCAGGCTCCGCACGCCCGATCACTTCGGGCTCCGGTATCCGCCCGACCTGCATCCACGGCGTCGGCTCGTCTTGCCCGGCGCAGCAGCAATGCTTGAGCACCCCGCTCTCGCGCCACGGATCAAGCACATCAGCCATCGCCTTTTCCGCGTGGTGAGGTGTGTTGCAATCGCGGCTCAAGTGGCACAGCACGAGCGCTTCCAACCCGTCCTCCACCGCATCGGCCAGCAGTTCTTTCACCTGCACGTTGGAGAGGTGACCATGCTTCGAGGCAATCCGCTGCTTGGTCGACCACGGCCGCTTGGTATCCTCCTGCAGCAAAAAGTCATCATAGTTGGCCTCCAACACCGCGGCATGCGCCGTCTGCAATTTGGAAATCACCAACGAACTGGCAAACCCCAAGTCCGTCATCACCGCCAACCGCGCGCCGCCACACGATTCAAAAACGTACGCCATCGGATCCACCGCATCGTGCGGAATACTAAAGCACTCCGCCTTGAGCACTCCGCCGATCTGAAAGCCCGCCCCCGTCTGGACAATCTGCCACCGCACCGGCGACTTCATCTTCTCGCCCACCACCTGTGCCGTGTGACGGTTGGCAAACACAGGCACATCCCGTTTGCGCAAAAACACATCCAACCCACGCGTGTGATCACCGTGCTCGTGCGTCAGCACAATCGCACTCAGCGAGTCCGGATCCACCCCCACTCTCTCCAGTCTGGTCACCAACTGCCGCGCGGACAACCCGGCATCCACCATCACCGTCGTGCCGCACGCCGCATTGCGCACGACAAAGGCATTCCCACCACTGCCACTGCCAAGAACCAAAAACTCCAACATCGCCCCAACCCATAGCAAAGGGTGCCGGATCGCAAAAATTGAAATTCGAAAATCTGACTGCTCCTCAAATTCAAAAAAATCCCCCCGCGCCAGCACATGCCAGCGCGGGGGAATCCCTGAATACCTACATTAGTGAAAATCGCTTAGAAGTCCTTGAGCAATGACTCATGGGTGGGGACCACCTTGACCACGTCACCATCCACAAGAATCTCAACCACGGCTCCCTTGATGCTGTCTGTCCGGCGACCGCCGGACGTTGATGGAACGCCTCAACAACCAGCGTCGCCAGCTTCCAACACCCTGACCACCGGCACGCCTTTGGTCTTCACTTTTTCGCGGCGGCCACCGGAGAGAGATTCGATGTTCTGCTCATCCACCTCGCGTTGGATCAAGTCCGGCCCTTTTTCTGCCGCACGGCGCACGAAGATCGTCGTCCGCACATCGAGATATTTGATTTGCTCTTTGCCGAGGTTCTCGATGCTCACATTGTAGCCCTCAACCCGTGTGCTCGAGCGGGTGCCCTCGCCTTTTTCGATCGTGCTGCTGTCGCGGTACTTCTCCAGGCGCACCCGCAGATCCCGTGACGCGGCCAACGCTGACGCGTTCTCTTTGACAAATTCCTGATCCGCCTCGGACAACTTGTCGAGCGTCACTTTGATCACCCGGCCGCCTTCCTTGCGCACCGAGATCGCATCGCGCTTGGAGTCGTACTCGACCAAGTACCCATCGAATGTCTTGGTGCCATCCGCACTCGTGAACGTCCGGTCGCGCTCCAAGCCATACCCGGCATGCATCCCGAGCATGGCCAGACACCCGGCCACTAACATTATCGTCTTTTTCATGATTGGAGGTTGTAGGTTCATTGTCACTGAGCGTGGCCCAGCCCATCACTCGAACGATCGAGCTATCAGACATCTTGGAAAAAAAGATCTCCCAGAGCCAGCGCTCTGTCTCGTCGCCCGACGGTACGCACGCCGCCCCACGGAGGCACCACCAAAAACCCTAAAAATTCATCGGTCGAAGTACCAGCCGCAATCCATTTCAAATTTCTCAACAAGCTTCCGAAATTTCAAAAAAAGTCCTTTCTTTTAACATCGGATGTGGCTTCCATCACCGCGATGTCATCGCTGCGTGATCAACTCAAAGAAATCCTCCCGAAAATCCTTCCACGGGAGTCCACCAACGCTATCAAAGGCACCGAACTGATCCGACTGGTCAAATTCCAGCTCAAACAGGAATACTCGGACGCCACTCTGCGCTACCACTTCTCAATCCTAACCGCAGACCCATCCGCGCCCATCGCCAAGGTCGCTCAGGGCCAGGGGTACTTCCTGCGCCCCAATACCCAACAAAGCCTCGAATCCGTCCCAAGCCTCATCGGCCTGCGCCAGGCCTCTCTAAACGAACAATTGCGCGCACCGGAAGAAATCGACCGCGATATCATCCACCTCGCCAAGTTCCGCGCCATCGTCGACCGCTGGCTCCAGTCCAACCAGCGCTACCCATTCTTCTTCGACCACGCCTACGCCACCGACGCCCCAGCTTGTAACAGCTGGCTCTACCCGGAAATCGTCGCAGCCGACTGGATGGTCGCCTCCGCCACGGACGAAGGGATCAAGCTCGACCCACGCCTCATCGCGCGCCACCGCATGCTCGGGGCCCCGATGTTCTCACTCACCGGCATGAAGCTGCGCCTCGACGTCGCCCTCGACAGCTTCCGCGAGGATCTCTTCCAATCGCTCAGCCAGTCCGACTGGACCAACGCTGCCGACTTCCTCGTCGCCAGCCCGATCGACGACGCATCGCTCAGCGACGACCTCGCAGCCCTCGGTCAAGCCCACGGTGTCGGAGTCGTTTCCTTCGGGCTCACCCCGACCACCCTCGACGAACTCCCCTCCCCGGAACGCATTTCAAGTATGCAGCCATTGGAGTTCGACGCCGTCACCGCCCGCATGCGCATCAACCGCCTCAGCATGCCGGTAGCCCGTCCGTCCATCAATTGGTCACGAGTCTCCCGCGGTGACTACGCATCACCGGATATCGATGAGCTGTTTTCTTGGCTCGAGCATTGCATTTCAGCCGAAATCCCGATCTCCTCTCAGGACTTTCTTAACAAAAATCGCGAATCCGCTATGGAGTAGTCACACGTTCTCTAGCAGGAACATAGAAAACCCACCAATACCCCCTCCCCATGTTTAAAAAACTGCTCGTCGCCAACCGCTCGGAAATTGCCATCCGCATCCTCCGCGCCGCTAACGAACTAGGCATTCAAACCGTCGCCATCTACGCCCACGAAGACCGATTCTCGGTCCACCGCTTCAAAGCCGACGAGGCCTACATGCTCGATCAGGACAAGGGGCCGGTGGGTGCCTACCTCGACTACCAAGGCATCGTCGACCTCGCGGTGGAAAAAGGCGTCGATGCCATCCACCCCGGCTACGGCTTCCTCTCTGAGAACCCGGACTTCGCCCGCGCCTGCCGCGACGCCGGCATCACATTCATCGGGCCAGATCCGGAGTTGCTCGACAACATGGGTGATAAAATGGCGGCCCGCGCCTTGGCTCAAAAAGTCAATGTCCCCACCCTGCCCGGCACCAACGATCCAATCGACGACCGCGCCGAAGCCCTCAAAACCGCACGCGAGATCGGCTTCCCACTGATCATCAAAGCAGCCTTCGGTGGCGGCGGCCGCGGCATGCGCGTGGTCAATGAAGAGGGAGAACTCGCAGCCAAACTCGACGAAGCGCAGGCAGAAGCAGCCTCCGCATTCGGCAACCCCGCAGTCTTCCTCGAGCGCTTCATCGGCCGCGCCAAGCACATCGAAGTCCAGATCCTCGGCGACCGCCACGGCAATGTGCTCCACCTTCACGAGCGTGACTGCTCGGTCCAGCGCCGTCACCAGAAGGTCGTTGAGATCGCGCCGTCCATCGGCCTCCCGGACCAACTCCGCCACGATCTCTGCAACGCCGCAGTTCGCCTTGCCAAGGAAATCGGCTACAACAACGCCGGCACCGTCGAGTTCCTCGTCGATGCCGACCGCGATGAGTGGTTCTTCATTGAAATGAACCCTCGCATTCAGGTCGAGCACACCGTGACCGAAGTCATCACCAACATCGACTTGGTCCGCTCACAGATCCTCGTCGCCGCCGGCCACGAGCTCCACGGCGAAGTGATCGACCTTCCGGCACAAGAGGACATCCCGCGCTTCGGCGTCGCCATCCAGTGCCGCATCACTACAGAGGATCCGAGCCAGAACTTCGCACCAGATACCGGCCGCATCGCCACCTACCGCTCTTGCGCAGGCCTCGGCATCCGCCTCGACGCCGCCATGGCCGCCGCCGGCGCCGTCATCACACCATACTACGACTCGCTGCTGGTCAAACTCACCGCCAGCGCCCGCAACTTCGAACAGGCCTGCGCCCGCATCGACCGCGCCTTGCGCGAATTCCGTATCCGCGGTGTCAAAACCAACATTCCGTTCCTCGAAAACGTCATCAACCACCCCGAGTTCCGCGCCGGCAATGCCACCACGCGGATGATCGACACCACACCGGAGCTCTTCCATTTCAAACCACGCCGCGACCGCGCTACCAAACTCCTGCGCTACCTCGGCGACGTCTCGGTCAACGAGAACCCATACGCCAAGGGCTTCAAACCTAGCGGCCCGTTCCCAACCCCGCGTGTACCGAAAGCTCCGCGCGGCACGGAAATTCAAAAAGGTTCACGCGACCTCCTGCTGGAACTCGGTGCCACCAAGTTCTCGGAGTGGGTGCGCAATGAAAAGCGCCTGCTGCTCACCGACACCACATTCCGCGATGCCCACCAGTCGCTCTTCGCCACCCGCATGCGTACCTACGACATGCTCCGCGTGGCCCCGGCTGTCGCAGCCATGACCCCGAACCTCTTCTCGATGGAGATGTGGGGCGGCGCCACCTTCGACACCGCTATGCGCTTCCTGCGCGAAGACCCATGGCAGCGCCTGACCCAACTGCGCGAAGCCATCCCGAACATCTGCTTCCAGATGCTCTTCCGCGGGTCGAACGCCGTCGGCTATACCAACTACCCGGACAACGTTGTCGCCGGATTCATCAAACATGCCGCCACCAATGGCATGGATATCTTCCGCATCTTCGACAGCCTTAACTACCTGCCTAACCTCAAGGCTGCCATGGAAGCCGTCCAGGACACCCACGCGATCTGCGAGGGCACCATCTGTTACACAGGCGACATCCTCGACGAGAAGCGCGACAAGTATTCTCTCAAATACTACGTCAACCTCGCCAAGGAACTGGAGCAAATGGGCGCACACATGCTCTGCATCAAGGACATGGCAGGCCTCTGCCGCCCAGCCGCCGCTTCGAAACTCGTCTCCGCCCTGCGCGATGAAGTCGGACTCCCAATTCACTTCCACACCCACGACACCTCCGGCATCAGCGCCGCCTCGGTGCTCAATGGCGCCCACGCCGGTGTCGATATCGTGGACGCCGCCATCGCCTCGATGTCCGGCGGCACGTCCCAACCCAACCTCAACTCGATCGTCGCCGCCCTCCAACACACGGAACGCGACACCGAACTCGATCTCGACGCCCTCAACCGCTACTCGGATTACTGGGAGCGCGTCCGCCCGGTCTACAAACCATTCGACACCGCACCACCTCACGGCACCGCGGAAGTCTACCTCCACGAGATGCCTGGTGGTCAGTTCACCAACCTCAAAGAACAAGCCGAAGCCATGGGCCTCGGCCGCCGCTGGCCGGAAATCGCCCGAACCTACGCTGACGTCAATGACCTCTTCGGCGACATCGTCAAGGTCACCCCATCGTCGAAGGTGGTCGGTGACATGACCATGTTCCTCGTCACCAAGGGCATCAAGGCGTCGGAAGTATACGACCTCCCGAGCAACACACCATGGCCTGAAAGCGTCATCGACATGCTCTCGGGCGGACTCGGCCAACCTCCGGGTGGGTTCCCTCAAAAGCTCGTCGAGCACATCTGCGGCGACCGCGTGGAAATCCGCACCAAGCGCCCGGGCGAGTACGCTGCCGCTGTCGACTTCGAGAAGTCCCGCAAGGAACTGGAAAAGCGAATCGAGCGCCCGGCCAATGACGACGACGTCTGGTCCTACCTCATGTACCCTGATGTGTTCGTCACCTTCGACCAACACCGCCAGAAATACTCGGACGTCTCGGTGCTTCCTACCTCCGCCTATTTCTATGGCCTGCTGCCAGACGAGGAAGTCTCGATCGAGATCGAACAAGGCAAGACCCTGATCACCCGCCTCACCCACGTCCGCGAACCAGACGAACACGGCATCCGCACCGTCAGCTTTGAGCTCAACGGCCTGGAACGCAGCGTCGAGATCGCCGACAAAGCAATCGCCAGCGACACGCCGGCTCGCGCGAAGGCAGAGCCCGGCAATGAAGCCCAGGTCGGCGCCCCAATGCCAGGCTTGGTTGCCTCGATCGCCGTCAGCGTTGGCGACAAAGTCGAGGAAGGCGACGCCCTGCTCACGCTCGAAGCGATGAAGATGTTCACCACCGTGCCAGCTCCACACGCCGGTACGATCAAGGACATCCACATCGGCGTCGGCGAAGACGTCGAAACCAAAGACCTCATCGTCACCCTCGAGCCTGCAGAATAATCCATCCCCAGAAACGCACTCCGGCCACCAAACCGGGGTGCGTTTCCGCATTCCCACCCCGCACGCCAAACGTAATTCTATCCAGAGCCAGACGCGCCATCACGGCCCCGCAGAATTTCCTGTGCGATTTTTCTTGGAAATCCGGCTCGTTTGTCAATTATCCCGCAAGGTGAAAAATTTTCGGTTGCTAAAGTATTTGGCAACTGCCTAATCTCCAGCTCAGTCCTATGAAGAAACTTCTAATTGCCTCCATCGTTTTCGGTCTCGCCGCGCCGCTTGCTGCCAACGCGGACATCCAAGACCCACAGCTCGCCAAGTACGGACCTACCCGCAAGCTTTCCCGTGCCCTCGGTAACATCGCCTACGGCATCACCGAACTCCCAACCGCCATCTACACCACCCAGCGCCTCGAAGGCACCAAAGCCGCCTGGAGCGCCGGCCTCGGAGATGGCATCGTCCGCACCGTCAAGCGTGTCGGATGGGGCGCATTCGAAGTCGTGACCTTCGCCTGGCCAACCTACAAGTGCGGATGGCGCCAGCCATACAAGCGCAAGGAGATTTACTTCAACACAGGCCTCGAAGAGTTCCCACCAGAACTCGGCTTCCAGCAGGGCTCCCCATACAACCGCGCCCGCTAGACTGACTTCCCAAACAAACCGCGTCCCACATCCGGGACGCGGTTTTTTTGTCCCCTCGCCCCCACACGCCGCCCACCTTGGATCCGCGCGCACCTCGACTTCGCTCTTGCAACCTCCGCTGCATGCAGCACATTCCACACTACCATGTCCGACTTCCAGCTCCCCATCCGTCCACGCACCATCAGCAAGCGCCGCCGCATCGCCGTGGTCGCGTCTCGCTTCAACTCTGCGTTCACCGATGCTCTGGTCGAGACCTGTTGCAAAGTCCTCACCGAAGAAGGAGGTGACGTCACCATCGACCTCCACCACGTCCCGGGCGCATTTGAAATCCCAGTCGCCGTCGAAGCCGTCGCGCGCCACAGCCAGGTCGATGCCGTCATCGCCCTCGGCGTGATCCTGCGCGGCAGCACCCAGCACGGCGACCTCATCGCCGAGAGCGTCACCAACGCCCTCCAAACCACCGCCAACACCCACCTCGTGCCCGTCATCCACGAAGTGCTCCTCGTTAACAACGAAGAGCAAGCCGCCGAGCGTACCATGGGCGATAAACTCAACCGCGGCCGCGAAGCCGCACGTGCCGCTCTCCAAACCATCGAGACCATGGCCAAAATCACCAAGAGCGCTCCAAGCGCGAGCCTCTAACTCAACCCGCGCAGACCCCCGTCTCACCAACCACCACTCACATTATGGGCAAACGACGCGAAGGCCGCGAAGCCGCACTCCAGTACCTCTTCTCAAACGAACTCAACACCGTTGAGGACGAAGCACAGCGCAACCAATTCTGGGAACTGCGCCGCGCCAAACCAACCGTCCGCGCATTCGCTGAAGAACTCATCCTCGGCGCATCCGCCAACCTGGAGCAGATCGACAAGTTGATCGACGAAGCCACCCCTGGCTACGACCTCACCCGCATCACCTCGGTCGATAAGAACATCCTGCGCATCGCCACCTTCGAGCTGCTCAAGCTCCCGGACGTCCCACAGCCCGTCGTCATCAACGAAGCCATCGAAATGGCCAAGCGATTCTCCAGCGACGACTCAAGCCGCTTCGTCAATGGCGTCCTCGACGCCATCCGCAAACACATCCCATCCACCGAAGCCGACGCCTAACCCCTCACCCGAGCGTCCTCACTGCCTCTCCAGTTTCAAATCTCCAATTTCGGATCCCCGATCTCAAATCTCCCATGGGTCTCTTTTCCCGCATCGTCAACACCTTCAAACGCAGCCCAAAAGTCGATTGGGATGAACTCGAAGAACTCCTCGTCACCAGCGACATCGGCATTCGCCTGGCGATGGAGATCGTAGACGACCTGCGCGACAAAGGCCGCAAGATCGATGCAGATGACGTCATCGCGGAATGCCGCAAGGTCGTCATGGAGCGCCTGCCGGATTCCACCAAGCCTCTTCCCCTCCCCACCTCTGACGGACCGCGCGTGATCCTCGTCGTCGGCGTCAACGGCACTGGCAAAACCACATCGTGCGCCAAGCTCGGCCACTACCTCCAGAGCAAAGGCCACAGCGTCGTCCTCGCCGCAGCCGATACCTTCCGCGCCGCCGCCGTCGAACAACTCGAGACCTGGGCCCAACGCCTCAACCTACCAATGGTCAAAGGCGCACCAAACGCAGACCCATCGTCAGTCTGCTTCGACGCCTACCAGTCCGCCAAAGCCCGCGGCGCCGACTACCTCATCTGCGACACCGCAGGCCGACTCCACAACCGCAACAACCTCATGGCGGAACTCTCGAAGATCCGCCGCACCCTCGGCAAAACCGACAACACATCCCCTCACGAGGTGATCCTCGTCGTCGATGCCACCACTGGCGGCAACGCCGTCCAGCAGGCCAAGGAGTTCCACAAAGCCACCGAACTCACCGGACTCATCGTCACCAAGCTCGACGGATCCGGCAAAGGCGGCTGCGTCGTCGCCATCCAAAACGAGCTCGACATCCCGACCCGTTTCATCGGCACCGGCGAACAAGCCAAAGACTTCGCCCCATTCGACGCCAGCCAATACGTCGAAGAACTCATGTAGCAAAAGGCGGGAACCCCGCCCCGCCGCCCGCCAACTCAATCTGGCAAACGAAAGCCTTGCACTCGCCGCAATCCACGCTTTAATGCGGGCGCAAGTCATCCACGGCGCTGTGGTGAAATTGGTAAACACAAGCGACTTAAAATCGCTCGGCCTCGGTCTTGCGGGTTCAAGTCCCGCCAGCGCCACTTGCTCTTTCTAGGGCCCGTCCGCCCCACACCGTGCCCCCCCCCTGCGGACAAGTCCCTATCGGCGACCACTCACGTTCGCTTTTCAGGATCCGCAGATTGCGCCGATTCCGCAGAGTTGAATCAGGTGAACACCGCGCAAAAACCACCACCTTGGCAGGACATCCGGGCTACATGCTGAGCCTCGGAGCCCAACTCTCGTCGACATTGTCGAAAAGCTCATCTAGGTTGGCCCCGAACCCATGAACCCATCTCAAATCAAAAACATCTTCTGGGACGTCGATGGCGTCTTGGCAGATCTTAACTACGCGTACTTTCACTTTCTGACGGGGCATCCGAACTATCGGGAACGGTATGCGGACATGAAGTGGGAGCAATTGCCTGAGGTGTTGCCTATTGTGCCAGAGTATGGGGCGCTGGAGTTGAAGACCCACCCGGAGCTGGGCAAGGAAATGGACCACGACTTCTGTGCCGACCAGTCGTTCTTCCGCAACCGCCCGCTCTACCCGGGCGTGATCGAGACGCTGAAGCGGCTGAATGCATTGGGTTACCGACAGTTTACGATGTCGGCAACCTTTGATGTGGAAGCCAAGACGGCGTATTTGAACGACATCCTGGCACCGGTGACGGACTTTCTGACAATCGAATGTGTCCAGCATGGCGAGTTCATGCACGACACCGCGAAGATCGACCGTCTGCGCGAGTGTTATCAGAAGTATGGGCTGAAGCCGGAGGAAACGATCTTGGTCGATGACCGGATCTACAATCAGTATGCGGCGATTGAATCGGGCGCCCACCCGGTGCGGCTGCGCTGTGAGTTCACCAGCGACCTGCCGGAGGAACTTGCCTGGATCCCTGAGTTCAAGAACGTGCAAGAGGTGGCGGATTGGTTGGTGGGGTGAGGGTACTCACGCGGAGACGCCAAGGCGCAGAGAATTTTAGCCTCACGCAAAGCCCCGACGGTCCAAAGGAGGGACAGGAAGCCGCGAACACCCCGTGGTTCGGAGTCTCACGTAGAGGCTTTGGGCGATCCGCAGGTTGCGCCGATTACTCAGATTGGAATTATGGTGGTTTTGCTGAGAGAGCACCGCTGACGATTGCGCTAAATCATGCCGTTCATATAAATCCTGTCCAAAACCAGCATTCGCGCAGGACTCCGGCCTTCCCGTAAATTGCCGGCTGCCATCTCCGCAGGCTCCGATCCAGTCAAAAAAGAGAGCGCGCGGCTGCGCCGGTTCATTAGGTCAACCTCAAGAGTGAGGTTGGTCCATCATCGCTCGTTTTCGTGGCTTTTTGTGGTTTTTGGTGGCCATCGCTCCCGGCTACGCCTGGAATCGAAAGCAGTGATGCTCACTGCACTCCCACACGGGCAGAGCCGCAGACGCTTGGGCTGAATCATGTCGTTCATGTAAATCCTGTCCAAAAAAACAGCACCAGCCCCCTGCCCTTTTCAGGGCTCTGAAGTTCCTGGGATTTTCCGTTGCCAATGGGGGCGGGCATTGGTGATGCTGCGGGCGCTTACTGCCTTGCCATCTGCCATGACCCAATCCAGCGACTCCGAGTCTCCGTCACGCGACACGATCAAACCGCAACCGCGCGGGATCGATCGTCCGCAAACGCCGGGCATCCCGGCCCGTCCGATCGACGCGCCCCGTTCGTCGACGCAGTACGCGCCAATTGAACCGGAGCGCAGCAAGGCTCCACTGACTCCGCAGTCGACCACCGCCAGCGCGCATGCAGCGCCGGACGTGAATGATGCCGAGGAAGCCGACGACGAAGTTGCCGCCCCGCGCACCCCGTGGTCGCTACGCGAAAAGCTGACGGCGATCGTAATTGTTGCCGTGATCGTGCTTTGTGGTGGGATGTTAGCGCCGGGATGGTTTGCTCCGGGCACTGCCGAGCCCCGCATTATCGATGAGCCGGAATTGCCACTCCAACACGGCCAACTCACTCTCACCGCCGCGAGCGCCGACTGGGCGACACTCGATGAGAACGGGAAGCCCAACTGGGAGCCGAGCCTTCAGCTGGAAGTCGCACCGGGCTCGTCCGGTGTGCTGCGTGTCTTTTTCTACGATGTGAATGGCCGCCAAAAGGGGGACACACTGAACCTCGTGGTCCGCGACGGCGCGTTTACCGAGACCGGTAACGCACAGCTCACCACTCGCTCTACCGCTGGAATCGACAGCATGCTGGTGATTAAAGACGTCCAGGTGCGCGGCGATGAGTTCTGGTCGGTGCGCGTGATGAGCGGTCCGTCCACCCGTGCGGGGATTGATGAGTTCACCGAGATGACGCATCTGCGCATCCCTTGGGACATCCAACCTGCGGCTACCAAGTGATCTTTGCCAAATCGGGGCAATGATCGCGGTGGCAAAAAGCACGACATCTGGCATAGTGCCGCCATTGAGTCCGCCGCCGACCGCTGGCGGCCCGAATTCCCATCCATTTTCGAATTACCGCCATGTCCAGACCATCAGCATCCAACGACACACCGGCCCCGATTGGCAACGCCGACCTGATCCCACGCGAGGGATGGTGCGTGCTCCACGTTTTCTACCGTATCGAGCACTCGCAGTGGTCGCTTTTCAGCCCTGAAGAGAAGATCGAAGCACTGACTGACTTCACCGAGCTCATTCAGGAGATCCGCTCCGAGAAGGACACTCACGTGCTCACCTTCAGCATGGTTTCGCCGAAGGCAGACATCGGCTTGATGATTCTTTGCCCAGGGCTTCACCAGCTCAACGCGATCGAAAAGCGCATCGGCACGGCACTGGGCGCCGACGTGCTCCAGCCGGTCTACAGCTACCTCTCGATGACCGAGGGCAGCGAGTACACGACCACCGACGAGCAGTACGCCGAGACGTTGAAGAACGAGCGCGGACTGGATCCGGAGTCGGACGAGTTCGCCACCGAGATGGAGACATTTAAAACGCGCATGGCCCACTACCTCCAGCACCGCCTCTACCCTGTGCTGCCGGACTGGCCGATCATGTGCTTCTACCCAATGAGCAAGCGCCGCAGCGGCGAGGACAACTGGTACTCGCTCGACTTTGCCGCGCGCAAGAAGCTCATGGGTGGCCACCAGCGCACCGGCATGAGCTACAAGGGGCGCATCCTTCAGTTGATCACCGGGTCCACCGGACTCGACGACCACGAATGGGGTGTCACCCTCCTGGCGCACGACATGATCGACATCAAATCGATCGTCTACGAGATGCGTTTCGACGAAGTGAGCGCCCGCTACGGTGAGTTCGGCGAGTTCTTCATCGGCCTCCAGCTGCCGTTGGATCAATTGTTCACCCGGGTTGGCTTGCGCGCCTAATTCTGGTTCGACTCAATCGTTTCACCTCCGATCCGATCACTTGTCATGACCCCACTGACCATTGCCGACCGCACGTTCTCGTCCCGCCTGATGTTGGGCACGGGCAAGTTTCCGTCCAATGAGTCGATGCGCGACGCGCTCGATGCCTCGGGCACGGAAATTGTCACGGTGGCCCTGCGCCGCGCCGACCTCACCGGCGGCAACGACCCATTTGCCAACATCCTCGACTTCATCGACCCCGAGCGCTACCTGCTGCTGCCGAACACAAGCGGCGCCATGAACGCTGAGGAAGCCGTGCGTCTGGCGCGCCTCGCCGCCACTGCCGGAATGCCGAAGTGGGTGAAACTCGAGATCCACCCGGACCCTCGCTATTTGCTCCCCGACCCGATCGAGACGCTCAAAGCAGCGCGCACGCTCGTGGACGAAGGGTTCACCGTGTTGCCATACATCAACGCCGACCCGGTGCTGGCAAAGCATTTGGAAGAAGCCGGCTGCGCGACCGTGATGCCTCTCGGTGCGCCGATTGGAACCAACCGCGGAATCGAAACCCGCCGCCAGATCGAGATCATCATCGAACAAGCCAACGTGCCGGTCGTCGTCGACGCCGGGATCGGTGTACCAAGCCACGCCGCCGAAGCGATGGAAATGGGCGCCGACGCCGTGCTCGTCAACACAGCCATCGCCGTGGCGGACAACCCGGTCGCCATGGCCAATGCCTTCCGCCTCGGCGTGGAGGCGGGACGCACCGCCTTCGAGGCCGGCCAAGGCAGCCAGCTCACCGAAGCGAGCGCGACCAGTCCGCTCACTGCGTTCTTGAACTCATAATGAGCCCACTCCCCCGCCGGGCCCACGCATGACTCCATTTTTCAAAAAGCTGCTGACCACCAACTGGCTGATGCTCGCTACGATCATCGGTCTGTGGGTGTTCGGCCTGCATGCCATCCGCATTGCGGTGGAGAGCAACCCATCGGAGGCGATCCAAAACACGTGGCGCTCGCAGATGCACTACGGGCTGGTCGGCATCGCAGTCTACCTCGGCGTCAGCATGGTCGACTACCGTTGGCTGCGCTGGGTGGCCGCGCCGGCCTATCTAGTATCGGTGGGGCTGTTGGTTGCGGCTTTGCTTTTTGGTCAGGAGATCAACAATACAAAAGGCTGGCTGGCAATTGGCGGCTTCAAGTTCCAGCCGTCGCAGCTCGCCATCGCGGGCTGCGTGGTGGCAGCCTCGGTAACATTCTCCGAGCTGCGCAAGCTCCATCCGTTCTTCAAGAACCATTTCCTCAATTTGACCCTGCTCGGGGTGCTCACCGGCATCCCGTTCCTGCTCGTTCTGTTGCAGGGCGACGTCGGCTCGGCGTTGGTCTGGATCCCGGTGGCGGCGGCCATTGGCATCGTTGCGCGGATTCCGTTCCGCCATCTCGTCATGGTGGCATTGCTCGCTCTGATCGCGATCCCGCCATTCTACTTCTTCGCGCTCAACGACGCCCGTCGCTCGCGGATCGAGGTCTTCCTGGCGATGGCTCAGGATAAACCGGTCGACATCCGCAACGAAGGCTACTCGGCCCACAACATCTCGATGGCCGTGGGATCCGGCGGCTGGTCCGGCTTTGAAAACAACGCCACCAAAGCCACCGAAGCCGAACAGGTGCTCGACCCCGCATTGCGCGAATCGCGTATCGACGAACGCCTCACCTCCGTCCACGAACAAGGACTCATCTCGCTCAATGCCGCCCACTCCGACTTCATCTTCGCGGTGATCGCCGAGCGCTATGGTTTTGTCGGCTCGACCTTGCTCATCCTCGCATTCGCCTTGCTGCTTTTGCAGATTCTAGTGACCGCGTTCTGGAGCAGGGATGCGATTGGCCGCATTCTCTGTGCGGCGGTAGCGCTGCTGCTATTCGCCCACGTTTTCCAGAATATCGGCATGACTTTGCTCATCATGCCAATCACCGGTATCCCCTTGCCATTCATCAGTCATGGGGGCACGTTCCTGCTAACTCTCTTCGGCCTGCTCGGACTCGTCCAAAGCGTCTGGGTTCACCGCGATATCGAACCCGACGACAAGGAAGCAGCCGAGCGTGAACGATTGATCCGCAAAACCCGATCGCGCCTCCACCCGGAGCTCTAAGATCCGGCGCCCGTCCCCTCCCCCCGCACGATTCCTCAAACCCACGATGTCTTTCTCTGAAGCATTCCGCAACGAAGCCGCCCTGCGCAACCAACCGCGAGTCCGTAAGTTCGCCTCGCTCGTCGCCCCGGTCGATGCCGCCGGGCTCGAGCAAATGGCCGGCGAATCGATGCGCCTGACCCAGCGCCACTTCGGCAAGGCAATCCGACTTTTCGCGCCGCTCTACGTTTCCAACGAGTGCATCAACAACTGCCGCTACTGTGGCTTCTCGCGCGACAATCCAATCCTGCGCGTGACACTCGGCATCGACCACGTCGTGCGCGAGGCCAAGCATTTGGCGGCCCGTGGGTTCCGCAGCGTGCTACTCGTCGCTGGCGAGCACCCTAAATTCGTCGACGAAGGCTACCTGCAGGAATGCATCCGTGCGATCCGTGGGTTTATCCCAACCGTCGCCATCGAAGTCGGGCCAATGGCAGACCATCAGTATTCCCAGATCGTCGAAGCCGGCGGCGAGGGACTGGTCGTCTACCAGGAAACCTATAACCGGGAAACCTACGAGTATCTCCACACGGCCGGACCGAAGAAGAACTTCGACTGGCGCCTGGACTGCCCGGAACGTGCATACGCCGGTGGCTTCCGCCGCATTGGCGTGGGGGCTTTGTTCGGGCTCTCGGAATGGCGCGAGGAAGCCATCCGCCTGGCGATGCACCTCGACTACCTCTCCCGCAAATGCTGGAAGGCAAACTTCACCATCTCGTTCCCTCGCCTGCGCCCACACGCCGGAGAGGACAGCTTCCAGCCAAATCCAGACTTCACGTTGGACGACCGTGCGCTGGTCCAGCTGGTGTGTGCGTTCCGCCTCTGCTTCCCGGAAGTCGGCATCGTGCTCTCCACCCGTGAGCCCGCCGCCCTGCGCGACGCAATGATCCCACTAGGCGTGACTTCGATGTCGGCTGGGGTTTGCACCGATCCGGGCGGGTACACCGGCCAGGCTGCCGATGACCTGCACCTCACCGTCAAAGGACGACGGGTGGAACTCGAAGCGAAGCAGAAGTCGGAGTGCTCGCGCGCGACCGAGCAGTTCGGCATTGCCGACGAACGCAGCGCCGAGGAAGTCGCCGCAGCCGTGCGCGACGCCGGCTACGAGCCTGTCTGGAAAGACTGGGACGAGGCCATCCTCAACGAGAACCCAGCCCACCTCGTCAACGTCTAACCCCAATTGCCGCCTACCATGACGCTCACCATCAACGGCAACGACACCACTTTCGGCGACAACGCACCAGCCACCGTCACCGACCTGCTCAAGCACCTCGGCCTCGAGGGCAAACCGGTACTCGTCGAGCACAACGGCACCGCCCTGTTCCCGCGCGAGTTCCCCACGACCAACCTCACCACCAGCGACCGACTGGAACTCATCCAAGTCGCCGCAGGCGGGTAAAAGACGGCTGATCACTCAAAATCAGCCGCCTGATCTATCGTGTTATAGACAGAATCGGAGCCTACTGAGATGGCCGCAGAAGGCTACGAAAAGCCACGAAAACGAGTATCGATGGAGCAACCTCACTCTTGAGGTTGACCTAATGAACCGGCGCAGCCGCACACTCTCTTTTTAGACAGGATTTCCATGAGGAACATGATTCTGCGCAGGCGCGTGCGGACGCAGCCCGTTTGGGAGTGCAGTGAGTATCACTGCTTTCGATTCCAGGCGGAGCCGGCAGTGATCGCCACAGAGACCACGAGAAGCCACGAAAAGGGCTAAAGCCTCAACCACCGCCATCTCTTCCTTCGGGATCGCCGGGTCTTTGCGTGAGGCACGGGGAAAGTAGAGATCAGAAATGGAAAATCGGAAATAAAGTCAACGGCTACGCCGGATCGTTCGGCTTGCCGACCTGGAGATCGGCGTTCCAATCGCGCCCCGTCACGTAGAGAGCTTCAGACCACGTGGTGCAGTACCTCACCCAAAACACCAAAATTCAAATCTGCGCAATCTGCGGATCCCCCCAAAAGCCTCCACGAGAGATGATGAACTCGCCCCCCGACTACGCATGATGAGCCTCTGCGTCTTAGCGTCTCTGCGTGAGTATCTCCCGCGCACCACATCGCGAATTCAGGGCATAAAAATGGCTCCTGAGGTAGGGTTCGAACCTACGACCTAGTGGTTAACAGCCACCCGCTCTACCGCTGAGCTACTCAGGAACATTGAAAATGTTTGCATCGCGACTGAAACCAGCCGGGCAAATATGATGAAAACCAAGTGTTGAAGCCAACTTTCAGCCGATCGTACAAGGGGCATAAAAAATGGCTCCTGAGGTAGGGTTCGAACCTACGACCTAGTGGTTAACAGCCACCCGCTCTACCGCTGAGCTACTCAGGAACCTTGGATATTCCCAACATCGAACTCGCGTTCGCTGCCGGGACTTGGAAGATGTCGAGATTCGCACCCTTTTCAAGAAGAAATTCACCAGAATTCGGAAAAATCCGGCTCCCTGGAACGACATCAGCCGCGTCAATCCACTGAACCTCAAGCGCTCCGAACAGATCAAAATCAGATAAAAAATCATCCTCACCGATGGTCCAGCCGCACCTTGGGTTGTCACAGCGGAAGGTCTCCTCAGCACGCCATAAAGAAAAGGCACAAGATTCGGACAACTGACGCTTGTTTGATTGTTCCGGATATGATGGAAATGCGAAGTTCACCACTCGCGCGGGCGACCATGGAATCGCATTACCGCCCGCCCGGTGAAATTATTCCAAATTTTTTATCCTGTCGCCGTGGTCGGCGACGTTCCTGTTCACTCACCCCAGTCATTCACTTTCACTCACCTGCTTGTGTCCGAAGAATCCGTTCAATCCCCAGCATCGCCAGAAACCGCATCCTCGCTTGCGGCAACCGCTATCACAGACGCCTCACTCCAAGACGACGATGTCGCCGCCATTGATGACCTGCAGGCGATTTACCGGGACCTCAAAACTCAGATCGGCAAAGTCATCATCGGCCAGGAAGATGTGGTCGAACTGCTGGCGATTTCGATTTTCTCCCGCGGCCACTCGTTGCTGATGGGTGTACCAGGCCTGGCAAAAACGCTCCTGGTGAGCACGCTGGCGGAAACAATGTCGCTCTCGTTCAGCCGCATTCAGTTCACTCCGGACCTGATGCCGATGGACATTACCGGCACCGATATTCTTCAGGACAGCGGCAGCGGCGGAAAGCGTGAGTTCGAGTTCATCAAAGGACCGATCTTCGCCAACATCGTGCTCGCCGACGAAATCAACCGTGCCCCGGCCAAGACCCAGGCCGCATTGCTCGAAGCGATGCAGGAGCGCCGCGTCACCGTGGTGGGCAAGACATTCCAGCTCGACCAGCCGTTCTTCGTGTTGGCGACCCAGAACCCGGTGGAACAAGAAGGAACCTATCCACTGCCGGAAGCCCAGCTCGACCGCTTCATGTTCTTGATCGAAGTGGGCTATCCAACCCACGAGGACGAAGTACGCATCGCCCGTGAGACCACCGGCTCAGCATTGGCGGAAATCGGCCACGTCCTCACCGGCGAAAAGCTGATGAAGTTCCAATCGCTGGTGCGCCGCGTTCCAGTTCCTGACCACCTTTACGAATTTGTCGTGCGTCTCGTGCGCAAGACCCGCCCGAACGAAGCTTCCGCACCGCAGTGGCTCAAGAACTTCGTTGCCTGGGGTGCCGGTCCACGTGCGATCCAGTACATTATCATCGCCGCCAAGACCCGCGCCGCCCTCAAGGGCAGCTACATGGTGCGCATGGAGGACGTGGAGGAAGTCGCCAAGCCGGTACTCGTTCACCGCGTGCTGACCAACTTCGCTGCCGAAAGCGAAGGCATGACCAGCCTCAAGGTGGTCGAGCGATTGATCGAAGAGACCCGCGAGCGATAACCCAACGCCCCACCCCACCGAGCAATCGTGGCAGAATCCTCCTCATCGAAACACTCGTTTTTCGACCCATCAGTGGTCGGGAAACTGGGTGCGCTTCCGCTCTTCGCCCGCGGCCCTATGTTGGGTACCGTTGCCGGGCGTCACAAAAGCCCGCACCGGGGATCGAGTGTGGAGTTCGCCGAGTACCGCAAATACGTACCCGGCGACGACACCCGGCGTCTCGACTGGCGGGCCTACGCGCGCAGCGACCGCTTCTACATCAAAGAATTCGAAGCGGAAACCAACCTACGCGCCTACCTGGTGGTCGACACCAGTGGCTCGATGGCATTTTCCAGCGGCGACGGCATGACCAAGCTCGACTACGCCAAACGTCTGGCATCGTCGATTGCCTACCTGACGTTGCAAGGCGGCGACGCGATCGGGATGACCCGTTGTAACGAAGCGGGCAACCTGTCGCTCCCGGCCCGGCGCAATCCGTCGCACCTCGAAGCCATCTTCGACGTGCTGGCAGACTCCGAGCCAAGTGGCACGACCAGCCTCGCCGAGACGCTGCACGAAGTAGCGGAAAAAGTGCGTCAGCGCGCGTTGATCATCATCATCTCCGACTTCTTCTGCCCGCCCAACGAGCTCAAGGACGCGCTGCAGCACTTGCACTTCAACAAGCACGACATCGCAACCTTCCACCTGCTCGATCCGCTCGAGCTCGGGTTTGAGTTCGACCGCCCACAACGCTTCGTCGACTTGGAAGGCAACGAAACCATCATCGCCGACCCCAACTCCATCGCCGACCGCTACCACGCAGCGCTCAACCAATACCTCGAGCAGACGCGCAAGAACTGCCACGACTGTAACGCGGATTACCAACGGGTGGTCACCAACACCCCGTACGATGAAGTATTGACCAAGTTCCTCACCGCCCGCTTGCCGAAGAAGCGCTGAGCCGAGCCCGACTCCTCCCACCCCATTTTCCCGACTTTATGAACTTCCTCCAACCGCTGATCCTCGGAGCGCTGGTCTTTGCGGCGATTCCTGTGATCATCCATTTGATCAACAAGCGGCGTCACCGCACGATCCAATGGGCGGCGATGATGTTTTTGATCCAGGCGAGCCGCGAATCCCGCGGCAAACGCAAACTGCGCAACATTCTGATTCTGACCTGCAGGGTACTGGCACTGGCAGCGCTGGTGGCCGCGATCGCGCGCCCGATTGCCGGTGGCATTCTGGGCTGGGCGGGAAGCAGCCAGCCGGACACCATCGTGCTGCTCTTTGACCGCTCACCGAGCATGGAGCTGGTGCAATATGCGGACGGCCCGAGCAAGCGCAGCATGGCAATCTCGCGCATCAGCAAGTCGATCCGCCAATTTGCCGACGGTGCAAAGGTTGTGCTGATCGACAGCGCAACGATGACACCAGTCACCGTCTCGGGCACCGCCCGACTGGAGGACCTTCCGCAAACCCAGGCATCGGACCGTGTTGCGGACATCCCCGCCATGCTTTCCGCCGCTCACGGCTGGATCGCCAGCGCAAAACCGGACAACGCGGAAATCTGGGTGGTCTCGGATATGCAAGCCAGCAACTGGCATCAGGACGCCGGTATCTGGAGCGCGCTCGATGATTCATTCCAATCGCTCAAGACTTCGGTACCGATCCGCGTCCTCGCTCTTACCAGTGAGTCCACCAACGGCGCCCCGAACGCATCGGTTGCCGTAACCCGCACGCAGCGCCACCACAACACACTGACGCTGGACCTGGAAGTCACCAACCACGGCAGCGACACTATTGAACTGCCTCTCTTCACCAGCATCGGCGAGGGCTCGCCATCGCAGCAGTCGCTGCGCGTTGCACCGGGTACCACATCCGTCCGCAAACGCATCGATCTCGACGCATCGACCACCGAAGCAGGTTGGGGCAAGGTCTCGCTGCCCGTCGATACCAACCCACGCGACAACCACGCCTGGTTCACCTTCCCTGACACCACGCCGCTGCGCAGTGTCGTCGTCGCGGAGCCCGGCACCGTCGGCAAGCGTCTCATCCTCGCCGCCGCACCGAAATCGCTCACCACCCGCGAAGCCGAACAACTCGCACCAGACCAATGGCAACGCATCGACTGGGACACCACCAGCCTCGTCATCTGGCAAGCACCGGTGCCCGCGGATCCCGCCTTCCACACCACCATCGGACGCTTCGTCCAGCGTGGTGGTCAGCTTGCGGTTTTCCCAACCACAAATGACGACACCTCCGCGGCGAACGACCTGATGGGCATCCGTTTTGCCGCAAGCGAAGCCGCACCGGCAGACCAGCAATTCATGATCAGCGAGTGGATCCAGGAGTCCGGCTGGTTCGCCAACTTTGAGGATGGCAGCAAGCCCGTGCTCGACCAGCTGATCGTCATTCGCCGCGCACCGGTATCCTTTGAAGGAGCCACGGTGGCCGCCAACTTCGCCGACGGCCAGCCATTTGCGCTGACCAAACGCGTCGGGCTCGGTGCGGTCACAGCATTCACCACGCTGCCGGACGACCGCTGGTCGGACCTACTGCGCCGCAATGTTTTGTTCCCAGCCGTGCAGCGCATGATCGTGGACGGGTCGATCAAAGTGGGAGGCAGCCGCTTGATGCACGTGGGTGAGAGGCTTCCGGGCGCAGTCGACACCGCGTGGTCGCCCCTCGCCACCACCAGTGAATCGGCCGTTTCTGCCAAGGAATCCGCTGGTGTTTTCACAGATCCGGAGAACCGCTATCTCGTCGCGCTCAACATCGCCCCGACTGAGTCGGCCATCGCCCAACTCGACAGCGATCAAGTCCGAGCCCTGCTGGAAAATACGAAGATCCGCGTGTTCGAAGAACGCGTGAACCGCGAAGACAACATTGCCACACCAATCTGGCGCGCATTCGCCGTCTGCGTCCTCGTATTCCTCCTCACCGAAGGCATTCTCAGCCTTCCGCCCTCCCCCCGCCAATCCCAGACCGCCCCAATGGGCTGATCTTTCCGCAACTCTCCCCTAATGACCGAATTCGCATTCGCCTCCGGATCCACTCTAAAGATCATCGCCGCCTGCGTGATGGTTGCATTCTTGGTGGTCGCCTGGCTGAGCTGGGCCCGCTCGGGCAAGTCGCGCCGCACATTGATCACTGAAGCCCTGCGCTTGTTGGTCGCGGCTCTCGCCTGCATCACCCTGCTCCAGCCGGAACTGCGCACCACCGACCAGCCCACCACCAAGCCGACCATCGCCGTGCTCGTCGATGAATCAGGTAGCATGGACACACTCGACGTCGCAGCATTGGACGCCGAGCAAAACCGCACCGTCACCAGCCGCCGTGCGTTCGTCGAAACCGTCCGCGAAGACCGCTTCTGGAACGATCTGGAGTCAGACAACAATCTCGTCTTCGAACCATTCTCCGCCGTCCCTCAGGACAATGCCGCCGAATCCACCGCCGGTACCAACCTCAACTCGGCGCTGAAGGATACCGCCGAACGCCACTCCAACCTGCGCGCGGTCGTGGTCCTCAGTGATGGCGATTGGAACGAGGGGGGCGACCCAATCCAAGGTGCGGCCGGCCTGGCTGCACAAGGCGTTCCCGTCTTCGGCGTTGGCGTTGGCGCACCGAACCGGCTGCCGGATCTCGACGTCATCTCAGTTTCCGCCCCGGCTTTCGGCGTGGTGGGTGACAAGATGCAGATCAACTTCACCATCCGCAACTCAATGAGCACCGCCGTGACCACGGTGGTGACACTTAACGCGGAGAACCAACCTCCGGTGACCAAGAGCATCACTCTCCCCGCTCTGCGCGAAACCTCCGGATCTCTTTTCTGGACCCCGAGCCGCGAGGGAGATACCACACTCGCGCTCGACGTCCCGGTTCAAGAAGGCGAACTCATCACCGAGAACAACCGCCGCCTGGTTCAAGTCTCCGCCCGTAAGGAAACCATCAAAGTGCTGGTGATCGATTCCTACCCGCGCTGGGAATACCGCTTCATCCGCAACGCCCTCTACCGCGATCCGGGCGTTGAAGTGAACAGCATCCTGCTCAATGGAGAAAAAGGTGTGGTCACCGGCGGAGCAGGCTACCTCGATAAGTTTCCGTCCGACCTCAAGGACCTTTCCACCTACGACGTCGTGTTCCTCGGCGATGTCGGCGTGAACCCAGACCAGCTCACTGAAGAACAGGCCACGCTGCTCAAACAACTCGTGGAGCAGCAGGCCAGCGGGCTCGTGCTGATCCCCGGCCGCCGTGGTAACCAAGCCTCGCTCATGGACACACCACTGGCGTCGCTGATCCCCGTCGTGCTGGAAGACAACCGCGACCAAGGCGTCGCCGCAGCCGACGCCTCCAACCTTGCCCTCACCTCCGGTGGACGCCAGAACCTGCTCACGATGCTGGTTCGCGACGAACGCACCAACCCGGATGTCTGGAAAAACCTGCCCGGCTTCTTCTGGCACGCCCCCGTGATCAAAGCCAAGGCCGGAGCGGACGTGCTTGCCGTGCACTCGACCACCAAAAACGACCACGGCCGCTTGCCGATGCTGGTCACCACAACCGCCGGCACAGGCAAGGTACTCTACCTCGGGATCGACAGTGCGTGGCGCTGGCGCAAGGGCGTGGAAGACCTCTATCACTACCGCTTCTGGGGCCAGGTCGCCCGCTGGATGTCCTACCAGCGGAAGATGGCGGAAGGCGAGTCGCTGCGTCTTTTCATGAACCCGGCCAATCCGGAGCCAGGCACTACACTGACGCTGAATGCCAACGCCTACGATGCCAATGGCGTGCCATTGACCCGCGGCGAGGTGATTGTCGACGTTACCGCTCCGAATGGTGCCGTGCGACGCATTGAAATGACTCCGTCCGCAGGTGGGTTCGGCGCGTTTTTCTCCACCCTCAGGCTCGACGAACCCGGTGAGCACACCTTCACCGCATCGACGCCATCCACCGGCGAGTCGGTGACCACTACCGTCCATGTTCAGGGCGGCAACCGCGAACAACCAGGCCAACCTGCCCGCCCCGATGTTCTCGATCAAATCTCACGCATCACCGGCGGCAGCGTCGCCGCTCCTGAAGAACTGCCTGCACTGATCCGCGAACTCGGCCAATTGAAGCCGAAACCACCGGTCGTGCGCACCACGGCCCTTCAGTTCACCTGGTGGTGGCTCGCACTTTTCATCGTCTGCGCCAGTGGCTTCTGGATCGCCCGCAAGTGGGATGGCAAGATTTAATTGCAGCAGAGGCAACACGCACGACTCCCTGAACAACAAAAACTTGAAGCAATTACCAACCTCCACCCGCCTCGAATATTCCTCAAATTTTAGTAAAACCAAGTTGCGCGAAGCTTGGAGCTGAAGTAAACAAAGGCCCGCTCGCGAGAGCGGACCACGCAAAATTTTCCCACGCTCGGGTGGCGGAATTGGTAGACGCGCATGACTAAGGATCATGTGGGGCGACCCGTGGGGGTTCGAGTCCCCCCTCGAGCATTTTTCTGAGCCGTTGGCCGCGAAAGCGACCAACGGCTCATTTGCTTTCCAGCCCAACCTCTGCATCGTTCCAGCATGATCGACCTGCCCACACCGTCCAAGAAGATCACCCTCGTCTGCCGCATTCTGGCAGTCGTCCTTCTGCTGCCCGCCCTCATCCCATTGCAGATTGGTGTCTGGGCGTACAGCCACTCGATGGACTTCCTCGCCACCGGCAAACGCACGGAAGCCGAGATCGTGCGCGTGATCGAGCGCCCATCCGAATCCGGACTCGATCTCACACTTTTCACACCTGTCATCCGCTTCACCGACGAATCAGGTACCGCCCATGAATTCGAGGCTACCCTCAAGACCGACAACCCATCCTACGAGGTCGACGAAAAGGTCCAGATCATCTACCAGCCAGATGAACCAAATCGCTGGAAGTTCGACGCCTGGCCGATCCACTGGGGCTTGGCAACCGTGAACCTGGTCATCTTCGCAGTGGTCTTGGTGACCGCCATGGGAATGTGGATCGCAGGACCACGCCTGATTACCTGGATGCAAATCAACGCAAAGCGCTGATTTTCCAGAATCCCTTCAATTTGCAAAAAGAGCTGATCCTCAAGGCATCGCAAAGCACAGCCTTCAAACACAGCACGGCCCAACGCATTTATTCTGCGACGAATCCGTAAAAGTAAGTTGCGCGGATCAGACTGCTGAAGTAAATAATGACGCGCTCGCAAGAGCACACCACGCAAAATTTTCCCACGCTCGGGTGGCGGAATTGGTAGACGCGCATGACTAAGGATCATGTGGGGCGACCCGTGGGGGTTCGAGTCCCCCCTCGAGCATTTTTCTGAGCCGTTGGCCGCGAAAGCGACCAGCGGCTCTTTTGCGTTCCAGCCCGTATACCACTCAGCTACCAGCTTCGAGCGCTGCTCCTTCCCGCACGTGCACCTCGCGCTGCGGAAATGGAATACTAATGCCCTCGCGATCGAACGCCTCTTTCACCTGGCGCGTCAGATCCCAGTACACCGTCCAGTAATCCACCGTCTTGGTCCAAGGACGACAGTACAGGTTCACCGACGAATCCCCCAACGCCCCCACCACGATCGCGATCTCTTTGTCAGGCAACACCAACTCATGCGCCGACGCCACAGTCCGCAATACCTCGGTCGCCTTCTCAATGTCGTCTCCATAACCGATACCAAACACCAAATCGACGCGCCGCAGGTCCTTGCCGGTGAAATTCTGGATGGTCTCCCCCCACGCCTTTTTGTTCGGAATCACCAACTCCGTGTTGTCCACGGTCAGCAAGGTGGTCGACACCAAGCTCATCCGCTCAACCTTTCCCGTGACTCCCGCCACCGTCACGAAGTCATCCTCATCGAATGGACGATAAACCATGATCATCAGCCCACTGGCGAAATTGGCCAACGTCTCCTGCAACGCGAAACCGATAATGAAGCCACCCGCCCCCATCGCCGCCAGCAGCGGAGCAATCCCCACCCCGAGGATACTCAGCGCCAACAACACACCCAGAGCCAAAACCAGCCAGCCGATGGTCCGGTCGACAAACTTGCGCAGCATCACCGAGGTTCCACGGAACCCCTTGAGGCGTCCGACCACAATCCGCCGGATGATTTTTGAGATCAGCCAAAACACAAGCACCACCACCAACGCAGCTACCAGCTTGCGCACTAGCAGCATCCCACCATCATCCGACACCAGCCACTCCCGCCAACTCTGAACCATTGACTTCATCCGGACCTCGGAATCGACGTCGTTCTTCGCGTCCATCACCGCGTTCAAATAGGCCTCGGTTTCAGCCACATCGCCTCCCTTCTCCCGCAACGACTCCATCACAACCCGCAGACGCTTGGCCAGAGCAAACTCCCGCGCCCCCATCTCCGCGAGCCTCTCCTTCAACTGCACGAGCTCCGGAGCATCCGGCCCTGCCGCCTGTGCCTTCAAGGCAGACAGCTGCAACGCCTCGCGACTCGATTGATCCAACTGCTCACGCAGCCTTCCCAGCCAGTGCTTGAGCTTCTCCTCCAGCTCATCTTTGGAAAGCGGGCGCAGCTCAACGCGCAACCGCTCGACCGACACCAATGCCGGATCCACAGCAGCCGGCACCTCGGCCTCCGCCGGACCTTGCCGGCCGCCAGCCTGCGCCAGGGCATCACCTTGCTCGACAGCTCCGGCATGAGCCGCCAACCCCACACCTACCAACAACGAAATCCTATAAAACCACTTCATACCGCCTCCCCACTACGCACGAGGGCAGGCGGATGGACGGGGTAATACCATTTGAACGGTCAAGTTGGCGGAATGGCGGAGAGCTTTTTCGAGTGAGGCAAGGCGCGAACCGCGATGCTAGCGGGCTACCTGAGCTGTGAGCAACGCAGCATCACTCAAAAAGATCCCGCTAAGATCACTTTCTTCATCTCTGATCCTACTCACTCAATCCCCATCGGTTCCGACAAGGTGACCGTTTAAATGGTATAATTTCCCGTTAGAAACAAATCACTGCCAACCGCCGGCTCCGTAGACCCTGGCGTCTTCCTCGATGCGCTCTAACGCACGCTTGCGCTGCTTGACACCGGTGCCATCCGGCATCTTCGCGCCCTGTGTATAGATCCGCGCATACCCCTTCTCGACCAGCACCTCGTGCAACCAACGCTTTTGCCCGTCGAACTCGACCTCGACAAACGCGAAATAACGCCCCGAATCAAACACAGGCTCCCATTTGGTCAGCACAGAGAACTCGCCATTCTTGCGCAGCAGACCGAGCACAAATGCCTTGGCCTCTTTACCCAGCTCCACGGCCTCGTCGTCATCCGCCATCTTGAAATACTTGGCCTGATGACCGATGCGCTCACCGTTGTGCTTATGCCGGTAGGACTCGGGCGTATCGACGTAATACAGCCGGATCTCATGTTCCTGACCGTCCTGGGTTTGAATATGGAAGCTGTCGCCGTCGTTGCGCCGATGCTCGACCAAGCGACAACTCTGCAGCACGTCGTAATCCCCCTTACGGGACGCACTGGACGAAACACCGCCAGGATTAATCGACACGGTCGACGACGAAGCAACCATGCCCGCCTCCTTTGAGGTAAAGAGCATCTGCCCCAGCACCATGACCGCAACGACCACCAATGCGACACCGCTACCCCACCCGACCTTCGACGATGATTTTCTATATCCCGACATGCTAGCTCCTACTGAGTATTGGTTGAACGCGTACTCCTAGCCGAAGTACGGCGGCTCGTTTCCTTTGATCCATTTGATGTTACATCCAGTGCTCGGCATCTGATTCTCTTTCGGCTCCATGCCCAGCAACACGCGGTCGATCGCGTCGCGCAGATCCGCACCGGTCACCTCGGCATCGGTCTTTGCCCAGCGCGCCGGACGCGAGTCATCAAACTGCCCGCAATAAACCAGCTGGCCATTGCCATCGGTGAGGAAAAAGTCCGGCGTGCACGCCGCCGCCCACGCCCGCGCCACGCTTTGATCCTCATCAAACAAATAAGGGAAATTCCAGCCGTGCGCCTCGGCGAACTCGACCATCTTTTCCGGAGCGTCATCCGGATAGTTCTCCACGTCGTTGGAGTTGATGGCGAAAAACGCAATCCTGCCGGAATACTCGTTGGCCAGTTCTGCTATCGCGTCGGCGAGGTGCACGACAAACGGACAGTGATTACAAACAAACATCACCACCGCAGGCAGACAGGCGCGCGATTCAAATGCAACCGACGACCCAGTCGCCGGTGACGGCAGGTCGAAGCCAGGAACGGAGTCCCCAATTTTCAGAATACGTGTCGATGGTGTTTCAGCCATAATGTCAGAGAGTTTGGATCAAATCAGAAAGTGCCTCCGTTTAACGCATGGCAGCATGAACTAGGCGAGGAAATTCTCCACAACGCGCACGGCGCCGCGATGAACTTGCTATCATCCGCCCGATAGCGCGAACCCGAGCGCCCGCCCCATCAAGCGCCGCACGTCGCGCCGGCTCACCTTGACCCGCGCCTCCAACGCCGACCAATCCGCCTGCTCGAGCTTCTCCAAAGTTTCCTGCGCCAGCAATGCCGGAAGCACCGCGGTGAACCGCAAACGCACACCACGTAGCGCAGCCGCATACTCGATGCCCGAGTTCACCCAGCGCCGGCACTGCCTGCGCCATGGCTCGGCCGCCGCCCACATTGCCGCAGGATCGTCTGGAGAAACCCCGGCATCCCGTTGCCAATCCGCCGGCAAATAACAACGACCATTCGCCAAGTCCTCCGGCAGATCGCGCAGAATGTTGATCATCTGCAACCCCTGGCCAAACTCCACACCGAGCGCCACCTGCTGCGACACGTCGCCGCGTATGCACTTCGCTCCCACACACTCCACTAATATCTCGGTCCAGAACCTCCCGACACAACCTGCCACCTGGTAAGTGTAGCGCTCGAGTGCCGCCGCATCCGCCAGCGACGTGACGTCGCAACCTGAAGCGTTCATCTCGAACGTCTGGATATCGCCGGACTGACCGCTGACAATCTCCTCGATCACCCGCTGGATGATCACTTGCTCCTCCGCCGGACTCGCAGCGTACGCAGCCAGCAATGCATCCCATTGACGCAACAACGCAGCTTCCCCCTCGTGATCGATTCCATCCGCAATTGCCGCCAACTCGCCCGCAAGAGCGCCGCACGTACGACCAGCAACCGCCTGCCCCATGCGCTCTAACACATTAAGCCGCACCGCAGCATCGGTAGACGCCACATCGGCCACTGTGTCGGTCGCACGCGCCAAGAGATAAGCCAAGGACACCGGACGCCGCACAGGGCCAGGCAAAAAGCGGATACTCAGGTAGAAGGACCGGCTCACGGACTTGAGCAACGGCAACCACCCGCGATCGGACCGGGACTGATGAGCATTGGACATCCTCCAACGCCTAGCGCACATTGCGCCGAATGCCAGACATTCCTCACATCAATCCAGCACCCACAGCGCCCGTCACCACCGACGCGTCGCTGCAGCACCTCTACGTGCACATTCCATTCTGTCACAAGATCTGCCCGTACTGCTCGTTCTACAAGCACACGCCAGGCAACACGGACATGGCGGCATTTGTCGAGGCATTGGCAACCGAACTCGAGACGCGCGCCTCTCAGTTCACCCTGGCCCCTAAAACAATCTACTTCGGCGGCGGCACGCCGAGTCTACTCTCACGCACCCACCTGTCGCGGCTTTTCGAGCGCATGCACGACATCCTCGACCTCAGCGCGCTCCAAGAATGGACATTTGAAGCCAACCCACGCACGTTCACTCCGGAGAAACTCCAGTTGATGCGCGACGCCGGAGTGAGCCGCGTCAGCCTCGGCGTGCAATCGTGGCGCCCGGAGCAGCTCAAAGTACTCGGCCGCGACCACAGCCCGGACGAAGCCCGCACCGCATACGAGCAATTGCGAGCCGCCGACTTCCCAACGGTGAATGTCGACCTCATGTTCGCCCACCCGGGGCAGGCTCTGGAGCACTGGCGCGACGATTTGGAGCAAACCATCGCTCTCGCGCCGGACCACATTTCCACCTACAACCTGACCTACGAGGAGGATACCGAGTTCTTCGACAAGTTCAGTAAAGGCGAGTTCCACCAGGATGCCGACGACGATGCTCCATTCTTCGAACTGATGGTCGAGCGCCTCGGCGCCGCCGGATTCGACAACTACGAGATCTCCAACCACGCCCGCCCCGGTCACCGCTCACAACACAACGCCGCCTACTGGGCTGGCGCCGACTTCCTCGGCATCGGTCCTGGCGCCGTCTCCACCATCGGCCGCACCCGCTGGACCAACCTGCCGGACACCGCCAAATTCATCGAGTCGATGCAATTTCGCCGCGCCGCGGAAACCGATATCGAGCCCCTCAGCGAATCCGCCTGGATCATGGAACGCGTCGCGCTGGAACTGCGCACCGACACCGGCCTCGCCCTCACCCGCCTCAGCAACTTGGAAGGCGCCGACCAACGCGTCGATGCCATGCTCGAAGCCGGCCACGTCACGCAAAAGGGCCAATCCCTCGTCCTCACCCGCAGCGGCAAACTCCTGGCAGACGAAGTCGCCGCCTACCTGCTCGGCTAGTGGCAGACTAAAAACTGCCGGCTGAACACTGGCAAACTAACCTACACTTCCGGCGTCATCGTGCCGGCGAGTGGTGCGTTGTCTGGGAACGTGGCCTGACAGGTAAGGCGGATGCCACCGCGCGAGCCAAAGCTGCCGCGCACGACCATTTGCTTCGGCTCACAGGCCGCCACGAGGTCGGTGAGGATGCGGTTGACCACCTCCTCATTGAAAGCCGCATGGTTGCGGAAGGACGAAAGGTAGAACTTGAGCGACTTGGTCTCGACGCAGATCTCGTTCGGAATGTAGCGGATCTGAATGCGCGCCGTATCAGGCTGGCCGGTCACCGGGCACAGCGAGGTGAACTCGGGGCAGTCGAAGTGGATCCAGTATTCGCGCTCTGGCGTGTGGTTGGCGAAGGTCTCGAGCTTGGCATCATCCGGCGACTGCGGAAGCACGTTTTCCGAGCGGCCAAGCAGCCCGAGGCCGCGGCGGTTTTCGTTCGATGGTTCCTGCGTTGTCATAGATGAATGATGGCTGAGATGATGTGATCAGGGCACAAAAAAACCGGAAAAATGGTGGAGCATAGCGGATTCGAACCGCTGACCCCTTGCATGCCATGCAAGTGCTCTACCAACTGAGCTAATGCCCCATTTTTCCGGTAGTCACCTTCGGGGATTGACTCCCTTGCGGTGATGGGCTGCACCTTACGCAGATTCCCGACCCTGCCAACTAATTTTTTCACCTTCTCGAATGATTTTCCCCGCGTAAGATAGGACCGTGATCGACTCTCCATCCCCACAACACATTCTCGTTACGGGCGCTACCGGCATGGTGGGCAGCCGATTAGTGACTTCACTAAAAAACGCAGGCCACCGCGTGACGACAGTCAGCCGCTCTGCCTCGTCGCCGGATTCCGTCGCATGGAACCTCACCACAGGCGAATTCGACCTCTCCGCCACCGATCCCATCGACGCCGTAGTACACCTCGCCGGTGCCGGCGTGGCCGACAGCCGCTGGAGCGAAAAGCGCAAACAAATCATCCGCAAGAGCCGCACGGAATCCGCCGCCTTGCTCGCGCGTGAACTCGTCGAACGCAATGCCCACCCGGTGACAGCCTTCGTCTCGGCCAGCGGCGCGTCCTGCTACCCTGCCGACGGTGAGGAAAAGGACGAATCCGCACCGATCAGCCGCGACACCTTCCTCGGCGACGTCGTCCACGACTGGGAGGCCGCAGCGGATCCATTCCGCGCCGCCGGCATCCGCACCACCCACCTGCGCATGGGCGCCATCCTCAGCCCCGACGGGGGCGCGCTGGCGAAACTCACGCCAATTATCAAGACCGGACTCGGTGGTCACGTCGGCAATGGCCGCCAACACTTCCCATGGATCAGCATCGAGGATGTGGTCCGCCTTTTCACCGAATCGCTGGACAACCCAACCTACTCCGGAGCTATCAATGCGGTGGCACCACAGTTGCTCACCAATGCCGAGTTCACCCAAGCTCTCGCCAAACAACTCCACCGCCCCGCATTCCTGCCCGTGCCGGCATTCGCCATGCGTCTGGTGTTCGGTCAAATGGCAGACGAAGTCTTCCTCAACGACCTTGTCCCCGTCCCCGGTCGTCTCACCAAGGAGCTTGGCTATCAGTTCGCCCACCCCACCATCGACAAAGCCCTGAAGGAACTGATGAATCAATGAACGCGAGAAATCAGCCAGGCCCCATCAGTTGCACGGCCTGGCGATAGCGCCTAACCATAGCGTCTTGCTATGAAATCACTTCTCACATCCTCTCTCGCCATCGCCCTGGCCGCCGGGCTCGCATCGTGCGGAAAGCAACCAGCGCCAACAAGCGAATCCGCTCTCCCTGACGCATTGCCAACGGAAACCGAGCTCACCACCAAGCCGGCCACCGAGCAACCTGTCGAAGCCGCGCCAACGCCTGCGCCCCCGGAGCCCGCCCCCGCATTCTCCATGACCAGAGACGCATTGGCCGCCCTGATCAAGAACAGCCACAGGCAAACCGTTTTCGAGCAACTCGGCGAACCCTTCGAGAAGGACGAGAACATCAACAAGTACCGCCATAACATCTGGCGCTACCGCGGCGAAATCACCAACGCCCCCTCGATCTCCACCCTCGAACTCGTCGTCGGGTCGGGCAAATCTCCCAAGATTCTCTCGTTCGGCTACCCGGAAACCTACGAGGCCTCCCGCCAGGACACCATGATGGACGAGGACGCATTCCGTGCCGCCGTCGCCGATAAGACCGAAAGCGAAATCATCTCAGCACTCGGTGCCCCCACATTCTACTCCACAACGACAGATCTCTTTGGTGAGCCCTACTACGGAATCATCTACCGCATGTGGATCCGGCGCGACAACAATGCCTACCCCGGTGCCACCATCAACTTCAAAAACGGGAAGTACACCGGCTACTCATTTCACATGGATGAAGTGAAGGAGCTCGGTGAGTAAAAAAATAGCCAAGCTGGAACACACAGCTCCAGCTTGGCAAAATCCAGCGTCCGCACGCTGCGGACTCCCCTGCTATTCGCCCAGCAACTTGTCGGCGATGGACCGGATGGCACGTGGGTAGAGAATGTGCTCTTTCTCCTGGATGCGGGCGTGAAGCGATTCCGCAGTGTCATCCGCTAGCACCGGCACCGACTCCTGGTCGATGATCGATCCAGTGTCCATTCCGGCATCGACGTAATGCACGGTGCATCCGCTCTCGGTCGCACCGGCTTCCACCGCCTGCTTCCAGGCGTGCAGTCCTTTGAACGCCGGCAGCAACGACGGGTGAATGTTCACCATCCGGCCCTCGAACGCATCGAGCAACGGCGGCTTGACCATCCGCATGAAGCCCGCCAAACAAACCAAGTCCACACCAGCCGCCTTCAAGCGATCGGCAATCTCCTTCTGGGCCGCTTCGCCGAGCTTGGTCTTGTAAGGACCCGGATCAACATAAACCGACTCGTAACCGGCATCCTTCGCTCGCTGGTGGACGCGGGCGTCTTTCACATCGGAGATGACCGCCACGATCTCGGCATCGAGCTCACCGGCGACGATGGCGTCGTGGATTGCCTGCATGTTACTGCCCGACCCACTGGCGAGCACACCGATGCGCAGTTTTCGTTTAGCTCCGTTGGATTCGCTGTCTCGCATTTTCTTTACTGTGGATGAAGTAGACCGCCCGGGAACGAGCGACAAAATTTGAATCTCCGCCCCGGCATTCTCCAACGCCGCGCGCTCTTCCGGGTTGAGTGAATCGACGGTGTAATCGCCGCCCTTGGCGTACACATCCGGCTGCAGTGCATCAATCACCGAAGTGGCGCGCTGACCGGAGAACACCACCACGCCATCGACCGCACGCAACGCAGCCATCACTTCGGCCCGATCGTCCTGATCGTTCAACGGACGCCCAGCTCCTTTGAGCTCACGCACCGAGGCGTCGTCATTCAACGCGACCACCAGAGCATCGCCCAGATCGCGGGCCTGCTGCAGGTAGCGCACGTGCCCGGCATGGACCAAATCAAAGCAGCCATTGGTAAAGACCAAGCGCTTGCCGGCCGCACGCAGTTGCTCGCGCCACTCAACGGCTTGATCGAGAGTCATCACACCACCGACGGTGCAGAACTGGGCTGATTCGGATGCGTTGGTCATAGAGTCTCACTGATGCCCCGCTCCACGCCCAATTGCAAGCGTCGGTGCGCCACTCCAAGATTCTCCTCGCATTTGCGCGGGCTGAATCGTTATCTATCCGCCATGGATCCTAGAATTCCCGAACTCGCACGCCAACTCATCCGTTACTCGGTGGAACTCAAACGCGGCGAATCCGTGCTGCTCGACTTGCACGACTGCCCGGATGAGCTCGCCATCGCTCTGATCCGCGAAGCCAAGGCCGTCAAAGCTGCGGCCTTCGTCAACCTCCACCACTCCAGGGTTTCGCGCGAACTCGCCATCTCGTCCGGAGATGACTATCTCGACATCCAAGCCGGCCTGCTGCAGGCGCAGATGGAGAAAATGGATGCCTACATCGCGGTGCGCGGCGCATTCAACATCTCGGAAATGAACGACGTGCCGGCCAAGACCCAGCAGAAGATCATGGAGAAGATGCGCCCGATCCAAAACTACCGGGTGAACAACACCCGCTGGTGCGTGCTGCGCTGGCCAACCCCATCGATGGCGCAGCAGGCATCGATGTCGACCGAAGCTTTTGAGGACTTCTACTACCGCGTTTGCCTGCTCGACTACAAAGCGATGAAGCCCGCCATGAATGCCCTCAAGCGCGTCATGGACCAGGCGGAGGACGTCCGCATCACCGGCCCCGGCACCGACCTCACCTTCTCGATCAAAGGACTCGGCTCCCAGGTCTGCGGAGGCCACCGCAATATCCCCGACGGCGAAGTCTTCACCGCTCCTGTTAAAAATTCCGTCAACGGCACGCTCACCTACAACACTCCAACCGTCTACCGCGGCACGTCATTCGACAACGTCGTGCTTGAGTTCGAACACGGCAAGATCGTCAAGGCAACTTCCAACAACACCAAGGAGCTCAACAAAATCCTCAACTCGGACCCAGGTGCCCGCTACATCGGAGAGTTCGCTCTCGGCTTCAACCGCGAAATCCTCTACCCAATGCGCGATATTCTCTTCGACGAGAAGATCGCCGGATCGTTCCACTTCACCCCAGGACAGGCCTACGAGGGCGACGCCGACAACGGCAACCGCTCACAAGTCCACTGGGACATGGTCTGCATCCAACGCCCGGACTACGGCGGCGGCGAAATCTACTTCGATGGGAAGTTGATCCGCAAAGACGGCCAATTCGTGCCCAAGTCCCTCCAAAAACTTAACTACTAGCCGGTTAACCCATGACGTCACTTGCAATTCAGCAAGATTGACCGATCCACTCAGGGACAGCGCGAGCATCATCGCGCTGTCCCTCATTTTTAACAACCGCCAACCTACCTACCCACCATGCCGGAAATGCTCTCACTCGCGCTGTTACTCTTCTTGGTGATGGACCCATTCGGCAACCTGGTGGTGGTTAACTCACTGTTAGGAAAGCACACCACTCCAAAGAGGCGGCAGATCCTTCTGCGCGAGAGCGCGATCGCGACGGTCATCTTACTCACCACGGCCTGGGGCGGAAAGTGGCTCCTGAGCGCTCTGGGCCTCGGCCAGGCATCCTTGAGCATTTCTGGCGGCATCGTATTGTTCATGATCGCGATTGGGATGCTCTTCCCGTCCCGCCGGATGATCGACGATGAAATCGACGACAACCCATTGATCGTCCCACTGGCGATGCCCTTGATCGCCGGCCCGAGCGCCCTCTCGATGGTCATTCTTTTCGGCGAAAAGCACACTGGAATCGACGTCTATGGCGCGATCCTGCTCGCCTCCGCCGCTTCCGCCTTCATCCTCTGGGCCTCACCTTGGGTCTTCGCGTTCCTCGGTCGCCGCGGAGCCAACGCACTTGAGCGCCTCATCGGCATGCTCTTGATCATGATCTCGGTGCAAATGGTAATCGACGGCGTCAGTTCGTATCTCAACCTACCTAATCCATAGCCATAGGCGGCGACCAGGCGCTGTGCACCCTCACCCGGGTCCCCGGACGACACAGCGGATACAACCGCTCCATCGCTGGACGCACCACCCGGATGCACCCGTGCGACGCCGGATAGCCCGGCACGTTGCCAATGTGCATCCCAATCCCGGTGTGCGTGAGACGCATCCACATCGGCATCGATGCACCGACGAATTTCGCTCCCGCGGGTAGCGGATCCTCACGCACCGCCGCGTCGTAGCGAACCACCCGCCCGGTGTCGATATCCACAAAGCGCCCGTACAGATTGGATGCGTGGTTCGCCTTCTTGGACAACACGGAATACGAACCAGCAGGCGTCGCGTAGCCGTACTTGCCGGTTGCCACCGGAAAATCCATCACCACGTACCCGCCGTCTTTGAGCAGATACCCTCGCTGATCAGCCAACGAGATCTTCACGCTGCTATTCGAGGAATTGACCTGCTCCAACAACGGCGAATTCACGTACACCTGCCGCTTCCAGCCTTCCGTCTGGCGGAATGCCTGATGTTGGTTCGACCACAACTCCGGCCCACTCAAAGGCTCCACGGTTTCGCAAGAACATAGCAAACACGCCGCACTTACCATCAGCCACGACACGCACGCACGACCTAATCCGGGAAACCTCATCCTTAAGTTTCCTACCCGATAAAACGCTGTATGACAAGCTCACGCTAATGCGCCAGCCGCCTAACGTCTCGGCTGACTCTCGTCATCACTCCACCGCAACTCCCCCATGCCACCAGACTCGCCATAGGGCTCGCTGGCGTAGACGTGCTCATCCTCACCTGCCGTACGTTTCGCCGGATCCAGCACGCGCACTTGTTTGACAAGCGCCAGAAACTCCGCCCGGCGGCCGTCCAAATCCTCACCAACAGCAGACGCAGCCAGCTTGCCGATGGTATCAAAGTTCATCTCATTCTCATCGAGGTCGCCCTTCAGACGCAGCCCGAATGCAGACACAGCCACCGCGAAGCGGAAGTCGTCGTCCATTGAGTTCCAGTCCGACGGCTCGGAGCTCACGCTCACCGCATGCCGCTCGTAACGCAATGACCCCGGCTCGCGGAAAACCACCCGCACATTGAGCAAGTCGTCAGACATTCCATCCGCATCACGAGCAAACATTCCAGCGTGCAATCCTACCGGGTGGGGCTTCCCTGCCTGACGCAAGCCCCGTTCGCCCTTGAGCACATCGGTGGTTGCAAGATCACCAGCAGCCATCGGAATCACTTCATAAATCGCCGTGACCGTCTGGCCACTGAGCAACTCACCACCAACCAAATCGGCTTCACGATCCACGCCCACCCCCGCATCCTGCGAGCACTGCGCATAGCCCAAAAGGCGGTACCCCTTCACCATTGCCGGGTTGAAGTCAGCAATCACCCCCAGATCCTTCACGATCACATCGCCGCGCCCATCCATGCTGTCCTTGGCGCGGATGCCAATACAAACCAACGCATTTTGCGGGTTCCAAGGGCAAACACCGGTCTCCACATTCAAGCGCACCTTCTCGCCGAAATCCGGTTTCGGATAGCTGTATGGGAAATAGTTCACCAACTCCTCCACCGCTACATTCTCGCTGGACGGCAACGCGGACTCACGGCGCACCTTCGTCCACAAAGTCTCGTAGAAGTCCGAATTCGCTACTACCGGCACCGCCGATCGACTCTGGTCACGCACCAGTCGGAAACCATCTTCCTGCTCTTCCTCGCTCAAAAGCGAATCACCGGCCAACTCCTCCAGCACCTCTTCGTACAACGCCTCATCATCCACCAGAAACCCCGGCCCTTCCCACTCAGCCATCTGATTGGCAAAAGCCACCACCTTGGGGCGCTTCACCTGCTCGCGTGGGGTAGTCTTGAAATCCCGCATATCGGCGGCTTCCTCATGAACAGGATCGTCGGAAGCCACCCCTCCGAACCCTTTCACCACTTTGATTTGATAGCCGGTCACCACCACGGCGACCACCGCCGCCGCCACCGAGATCGCGTTCAACGCACGCGCCGTCGGCGAGAAGAATGCCTGACGCACCTTCGGGCGCCTGCCTGAACGTTCGCCAAAAACCATCTTACGGAACCGCTCACCCCGCGGGCGCTTCTCGGTTCTCGCTGCCAGCACGGCATCCAATTCATCAAGCACCTGATCCCGCTGCCCGTCGCTCAAACCTCCCGGCCCCATGCGCAACTCCTTCTCCAAGGCACGCGCCATATCCGACTGCGCCTGCGCTTCTCGACGCAAATCCGCATTCCCCCTCATCTCCGCCTGCACATCGAGTTCATCCAATGCAGCCAACTCACCCATCAGGTAGTCGGTGATTTGATGATCTGGATCAGGAGTACTCATTCTTCTACAAAACGGTCGCTACGATTTATTGATTAGAAAATTCATCAGGAAGTGCAAATCGCAATCTCCCTAAGATCCAACCAAACAACTCAGCACCATCACCTCAAGCCCCTACATCCCGCCGGAAAACACACTCAACTCAGAACCACTCGTCTGCCCTCGTCGCGCCACTTTCTCCCGCAGCACCTTCAGCCCGGTGTGCAGAAGAAACCCCACATTCCCTGTCTTCAACCCCGTCACTTCCGAAATCTCCTGGTAACTCATTCCCTGCTGGAAACGCAAAAGAATCACCTCGCGCTGGTTGTGCGGCAACTCGCGCACCATCGTCAGCAACTCGGAACTTTGATCACACCGCTCGGAAAACGAAGCGGGATCCACCACCTTGTCATCACAACTGTCCGGCACACCCTCGGATGGAACCATCCGGCTCTCCTTGCGGATCACATCGAACGCTCGGTTGCGGGCCACGGTGTAAAGCCACGCTTTTGTGTTCTCGCGTACTTTGCTCGGCTGCTGACGGCACAGCTTGAGAAAGGCATCTTGCACGACATCACGTGCCCGCTCGTAATCCCCGGCCAACAACCCCGCCGTATAATGAACCAACGCCGCTTCGTGGTCGCGTAAAGACGACTCCACCAGAGAGCGCATCTCAAGGATCTCAGATTCAGTCAATGGGGTCATTCTCTTGAACTCGGGGGATAAATCAAAACGTCGAGCAAACCTCAGACTCTCGAAACACGTTGAAGACCACAATGTTCCGATCGTCAGCCGCGGCCAACATAAGTAGCTTTTATGGAATATCCAAGAGTTTTTCCATCGGCCTAATCCCCGCCTCCCGCATTGCCCGCGATTCCTACCACAACTCCGCAATCCGGCACAGATCCACCGGATCGCCCCGCAGCCGCATCACCGGATCAAGCGCATCCATCAAGGATCCCCCCGATCCATGCAATGTTGCGCGGCCCGCACCACAAATCCCGCCAAGACAATGCAAAGATTCCGGTATTTTGCCACCCGCGCTGAATTGACAATCACCTGTCCTACTTCATGCTACCGCAGGGTCACAACCTGACCGCAGGAAGCCCGACACTCTCATTGCGATGGCATCACCTACTGTACTCTTCGTTTGCACCGGCAACACATGCCGCAGCCCTCTGGCGGAAGGCCTTCTTCGTCACGCCCTGGGTGATTCATCCGACATCAAAGTCGCATCCGCTGGTGTAGCCGCCGGATACGGGGAACCAGCCAACCCGGAAACCCTGGCAGTTCTTGACGAGGTCGGCATCGATCTCGCAAACCACCAATCGCAACCGACAGACGATCAGGTCATCGCTGACGCAACCTGGATCATCGCCATGACGCGCAGCCATCGCGACGCCCTGACCGCATTTTTCCCAGCAGCCCAGGACCGCACATTCCTGCTCAGCGACTTCATCGAAGAGCCAGCCAGCATCGACGTGCCTGATCCAATCGGCATGGGACGAGCCGCCTATCTTCAAACCCGCGACGTCATCGTCGACGCTATTCCCGGCATCCTGAAGGCCATCGCCGCCACCAAGGCAGGCTAAGCACACACCCGATTTACCCAAAAACCAACACTGCCACAGCTATGCAAGTATCCATCGCCGCAGACCACGGAGGCGTCGACCTCAAAGCCGCCATCACCGCCACTCTCACCGCGGCTGGCATCGACTTCACCGACCACGGAACCAACAGCACCGATTCGTGCGATTACTCGGACGTGGCCCCAGCCGTCTGCCAGGACGTGCGCCTCAAGAAGGCCAATCTGGGAATCCTCGTCTGCAAGAGCGGCGTTGGAATGAGCTTGGCAGCCAACCGAATCCACGGCATCCGCGCCGCCCTCGTTACCACCGCGGATGGAGCTCGCGTTTCGCGCGAACACAACAACGCCAACGTGCTCTGCCTGGCGTCCAACCTGACCACCGCGGAAGCCGCAGGCGACATCGTCAAAGCGTTCCTCGAGGGTCAGTTCGAAGGGGGCCGCCACCAGCGCCGCCTCACCAAAGCCGATGGCAGCGTGCTCGCATTCCAGGATCCGGAACTCGCCTCGATCATCGCCGACGAAGAACTTCGCCAGACCGAAAACATCGAACTCATCGCATCGGAAAACTTCACCTCGCTCGCAGTCCGCGAAGCGCAGGGCAGCGTCCTCACCAACAAATACGCCGAGGGCTACCCGGGCCGCCGCTGGTACGGTGGATGCGAAAACGTCGACAAGATCGAGCAGATCGCCATCGACCGCGCCAAGGAGATCTACGGTGCCGATCACGCCAACGTCCAGCCACACTCGGGCTCGCAGGCCAACACCGCAGTCTATTTCTCGGTGCTCAAGCCGGGCGACCGTATCCTCACCATGGATCTCGCCCACGGCGGACACCTCACCCACGGCCACAAAGCCAACTTCTCCGGCCAACTCTACGACGTCACCCACTACGGCGTCTCGGAGCAAGACGAGTGCATCGATTACGACGCCCTCGAAGAACTCGCCGAAGAGTGCCAGCCACAAATGATCACCGCAGGTGCCTCGGCTTACCCGCGTGTCATCGATTGGGAGCGCATGGCCGCAATCGCCAAGAAGGTCGGTGCTTACCTCTTCGTCGACATGGCCCACATCGCCGGCCTCGTTGCCGCAGGCCAGCACCCAAGCCCAGTGCCACACGCCGACTTCGTCACCACCACCACGCACAAGTCGCTGCGCGGACCACGCGGCGGTCTCATCCTTTGCAAGGAAGAGTACGCCAAGAAGATCGACGGCAAGGTATTCCCAGGCATCCAAGGCGGTCCGCTGATGCACGTCATCGCCGCAAAGGCGGTGTGCTTCGGTGAAGCGCTCAAGCCTGAGTTCAAAGACTACCAGGCTCAGATCGTGGCCAATGCCAAGGCACTCGCTGCAGCTCTCGAAGCCAAAGGCTTCCGCATCGTTTCCGGTGGAACCGACAACCACTTGATGATGGTCGACCTCCGCCCTAAAGGCATCAACGGATCTGACGCCCAGATCCTCCTCGACGAAGCCGGCATCACCGTGAACAAGAACGCGATCCCATTCGACACAGGCTCCCCAATGAAGCCAAGCGGTATCCGCATCGGCACCCCGGCGGTCACCACCCGCGGCATGAAGGAAGCCGAAATGGAGCAAATCGCCACGTGGATCGCCGACGCGATCGAGAAGCGCGACGACGAAGCAGCACTCAAGGCCATCAAGGCGGAGGTTGCTGCATTCAACCAGCGCTTCCCGCTTCCATAAGCCCGCCCGCTCTTTCCTCATCACGCCGGGCGGAGAACTCTCTCCGTCCGGCCTATTTTTAACCCAACACCCACAGGCAGCTCAGCCCCCGCATCGCTCGCCAGTGTGGGCCAACACGACGCCTGCGTCCGACCGTCCCTCAAGTCAGGCACCGCACACCACGACCCTACTATGACCGATAATCCGTTTCGCGAGGAACAAGTCGCCCGCAACATCGCCGAGCAATGCACCATCGTCATCTTTGGTGCCACAGGCGACCTCACCCACCGCAAGCTGGTTCCCGCTATTTACAACATCGCGGCCGACGGAGAACTCCCTCACGGCACCCGCATCGTAGGCTTTGCCCGCCGCGACAAGTCCGACGAACAGTTCCGCCAGGAGCTCGCCGAGATGAACGCAAAAGTCTCGCGCCAGGGCCACAGCGACACACTTTGGGACAGCTACGCCGAAAACATTCACTACCACCAGAGCACGTTCACCGACCTCGACGGCTACAAGTCGCTGGCAAAGCGCCTCGATGAATTGGAAGACGCCGCCGGTGGCCCATGCAACCGCTTGTTCTACCTGGCAAGTGCCCCTGAGTTCTTCGACGACATCCTCGAGAACCTCAAGGAAGCCGGCCTCAACCAGGCCCGTGGTGACAAGTGGTCGCGCGTCATCGTCGAAAAACCATTCGGCAAGGACCTCGCCACCGCCAAGCACCTCAACGAAGTGGTCAACGCCACATTCGAAGAAAAGGACACCTACCGCATCGACCACTACCTCGGTAAGGAAACCGCTCAGAACATCATGGTGCTGCGCTTTGCCAACGCCATCTTCGAGCCGCTCTGGAACAATCAGTTCATCGACCACGTCCAGATCACCTGCTCCGAAGACCTCGGCATGGAAGGCGGACGCGGCGGCTACTACGACACCGCAGGTGCACTGCGCGACATGGTCCAAAACCACCTGCTCCAGTTGCTCAGCCTCGTCGCCATGGAGCCACCGGTCGACCTCAGCGCCGATGGCGTCCGCGACGCCAAGGTAAACGTTCTCCGCTCGCTGCGTCCGATGCCAACCGCCGAGGACGTCGCCGCCAACGTCGTGCGTGGCCAGTACACCGCCGGCTCGATCAACGGCAACAGCGTGCCAGGCTACCGCGAAGAAGACCGCGTCAACCCGCAGTCGATGACCGAAGCCTACGTCGCCCTGCGACTCCATATCGACAACTGGCGCTGGGAAGGCGTGCCATTCTTCGTCCGCGTTGGAAAACGCCTGCCAAAGAAGTCGACCGAGATCTCGATCCACTTCAAGAAGGCACCGAACGTACTCTTCAACCGCGACAACACCAGCGGCCGCGAAAACGTACTGGTCATCCGCATCCAGCCGGACGAGGGCCACTCGCTGCGCATGGTTTCCAAGATCCCGGGTGCCACCACCCGCATGGAGAGCGTCAAGATGGACTTCCGCTACGCCACCAGCTTCGGCAAGGCATCGCCGGAGGCCTACGAACGCCTCCTGCTCGACGCCATGGCTGGTGACGCCACCCTTTTCGCCCGCCGCGACGAAGTGGAAAACGCCTGGAAGTTCATCGACCAGATCGAGCACGCCTGGCACCAGTCAGACAACCCACCGCCAATGGCCGAATTCGAAGCCGGATCGTGGGGCCCTGCCGAAGCCGACGCCCTTCTCGCCGAAGGCGGACGCACCTGGCGCCGACTGTAGACCAACTACTACTGCATGGGACTTGCCTTTTCTCCACCAGCCCCAACAAAGCGCTGATGGAGATCACCCCCCAATTTCCAAGCGCATGAAGGCCATCTTGTCCTCGTTGAAGTACACGAGATGCTGACCGTTGGGCGACACCGCCAGATGGTTGAGCTGTAATGCTCTTTCTTCGGGCGAACTCGCAATCGGACCGACAGGAGCAAAGGTCTTCGCCTCTAAATCGACAAGAAAAACCAAGCGGTACCCTCCTCCATAGCCAACCGCCAGAATCCGATCCTCTGAGATCACCTGAAGCGGCCGGGCGTCCAAGCCCCAAGTAGCGTCATATCTTGGCGGGATGCCTCGCTCTGAGACCCGTGTCGAGCGTTTAGGCATATCGTGAAGGCTAATTCGCTGATCGAGGACGATGAGGTGGTCATCAGCAAAAACTTGGAGGGTCTGGATCCTGCCGCGCAAGGGGAAACTGGTCTCGGTAAAACGAGGGGTAAAAATGGGCTGGGTCGGACCAAGCTGCATCGAGAAACAGTCGAGCCGAGATTTGTAAGCTACATTGCCGTTGGTCCGGGTAACTTCCTTCCATCGAGAGATAAGAAAGAACCCTCCATTCGGAATGGCAGCAATCCGGGATTGATCTCCGATCACAGGTGTATTCATTTGGCAATCAGCGGTCGCCGGCGATTCGTAAACGGTGGTCAGCGCTCCGGCCTTAGAGATTCGCTGGATGCCGGTCGGCTTGGTCTTCCAGGTCAAAAAGACCACATTACCCCGATCGTCGACAGCCATCTGCTGAGGAACTTCACCGTCGTAACTACAGATATACTTCTCCTGGTAGCCGATGGGGGCGACACGCTTTGTCTTGAAGGTCGAACGCCGCTCTCTCTTGACCGCGGTTACATCCAGCCCATCGGTAATCTTCATTGCATCGAGTGCTTCCAGCAGCTTCGGATCCACTGGATCGAGGGCACGCACTTCCGTCCAAGTGTAGTTATCCACCCGATCCTGAAGGTACGTTTGATCAGCCCCAGAAAGAGAGTCGATGGGAATTGTGAATTCCGCACCATCGTGACGAAGAAGAGTGACGGTCTGGTCCTTGGAGTCAATGTCCACCAGAGTTGCCTTGATGCTCTGACCTGCCTTGTTCCTCCACTGCCTGCTGACTTCCTTGGCCATTGAGGTCGGGCAAAGACAAAGAAAAAGGAAAGCGAACGACAGAACACTCAAGCAATAGAATCGGTGCAACATAAATGCTGGGAAGTGGTTTCGTTTTCACCAGTCAGCTTGAACAAAACGCTACTGGAGAAATGTGAGAGTTGAGGTGAAAAATGTTAATGAGAGGCGGACCTTGCCACACGAGGTGACCGTAGCCGCTCACCCAGCGGTGCCAAGCTAATAACCGACAGCAGGTATCGCTTGCTGACTTTCAACCCAAGGTATGCGCTTTCGCCAGATTGAGGCACGACGCTCATGGACGCGGTGTAATGCCTCCCGCCCCCTCCCCAAAGGATCTCGAAATTCCTCATTGAGATCGATACCGCGATCCCAATCTCTATCGAACTGATCGGTATGGGATCCGGATCAGGAAGAAGATAAAGATAAGGACCGAATCTCCGACTCACCCAACCGGATTGAGATATCGACGAGAATATCGGTATCCACCTCACATCACAGACGTAAACTTTCGTGCACCGATACACCGGAATCCCTTGACTCGACGGGATTCCTCGCTATCGGTCACGTCCTTGTCCATCGCGGGCTCAAAAAACTCGCTGTTGGTCTCCGGGATAGCCACCAACCCGTTGGTGGAAACAAGCCCGCCGGAGGTAACCCAGCGCACCTGATATTATATGTCAACAACACTCGCTCGATTCGAACTCCCGAACCGCCTCGTCAAAAACGAGGACACCGCCACCGATACCTTCGCAACCTTCGTTGCCGAACCATTTGAAAGCGGCTTCGGTCACACCATCGGCAACTCCCTGCGCCGCGTTCTCCTTTCATCCCTTGAAGGCGCTGCCATCACATCCGTGAAGATCGCCGGTGCTCAGCACGAATTCACCTCGCTTCCAGGCGTGGTCGAAGACGTCACCGAAATCATCCTCAACCTCAAAAAGGTTAAGTTCTCCCACAACAGCGAGGACAAAGAACCACGCGTGCTGACCATCAGCGTGGACAAGGAAGGTGCCGTCACCGCTGGTGACATCACCGAAGACAACCACTACGGTGTCATCAACAAAGACCAGGTGATCTGCCACCTCGACCGCAAGACCAAGTTCGAAGCCGAACTCGAAGTGCGCGTCGGCCGCGGATTCAACACCGGCGAAGAAAACAAGACCAAGGACATGCCGATCGGCGTCATCGCCATCGACTCGATCTTCTCGCCTGTGATCCGCGTCAAATACGCCGTGGAAAACACCCGTGTCGGACAAAAGACCGACTACGACAAACTCATCCTCGAACTCTGGACCGACGGCCGCATCGAGCCATCCGACGCCGTGCTCCAGGCTTCCGCCATCCTTCGCAAGCACCTCGACGTCTTCGTCAACTACGACGACTCGCTGGTGAACTTCGACGAAGCTCCTGAAGCTCAAAACGAAGAGAACGCTGAACTCAAGCGCCTCCTCAACATGAGCGTCAACGAAATCGAGCTCTCCGTCCGTGCCGCGAACTGCTTGAACAACGCAAACATCACCAGCGTTGGCCAGCTCGCCATGAAGACCGAGGCAGAAATGCTTCGCTACCGTAACTTCGGTAAGAAGTCCCTCAACGAGATCAAGGAAAAGCTCTCCGAGCTTGGCCTCTCGCTCGGCATGAACATCGACTCGTCGTTGATGGAAGGCATCAGCTCGATCAGCCCATTGGCTTCCGCCGACACCTACGGTGGTCTTGCAGACCTCATCAACCAGAACCTCGACGACTAAGCTTCGTCAGCTCAACCACATCCTGTTTATCCAACCACGTCACCATCATGAGACATTCACGCAAAGTTTCTAAGCTCAAGCGCACCGCAGCACACCGTCGCTCGCTCCTTGCCAACCTCGTTTGCTCGTTGGTCGAGCACGGCCGCATCCGCACCACCCTGGCAAAAGCCAAGGCTGTGCGCCCGGTTGCAGAGAAAATGGTCACCCTTGGTAAGCGCGGCGATCTTCACGCCCGCCGTCAGGCCGTTGCCTTCCTCCGTCACAAGTCCATCGTGAAGGAGCTCTTCGACAACGTGGCTCCTGCCAACGCCGACCGCCAGGGCGGATACACCCGTATCACCAAGCTCGGTCAGCGCGCCAGCGACTCCGCTGAAATGGCCATCATCGAGTGGGTCGACCTCGCTGCCATCAAGGCTCCTAAAGAGGAAGCCGCTCCTGCAGCAGCTGAAGAGTCGAAGGACTAATCCTTCCCTCTGATCCGCAAAATCACCAATCCGCCCGGTTGCCTCCCAGCAGCCGGGCGGATTTTTTTTGCCCGGCAAGCGCTCAGCCGCCACACCGCCACACCGCCGACCCGTCCAATCAAAAAAAACGAGCACCGGAGGTGCGCCCCAGCGCAGCCTATGCCAACGGCATGGGTTCACTGCCCACGCCTATCGAGCCCGGCAAGGGCAACACAACCGCCGCCCATCCAGACTTCCAGACTTCCAGACTTCCAGACTTCCAGACTTCCAGACTTCCAGACTTCCAGACTTCCAGACTTCCAGACTTCCAGACTTCCAGACTTCCAGACTTCCAGACTTCCAGACTTCCAGACTTCCAGACTTCCGATCCCGCGGTCGCGGGACTACGCCGAAAGCGTAGCATCCAGAACTACCTACCAACGTACCCCTGGGCGATCGGAATCCGCCGCCCCATCCCGAATGCCTTGGACGTCACACGCACACCAGGGGCGGCCTGCTGACGCTTCCATTCATTCAAGTCCACACGGCGCGCAATCCACTTCACCGTCTCCTCATCGAATCCTTCGTCGGCAATCTCCGCAATGCTCATCCCCTTCTCGACATAGCACTCCAGAATGGCATCCAGCACAGCATACTCTGGCAAACTGTCCTGATCGCGCTGATCCGGACGCAGCTCGGCACTCGGCTCTTTGCGAATCGTATTCCACGGAATGCGCTCTTCCTCGCGATTGATCCACTTGGACAACGCGTAGACATCAGTCTTCGGCAGATCACTGATCACCGCCAGCCCCCCGCACATATCGCCGTAAATCGTACAATACCCCACCGCCAGCTCACTCTTGTTGCCAGTGGTCAACAACAGCGAACCGAACTTGTTCGAGATCGCCATCAAGGAGACACCACGCAAACGAGCCTGAATGTTTTCCTCGGTAAGGTCCGGCTCTTTGCCCGCAAACACCTCAGCCAACGACGCGTTGACCGACGCAAACATATCGTCGATCCGGATCGTGTGACTCTTGATCCCCAAATTCTCACACAGGGCCAACGCGTCATCGATACTGTGCTGCGACGAGTAAGGGCTCGGCATCAACACACCTGTCACGTTCTCCGGCCCCAGCGCATCAGCCGCGATAGCAGCGACCAATGCAGAGTCGATCCCGCCACTCAACCCCAACACCACCGACTTGAAACCACACTTGGTCACGTAATCACGCACACCAAGTGTCAGCGCGCCCATCCACTCGGCACAGCCATCCGCCGGCCAGCTCGAAGTCGGGTCGATCCCCAAGCCCGCAACACGGCCACGCGCACTCAAATCTATGACCGTAGTGGCCGGCTTGAACGCAGGCAACACAGCCGCCGTATCACCCTCCGCGGTGACCGCGAACGAGCTACCATCGAAAACCAATTGGTCGTTACCCCCAACCACGTTGCAATACGCAATCGGCACGCCAAGCGAGCGCGCCTTCGATTGCAACATCGCCACGCGTGCACGCGGCTTGCCCGAGTGGTACGGCGATGCACTCAAGTTCACGATGATTTCCGCCCCATCGGCAACCAGCTGCGATGCCGGATCCTCGCGGTACAAGTTCCCCGGCAAATAGTCATCAGTCCAAATGTCCTCACAAATCGTGATCCCCACCTTGCGGCCGCCAATCTCCACCACCCGACGCTCACGCGCTTTGGCAAAGTAACGAGCCTCGTCAAACACGTCATAGCTCGGCAGACGCGACTTGTGCACGGTATCCACCACACAGCCCCCCTGCAGCACCGACGCACTATTGTAGAATGGGTTCCCCTCACGATCGTGGTTGCGGGAAACATGCCCCACAACCAGCGCCACATCACCCGTCACCCCGGCAATCTTCTTCAATGCATCGAGATTGTCCGGCACAAAGCGAGACTTCCACAACAAATCCCTCGGCGGGTACCCGGTAATCGCCAACTCTGGAGTAATCACCAGCTCAGCCCCTTGGGCGACAGCTGCCTGATACTCACGAATGATCGCCTCGGTATTTGCCTCGATGGCACCGATGGTCGGGTTGATCTGAAGGAATCCAATACGCATGATTCTCGCGGGATAATAATTTGAATAGATCGGCATCCAGGACGCATGGGACGACAATGCCCCACCCTCGGATCACCAAAGACCGTTGTGGCCGGTTTGCAGAATATAAACGCCAAGGACCAGGTTTGCCACCGCATGCATTGCCACGCACGCAGCCAAGCTCTTGGTCTTGACCGCAACCCAATACACCAGCGCCCCCCACAAGGCCGCCACAAAATAGTCCGCAGGCTGGTGCACAATCACCACAAAAAACGTGACAATCCCGAAGACCCGCCAGTTATGCGTCCCGAACGGCGTACTGGTGAACGGCTTGTCCATATCCACCAGATAGCGCATCAGGAAGCCCCGCCACAGGAACTCCTCCACAAATGCCACCACAATCGTCATCCGGATCAAGCGCAACGCAATTGCCCAGCCGGACCACTCGACCAAATACGGATCGAACCCATCCTCACGCTCGCGCACGCCGAGATACTCCCACCACTCGGGAATCTCAGCACCAGCAGCAGTCAATCGATAGTAAATCTCAGTCGGCGCAATCCACAGCGCGATCCCAACGACCCCACAGATCAGACCGAGCAGCACGTTGCGCCAGGTTGTGTTGGTCCATTCATAATGCTTCCACCACACCGCGATCATCGCGCCACAGAGTACCGTCTGCAGCGGGTAGATCCAGTGCTGCGGCATCTGCACGTACCAAGGCGCGCTCGGGTGCTTGTGCGCAAAAAGCGGTACCAATGCCAACAGCAACTGAAACACCACCATCGGCCCGATATAGGCCGTGGCGGGCTGACGCATCATCCGTTTGAGGGCTGGGGTTCCCATTGGATCAGATGACTTATTCTAACTCTCAGTTGCCGCCACTTCGTCAGCGCAAGGCGCAGCCACCGGCTCTACCCCGATCGACTTGAGAAAACGCCCCATTCGAGTCATTGCCTCACGCAGTTCATCAAAGCTCGTCGCATAACAGCAACGCAGGAAACCTGCACCAGCCTCGCCAAAAGCATCACCAGGTACAGCCGCCACGTTCTCAGCCTCGAGCAAGCCCTTGGCAAACTCGCTGCTCGTCATGCCCGTGCCGCGAATGTCTGGGAACACATAGAAACCACCACCCGGATCACAGGTCGGTAGCCCCAATTCGTTCAGCTTGCGAACCATGAACTGACGGCGCTGGTCATACGAACGGCGCATTTCCTCCACCGCAGGAGCCCCATTTTCCAGCGCCTCGACTGCAGCAGCCTGGCTGGTGATCGGAGCACAAAGCGCACCGTACTGGTGGATCTTCATCATCGCGTCGATCAAAACCGCAGGCCCGCAGGCATAGCCCAAACGGAAACCGGTCATCGCGAATGCCTTGGAGAAACCGTGTAGCAAAATCGTGCGCTCGCGCATCCCCGGAAGCGCCACGATCGACTGATGCTTCTCCTCGGTGTAACGCAGCTCGCTGTAGATCTCATCGGTGATCACGATCAAGTTGTGCTTGATGCTCAGCTCCGCGATCTTCTCCATCTCCACCGGATCAAGCGTCGCGCCCGTAGGGTTGGTCGGGAAGTTCAACATCAACACCTTGCTCTGCGGGGTGATCACTTTCTCGATCTCTTCCGCACGCAAGGAAAAGCCATCCTCCACGTAGGTCTTCACCGGCACCGCTTTGCCCAACGCCATCGCAATGCTCGGGCTGTACGAAACATAACAAGGCTCGTGGTAAATCACTTCCTCGCCCGGATTGATCAGCGCACGCAGTGCAAGATCGATCGCCTCGGACACACCAACCGTTACCAAAATCTCATCGGCATCGTTATAGCGCACGCCGAAAAAGTCCTCGACGTAATCGCTGATCGCACTGCGCAAGCGCGGCGCTCCAAGGTTCGAGGTATAGCTGGTCTGACCTTTTTCCAGCGAGTAGATCGCAGCTTCGCGGATGTGCCATGGCGTGCAAAAGTCCGGCTCCCCCACACCGAGTGAGATCACCCCTTCACGGCCCTGCACCAGCTCGAAGAAATCGCGGATCCCGGATCGCGGAATGTTCGCAATGTGGCCAGCCACCATGGACTTCAAATTCAATCCCTCTGACATCGTCGTCTCCTAATTCAATTGGATGATAATATCTGCTACGGCTCCGGGTTACGGAGTCACTGGCAGGCGGTCGCTCTCGGAATCCACATTGGCCAGGAATCCGCCATCCTTGTAGCTCTTCAGCTTGAAGTGCGTTGCCGTCGACAAAACGCCATCCAAAGTACTCAGCTTCTGCGAAACAAACGAAGCCACGCCACGCAGGTCGGTCGCTTTCACAATCACCGCCAAGTCATAGCCACCACTCATCAACCAGCAGGAAACCACTTGGTCGAATCGCGAAATACGCTGCGCCAGACGATCGAATCCACCTCCGCGCTCAGGAGTCACGCGCACCTCAATCAATGCCGAAACATCCTGGCTACCCACCTTGTCTTCGTCCAAAACAGCCTGGAAACCAAGAATTACCCCGCGCTTCTGATATTCTTCGATCTTCGCCGCTACCGCATCCACTGTCAGCGCAGATTGATCGGCAAGCGACTCCAGGGATACACGGGCATCCTTGGACAGAATATCGAGAACAGGGTCTTTCAACATAATGATTCGTGGTTTGAAAAGTAAGCACGCATCATCATCCATAGTCCCTCACTGTCAATCACACAGGTTGGGGAATTCGCCGCAGCCTCAAAGGATTCCAAAACATACCTCCCATGTCGGATTTTCCATTTCGCCTTCGTCGTCGCTTGACCTGAAGTCCATCGCAACCTTTCATCGCTAGCATGACGCGTTCCCTCGCCCTTTCCGCTCTGATCCTCTGCGCACCTGCATTCGCTGCCCCTGATGCCCCCGCAGCCCCATCCGATCCTGCAGCGGCTCCGACCACTCCACAGGCAGAACCAATCGCAGCGCCAGCCCCGGCCACGTCTGGACGCAATGTGATCTTTTTCCACCCCGACGGCATGGGCCTCAATACTTGGACCGCAGCCCGCCTCCACACCGTTGGCCCAGACGGAACACTCGCTTGGGACCAACTCCCACACGTCGGCATCTACCGTGGCCACATGAAGGACTCTCTCGTCGCCAGCTCGAATGGCGCCGCCACCATCCACGCCTACGGAGTCAAAGTGCCAGCCAAAAGCTACGGCATGCACGGGCGGAAACCTCTGACGGCAGCCTCCGGATTCAAAGGCTCCGTCGCCGAGGAGGCCATCGCCAAAGGCATCGCCGTCGGTGTCGTCAATACAGGCCATATCGCAGAACCCGGCACCGGATGCTTTCTCGCATCCGTCGAAGCCCGCTCACAGGCCGATGAAATCGCAAAGCAAGTCATCCGCAGCGGCGCCACCGTCATCCTCAGCGGAGGTGAGCAATTTCTCCTCCCGGCCGGTACCGCAGGCACCCACGGATTTGGCACACGCAACGACGACCTCAACCTCATCGAAGAAGCCCGCGAACTGGGCTACACCGTGGTCTTCTCCCGCGATGAACTGCTCGCCCTCAAGCCCACTCCGGAAACCAAACTTCTCGGAGTCTTCGCCCACGGCCATACCTTCAACGACCAACCGCACGCCGACCTCAAATCCGCGCAACTCCCACTCTACGCACCAGAAGCCCCAACCATCGCCGAGATGACCCAGGTCGCTCTCGATGTGCTCAGCCAACACACCCAGGGGTTCCTCCTCATCGCAGAGGAAGAAGCTACGGATAATTTCGGCAACGCCAACAATCCCAACGGTGTGCTCGAAGCCGCCGCGCGCTCGGATAAGGCCATCGCCACCGCCAGTCAGTTCATCGACAACCAACCCAACACGCTGTTGCTCGTCGCATCTGACAGCGACGCCGGTGGTCTCCAACTCCTCACCATCGCTCCACCATCCCCATTCGCATTCAAACCTGGCAGCAAAATACCTCAGCGCACCGCCAACGGAACCACACTCCACGGCGTCGATGGCAGTGGCAGCACCCCATTTGAATCGAAGCCCGACGCCCAAGGCAACTCGATGTACTTCGGCCTCGCCTTCGCCACTCGCGCCGACCTTCCAAGCGGCTTGCTCGTCCGAGCCAAAGGAGCCAACGCGGAGTCGCTGCCACTCAACTTCGACAACACGGACATCTACCACATGATCCACAACACGCTCTTCGATCTCCCGGAAGCCGAGGAAGCTCCGGCCTCCAGCGACACCGCGGCTCCCGCGACCACGCCAGAGCGCTGATCGCATCCGAAGACCTCCCCTCGCTCTGCAGAATCGCCGCTGACATTACCTCCGCCCCATCTCCCGCAGCACCGACAAATACACTCGCTTCGCTCCGATTGGGAGCGCGATAGCGATAGGGAAATCTCCGCCCCTACCCCGTCCATCGTGGTAGGGGGCTCACCTCGCCCCCCTCCGCCCCAGCCCACTCCTTCCCCGCAGGGGAAATGCATACCAGCCCAGGGTGACGGGAGCCTCTGGCGACCACACCCTGGGAAATCCGCACCACACCAAACCCGGCCGAGCGTGCACCTCCGCCGAAGCATCTCACCCGCCCGAAGGCCGTTCGTCAAAACACCGCCGCAGCACCTGCTGCGCCACTGAGCAATCGCTGCGCTCCGATTTGGATAGCGATAAAGAGTTTCCAGCACACCACGAACACCCGTGGCGAATGCCTCACCTCGCCCTCCACCTCCCTAGCCATCTCCTTCCCCGCAGGAGAAATGCAAATCAGCCCAGGGGTGACGGGAGCCTCAGGCGACCTCACCCTGGGATCTCCAGCAACCGAAAAAAACGGCCGAGCGTACGATGCCGCCAACGAGCGACACTCACCCGATGGCCGCTCAAAACGCACCGTCACGCCCGCACCACCGAAGACACCCGAGCGAGCATTCATCGCCGCCGAGCCCTGGGCCCAAACGCAGCCTCATCTCCAGCGACACCGGCAGATACAATCGCCGCACTCCGATCGGAGTAACGATCGCGATAGGGAAATCCGCACGATGAACACCAATGAAGGCTCTCGCCTCCATCTCCCGAGCCATCTCCTTCCCCGCAGGGGAAATGCAAATCAGCCCGGGGTGACGGGAGCCTCAGGCGACCTCACCCTGGGATGTCCGGCAACCGAAAAAATCGGCCGAGCGTACGATGCCGCCAACGAGCGACACTCACCCGATGGCCGCTCAAAACGCGCCGTCACGCCCCCCGTCTCAACTCCTGTTCAAAAAACGCCTAACGCATGGAAGTCCCCCCCCCACACACACACCAACACCGATCACAAAAAAAAGAGCCGGGCACCGTGCCCGACTCTTCTGGGGTTGTCGCTTCTGTTGCGGCCTCTTACAGAAAAATCATGCCGAATAATGGGTCTGGCTCCCCTGGGCCACCGGCTGGCCCAGTCCGTGGTTCGCTCCGTGACTCACGCCATTGACTACCAGCTCGTTGTCAGACTCATGACGCGAGGCTCCGCAGAAACGACACATCTTCGACGTGGAGCCAATCGTCCGACCACACTCGTGACACGGTAGCAATTGGATCGGCCGTGTGTGATGCGAGATCACAGAAGGCTTCGCCTTGCGCGACTTTTTCCCGCCTACCACACCCACCAAGAACCAACAAACCAACGGCGTCAGCAGAAAAGAACACACCAGCCAGGTGCTCCAATCCTTCCTCATCTTCTCCGCTTTTCCAGCCACTGCCACGGAGGCAAAAGTGTAGCCCACGGACAACACCAATCCCCCCAAAATCGTTACCAACTGATCAGACATAAAACTAGAGGCTATTAATTTAAAAGAATGTCGTGAATATGCGAAACATACCGGTGAAACGGCTTGAAACCACGCGCCTCGATCACCCGCCCGTTTCGGACAGATGCAACCGAATCCACGTGGTCAAATGCAGCAGCGACCCCATCTTTGAACCACTACCGCACCTGCATTACGCCTCCGCTCACCAATGGATGCGCAAAATTTCAACTAGTAGGATAATTTTTTTCGCAGCCCTATAAAAACCATAATCAACTGACCTACAACGACTCCCAGACAGACCATAAAACCTAACTTCCGGACGCCAACGGCTCTCCCCAGGCAGTCAGTTTGAGGCCTCGATTACACGCTCCAACACAACGCCCCAAAAGAAAAAATCTACTCAGCAGATGCCCCGCTCGCCTTCGGCACTACCACCACCGGCCCCTGCCCTCTCGCCAGCAAGCTGATCCGCCGCGTCTCCACATCGATGGCCACAATCTGATCGCGCCCTAACTGCGCCACCACGTAGTCCCCCGGCAGCTGGGTTGCATTCCGCACCCGCCACTCGGCAATCGGCAACTCCAACCCAAAACGCACCACCTCCCCTGTGCGCAGATTTTCACCGCGTATTCCCTTCCACGCCCAGCAACCAGTGAAAAAGCGCCAGTCGGAAGCCTCACCAATCGCCGGCACGCTCCCAAAGTTCCACCACGTTCCCATCGGCGAGCCCTGCTCATCGACCCAGCTCTCAAGCGGCGCCACCTCAGCAAAGTCAGCAAGCACCGGTTCCCCCTCGATCGACGCCTCCTCCAGCTCGTCACGGTACACCATCAGATCAAAGCCCCCGCCATCACGAGGATTAACAAAGAGCCGATCGTGCAAACCCGGCGCCGAAACATGCGCAACGGACTCTGGCGATCCCCAGTCCGCCAAGTCAATCCGCAGCACCGACTCCCCGTCCGTTTCCAAATAATAAAGCGCATAACCATCTGGCAGAGCCATCTCATCCGCCGTCACCACGTCAAGCTGCGTCAGCATCGACGTCCCACTCGCCAACCAATACCAGCCAACCAGCAACAGGTAACTCACCCCGTGGATCACCGGAGTCGCCACCAATGCCTTCCGCATCCGCCCGTCGCCCGGACGCAACGCATACCAGAAAAACGGAAACTCTATCACCAAGGTCACGACAAACGCCACCGCAACAAACACCCAAAACCAAAACTGAATCGTCTCAATCGTCAGCCCTGGCACCACGCCCGTAGCCAACGAAAGCAACTTCGCTCCCGCCCACGCCGACACATAGTTCGCCGCGATCAACACCAGCACCGATCCTCTTTTGCTGCACTTGAACATTGCCCCGAGCAGCAGCCCTTCGATCAGACCGATCAACGCATTCCCCACCACCAAATGCAGCGCTGAGGCCCACATCAACGGCGTCCCGGTATTCGCCAACGCCAGAGACGGAAAACACAACACCCCAAAAGCCACCAACCATCCACGCATGCTCATCATTCCACTAGAGGTTTACTCGGGCTTCAACTTCTCCAACCGGGCCTGCAACTCGTCGATGCGCTCCACGGTTGACGACATCTGCCCACCCAACTGACCTAACACAGCAACCGAGCCCCCCTCCGGATCCGCGTCTTCTTTGAACTGCTGCTCACGTCTTCTCAGCCACTCCGTCTGCTCCTCCACCAGAGCCTGGCGCTCCTTGTCACTCGGCAACTGGTCGTACAATTCCAGATAAACAATCAACAACCGCGCATCCTGGATCGCCGCCTTCTGCGCCGCGTATCCATTCATTCCCATCCCTGTGTCGATGTGCTCCTGCGCCGTCTCCTCCGCATACTTCAACATCGATGGAAACAACGGCCACTCCTCAGGCACCACCCGAGCCGGCTGAGGCGAGCTACACCCAACCATCACAACCGCTCCGCCAGCCAGGATCCAATGATTCATCTTCATAACAGTCGAGTAACATCATCCCTTTAAGCCCCTGCGCGGCAAGCTAATTCACCCACACTCACCGATTTCCACTCCCCCCCACACACTGTCACTCATGACATTGCTATCAGAGTCCGCAGATTGCGCCGATTACGCAGATTGGAATCAGGGCATCCCTGTCTAGCCCAAATCACTCCGCAGCACGCACAGCTCATGGAACGCCGATCATCTGGTCGGCAAGCCATCCCATCCGGCGCAGCCGCATTTCTCCTCTCCCTCTGCGTCTCCCCGTCTCCGCGTGAGCCATCTCCCTCCATCCGTGCACAGCCAATCCTCTTCATTTCCCATTTCCAACCTCCCCCACAAAATCCTGTGAATCATGTTCATCCTGTCGAAAAAAACACCCAATAACCATGCCTCAACTCTGGGTCTTTGGGATCTCTGCGTGAGCAATCTCCCCTCCATCCACGCACAGCGCGCTCACTCCGTTTCACATCTCCAATCTCAACTTTCCGCTTTTCCGCACACTCTGCGTCTCCGCGTCTTTGCGTGAGCCACCTCCTCTCCATCCGCGCACAGCGCACTCACTCCATTTCACATCTCCAATCTCAACTTTCCGCTTTTCCTCACACTCCGCGTCTCTGCGTGAGCCCATAAACAATCCTGTGAATCCTATCCGTCCTGTCTGAGATGCCAACATCCGCAACGAATCCTTCACACGCCCCCGATTGCAACCACCTCCATCCACTCGTACCCCCACCGCGCTAAGTCTTGTCGCTTTCATCAAACTTAGCACGAGCGGCGGAGGACCTGTGTAGGTTCCGACGAACATCCTCCGCCGCTCACCCTGTCCACCGATGCCTCAAAGCCTCCACCTAAATCAACGGTCGAGATCCCCAGGACGCTGCTACCTGTGCCCCTTCTTTTGTAATCCGCAGATTGCGCCGATTACGCAGATTGGAATCAAGGCTTCCCCGTCTAGCCCAAATCACTCCGCAGCACGCACAGCTTCTGGAACGCCAACCATCTGGTCGGCAAGCCGTCCCACCCGGCGCAGCCGCATTTCTCCACTCCCTCTGCGTCTCCGCGTGAGCCCATCATCATTCAGGCGAAACACATCTCCCACTTTGGGTCTTTGGGATCTCTGCGTGAGCACTCTCCCATCCCTCCGCGCACAGCGCACTCACTCCATTTCACATCTCCAATTTCTACTTTCCGCTTTTCCTCTCCCTTTGCGTCTCCGCGTCTCTGCGTCTCTGCGTGAGCCTCCTTCCTACCATCCGCGCGCAGCGCGCAAACTTCATTTCAAATCTCCCATCTCAACTTTCCCATTTCCCCCGCCTCACCCGCCGCAACTCCCGCAAGGCTTACCCTCATCCTTCCCACACGTCCTTCCACGCGCCGTGTTCTCATACCACTCACAGTTCGAGTTGTGCCGCGTGTTCGACGATGTATTCAACCAATAGCCAGAAACCGGGCGTTTCTTCTTCAGCGGCCGGTACTCCCACGGCGCCACTGGGTTCGCCCCCGCCCACAGTCCGAGCCCAAGCTCCCTGGCGCGCGCCTCCATCCGCGCCAAGCGTTCACTCCGGTTATACTTAGTATACTGCCACGCCCACCCCTCAGCCACCATCCACTCATTCACATTGGTATTGTCTAAAATGACCACACCAATCGTCCGCCCGTACTTGTCCTTACCATTCACCTTCACCACCACCTGCTTTCCAGCCACCTGACCCGACAACGCCTGCTTCGATCTATTACCAAAAGCCTGCCCCATCTCAGGCGCATCAATCCCATCCAACCGCACTTTATACTGCTCGCGTTCCACCAGCACAGTAATCGTATCTCCATCCGCCACACGGACCACCTTCCCCCGCAACTCCTCGGCCGAATGACCAAAAAGCACCGAGACAAGACACACTAATACAACCAGGATCAAGAGGGGGCGTTGATTCATGGCGCATCCACTACGCCATACTTAACATCTATGAAAGTTGTTAGTAGGGACCGCCAATGTCCTGATCAACAAATACTAATCACCGACACCTGACCTTCAACGACATCCACCTGCCACACACCGCCGCCTCATTTCAAATTTTCCTTCCGATTTCCTACCGCCATCCCCCAGCCCTTGTCCCACCCCAAGGTGTATGTTTTCCGAGCATCTAAAAAGCCATCAGCAGCCCATCAAACAAAATACCTACACCAAACTCGCCTCCTTTAGTGCCAAAGGCTCCGCAGAACGCTCGATCAAAATCAGCCACAAACGCTCCGAAACCTTGACACCATCGATCTAAATCGGATTGTTACCAACCATGCGTGCCCCTGAACTTCTAGAGTTTGCACTCAAATATCCCGCCTCATCAGGCCTTACGTGGCCAATCTTTGTGGCCGGATGTGTCGTTTTTGTATGGATTCCTCTGTTGTTGTTTTTTTGGGGAAGGCTGTGGAATAAGCAGTGGACAATCGGTGACCACCTCGTTACCACTACGACATCGCTTCTTCTGGCCGTCATCGGAGCCACATCCGTCTATCTGGCACTGGTAACGCACAAGGCCTTCGACTCGATCGAGAACCAACGGGCTGAAGTTAGCCAAACGATCTCGAGCAATGGCAAGTTCAATCGCGAAGTTCTACTGGCCACTTGGGCCAAGATTGCACACAAGGGAGGACAAGAAGGACTCACCCCGCCCTCCGAGGGAGGAAACGAACTCCGCATCAACGGTCCGGCAGAAGCACTCGTCTTGAGTACTACTGCAGCAGAGCTCGCCAGTCAGCAAAGAAGAGATTTCTCTCTCTTTTCCTCGGGCATTCAAGAACCGGAGATTAGCCCCGAACTCACAGGATCCCGCGCACTCGCAGAAGTCGGATTCCCCTCCTCAGATTACCCCGTGATTGTCTCCCCAGCCAACATTTGGACATCGACCGCGGTAACCGTTGGAACCGGCCGCGCAGTCGACAAACTTCTCAAGGAGTTGGCCAAACCATTCTCCCTCCTTCAAACAATTGCCTTGGTAGCATTGGGAATCTCGCTGATGTCCCAACTCCTCATCGTCGCTACCACGGCACTCAACGACATCAAAGAAACCCTCTAACTCCATTACCCTTTCAAGTACTTTCCAACCATGAAAAACCACCTGTTTATCGGCCTCGGAGGCCAAGGAGGCAACAGCCTCGCCGAAATGCGCAAGGTCATGCACCAACGTGCTGATGACATCCGACTTCTAAAGCGTGAGAAAGGCACGCAATTCGACTTCCTCTACATCGACTCTAGTACGAACGTCCTCAACTACACGAAAAAGTGGACCTCGTTCGGAGAGGATCTCTCGCTCCCTCCTAAGTGCTTTCTAAATCTCAAGGAGATGGGCGCAACGATCGACATTGACCAACTCGCGATGAAGCCAGACATCGCGCCATGGATTGGCGACGTCGAACAGATCAAGGGATTCCTCGACGCATCAGATACCATCGAGGGAGCTAACCAACGCCGCCGCTTTGGACGAATCCTCTTCGCCAACAGCATCGACAGCGTGAAGAACGCGATTGATGGCAAGGTTCGAACCATGACCGCAGCGGCAAAGCAGTGCGCTTTCCATGTATTCGCATCATTGGCGGGAGGAACGGGCAGCGGCAGCATCGTCGACTTGGTTACATTACTCCGCACGATGCATCCTTACTCGAGCATGCAAGGAGGTTTCCCAATCTTCGTTTACCTCTACGTAACCAGTGACAACTACCAAGATGCCGAGGTAGGAAACTTCCACCAAAACCAGTATGCAACTCTGCGAGACCTCAACGCTCTCGCTTGCGGACGTATCGCCCCAACCCTCCTCGGTGATCAATTCGGGGGATCTAGCTTCGCGTGTTCGGAGCCGATCAATCAAATCATCCTGAGCTCAAGCCATAACAACGGGGATCAGAACGTCGAACTCGAGAAGCAGCACCGCATCATAGCGGAATCTGCATTCGAGCGCATCTTCGCCTTCTGCTCTGGCCAATTACCGCCTCAGCAACAAGATCAACTTACCGGCCAGGACAAGATCCCCAACTTCCCCGGAGAGCCTATCAACAAGCCCATTCGCAGCTTCCGTTTCGGCAGCTCAGGCATGCAGCGGTGGGAGGTTCCCACAGAGAAGATCACCGAGCTCCTCGCCTTGGAACTCTACAGTTCGTCATACAACCAGATGCTCTACAACAACTGGCACGGAAACGACGGCTTCATTGGAAAGAAGTCTACCGAATCCGACAAGGTCGTAGAAAGCACCTTCAACACCTTGAGAACCAAGCTCGACGAACATCTGGTGGAGAGCACCCACCACACCAACCTCAGAGCGTCGTTCGAAACGGACGCCAAAGCGGTCCTTGATCGTGAAATCAGCACCAAGTTTCAGGAAACTGACTTGGAGAAGCTGGAGGAGTCCCTTCATACTCGCTTCGAGAAACATCTCAACGGCCAGGGAATCAACGCTGTCATTGCCGACTTCAAGGCGTCCCGGGAAGGACGTATTCAACAGTTCACCAAAGAGCTACACCGGATTCTACGGGAAGAATGGAGCAAAGCGGTAGATCCCATTGGAATGGCCAACGTGTCGGACATTCTCAAGCGACTGCAAAATGACGTAAACCGCAAGATCAAAGATGGTAATAGTTCCTCTAAATCGGGTTCGGACACGACCGAGAGACGGCTTTCTGACCGCAGAATCGAATGGAGCAAGATGACCTTCCTCTCCCGCCGTTTCAAAAAGGAACCTTTGGCTAGAAAGCAACACTCTGACTGCAAATCCTTGCTACTGGGGAAACTAGCAACTGCAATTGCGGAAGAGGATTTGGCATATCACAATGCCATCGCCAACAGCCTCACCGGAATCGAACACCAGTACAAAAACGCAGCCAGAAAACTTCAAGGTTTTGCAGATTGGGCTAGCAACCGTAGAGACGTACTTCTGGGCGAACTCAAGGACCTCAACAAGTCCCACACCTCGAACAAATACGAGATCGACTATGACGGACTGCTTCAATACATCTCAGTTCAACGCTCAAGTGAATCGCATTGCCGGGCCATCGCCGACCAGCTCCGCAGGGACGTCGTCTTGGAGCTCCTTGGCAAGAACGTCCCGCTGACCGAAATAGAAAGCTTCGAGGGGGACCGTCTCACAAACTATCAAATTGAGGCTGATCGTCTTGTTTTCGCTCACGTCCAATCAATTCACAAAGATTTCGAGGAGCAGAGGCTCGCCCCAGCAGTGCTCACTTCATCGTTGATGGACGCTCTTCAGGCGAAATTTGAAAAAGATCCAGGAGCATTCAAGAACGAACTAAAAGAGTTCATCGATCAGACGACCTGCTTGATCAAGATTCATAACGATCAGCAACCCAAGATGATCGCTGGAAACATGACCATGCCGACCATGCCGACCACCTCCCGGGTACTGGCACTCCCAAAAGGTCATGCCTTCGCAGCCAAGTTCGAGGAAATCGCTGCAGAGCTTCGCCCAGCAAACGAAGCGAACAATCCTGTGAGAGTGGTGAGCCACGACGACTCGACTCAGATCCGACTCTTGATGACAGTCACTTGGATGGCTGCACGCTTTGCAAAAGTCACCCATGAACTGGCTGACAAATACGCCAAGGCGATCGAGCAGAACACCTTGGGAGACATCGCCTACTTTAGTAACATCGATGCGAAAGGAGAGCACGACGAACTCCCAGATTTGCTCCAACCATCAGCCAGCGAACAACGCGACATCATGCGTGCCAGTCTTTGGCTTGGCCAGCGCACTCTGGCAGACGGATCGGGAACTACAGTTATCACAGTGACTGAGGATGCCGTGCAGTTGGTCACTTTGGACCGCAACGGGGACACCAACTTCTACGAACTCGGTGAAAGCATCGAGCATTTGGAAACAAAGGCCGACATTCGCTTGATCGCGCGAGTCAACGAAGCCGTGACCGGTGAGATTGCAGGAGCCACCACAGCAACGAAGGATGAGTTGGCAAATGCGATGAAAGCCGAGGAATCCAAGCTCATCAATGAGTTTGGCACCGGCAGCAAACAACACGTTCAGTGGACCAAAACCCGTACCCACATCCGCAAGATTCTTAGCGTATGAGCTCGAAAAAATTCAGATGTGACGACCCCACCGAGAGCTGCCCGCTCTCGGTGTCCAAGGAAATCGTAGACCCAACTCCAGACTGGAAGTGCCCGTGTAACAACCCGCACTGTGAGACCTTCAGAGAGCCCATAAAGGTGACGGAAACTCGCGGATTCAAATCTGCGATCAAGGGCATTTTCGCCCTGCTTGTAGTGGCTCTGATTGCCCTAGGCGCCTACCGGTTCATCACGGCGGACCGTTGCGAAGGAAAGCTCAACTCGATCCATGAATCACTTGAGCAGCTATCCTCTGAGGTAGGCAGCTTGGAGACCGCAATCGCGGCCAGCCAATCCACTCAAGGGAATCAAGCCGCAATCGCAGAGCTCCAACAAGGCGTGGGCGCACTGGCGTCTGCGGCCAATGGAGCTCTCGCAGCCAAAGACGATGAGAAGGTTGCAGCCCTTCAAGCACAAGCTTCTGAGTTCGAGAAACAACTGCAGCACTTGCAGCAGAAGGCGTCACAGCCGTTGCAAACCGACGAATTACGCACTCAAGCAGGTCAACTGGTACAATCACTTCAACAACTTGAAGAGACGACTCAAACGACCCAGCAAGAGAGTGCATGTGACACCCACGGCGTCGACTACGACAACCTCACCGAATCGGTCCGTGCGGAAATGGCACGGGCTTCGAAGCTGGCCAGAGGCAACGACGACACACAAGGCCGCGATTCCGATAAGCAGCAACTCATGGTAATCGGAGAGTCCCTCACTGGGATTCAGCAGTCACTCAATGCCTATGTACCGCTGCCCCCTGTCCTGTTCGATGCCAGCGAAGCGACCATGCGCATAGTCACGGTCGATACACTAGGTGTCCGACTTCTCCAGCCACTCATCTTAGCGCAGCTGACAGACGTCGAAATTCAAACGGATGGGTCATCGTCCTACGTCAGATCAGGTGAAGAGAAGATCCTGATCACGACCACATCGGTCGATCAGGCCTTTACCCTTCTTGCAGAAGGCAAAGCAGATCTGCTCATCGTAAATCGTCCACCAAGCGAGGCAGAGCTGGCCCAACTCGGGCCAGACTTCAAAGAATCCAGGTCGGTAGCAGAGGTGATTGCGCTCGATGCCATGACCCTGCTGGCACACCCGGAAACAGAGCTTGAAACCTACCATATCAACGACAATGCCAATTTGATTACGGCGAACGGCGAGCTCAACGAACTGGTGAAATCCTTGGCTCAACGCTGGGGCTTGCAGCCTATCACCGTGGATGGTTCAACAACCGAAACGGCCGTTCTGCTCGACAAGTCGGTTATTGGTCTGGGGGCATACCATGCGGAATCCCGCAACATCCGGGCCAAACGCTTGGCGGTACAAGCAACCAAAGACACCAGACCACTGAAACCAAGCCCGTTCACGATCGCAACCGAAGACTACCCGTTCACCTACCGCGTGGTCGCCTGGACGCCTCAGAGCCCGTCCCAAAATGCTTTGGACTTTGTGCAGTTTGCGACTTCGGACAAGGGGCAGTCCACAGTTGCCGACTGCGGTTTCGTTGATCTGCGCCTCCGGCCAATGCAAGGGAGCGTTGACCCTAGAATCTTAGCCGCACTTGGCGAGGCGCTCGGAGAGGACATAAAGTCCGCTCTGCGCATTTCCACCAACCTGCGCTTCGCGACAGGAAAATCCGATCTGGACCTTAAGGCCCAGGCTGACTTGGAGCGCTTGCCGAAATTCGTCGCGGCAAACTATCCCAAACACCAACTCGTGATTCTCGGATTCACCGACAGCACCGGTGGCGCGGACATCAATATCCCACTCTCCAAAGAACGCGCTCAGACCGTCGTGGATGAACTGCTCAAGTCCAATGTTGATACAAAGGCAGCGGGTCTGGGCTCTGAATTCCCTATCGACACCAATGAAACCGAAGCAGGAAAAGCCAGAAACCGCAGAGCGGAAGTCTGGGTCGTAAAACCATGATCACACTCTCATACATAAACATTCCACCAACTCTCAGTGCGATCATCGTCGGTGCGGTCGGAGTCATTGGCATGGTGGCTGCATTAATCGCCTGGCGAGCTATCGCTGTCGAACGCGATGCCTTACGTAAAGCCAAAAGAGCTCTCGTTCTCGATAGCAACTGGAAAGGCGCATTTGCCGAAAACGACGAAGCGTTTGAGCGCTGGCTCAAAGAACGAGAAATAAATCAACAGTCTCATGTGAGCGACGCGGCGAGAACCGCCTGGACTTCATGGTACATCGGTCGCCCCACTTCATTGTCGGAGTTCCATTCAGCCTCGGTTAAGAGAGAACGAGCCCGTAAATCTCTTCGGATCGCTTCAGGAATCGCAACGTCACTGCTGGTGCTTGGAATCGTGGGCACATTGTTGGCAATCAAGCCAATCCTCGCAGCGTTCCGCATCAAAACCACTGCAAACGGAGAACTGCAGGGAGTCGCAGACAGTGCGAATTTGGTCTCAGAAATGATTCAGAGTTTGGGTGGAGCATTTACACCGAGTCTCGTCGCACTCGGCTTCACACTACTTGTATTGCTCTGCCGGGGATTCTACTCGATAGCACTGCATAGTTTCATCATCGATCTCGACCGTTTCACCCAAGGAACCCTCCTCACTCGCTTCCGCGTCGAACCACTTCATCTCCAACTCTCGGGAGTTACAGACCAAGTAAAAGAGCTAACCGACGAGGTCGGAGAGCGTGAGCGAAAATTTGAGGAAGTCATAAAGGGGCTGAGAGATCTGTTGGGCACAATTGCACCAGCAATGGCACTACTGCGTGATGGGGTTGGGCAAGCGCATACTGCAGCCCGCTCATTGAGCGATAGCAGCTCTTCACTCAATAATTCACTCACTGACACCTTTGGAGAGAAGTCCCCACTCCACAACGCGATAACAGGCTTCAACGATACTCTCGATACTCTCGCTAAGAGTGTGTCCGGTATCAGTTCCGAAGCGACAAAATCGAACAAGCGCGTAGCGAAGAGTATCGACAACTTCGAGACCACGTTGCGTGATATCGAGTCGGCTCTTAGCGACATCCCAAGCCGAATTGAGAACGCCACCGAGATCGCCGCTTCTGAGGTCTTCAATCAAGTCGGAGCGAAAGTCTCCAAGGTCGCTGAAAAGTTCGAAAATGACACCAAAGCAACTCTGGCAGATGTCACGAAGAAGCAAAGCGAGTCCATCGAAGAGCTAAGGACGGCAAGTCATAAACTCGCAGAAAGTGCGGATCAAGTCGCCAGCAAAGTAACCTCAGCGAACCAGCTGAACCGCGAGCTGGTTGGAGATCTAAAGACCACCGTGAAGGAGCAGCTCAACGACGTGCACACGAAGCTAGACGCAAACGCTACCACTATGCAAACAGTTGTAGCAGAGGCCAAGGAATCCCGAGCTACACTGGAAGGCACCGCCGCCCGGTTGGCAGATGAAAACGAACAGCTCTCCGAAAAGATATCGGAAGGGGTGAAGTCGATCGAGAGATCGGCCGAGGAAATCAAATCCAGGGTATCAAGAAGAATGCGCCTTTTCGGAAGCAACTGATCTAAATCGCCTGTAGCCCAATGCTAGACCCCGAAGACGACAATCCAAATTCAGGATACTGGCCTAGTGTCTCTGATTTGTTCATCACGCTCTTCATCATCTCAGTTGCCATCCTGGGTGCGGTGGTGTTTGTCTTGATGCCAAAGAGTAATTCAGCGCCCAGGGATGCGGTTATTGAAGCCGTTGGTGGTTTAGACCTCATAAGTATTCGAACACCGATCAACACCCTGCGACCCACGATCGGCCTTGAACCTGTTCCAGACGAAGCGGATCCGAACGCAGTCGTCACCTCTCTGAAAGAGACATGCGAGTCAGCCAACGACATCATTGTTGAGTTGCGCGAGAACCTTGCCACCTTCGACCAACAAGGACTCCTGCAGAGACTCGCAGAACTGGAAAGTGAGAATGCCGACCTCATTGCACAAAACAAAGAGCTCCAAGCGAAAATCAAAGAACTCACCGCTAAGCTCGAAGACGCGATGGATAATAACGGGTGGGAGGAGGTCGAGCGTCTCAAAGGAATCCTCAACGACAAGCCACCGATCATTCGGATCGACGAACAGAAGGAGCAGTACCAGTTCCCTTCCGGCAGCTCGCTTATAGGCCCTCAGTTTGCCGATGGTCTCAAGGATGTTGAATTTGAGAAGCTGGCAAAGGAGATCATAGATCGCCAGCAACAGGGACGGGCGAAAGTAGACACCTTGGAGATCATCGGACATACCGATGGCATTCCTCTCGCAGGCAGCGGCAACCTCGACTCCAAACTCCCTCGCCTGCTTGCCGGAGACACGTCCACCTTCCAATCACTGCGAGCAGGATCGAACAACGATCTGGGACTCCTTCGCGCACTCGCCGTGAAAGCCCAGTGGGATGCCTTCACCGACGCTCACGAGCAGAAATCCATCCTGCAGTCGATCACCGTACGATGCTACTCCGCAGGGCAAACCATCCTCCCATCAGACAAACGTGACGTGGAACAAGCCGACTTCGAACAGGATGACGCCAAGGCGCGTCGCATCGAAATGCGCCTCACTCGCCTCCGTGACTAAGCGCCTCATCCTCACTTGAGGAGACGTCCCACGACCAGACGCATCAATTCAGTGCCCGTCATCACTATGAGCCTCAATAGCGAACCCACAAAGTCCGGAGCAGCCCGCACATGTTGTTGTGGTGGCCTCAACCCCAATTGCTTTCGATGCCAGGGCAGTGGGGACGTTCCAACATCAGGGAGGTCTTGCCTACCTCAGCGTATACCCGTTCTACGAACATCCAATGGGGAGGTCAATGATCCCCCGAAGACCTTTATCTACGAATCTGGCTCTCATAGATCCGCCTACCCCACAGTCCCTCGTACAGATTCGAGACCCAAGCATGGTCGAAAAGGACCGAAAGTCACCTGCTCGATCTGCAAGAAAAAGGTCCGGGATATCGACCTTCATTTAAGCACCATCCACGCTGAAAGTTGGGAGTCTCACACACCTAGACCGAGTCTAGAGAGCGCTCTATCCGCAGGAACCCTACACCGCTGCCCCACCTGTGGCGTTTTCGTTAAGAAACTCGAGCGACATCACGCAAAAGCGCACACATAAGAAATTTCCACATGCCCCACGACCCCACCTCCATCGCCGATACCTTGTACAACCTCAACGTCGGCATCACCGGCACCGGTTCAGGTCGCCACGAGCGACCTCACAAGCCATTGCTCCTGCTGGCTGCGCTGGAGATGATCGACCAGGGGCGGGCGAGCGCCTCCCAGGTGGTCTGGAACCAGGAGTTGACCGAGAGCTTCAAGCGGTTCTTCGATGTGGTGCGGGCGAAGGATGACAGCTGCACTCCACAGCTGCCATTCTACCACTTGAAGTCGGACAAGATCTGGGTCGCCAAAGATCTCGCAACAGGACAGTTGCTACAAAAAGCACCGCTGCAACAGCAACGAGGGATGGTGGTCGGAGAGTTCTCCGACGCCTTCCAACGCGAGATCGACACGCCGGAGAAACGCGATGCGGTCCGACGGTTGCTCATCTCCCGCTACTTTCCTCAGTATCGCCAGCAATTACTAACTCGCTACGAGCCCCCGAAAACAAACGCTAGCGACCGCGTGCAGGAATCCCCGAAACGAAGTTCAGCATTCCGCGACAAAATCGCTCAGATTTACGACGACCGCTGCGCGGCCTGCGGCCTGCGCATTAAGCTCCCGCAACATGACGTCCGCTTCATCGATGCCGCGCATCTAATTCCGTTCAGCCAAAGCCACAACGACCACCCGAGCAATGGAATGGCATTGTGCAAACACCACCACTGGGCCATGGACCAAAAACTCATCAGCCCGGGGCCGGATCACAAATGGCACGTCAGCCCGCTCTTCGACTCCCGCCGCTCCGACGCTGAAAAGGAGCTTCTCCAGCTCAATGGCCAAATCATCCTGCTCCCCAACGATGAAGCATTCTTCCCAGCCGAAGAATCTCTCGCCTGGCGCCTAAAGCATCTACGCCGCTCATAATGAGCCTGATGGAAGATGGCGGAACGCACAGCCAAACTTCATCTTAATTTTGAAACCTTAGATCTTCAATCCCCCCACCCGCTTTCCGCGCAGCGAAGCTTAAACCCGTCGCGCAGCTACACCTCTGCGTCTTCGCGTCTCTGCGTGAGCCATCTTGCTTCCGCTTTTGTGACTTCTTGCCTTTCTTGTGGCCATTCCATCCGACCTAAGACCTGAGAGTGTTCGATCGGAAACCACGTGACGGCGTCTCTCAGACGGTGAGGACACCGTCACTCCACTTCATCCTCTTCTCTGCGCCTTAGCGCTAGCGTGGTCTCTGCATGAGCCCCCCCCTTTTCCAAACCTTTGGGTCTTTGGGCTCTCTGCGTGAGCATCCTCCCAACAGATCCGCACGCTGTGCGTCATCTCCACTTCAACTACACCCCGCTTTCCGCGCAGCGAACCTTAAACCCGTCGCGCAGCGACACCTCTGCGTCTTCGCGCCTCTGCGTGAGCATCCTCCCGACACCCGCGCACAGCGCGCTCACTTCATTTCAAGTTTCCCATTTCAACCGTCTACTTTCCTCCCCCTCCCCAACGTGACGGCGTCGCTCCACTTCATCCTCTTCTCTGCGCCTTAGCACTAGCGTGGTCTCTGCATGAGCCCCCTTTCTCCAAACTTTTATCGACCACACGACACCTCCTAAAAATCACGTAAATCATGTGAATCCTGTCTAGAAAACCATCCAGAGGCTCCGCCGGATCTGCAGGTCCACCTCAAGAGTGAGGTTGCTCCATCGAAACCCGCCTAACAGCATCGCCCCGGCCAATCACCAATCACCAATCACTACTTTCCTCACCCCGCATACACAGCCAGCATCCCCTGCGCTTCCTCCCGAATCGCATCGCGCAGCTCGACCGGCTCAATCACCTTCACATTCCGCCCCCAGCTCAGCACCAACTGCTTCACCTCCTCCAGGTTCCCCAAGGTCATCCGCACCTCGACCTTGGTCCCATAGTCATCGAGCGCTTTGACCTTCTGCGATGAATGCCACTTACGCTCTTGCACCATGCGCGCAACCCAGCCGCTCACCTCAAGCACCACCTCGCTAGATTGGGCGCTTTGGTTATCCCACACCCCCACACTCGATCCGATGTGCTCGTTGATATCAAATCCATCGATCCTCTCAAAATGCCCGCTGGTCACCTTCAGCCCTTTGATCCGCTGCAGCGCAAAGGTCCGCAGCGCTTCACGATCGAGATCAAACCCAATCACATACCAGCCCCCGGCAATCTCCCCGACGTGGTATGGGTTCAGCCGCCGTGGCTCGGATGAACTCGCATCCACCTTGCGATAGGAAAACTCGACAGACAGTTGCTTCACCACCGCCTCGGCCAGCTTGCCAAACATTTTCAAATCCACGTCCAGCGCCCCGACCTGCTTGACCGAAAACGCCTGGTCCATCTCCCGCCAGTTCATATTCACCTTGCCCTCCAGCCGACTCGTGAGCTTCTCGAATGCCGGCCGCAGCGCATCCGCAAGCTGGGTTCCCCTGACACTCCCCAACGCATGCTTTGCTAAAAACAAAGCCGCCAAATCCTCCACTTGTACGTCCATTCCAGGCAGGCCATCCCAATCGCCGGTCACCACGTACCCATGCATCGACTTGTCGTACTCAATGGGAACGTTCAAGCGCCTCTTCATAAAGGAAATATCGCGCTGAATTGTCTTCGGCGTCACTTCCAACTCTTCAGCCAATGTCGTGCAGTTGGGATAGCGATTACTCTTTACAGCCTCGAAGATCTCAATAATCCGCTCCATCTGAAGCCTGCTACCACCAACAAAGTTGCTCATGCCGCCGGTGACTAACACAATTACCACATCAGCGTCAAGACTCCCCAGTCCACGTAGAAAGTGCACCTGATCTTTATGACACACTTGCCACGACTTCCTGGTTGATCAAAATGCGCACCTTGGATAATCTGCAACCATCATCAGGAGCGACCTTTCGGGGTCCGGCAACCTGGCTTGTGGAAAGCCAAGGTGCCTAGATGATGGAGAGCGCGAGTTGTCCATCACGATGAGCGATCAAAGCATTGTCTTTGTAGCGAACCAATCTTCCACCCGGATTTCAACGACCCGGCCTGATGATCCCATCGGGCCGGGTCGTTTTTGTTTTCGGAAAGCAGACCACGAATAGTCCGCTGCTGATGTGAAACCCTCGGACACGAGATCACATCATGAACACAACAGATCGAATGCGCACCAGCGCACAAAGCAACAGCCGCCCCTCACACTCGACGACGCCAACTCCAGCGGCAGATTCTCGACAGCTCGGATTCTCGCTTCGCATCGACGAGGCCAACCCGACCCACCACCTGTGGAACAACAACGGAACCTGGTGGTGCAATTTCACGGTTCACGACGGATGCCATCGTACCCAGCGGGTCCGGTTTTCGCTCAAGACCAAGGATGTCGCCACCGCCATCATCAAACGCGACCAGTTGCTACAACGCTTGTCATAGATCCCACACGGATCTCCAAACGCCCTCGAAATTCAAATAAATCACATCACAAAACCAGATCATGACCACCCAACACACCGAAGACTCATTCGCCAAAGGCACCATCACTATCAATTCTGAAGCCGGGCCAATCGAAATCCCATATAGAGAACATGCGTCGCGCAACGGGAAGCTGCTCGCCCATTTGGACAACGCCCCACCGCTCAACAGCGACCAACTCGAAGAGCTCCGCCGGGAACTAGCACACCACGAACAACGCATCGCCAAAGGCCGCGCGTGGTACGCCTCCATGGCCGCTCAAGAACAGATGTTCCAACAAATGCTGGAAGCACGGCAGCGCCGCAAGGACACCACCGAGTAACCCTCTCCCGACTTTGGGTCTTAGGGACCTTCGCGTGAGTCTCCTTAGCCAGCGGCTCCGCCGGAGCCTAGTTCAACCTCAGGAGTGAGGTTGCTCCATCGCCCCCCTGCATGACGACATGACTCAACCGGTGAGGACACCTTCACTCCAATTCATTCATACCTCTGCGTCTCCGCGATAGCGTGGTCTCCGCGTGAGTCACTACACGCAATCCCGTGAATCATGTTGATCCTGTCTAAAGAATAGGGGGAACCGCAGATTCCTCAGATTGTTATGATTTCTACGCAAGCGTGGAGTGACGGTTCCTCAAAACCTCTGCGTCTCCGCGCCTCTGCGTGAGCCCATAATCCCGTGAATCGTGTAAATCCTGTCTAAAAAACAAGCCTCCTTCGCGCCCAGCGCGCTCACTTCATTTCAAACTTCCCACTTCAACTATCTGCTTTCCTCCCTGCGAAGCTTCAACTCGTCTCACTCTATCTCCACCTTTGGGTCTTTGGGATCTTCACGTGAGTCTCCTCAGCCAGCGGCTCCGCCGGAGCCTAGTTCAACCTCAGGAGTGAGGTTGCTCCATCGCCCCCCTGCATGACCACATGACTCAGCCGGTGAGGACACCCTCACTCCAATTCAGCCCCCTCTGCGTCTCAGCGATAGCGTGGTCTCCGCGTGAGCCACTACACGCAATCCCGTGAATCATGTTGATCCTGTCTAAAGAATAGGGGGAACCGCAGATTCCTCAGATTGTTATGATTTCTACGCAAGCGTGTGCGGTGCCTGGAGTGACGCTGTCCCCACCGTCTTCGATCACACCGGAGCGCAGCGACCACTCCCCACCTAAAACCTAACCACGTAACCACCTAAAACTCTTCTCCCCTCTGCGTCTCCGCGCCTCTGCGTGAGCCCATAATCCCGTGAATCATGTAAATCCTGTCTAAAAAACAAGCCTCCTCCGAGCCCAGCGCGCTCACTTCATTTCAAACTTCCCACTTCAACTATCTGCTTTCCTCCCTGCGAAGCTTCAACTCGTCTCACTCTATCTCCACCTTTGGGTCTTTGGGATCTTCGCGTGAGTCTCCTCAGCCAGCGGCTCCGCCGGAGCCTAGTTCAACCTCAGGAGTGAGGTTGCTCCATCGCCCCCCCTGCATGACGACATGACTCAGCCAGTGAGGACACCCTCACTCCAATTCAGCCCCCCTCTGCATCTCTGCGTGAGCCCATAATCCCGTGAATCGTGTAAATCCTGTCTAAAAACCAAGCCTCCTCCGCGCCCAGCGCGCTCACTTCATTTCAGATTTCTCATTTCAACTATCTGCTTTCCTCCCCCTCACCCCACCAATGTCCCACGCCCTTGTCTAAGGTGATCAGCGTCACTCCGGATCATCTTGATAAAAACACACAAATTTCCGGAACCATCCACAACCACACGCATTGAGTAGAAACCGCTCCCAATCAGCAATCAAACTCCCATGAATACAAACCTTACCGAAATCGCCTACATCCTCGACCGCTCTGGTTCGATGTCCCCATTCCAAGAAGCCGCGGTCACCGGGTTCAATCAGTTCCTCAAAGAACAACAGGAAACCGATGGCGACGCCAACCTCACCCTCGTTCTCTTCGACGATGAATACCTGCTCCACGCGGACAGCGAACCAGTCGCCGAAGTCAACCCGCTGACCGCCCGCACTTATATCCCGCGGGGCATGACTGCCCTGCTCGACGCCATCGGACGCACGATCGACAACATCGGCAAAAAGCTCGCGAAAATGCCGGAAGCCGAGCGCCCAGGAAAGGTCATCATCGCCATCTATACCGACGGATATGAAAACGCCTCAACGGACTACTCGGCCCGCAAGATCCGCGAAATGATCCAGCACCAAACCAATGAGTACCAATGGGAGTTTCTCTTTCTGGCCGCCACACAGAATGCAATGGAAACCGCGGCGGATTACGGCGTCCAATCCCAAAACGCCTCTTGTGTGGCCGATGGAGAAGCCGGTGTCATGTCATCATACTCAAGTGTCTCGCGCCGTGTCACCGCCACCCGACTTTTCCAAAAAGGCGTCCGCTCGAAAAAGGTCTGCAAAGACCTTCGCACCACCCTCAGCGACATCGTAGAGGAAGAAGAAGGCCGCCGCTAGAAACGCGGCACTCACCCGTGACATCCGGGCTGTAGGATCTCAACAATCCCGCAGCCCAACTCCCCCCCTAACTTCAACTACCTCCACTTGCCGCGTAGCTGCTCTCCAACTCGTCGCTCAGCGACACCTGCGCGTGAGCCACCACACAAAATCCAGTGAATCATGTTCATCCTGTCTAAAGAATAGGGGTAACCGCAGATTCCTCAGATTGTTATGATATCTACGCAAGCGTGGAGTGACGGTTCCTCAAAACCTCTGCGTCTCCGCGTCTCTGCGTGAGGTTCCTTCCGACCACTCGCGCGCAGCGCGCTGATTCCTTTTCGCCTTTCCAATCTCAACTTTCCCAATTCCCTCCTCCCCCCACACAATCCTGTGAATCATGTCCATCCTGTCTAAAAAGCACTCAATAAGCATGCCTCAACTTTAGGTCTTTGGGATCTTCGCGTGAGCCTACTCTATCAACATCCAGCAACTGCGCTGGATCATCAGCACAACCTCAAGAGTGAGGTTGCTTCATCGCCCCCCGTATACCGGCACCGCACCGACGTTGACGACACCGCCACTCCTCTCCTCTGCTTCTTCGCGATAGCGCGGTCTCCTCGTGAAACACCACACCCAATCACGTCAATCATGTAAATCCTGTCCAGAAAATCCCCAACCAACATCCACACCTCAGCGTCTCTGCGTGACGTTCCTCCCGACCACCCGTGCGCAGCGCGCTGATTCCTTTTCAACTTTCCGCTTCCCCTATGCCACGCTCACTTTCCAAATCAAAAATCATCGCCTTCCGCCAATGCCCGAAACGTCTGTGGCTGGAAGTACATAGCCCCGAGCTACGCGATGACTCGCGCTCCGAGGTCGTCTTTGCCATTGGCAACCAGGTAGGAGAAGTCGCCCAGGCTCTCTATGCCACCCAGGGAGAAAGCGAAATCATCGACTTCCAACAGGAAGGCTTCGCTAACGCCATCAACCGCAGCCGACATCTACTCCAATCCGGCTCGAAAATTCTCTTCGAAGCAGGCGTGCAATCAGCGGGTGGTCATGCCTTTGCCGATGTCATGATCCCGGTCCGCAATGGCAACGGCACCGCGTGGCGCATGATCGAGGTAAAGTCGTCGACCAAACTAAAAGACTACTACCGCGACGACGTGGCTGTACAAACCTACATCGCCACCCAGGCGGGAGTGACCATTGACTCGGCGGCTCTGGCGCATATCAACAACCAGTTCGTCTATCAAGGCAATGGCAACTACCATGGACTCTTCACTGAAAACGATCTCACCGCCGAAGCGATGGGTCGTCACGATGAAGTCGCCGGTTGGATCCGCCAAGCTCACGACGTTGCGGCATGCACCAGTGAGCCGAACATCCAGCCAGGCTCACAGTGCAGCGATCCATTCGAGTGCCCATTTATAGACCATTGTCACGCCCATCTCCCCAAGGCAACACATCCTGTCACCCATCTGCCTCGCATCCAGCGCACCAAGGTCGAGCGTCTCGAGTCCATGGGCATCCGCGAAATGGCAGATGTCCCGGACCACGAACTCAACCGCACTCAACAACGCGTCAAAGAGCACACACTGGCAGGCACTTGCTATTTCGACCGGGAGAGAGCCGCCGCCGCTCTGGAGGGATTGGGCTACCCTGCCTACTTCCTCGACTTCGAAACCGCGAACCTCGCAGTACCAGTTTGGAAAGGCACGCGACCGTTCCAGCAAATCCCGTTCCAGTTCAGCCTTCACCAATTAAACCAAAGCAGCACACTCACTCACACCGGCTTCCTCAACTTAAGCGGAAATGATCCACGGATTGGGTTCGCCGAGGCGTTGATCGCCCACTGCGGCACCACCGGTCCGGTCTACGTTTACAATGCGGCGTTCGAGCGACGCATCATCAACGAGTGTGCAGCAGCGATTCCTTCACTCGCCCCCCCGCTCCATGCCATTGCCAACCGATTGGTCGACTTGCTGCCCATTGCCCGTGAGCACTTCTACCATCCGGATCAATGCGGTAGCTGGAGCATCAAAGCCGTGCTGCCCGCCCTCTGCCCCGATCTGAATTACAACGATCTGGATGGGGTGAAGGATGGCGGTATGGCAGTGGAGGCCTTTTCCGAGGCGATTGCCGCCACCACCAGCGCCCAACGCAAAGATCAACTGCGCGAGCAACTCGAGGAATACTGCAAACTCGACACCCTCGCCATGGTCCGCATGTGGCAGGAGTTCGGCGGTGATCGCTAGCCTTCCTCTTTCCTATCAGCAGCCGTCGTTATACAAACTATCACACCACGATTGGTTCACACTTGCCGCAATGAGCACGTCTTGTCTAACGTCGGCGGCAGTATGGCAAAATGGATCCTCAACCGCCCCAAAAAACATGCGTATGCGTCCGAGATCACGGTCGCGCGTTATCTAAAAAACCTGTCAGACGATTGGCTGATTGTTTGGGGATTCTTCTACAAAGACGACCAAGGCACTGAGCGCGAGGGCGACTTCCTGATTCTAGCACCTATCGGTGGGCTTCTGGTACTCGAAGTCAAAGGAGGCACCCCACGCCACTTCTCTCCGACCGGAGCTTGGGAAGGAGGAGACAATGACAACCCAATCAGCCAACTTGATGGTGAATGGGGCAGCGTAATCCGCGATATCAAGGGCACCGCACTGAGCCACGTGTTTATTGCAAAAGCACTCTGCTACCCGGACGGCGATGCAGCTCCCGATGAAGAACGGTGGCACGGACTCGACAGATCACGTATTCTGACCGGCAACGAGCTGAAAAACGGACGGCTATTCATGGCCGCAATGCAGCGCTTCTTTTCCCGTGGTGCCAAAGACGGGCACCTCAAAACCGTCGATGATGACGTACGCGCAGCTTTCCTCCAACTCTACGGCCATGGCCGCGATCCCGAGGCGCTGCGCGAGTTCCTCGACCACACCGAAGAACGATTCCGCCAGCAAATCGTCGCGGACTACCGACTGCTCGACCTGCTGCGCGCCAATCAACAATTGCTAGTCGAAGGTGGCCCCGGCTGCGGAAAGTCCTGGTATGCATTGGAACAAGCCAGACGCTACGCTGCAAAGGACATGCGCGTCCTGTTCCTCGTCTACAACCTGGCAATCACCGAGGTGATGCGAAACGAAGTCAAACGTGACCCGTCCCTGAAGGATGAATCCGGAGCGCCGTTGATCTCGGTCATGAACTATGAAGAAGTGGCCGCACTCATCTTGGGCGAACCGATCGAATCCTTAGCTCCGCAGCAAGGAGCACCACGCCAAGAGACCTCAACTTTCTACGACGTCACCCTCCCCTCCCTGGTGCTGGAAGCCCTGCGTAATCCATCGCGTTGCGCAGGTCTACCAAAATACGACGCCCTCGTTGTAGACGAAGGACAAGACCACGACACCGAGCTGCCACCGGAAGTTGCAAAACAATTCCCAGAAGCTGCATGCGGCTGGTGGAGCATCTATTGGCGAATGCTCAAACACGAGACCCTCGCCCCAATGGCGATCTTCTTCGACCGTGCCCAACGCCCTGCATTCCGCCGAGCCAATGGATTCCTCCCAGAGCGTATTCAAGGGCTGCTTTCGCAACCGGCTCTGGTCACGCTCGATCAATCATTGCGCTACACCCGCCCTGTCTATGAGTTCCTTCAATCACTGGACGGTGATGGCACATCGGACCTGGTCGCCGCCATGGGCGATGGCCGTTCGCTCCCAGAAGGCCCGGAAGTCGAGCTCTACGAGGCAGCCATGTCCACCGAAGATTTGCACGAGCAAGTTGCCAGTATCATCCGCAAGTGGGAGGAAGAGGGCTATTGCCAACCACGCGATGTCCTAATCCTCCACGCCCGCACCGATTTGGAATCAAGCGCACTAGGACCAACCGAAAAAATCGGCAGCTACCCGCTTCGCACTGAGGAAATCAACCATCAGTTCGCCGTCGGTCACAACTCCATCCACAAAGCCAAGGGGCTCGATTCCCGTGCCGTCATCCTGGTAGACGTTCAGCACCCGTACAAAGCAATGCTCGGTGCCGACGACAGATCCACGCTCTTCATGGGAGCATCCCGCGCCCGCCAGCTACTCGCCGTCGTTGGAGAAACGAACGAAGCTGACCAGAGGAATTGAAACAGCATCGCCCCGCGCACACCGTCACAACACAGACATTGGTAACACCGTCACTCCACTGTTTCTCCGCGATAACGTGGTCTCCTCATCAGCCCCCCCCACGCTCAATCCCGTGAATCATGTGAATCCTGTCTAAAAAGCCCCCCTCCTCTGCGTCTTCACCTCTCTGCGTGAGAAAAAAAAATCGGGCTGCAGAGAACTGCAGCCCGATTTGGGAAAATTGGTAGGGGCGGCGGGGTTCGAACCCGCGACCAAGGGATTATGAGTCCCCTGCTCTAACCGCTGAGCTACACCCCCATTTTGGTGGGATCACCTGGGTACGCGCACCCGACGGGCGGCGCGGTGTGATCCCTAGCAGCAGGCGGCGGCGAATGCAAATGATTCGCCACCGCGCTGCGGAGAATTCAGCCGATTAGGAGAGCTCCTTACCGGTGTTGGCATCGGAGATCTTGAAGACTTCACGGTGGAGTGCCGGGTCGGAGCGGAAGGTCAAGCGGCCGGTGTGGCGGCGCTCAAGGTCTGCGAGCAGCTCCTGGTCCTCGGTACGCAGGCGGTTCATCACATCCGGGTGGATGACGATGAGCATGTCGCCCGCCTTGTCGCGGTGACGGTCGATCACGCTACCCAGTTTACGCTGCAGTTCCACACTCATGGTCACAAGCGACTTGAGGCGCCCCTTGCCCGCGCAGTATGGGCACGGATCGTACAAACTGTCGCTGAGACTCTCGGTCAAACGCTGACGGGTCATTTCCATCAGACCGAGCGGAGAAATCTGCATCACCTGGGTCTTGGCGCGGTCACGCTTCAGGCGCTCACGCATCACCTTGTAGACCTGGTTTTGGTCGCGTCGGCCCTTCATGTCGATGAAGTCGATCACAACGAGACCGCCGATGTTACGCAGGCGGAGCTGACGTGCGACTTCCACGGCCGCCTCCAGGTTGGTTTCGAGAATCGTCTTGTCGATGTTCTTGCCACCGCGGTTACGGCCCGTGTTGACGTCGACGGTGATCATCGCTTCAGTCTCGTCGATCACAAGGTAACCGCCACATGGCAGCCAGACCTGACGGTGGAATGCATCGTCGATCTGACGCTGGATACCCAGCTTGTCAAACAACGGCTGGCCACTCTGGAAATAGCGGATGCGGTTGCGGGTGCGACGCGAAATCTGCGACACCTGCTCACGCATGAACTCGGTGGTCGGCTCGTCGTCACAGATGATTTCGTCGATCTCTTCGGTGAGCAAATCACGCACCACGCGGCCAACGAGATCAGGCTCTTGGAAGCAATTGACCGGCGCCTTCTTCTCGGTGCGGGTCTTGTCGATCTCGTCCCACTGCTCGAGCAAAATGTTGAGGTCGCGCACGAAGTGGCGGACGCGCTTACCTTGGCAGACCGTACGCATGATCACCCCCATGCCCTCTGGCACGGTAAGCTTCTCCATGATGCGGCGCAGACGCTTGCGCTCCTTCGGATCTTCGACCTTGCGCGAGATACCGAACTGTTCGTTCAATGGCATCAACACTAGATAGCGACCTGGGAGACTGATGTTGGTAGTCACACGTGGCCCCTTGGTTCCAATTGGCCCCTTGGTCACCTGCACCAGCACCTCGGATCCAACCGGGTAGATATTCGGGATGTCCTTCGAGGTCACCTTCTTCTGCTTCTTGCCCTGGTTGCGGCTGATCTCTTCAAGACCACCGTCCAGAGCCGCAGGAATGGCATCCCAGAAGTGAAGGAAGGCATTCTTTTCGAAGCCGATGTCGACAAACATCGCCTTCAATCCAGGCTCGATGTTTTTGACACGGCCCTTGAAGATACTGCCTACGATGTTTTCGTCGGAGTTACGCTCGACACTGTATTCCTCGACCATGCCGTCTTCGATGACAGCGAGTCGGCGTTCGAGCTTTTCAACGTTGATGACAAGACGCTTACCCTCGGTAAACTCGGTCTTGCGGAAAAGTTTCTTGATTCGGTTTAACATAATGAAACTGGAATTGGCGATTTAACGCCGGCGGCACATTTAATGACCGTCAGCGGATAAAAGGAAGTGAATTCTGTTGGTTTGCCGCAGCGGGCTCAGGCAGCGCCCAAGCTTCCCGCCACGGGGAAATCTTTAGTTAAAAATAGAGTTATCTTTGTTTGTATGGGGGAAAATTTGATTCGCAGGTAAATGCAGATGTCTACGGTTAGTCGCTATTCTCCTGTTGCTCCATGAGGCGGCGCAGGACTTCTGGGTCGACCGGCTTGGCGCGTCGCACCACGGTCCCCTCTTCGTCCGGTGTATCGGCGATGGTGACATCCTCCTCGGAGACCACTCGCGGCACGCGGATCTGAGGCAAGGCGGCAGGGCGCTCGACCATCACAGGCTCTTCGGCATCAGGTTCATTCAACTCAACCACCGAGCTGCCGTCCTCCTCGAAGGTGATCCGCGCAATGGCATCAAACCCACCGACGGCCGGAGCCAACCATTGGGTAATCGCCTGACGCTTGCCGTCGCCCAGGATGCGGTCCCGCTCGATCTTGAAAATTCCGTCGATCAACTCACGGGCGATTGGAGCCGCCACCGCACCACCGGACTCACCACCGAGTACCACCACACACACCGCGTACTTCGGACGTTCGTACGGGGCAAATGCGGTGAACCAGGCGTGGGTACCACGGCGTCCGCGGATCGACGTCTGGGCCGATCCGGTCTTACCCGAAAGCCCGACGCCCTCGATGCGTGCGCCACGTGCGGTTCCTCCGTATTTGTTCACCACGTCGTACATGCCGCCGCGTAGGATCGCGAGCTCCTCATCGCTCACCCCTTCGAGCTTCAAATCGGCGAGTACGGTTGGAGCATCCGGATTGGCGCGTTCTCCCACCGGATAGAGCAGGCTGTTATCCTTCTTGGCGACCACGCGGTTGACCAATCGCGGCTGGAGCACCCGTCCGCCATTGGCAATGGCCGCCACCACGTTGGCAATCTGAATAGGCGATGCTTTGGTTTCCCCCTGACCGATCGACATGTTCGCCAGCTCGGCGCTGGTCATACGGGCATCCGGCGTACGCCGCACCACATCGGTCCAGTAACGGGAGCCCATTACAATGCCAGGGTCCTCGCCCGCCAGTTCGATCCCGCTGGTACGGCCCAAGCCCATCAACTCGGCAGCCGTGACCATCGGATCCTGACCGATCGCTTTGGACATGAGATAATAGTACGAGTTGCACGATCGCTGGAGCGACTCACGCAATCCGATCACTCCGTGGGATCCGCCCTTGCTATGAATCCAGCACTTCTTGAAATGACGCCCATACTGGACACCGCCGATGCAGTTGTGCGAGGCACCGCATTGGTTCTCAAGCGCGGCCGCCACGCCCATGACCAACTTATAAGTGGATCCCGGGGCATAAGTACCCAGCGCGGTACAGAAAAGCGGATGCGTTGGATCCTGATTGTATGCCTTCCAGCGCTCGGCGCTGATCGACGGGATAAAGTCGTTGGGATCAAATGATGGGACCGACGCCATCGCCACGATGTCCCCATTTTCCACATCCATCACCACTGCCGCTCCGCGCCCGACATTGCGCATCAACTGCTCGGCCAAATACTGGAACTCTGCGTCCAGGGTAAGATAAAGGTCCCCCCCAGCGACCGGAGGGTCATAACGCACCTCGCCCACCACGCGCAGCTTTTCGTTCTTCTTCACCACACGCTTGCCCGCGGTACCGCGAAGATAATCCTCCATCGACTGCTCGATCCCCGTCGAGCCAACCGAATCCGGCAGGTAATGGTTGAACAACCCACGCTCATCCTCCGGCAGGTCACCGGTAGCGGACTTGCGCATCGTTCCGAGAATGTGCGACGCCAACGCACCATACACATACTTGCGCTTTGGCACGGCGTGCACGTTCACTCCGGGCAGGCTCGACGCATGTTCGGCAAACCGAGCGTACTCCTCAAACGTCAGGTCGTCGCGGTATGGGAATGGAAGCAATCCGCGGTGAGTGCGGTAGAAAACTTCCAGCTTGCGTGCGTTGAAGTTCGCCGCCAGCCCCAGCTCCTTGAGCTTCGGAATCACGGTCGCCTTCACCACTTCGACGATATTCACGTCATCGAGCTGGGCGCTGCGGACATTGCCGCCGCGGGTCACCTCGTAGCTAACTTCAGGAAGATCGCCCTGGTTCCTGGCTTTGTAGGCACGCACGACCTCCTCAAGGTTCAATGTCACGGAATATCCGATCTCGTTGTCCACGAGCAGCACACCATTGCGATCGAAAATCCGTCCACGGGTAGGCGGCACCCGCACCGTCACCGACGATGACTTGGGAATCTTCGACAAATAGTAATCACGCCGGTTGATCTGCAACGACCACAGGCGCGTGATCAGCGTGGTCAAGCCAAGCACCAGGAATAAGGCGATCAGAGTCAGGCGCATCTTATCGAGCCAACCGTTCATCGAGCCCTCCTTTCCGCCTGATCTTCATCGCCCATCTCGTAGCCCGTGAGGTCCGCCAAGCGATACAGGACCCAAAAGACAACTGGGGCCAACACCATCGACATCATCGTGGAAACCGAAATCTTGATCCACAACGAGAACGGAAACTCCACGTTGGCGCGGGTCAGACTCAGCACCAAAAACTCAAGGAAGAGAAACAAGAATACTCCCGCTCCCACCACCATCACCGGCACGTCCCAGCGCCCACGGACGAAAAACGGCCGCACCCCCTGCATCACAGCACCAAGCAATCCGAACAGAAATACCGACACGCCAAACACCCCGTCATCGGTAGCCGACACCGGAAACGCAAAGGCACAGTCCCACAGCAGCCCCGTGGCAAAAGCCAGCAACAACATCACCGGAAACGACACCGACATCGCCGCACAGAAAAAGAAAACCGGCACCACCATCACCGTGGCGCGCGCCACGATGTCCATCGACCACAAGCCATCAGGCAGCATCGCCAGCAATGAAGACAATACCATTGGTGCCGCCTCCTGAGCGAGAAACGCCACAAAGAGAAAGACAATCAACAAGGGGATGAACCACATGCTCAGCCTTCGGAGTCCGCCTCCCGTTGCGCCGCATTTCGGTCCTCAGGCTTTGTCTTGACGATGAAGACATGTTCCAGGTTCTCGAAATCAACAGCAGGTTTGATCCTGGCTTCGGTGAAGAAGTCACGGTCCTCCGTGCCAACGACTTCACCTATCAGGAAGTTCTTTGGAAAAAGATCGATCCCAATGGAATAGATCTTTTTGCCCGCCTCAAGACGGGTGCCCAATTCCAATGGGCGCATGGTTAGATCCGGCGATGCCGAAAAGTTTCCGCGCTGACCCGCAACGAGACCACGGATCGAGTACGATCCCTCGGTACGGCCGGCGACTTTACAGTTTTCGTCTGTAAGCAGGATCACGTCACTGGTCTCCGGACGAACCAGCAACACACGGCCAACGAGACCGTCAGGCGAGACCACCGCGCTATCGGCCTGGACTCCATGCTTGGAGCCTTTGTCGATGACCACGGTGTTCCACCAGGTGGCGCGCTGACGCTCGATCACCACCGATGGGATGAGATCAAAAAACGCACGGCGCTTGAAATTGAGAGCATTGGAGAGTTGGCGGTTCTCGTTGTAAACCTCCTCGCGGTCGCTGCTGTACAAAGATTTGATGCGCAGTTCTTCTTTAAGCCGCGCATTCTCGGCAGTCAGTTCTTCCACCGTCCGGTAATCCTCGAAGAACTGCTGGATCGCACGCTCACTCTCGGACCCCGCTTTGACAAACGGAGACATCACCGAGTGATAGACATACTGCATCTGGCGCGTCACCCGAGGGCTCAGCGACACCACCCCGCCCGCCAAGACGAGGAAGAGACAGATAGCAATGATGTTGCGTGTTTTCATGGGTTCGCTCGTCCATGACTCGCAGCACCCACCCAGAGCCCGGGCGGCGTGGAGTATGGAGTCCTGTCGCGGAGTTGATCGGCCCACAAAGCGCCGGCTCCCACCGGGCTTCGTCCGCCTAATTTACTCACCACTGGTCACCCGACGCAGGAACTCAATCTCCATCAACACCTTGCCAGCGCCTTCGGCCACCGCACTCAGTGCGTCCTCGGCCACGTGAACCGGCAAGCCGGTCTCTTCGCTGAGCAATTTGTTCAGTCCCTTGAGCATCCCGCCGCCACCGGCAAGCACAATCCCTTTGTCCACCAGGTCGGCGGAAAGTTCTGGCGGGCAGCGCTCCAATGCGGTGCGCACTGCCTCGACAATTGTGCTCAACGGTTCGGACATCGCCTCACGAATCTCTTCGGAGGTGATCTTGATGGTTTTTGGAAGACCCGCCACCAAATCGCGTCCCTTGACGGCCATGGTCTCCTCTTTGCCCAGCGGGTACGCCGAGCCAATGGTAATCTTGATTTCCTCTGCGGTGCGCTCACCGATCATCAGGTTGTACGCACGCTTCATGTGGCTCACAATCGCTTCGTCGAGCTCATCGCCCGCCACACGAACCGATTGGCTGTAAACGATACCCGAGAGCGAGATCAGAGCGACCTCCGTGGTACCGCCACCAATATCAACGATCATGTTGCCGGAGGCTTCTTGCACCGGCAGACCGACACCAATCGATGCGGCCATCGGTTCTTCGATCAGATAAACTTCTTTGGCTCCGGCATGCTGGGCCGACTCCTTCACCGCGCGCTTTTCCACTTCGGTGATACCGGATGGCACTGCCACCACCACGCGTGGCTTGGCGCGCCCTCGCTTGTTGTTCACCTTGCGAATGAAGTAGGCGAGCATGGCCTCGGTGGTCTCGAAGTCAGCAATCACCCCGTCCTTGAGCGGACGAATCGCCACAATGTTGCCCGGTGTACGCCCAAGCATGCGCTTGGCCTCATCACCTACAGCAAGAACTTCGCGGGTGCCGGCATTGACCGCTACAACGGAAGGTTCACGCAACACGATGCCCTGGTCCTTGACGTAAACCAGTGTGTTTGCTGTGCCCAAATCGATGCCTATGTCATTTGAAAACAATCCGCTAAAAAGCTTACGGAACATGGAAATTGAAAAAAATAAAGAGGTTGGGAGCTCCTCCAGCATCAAAACTCATGGAGGAATGGATAAAATTCTAGCCGTTCGAAACACAGGATGAAAAACCACTAAGATCTGGCTACCAGCGACTTAGAAAGAAATTCACACCCCATGAACGGACGCGCACGCCCCCGAATATGCTTGCCACTCAAGCGCGGGTCAAGACCGGATCGTCACCATGCAACACACTCGAAAATTCAAGCCATCCACAACGGATACACCACCGGCTAGATAGCTACGAATCCGCGGATCCATCACCATCCCTCACCCGCCCCGGCGCGGAATCCACACCATCGACGAACGCGCCCACCAATACCGCACAAAATCTTCGTTCTTTTCACTGATCTCATTTCATTTACACAATCTTATGGTCAGCGCTCGCTGTGAGCTCACCCATCAAGGATGGAATAACTAATGAGGCCGAGCCCCATATCGTTTGGAGGATCAACCGGTCAGACACCCACCATGAAAGCTACCCACATCAATTTTGCCTCGCGCCTGCTCGCCCCTGTAGCGGCGGCAGCTGCATTGGCATCCGCGCCCGAGGCCGCGGCTCAGTTCGATTTCCTGAACCCAACGGAAGAACAAGCCCCACCCGTCACCGCCGATCTGATCGCAGAGGTCAGCTCGACCGCGCCTGGTGAGGCATTCACCGTTGCCATTCCATTGGTCCACGGCGACCACTGGCATACCTATTGGAAAAACTCCGGCAACATTTCACTCCCCTTGGAAGTAGAATGGAGCCTCCCGGATGGCTGGACCGCAGGCCCATTGCAGTGGCCTACACCCCAGGTGATCGAAACCAGCGGGGTCAACGGCTACGCCTACGAACACACCATCCACCTGCTCGCCACCATCACCCCGCCGGCCGACGCCGCCCAGGGCCCACAGAAAATTGCAGCAGAAGTCTGGTGGCAGGCGTGTGACCCAAGCAGCTGCGTTCCAGGCTCCAGCGACGTCTCGCTCGACCTGAACGTCGGCGAAACCGTCGCCAACCCGGAAAGCGCCAAAACCATCGAAGCCGCCCGCGACGAAATCGCCCAACCGCTCAGCGGATGGACCGTCACCGGCGCGAAAACCAGCTCCGGATTCCAACTCATCCTGACCCCGGAGGACGGCGCCAACACCAACTTGGAGTCCGCCTACTTCTACCCCGACACCAATTACGTCGACGCCCAACAAGCCCAAAAGCTCACCAAGGACGGCGACAAGTTCGTCCTCAACATCCCAGGCTACGCCTCGGCGCAGGACGCTGAGAAACTCAACGGTGTCGAGTTCCCCGGCACATTCAGCGGGATTCTCTTCAGCGAAAACGGCCTGCTTGCCGACGGCGCGGTGAAGTCAATGACCCTCGAGAACATCGAGCCTGGCGCACCCGCAGTAACAGCTGGTGCTGGTTCCGCACCAGCCGCATCACTCTCATTCGGCATCATCGGCCTCGCCTTCCTCGGCGGCATGATCCTCAACCTGATGCCTTGTGTTTTCCCGGTTCTCGGACTCAAGATCATGGGCTTCGTCAACCAAGCCGGCGAAGACCGACGCAAAATTGCCATGCACGGCGTCGTCTTCACCCTCGGCGTGCTCGTTTCATTCTGGGTCTTGGTTGCTGTCCTGCAAATTGTCCGCAGCGTGTCGGGCGAAGTTGTCCAGTGGGGCTTTCAATTGCAAGAGCCAGGCTTCGTGCTCGGTCTGATCGTGTTGATGTTCATCTTCTCGCTGAGCCTGGCCGGCATGATGGAAATCGGCATCGGAGCCACCAGCGTTGGCGGCAAGCTGACCCGCAAAAGCGGCATGTCCGGCACCTTCTTCTCAGGCGTCCTCGCCACCGTCGTTGCCACTCCATGCGCCGCGCCATTCCTGGCCCCAGCACTGGGCGCCGCGTTGTCGTTGCCGGTTTTTGAATCCTTCATCGCATTCACAGCAATCGCACTGGGGCTCTCTATGCCATACCTGCTGCTCTCCGCCTTCCCACAGCTCGTGGAGCGCCTGCCGAAGCCCGGTCCATGGATGGAGACCTTCAAGCAACTGATGGCCTTCCTCATGTTCGCCACCGTTGCTTATCTCGTCTGGGTCTACGCCTCGCTCTTCGACGACAACCTGCAACTCCGCTCACTGCTCTTCGGCCTCGTCGTGATCGCACTTGGCGTCTATGTCTACGGCCGCTGGTCCGCTCCATGGCGCAGCAAGAGAGTTCGAACCATCGCCATCGTTTGCGGCATTCTTCTCGCAGCAATCGGCACCTACATGGGCGTGCCCGTGAAAAAGGACTGGGAAGTAAAATTCGAGAAGTGGTCCCCTGAAGCGGTGGATGCCGCACTGGCGGAAGGCAAGCCGGTGTTCATCGACTTCACCGCAACCTGGTGTGTCACCTGCCAAACCAATAAGAGCCGCTACGTCCATAACCGCGAAGTCGTCGAGATGATGGAAGAAAAGGGCATCGTCGCTCTGAAAGCTGACTTTACCCGCCAGGATCCGCAGATCGCACAAGCAATCGCAGAACTCGGACGCGGCGCCGTCCCAGTCAACGTAGTCTACGTTCCAGGCAAAGAAGAACCACAGATCCTTGACGAAACCTTCGGAGCTGATTATCTGCTGGGCGTGTTCGGCGAACTGCCGGACGCTGAGTAGCCTGCTCATTATGTTTTCAAAATCACCCAACCCAGCGACCCGTCCGGCTACCGGACGGGTCGCGTTGTTTGGTGGATCGTTCGATCCTCCCCACCTCGGCCACCTTGAGATCGCCCGCGCCGCAATGGAGGCCGCCGACCTCGACTGTGTCCTCTTTCTTCCCTGCGCGACATCGCCCCACAAAACCGCCACCCCGCCGGCCCCGGCAGAGGATCGCTTGAGGATGCTCAGCGCCTTGGTCCACGGACACGAATCCTGGGCACAAATCAGCGACATCGACCTCAAGCTCCCCTACCCGTCATTCACCTGGCGCACCCTCAATGCCGTGCGCCCGACTCTCCCCGAAGGCACCCAACTCTACTGGATCCTCGGTGCCGACCAGTGGAACCAACTCGAACGCTGGGCCGAACCGGACAAACTCCGCCAAACCTTACACTTCCTCGTTTTCCCACGCGAGGGCGACCAACTCGCACCCCGCGACGGCTGGAATGCCACGTTCCTTGAAGCACACCACCCAGCCTCATCTAGCGCCATCCGCCACAGCATCAGCAGCGGCAACCCACGCTGGCACTCCATGGTCTCACCTGAGATCCGCGCGCTGATCGAAGAGCACGCACTCTACCACCCGTAGACAAAAAAAACGGGCGCTCGCCGCAGTAGACGAACGCCCGAAAATCACGACCCAGCGCCTATCGCACCCGGTCAATCGTCACCAACCAGTTCTTGAGGTGAATCGGAGGCAACTCAGCAGGCGACTTGATCGGCTTGAGATCAACCTCAACATCCCCGACACTCACCGAGTTCCCAAGACCCGTTTTCAAATCCAATGGATTGGCCGGGTTAAACGAGTCACCATCTGTCTTCGTGCTCGCCAAACTACCGGAGAAATCGATCAACTTCTCATCAATCTCCGCCCCCCAGCGCACCGATGGCGCAAAGATAGAAATCGGTGGAAAATAAGGCTCCGACGAAGAAAGCCCAGAGCCTACGGGCACCGTTGCTTCTACCATATTGAAATCCTCCGCAATATACAGACGCACGTTAGTGACCAACGAAAAGCCCGATGTCCACCCCGTCATATCCTGCGATCCCCTCAAGGCAATTCCCATCTGTCCTGTTGGCACAGGCATCGCAGGGCGAATAATATCCGTGTTATTGACGTGATCTGGATTTACGGCCAATGAGTTATTCACCGCAGGGTCAGCCCCGTTGGCGAGTAGATAAGCTTGCAAGCGCTCAAGGTCTACGGTGAGGCAAGGAGTGCTATCCCCCACCGCTTCATAGAGAAACGGAATCGTCCAGGAGTCATCAACAGACCCAGCCTCTCGCAACTCACCGGCAGTTCGCGACCAAGTGATCGTCTGCTCGGCTCCGCCAGCCCCCACGTAAGTGAATGTAATCTGCGTAGGCATCTGGTTACCACCGTTTTGCACCGCGTCGACCACTACCTTCATCTTCGCCTGATGGGCGCCCATGGTGTAAGTCGCCCATGGCGTATCCGAAAGGGTGTTGGTGTCTACGGGGTTATCGATAAACTCGTAGAAGTCGAACTCTACATTGAGCGGAATGAACGCCACCCGCCCCGCATCCGCCGATACCGAAGCCGGGAAGAACGACCCCGTAGTCGCCACGTGCGTATCAAGCGAGCCGTCCGTCTGGAACGAATCAGTCACAGACTCACCACCCACCGTCATACCAGCAGCAGCATCAAACCCCTTGCGTGATGCCAATCGATCGAAGTTTACCGCACTGTCAGCCTTCACAGTCTCTGCGTAGGCACCACCCTCCACGGTCACCCCTGTCCAAGCACTTCCGTCGGCGAACCGCCCAAGCTCCATGAACGAATCCGCAGTCAATGGAATCTGGGTTGGCACCTCGTAAATCGAAAGCACGTAGGTCCGGGTCTCAGTAGGCACCCCCGTGGCCGCCGCATCCTCTGCGCCATAGGTTACATTAAACGCCCACCAGTTACGCTTCGCCACGAACAGCCCCCCCTGCTCCACATATCCGAAACGAATATCCGGATACGGGATCAAGTTGTAGTCACTATAAGTTGTGGTCGAAAGCGTCGCATACCCAGCCGCATTGAGCCCCCAGGTCTTCAAGTTACTGATCAACGGATAGGTCGCATCATTGACACTTCCCGCATATGCCAAAAACGGAGGATAATCCCCAGCTGGTTGAGTTCCGGTACCAGGAGTCACCAAGCCGGTTCCTCCATCCACTGGCGAAATCACGGACGACACCGCTGCAATGTTCGAGTCGCCAATGTTGCCGCTACGCAACGAAGCAGCCAACCCGAGATCAGCAATCATGTCAGCCGTCATCGCCGACTCGGCGTCAGCCACGTCCAAAGCCTCCTCAAAAATAGCATTCCACGTCAACTCATCCGCCTTGGTTGCCGCTCCGCTTTGCATCGCCTGAATCGCCTTGTTCGGCACAATCGCCACCAAAGCCCGCAGCAGAGCGTCCTCACGCTGGGAGTAATCGGACTTCAACTGCGACACCATCTGGTGGTCTACCGACGAGATTCGCGCTGAATAAGCCACCAACAACATGGCAATGCAGATCAGCGAAATGCTGAGCACCACCATGGTTGAAACATACCCACACCGCCGAACACGCACCTTGCCTTCCCCGCGCTCTACCATCATTCCCTTGGTTCGATCTCTGCTCATATCAATTATTGCCCTCCTCCGGCAAATGTCAGTTCTTCACCATTCGGCCCGGTCACCGTACACAGAACCACTCCATTACTCACCGAGAACACCACATCCTCAGCAGCCGATGAAATTGTCCAGGATGGGGTCGCAGGCCAACCACTCACTGAATCGTAATTGTAATAATCCAGCGTCTTCCCATTCACATCAAAATCAATCATCCCGTAATCGTAACCAGTGGACGGACTACGGAAAGCCAGCAACAACGACCGCGCACCCGTGGTCACCCCAGCTCCACCAGTGATCGCTACATTGCTCTTGCTCGAAAACAAGCGCACCGAATCGGCACTGAACATCATACGCGACAAAATGTTACTCACCTGCGGGGACTCATGCAGCAGGAAGGATTGACGTTGAATATACTGCCCGAAAAACAACTGGTTGCTCAACATGCTCATGGCACCGGCGGCAATCAACATTGCCACCATGATCGCGACAGTAAGCTCAAGCAAAGTCATGCCACGGCGACCGCGCACCACACGCTTCGCTGATCGAGGGAAAGGGAGGGTCTTCATGGGGTGAATATCTCGGGGGGGGGCTTATCGGGAGCGCACTACGGTTCTCACTTTACGGTACGCGTCATCACCCACGGTATAGGTCAAAACACTCTTCAGCCGCCAGACTTCAACGCCGGCAGGGTTCGTCACAGAGGTACCTGTACCGCCATCTTCAGCTAGATTGTTGCTATCCGGAATGCGGGTGCGCACCACGGTTCCATTCAGCACCGCTCCACCAGGCAGTTTACCGACTTCCACAGTCGTCTCGGCCGAGTCTGGATAGAGAGGCCAATCACTGGAGTTCGACAGAAAATCGTCGTAGGGAACCTGCTCGGCATATGCCTTTTCGTAAGTCAGATAGGCATCCGTCATGTTTTGCATGATCGTCCAGTTTCCTGCCTCAAGCACATTCAGGCTGCTTTTGAGCAGATAGAGCGCGATGAAGACCAGCAAGCTCATCGCAATCGAAGCCTCTACCAACAACGCTCCCGATTGCTTGATCCGCCGCCTTGCCCGATGCCGGAGCGCATTAGCTTGCATTCCACGCCCGGCTTGCGTTTTCTTTGCGCCGTGATTCTGGATTCCCATCATATCATTCGCTTGGTTCTCTGCTGGATGGCTCTGACCCTCCCTGCTCTCGCCGATACGCTCGAACTCCCCTTCGGTATGCAATGGGGTGACCGTCCGTCGAAAATTCTCGACTGGGCTCAGTCCGAAAAACTCGATGCCGACATCTCGTTGCCCGGCAACGATCCCAAACTCAGAATCATCCACGTCAGTGCTGCCAGCGGCAACCTGCCGGGACACAAGATCGCCGGCATCACCACGCGCTATCGGGATGGCCGGTTGTTTGAGATCACACTTCATTATTCGGGGGAGGGGTTGGCCGTGCCGACGGTAAAGGGACAGTTCCTCGCAATCAAACGCCAGTTAGGAAGAAAATACGGGGGCTTCCAAACCAACAGGATTGACCGCTCGAACGACGACTCCGTTCGGACAACTTCAGAAGCCTATCACGCCGAACCATCGCCAGGCATTCTAATTATTGGCATTTTTACCGAAGTTTTCGACGATTTGCGAAACCAGGGCCTCGCCAAGTTCTCGTTCATCTACCGCAACCGCAACCTCGAACGCATGCTCAGTACCCCGGCCCCACGACCTTCACCGACCGACCAACCCAACGCAACCCGTTGAGCACGCGCAGGATCCCGGCAACGTCAAATACAGACCGCCCCTAACCAACACCTTATCTCAAAACCTCCCAATCCACTGTGAACCAGGTAGCCACAAATCTGTAACGATCCCCACCATTCGTCAAAGACACAAAAAAAACCGCCCAAGTACACCCGATAGGAATCGAACCTATATCTACGGCTCCGGAAACCGCAAAAACCAACGCATTTACAAGGGCGAGAGGACACGATACCACCTTGATACCACATTTCGGTTGTCTACGGCCTTATTTCGGGATAATTCGTTTCCATGCGCAACGAAGTCATCATGAGGCGTATCAGCTACCGAAGTTACCGGTGGGAGGTCGTCTACTACGAAGGGGGCAAACGCTACCGCAGACGCTTCGTAGGAAAAGCCGGTGAAGACGGAGCCGAGGCCTTCCGCAAGCAGAAGCAGGAGGAGCTCGACGACCACGGATCCAAACACGATCCTATCACCGATGAAGAGCGCAGGGCTGTGCACTCTTTCCGCGAGCAGGCAGCTGCTATGGAGGGAACTCCAACTCCCCCGAAACTCCAGGACGCTGTCGACCTCTACTTCGAACGAGCAGGCATCAGAAAGCGCTCCCTGACGTGCTCCGAAATCGCCGAGTCCTTGAAACGACGCATCGCCGCCGAGGGTCGATCCGAAGTGCATCAAAGCAATGTCACCTACCGACTCAAGGCATTCACCGACAAGTACGGAGAGTGGCTCGCTTGCGACGTGTCCCGCGAGGTAATCGATGACTACCTCACCCACCTCGGTCTGGCCGCCCAAACCGTCAACAACCATCGCCGCATCCTACATCAGCTCTTCGCCCACGCGATCAGGGAAGGCGCAACCAGCGAAAACCCGGTCACCAACGCAGTGAAGCCCAAGGTGGTGAGCAACCGCACCCAGATTCTCAATCCGAAGCAGGTTGCCGAACTGATGGAAAAGGCAACCGACCGACTGATCCCGGCTCTGGCCATCAGTTATTTCGCTGGCGTAAGACGCTCGGAGATCGAACGACTCGACTGGGCAGACATCGACCTCGAAGACCAGCATATCGAGATCCACGCCGAAAAAGCAAAATCAGCCAAGCGTCGGATTGTGCCGATGAGCGACAACCTCAAAGCATGGCTGATCCCCCACGCTCAAGAAAGCGGTCCGGTAATCACCTCCCCCGCAATCCATCGCAATGAGCTCCAAGATCTTGCAGCAAAGATCAGCTTCAAGATCCCGGCAAACGCCGGACGTCACTGTTTTGCCTCATACCACCTGGCAAAGCACGAGAACGCCGACAAACTCGCTCGGGCATTGGGTCACCCCGACGCCTCACTGGTCTACAACACCTACAGCGAACTGGTGAAGCCCAGAGCAGCAGCCACCTACTGGGCGATCACTCCACCATCACACGAAAAAGTCACCGCCATTCGCAACCAAAGCAACGCAGGCTGAAGATAGCTGATCGCTCGCTGAGTGACCTTAGTATGAGAGCAAGGATCATCAGACCCACTGATAGCTAAAAAAAAGGATTCAGCCTCCCCCGGCACACGCCGAGGGAGGGGTTCTTCATTTTGGGATCAATGGGATGGGTAGACCTCGTAGCGACGGTTGAGCCAGTAGCGCTTGATGACCTTAAAGAGAAGGATCATCGAACCAAGAGCCAGAATGATCGGTGGCATTGCCGTCATCATGTTGGTCATGTTCTGCGCAACCTCGGCACTGAGCAGCGTCCACTCCACCGCGCCTTTCAGCACAGCGGTAAGTGACGGCACCAGTATCACGGCACACACCATCAGCACCACGCCTACTGCCACGTTCAGGCGGATCCACTCACGCAGCAGACCACCCGGGCTCAGCCAGTACTCGAAGCTCAACACCGAGTACACCAGTACTTCGACGGTTCGTTCCGGCCAACTCAGCTCAGGCAAATCACGATCGATCGCAGGTTTACCAACCGGTGTGGGATTCCACACCGCATAGCGCTCGCGCTCCAGCTTGGCTATGGCACGCTCAGTATCCAAGGTGAACGACCGGGATCCAGCCGCATCGACACCCCATTCGTCATCGGAATCATTCTCGTGCTGCATGACGCCTCCCTCTAGATCCAATGGATGTTCCAGCAAAGAAGCCAATCACTGCAACGACCCCGAGTCCAAAGGCCGCGAGTTCCCAGTGTTGGCGGATAGAACTTTGCTCTTCCACCCGGTTTTCAGCTTCGACCCGCAGCTCCTGCTCCTGCGCACGCATTTCCTGCTCGCGCAGCCTCATCTCCTGCTCGGTGGCGATGACCTCTTTGAGTTCATCAATCACCCGCTGGTCGGTAATGGGGGGAACAGGAATCTCGGTTTCCAGCTCAGTTTCCACGACGGGTGGTCGTCGCACCTCTTGCTCACCGCAGCTGCTTAGCAACGCAAGTAATGAAAGGCCTAGAGCCAGCCATACAATCAAGTTCAATACTCTCATATCGTCTTCATGGGTTGTGCCCGGAGACGAACCGAGCCGGACCACCACACTGGGCGGATCCGGCTCGTTGGTTCGCACTCCCGGGCGGGTTGGTCCCTCAGCTCAATCCAGCCACGCGATCAAACAGCCCGTGCAGGGCCTGACCACGGGCGATCATCATTTGAGGGTTGAGTCCCTTGTGCACCTCGGTAAACGCGTTGAACAAACTCCACGCATTGCGAGGCAGGAACTCATCATGTGAGGGCTGCCGCCACTCCTGGAGCACATGCGGCACCTGCGTCGGTGTGATGGCCCGGCAATCAATCGCCTTGATCACCAGGTCATGCACCGCCGTCGTCGACAACCGACATCCACGGTAGGCCTGGATCCTATCGTCCAAATGATGGAAACGATCGCCCAGCTGGCCCACGGCACGTGCCGTCAGGTGGCGCAGATCCCGCACCGCGAACTTGGTATGCTTGCGGCTGATGCGCACCTCGCCGGTAAAAGCGAGATTGTCGCAGCACAACACATGGGACCCAGCCACCAGTCCGGCCGGATACGTCTTGTCGTGACTGTTGCGGATCCCGACCACCCAGCCATGCTCCTGGGCCGGACGCCCCGGTACGTTCACTTCGAACACACCGAAATAGCGCATCCCCTCGTGACCCAGCGCATGGCTTTCCGCCTCGATCACAAACCCCGCAGCCTCCAGCTGGTCCTCCACCTCACCGATCAGCGACCGGTGTGCCAATGGATACCAGGTGGAGGTCGGAGCCGGAGTCGGCGTGTCAAACACCTGCTCCCGGCTCACATTCTTCGCGCCGCAATGAAGAAGCATCCCCCGGCGTGCGGCACGACGCCCGGGTGCTTTGGTAGTTAATGCTTGGAACATCATATCAATACTTGGGTTGGCGACTCCCCCACCGGATACGCAAAACGGGAGCCGCTGCCTGGTCTGGCATGGGCTCCCGTCATGGCGGATCCAGCGAGGGAATCCGTGGTTTGTTTTCTCAGTGCCAGTTGCGGCACTCGGTGCGGTAATCACACCAGGCGCAGTGCTGTCCCGGACAAGGCACGAAGTCCTCGCCCTGCACACCGCGCACATAGCTCACAATCATCTTCATCAGGCGGCGTGCCTGATCATTGCTCATCGGAGCCAATGTGGTGACCGCCAGCTTGGGTTGTTTGGTCTTCACCAAATGATGGATCTCCATCCCACCTTCCTCGTGCCCGGTTGCCTCACGGTAGAGCACCGCATAGCAACAGAGTTGGATTTCGTTGAGATGTTCGGCCATCTGCGCATCGGGAGCCCGGGCAGCGGTCTTGAAGTCCACAATCCGCCCCCCGGAGCGCACCAGGTCGATCACTCCAACCAACGGCGGCAGACCGGCTGCAATGAAGTCCCGTTCCACCTTCACTTCGACCGCTTCGGGTCGTTCATCCAGTGGAATCGGAGTCTGCTCAAGGTAATGACAGAGCACCCGCCACGCCTGGTCGCGGAACTTGTCCTCCTCGCCCTGCCAGTCGATACCCCTTTGCGCCGCTTCGCTCTGCCAGTAATCGGCAAAGAACCCGCGCAGAGTGTCCACATCGGCTGGCTCGCCACGCCATCGGCGCAGGTTCCACTGCTGCAGCACCGCATGCACCGCCGTCCCCACAAACAACGCAGGCACCGGAGGCTTCACAATCCCAGCCACATAGCGGAAGTAGAACTTCAAGCGGCACTCCGAGAACATCTTCAAACGCGAAGCTGAGATGTAATCAAGCGCCCCGCTCTCTTCCACCGTGGCTGGAGGCTCTTTGAGAGCAACTGGTTGGATCATCGCCCACCTCCCCGGTAAAAGACCTTGGCCTTGCGTGGAGGCGCTCCATTGCGCTTGCCAGTGTTGCTGTTTTCCAGCAACTCACTGATGAAGCCGGAGGCCTGCAGCTTGTTGAGCTGCTTGACCCCCACCCCGAAGCGCTCATGGGCGAGCTGATCCACCTCGTTGCGGTCGAGCTGGTGTTCATTGACCAGTTTGACGATGAGCTCCTTTTGTTTGTCAGAGCACACCCAGTGGTCGTCGCCACCATTGCCGGTTGCGGTGGCCGATGGTGCGCCCTTGCCATTGGCGGCACCGTATTCCCCCTCGGGCACAAAGCCCACCTGCTGGATCTCACGATCCACCGCATCCTGCAGCAGGTTGTAGAGCCTTGCGGCCTCCCCCTGCACGTCTCCCATGTCCACCAGCTCGGTCTCGACCGAAACGGTGAACTGATGCGAGCTGTAGCCCGGAAGCCCGAGCCGTTTGGCATAGTTTGCTACTAGTTTGACTGCCATATCCTGGTTCCTTTCATGTATTTGGGTTCTACCGGGGCACAAAAAAGCCCGACCAACACGGGCCGGGCGGATTGCACCTCCGGATTCTGGTTCACGCTCACCCCACAAGGTGACGCGTCTGCATTTTCTCCCGCAGAGCAGGATCGGATTGGGCTGACTTCCAGCCATCGGTGTCCCTGAGCGCCTCAACCAGCAACTCATCCACCAAACGAGTCATCGGCACCCGCCGACGCTTCGCCTCATGGTAGAGACAGGCCACCAAAAACCGATCAATCCGGGGAGAGTAGTGGCGTAATTGAGCCATTTTCTCTGTCGGTTAGGTTCAAAAAAGGGGCCACCGATAGCTCGACGTCCCCTTCATAGTATTATGGCAGAAATCAGGGTAAATTTTCACTCCGAGCAGCTTCACAGCTCCGACTTGCGCACTTCAACCACACCCAGTCCAAAGCCCGCCACCTCACCATGCAAACAACCCGACTTACCCGATGCATCTCCACCCTCCGGGTCCTCACCGGTGTGTTTTTCAGCTACTCAGGGATCACCAAGATCATCGACCTCCCCACTTTCCATAACGCCGTCATCAATTTCCAACTCGTCGACGGCCAGGCCGCACAATGGATCACATTCCTGGTCCCTGTCGCCGAAACCCTGCTCGGGATCACACTCATGCTCAACATCATGGCTCTCGGGTCGTCGGCTCTACTTGCCGCCATGATGGTTGCGTTCACCCTCGCCATTGCAGTCGCATGGTCACGCGGGCTCAACATCAGCTGCGGCTGCTTTGGCAAGCTCTCCGAAGGCACCGTCAACTACCCACTCAAGATCGCCTCCAACATAGGCATCATCGCACTCCTTGCCATTTTCTTCGGATCCTCGCTACGCTCCTCCGGGCGCTCTCGCCAGCCACACGCATCCTCCACCTAGAGCTTCCCCTGCCGCACCAACTCCCGGCGGAGCTCGGGGTAGCCCCCGGCCAGCACGTACACCGTCATTCCCGTCCCCAGCTCCTCCAACTCCGAGCGCACCCTGTGGCTCTCTCCACACTCCGTCGACGCACAATACAAAACCACTCCACCCGCATAGAGATCCACCCCTTCCATCTCCTGCTCAAACAACGCGTCCAACAAATCATCGCCTTCCAGCACCGACACATTGATCGCCCCGTCCACATGAAAGCGCTCATACTCCGCGTGCGGACGCAGATCCACCCACAGCAGTTTATCCATTGCCAGGGCATCGCGGGCCAAAATCTCTCCCTCACCCAGGTCGGCCAGGGTCAGCGCCTCCCCCAACTCCGCCGCATCCGGATGCACCATCCGCACCAGCATCGCAACGACCGCCACCGCCACACTCAGCGCCAGCAATTGAACAATCAATCGCTTCATCGCGTGACCTGAGCAAAAATCACATGCTTGCGGTACTTCTCAATCGGGCAATCCGTCTCGATCCGGATCATCCCAAGCTGAGCCCCCTGCAGCTCAAATGGAGTCACATCGATGCGGTACCGCTGCCCCGCCACGACCTCCACCACGCGCACCTCCATGTTCTTCCTGGTGGATGTCGCAGCCATCACCCGGATCGGGCTCTCCCAATCCATCGTCACTTCCACAGACCGCGTGACGCCCGCCTCCCCGACCCGCCACTGCAGCTTCTTCTCCGAAACCACCACCAACTCTGGAACCACCGCACGCAAGGTCAACACCTGCTCGGAGCGCGCACCAGAAGCATCCGCCATCACCACGGTCACCGATTTCTCAACCGCTCCGCTCTTGCTGCCAACCTTGAACAGAGCATCCACATGCCCCTTGCCGCCAGACTCCACCATCCGCTTCGGCCCTACACTGAGACACGCCCCGCATCCGGTGCGGAACTCAACCACATCTACCGGCCCACCCGTCTGGTTCTCGTACAAGAAACGCACACTTACCTCATTCTTGTCGGGCTCTACCGGGATCTCAACCACAGCAGACTCAAAAGTCAGCGCTCCTGCCCAAACATCACCGGCCACCAACAACACCAAGAGCACCTGAAACAACCGGCCAATCACACAACTGCACATTCCTTTCACGATAGCCACCTAACACCCAACAACCAACCAACGCAAACGTATCTGCCGCAGCTTCCAACCGATCGACCACCCACTGCCGCCGGTGGCTGAAATCCTGCCCCGAGGTGGCATCCACGCCGCACAAATACGCCCGCCGCACGCAGCGGCTGATGCAATGATAGAAGGTGTCCTCGTCATCGCGAACCACTAGGGATCTTGCCGTCGTCATGTAAACGATAACGCCCGAAACCGCCCATCAGATCCCAGAAAATGCCTGTCCCGGTTTTAGGGGATTTGGGGTTTCGCGCCTGACGCGCTTTTGTGGGCAGGGAGGTCATTTCATTCCGTTGGCACGCGAGGTGCTATGGGTTTGCTACATTTCTTACTGTGCTTCTTGTTTAATCATTTCGACCACCTTTTCGAGTTGCAACTCGCTCAACATTTTTCCAAAGACGATACCCCCAGAAACTTCAATCCAAGGTGCCCGTCCTTGCCACGCCGAACGCCGAACACAGATCGAAGCAGCTCTATCAAAATTGTACTCTCTCCCCCCGAAACTACGCTCTTCCACTTCTACCAACCCATTGATGTGAATCGTGACTGTAAGCCTGTAAATACAACGCTTCAAAAAGAGAGGAATACCGAAAGCAAGAAGAACAACAGCAACCGGCATCAAAAATATCGGATTGCATACAACATGAGACACCATGTGAAAGTAGCCTCCCATCACCGCCATGATAATGAAAAACAAAATCACAAACGCCCCACCCAGCACCGGCTTAAACAGCCTCATGTGAGCATGCGCGTCAGGCCTGAACTCTCGACAAACCTCCATACTTACTCTCCCTTCAAAGGATGTGGAAACGTCGTCACCTGGTTGACTTCAACATCACCCCCAAACCCTCCTAAATTGTGAGAATACTGCAGCGACCCGAGCCACAAATCAACGCTGATATCAAGCGACGCCCAAACATCAACTCGAACAGGTTTGACATTCAGGCTGCAACGGTCGGATGGGCAATCAATCTCAACCGAGGACGACACTTGAAAATTCCCATAGAGACCTCCCCGAGCTTGGCGACTTTTTCCATAGACTGATACAATAAAACTGGGACATGCATCATTTCTAACCATCCGCGACACTCTGCACACCCGACAGCTCATCGGCAAGCCATTTCACTCCGCCTCCGCCAATTCCCGCAGATTCTCCCTCAAATAGGCCGATTCCACGCGGTTTCGCCCGAATCCCCACACATCCAGGGCACAACAAATCCCGCACGGCTTCAGCAACCACGCGGGCTCGTCGGTTCACTCACGGCTCAGCGAGTTCTAACCGTCGCTGGAGTACATCAGCACCGCAGGACGCTGGCCGCAGAACCATTTGCGCCCCACTCGCACAGCCGCTTTGGCCAGCAGACTCAACTTCGCGGCAACCAAATGCCACGTCCCGCCAAAGCGCTCGACGCTCGCCACCCAGTTCGCCGCATCCAGCTCCAGCCGCTCCAGGATTGGCGCGATCTCCGGGTCGACCGCCCCCCGTTTGTCACTGCGGATCCGCCGCCCGGTCACATCCACCAGCGCGAGATACTCCTCAAGGCTCACGCCCCACGTCCCGTGTTCGTGATCCAGCGCCACCGAACCGATCGGTGCCAGCCACGCAGCCCCGGCAATCGCCTGGCGCGCACGGTTCAACTCCGCCCGTTGCTCCTCGGTCGGCTGCTCCGCCCTGCCCGCGGCCGCCACCACCTCGCGGGCCACCTCGGCCTGAGCCCGCACCGCCACACTGGTGAACGCACTTTGCTCCGGAGTCTCCGCCACCCGCGCCCGCACCGGGTTCAAATCCACATAAACCAAACAAGCCGCCACCGCTCCCTCGTCGTCGAGCCGCTGTGACTTGAAACGCCCCTGCCAGAACACACCAGTCACGCCATCTTCCTTGTTAGCCGCGCGGGCAATCGGCTCCTTCACGTACTTCATCACCCAGCCCAGATCCGACAACCGAGACCGCCACAGCGCCACCTTTTCCTTGTTAGACAAAATCCCGGCCACCTCCTCGTCACTCGGTCCGACCGCTTCTCCGGCGTCATTGCGGGTATGTGGGTAAAGCCGCAGCCAGCGGTCGACCACGTCGCGATCCGTCCACTCCCGCGCCCGGCTGACCTTGGTTTGCAGCACGACGTGGAAGTGGTTTTCCATCACCGCATAGCCGTAGACCGCGATGGCAAAGGAGTCAGCAGCCGCTTCCAACCGATCGACCACCCACTGCCGCCGGTGGCTGAAATCCTGCCCCGACGTGGCATCGACGCCACACAGATACGCCCGCCGCACACAGCGGCTGATGCAATGGTAGAACGTGTCCTCGTCCGGTCGGACGGTGAGGTTTCGAGCCGTCGTCATGTAAACAATAACGCCCGAAACCGCCCATCAGATCTCAGAAAATGCCTGTCCCGGTTTTACGAGCGTTATCTGCGCGATCTGATCGAGCGGGTGCCCAAGATCAAGGGTGGTGACTACGCAGCGCTGACGCCGTCGGCGTGGGCGATGGCTCAGAGCGAGCCACTGCAAGAGCGTCTGTCGGCGTGATCAATAGGCAGATCCCTGCCAGAGCTCTGCCAGCTTCAAGGGCGGTCGCTCGGACGCTTACGAAGCGGGCAAACTCAGCTCCGCTCATCGCACTCTGCTCGAAGAGATCGAGCAACTCCTCGCGCCGCTCACGGCTCACGCGAATCCTGCCTGCGGAGTCTGTTTTGATAATCTGCGCTGCGGTAAACTTCTCAGCTTCAGGGATGGTTAGTGTCGTAGTTTCCATAGCTACGACATCTATCAATTCTTATCCAATCCGGAACAATGACCGTACGGTGGTTGGATGACCGCTTACGTAACACCTACGATCAGAATGGAACCAAAACACGATCAGAGCGTGGAAATCTCACGCGGATCGAACGACATCAATTTGGGAAAACCGCCCGATATCAATTTGGTACGTAACAGCTACGACATCTATCAATTTTCAACCAATCCGGAACAATGACCGTACGGTGGTTGGTTGACCGCTTACGGCAATACCACCCGATATCAATTTGGTACGTAACAACTCACTTGACACCTGCAGTCATTCTGCGGATGGGGGTGTCCTCTGGCGGCTAACGGCCGCAGGCCGTCGCCCCCTTGGTTTATCTACTGGGCATATTTGACCGCTTTTCAGGGTCATCCTCGCTTTCGGACGGTGCCTGCACTTCGTCGTTTTTGTGCCTTTCTGAAACTTGACCTGATTCACCATCCACCAGCCATAGCCTACCTACAATCAAAGTATCACCAACCCAACTGTACTCAGAAAACCCAAACACATATCCGTCATTGGTCACACAGTCTAGATACTGAGGAACAACCGTCAGCTCATTCTTACCAACGTACGCCTCCATCAGAACCAAGGCCTCTTCAATTGACAAATTAAACGTACTAGTAATTTCTCGATACGAATCGCTCCCAGCGGGGTGAAATCCTTGCACAACTCTCCCGCTTGCACCATCTGGCAGGCAGCCTCGCAGCACAAATGGACTAAGAACTAATAGCAACACCCCAACTATCAGCGCTCCAATCCCTAGTCTTCTACATCGTCGAGTCATCATTCATGGAATATGAAACTTCTGCGGGCTTATCCTTATTCTCTCCACAAGTATGCGTAAGAGCTGCGGCTTGGTCTACTAACGCCGCTGGCAGCACCGTTTCTAAACCTGCCCCTCCGGCATTTAGCGAATCACATACCAAAGCCGCGCAATGACTGTTGATCACTGAATACACACCCTCCTGAAGTTCAGACGCTTTCGCCTCGATCTTGGCAGCTTCCTCTTCACAAACAGAAACCTTGATTGTCACAATATCGCTTCCGCCTACAAAGTCTAGATACTCCTGGACGTCTCCGAGACCAACCTCACCCTTCGTATTTCGGTTGTAATAAAGATCAGGGTTATCCCAATGAGGTTCTGCGTCTGACCACCATATATTTGACCCTGCTCGAATATCATAAAACGCTCCACCAACTGCAATCCCTGCGTGCCCATAGTCTCGCCCTCCCGTTGGGTCGACTGGGCGACCGGCAGGACCTGTTGGGTTATCGCTTGTCATATCGACCCATTCCGAGACACGTAATGGCAATCTGATCAAAATAGTAACAACCACACACTTATCATCATCTCCCGCAGGAGTACCATTTTGCACAAGTGAGTCCAAGTGATCCTTGCGCTGTTTGGCCACTGCCGCAGCAGTCTCCTTGAGGTACCGAACATCATTGTAATAGTCATCAGGAGACGGAGCATGTGCAGTTGTTGCGAGCCCCAAATAATCAACGCGATCACCCCCCCCACTTCTGAGAAAACTATAGAGATTATACCCTCCTCGCTCCATTATTGGATCGCGCCCAGGCCATCTGCCTGTGATTGGATCGTAATAACGATAGCCGTAATAGTACCAGCCAATCTCATCATCTTTCGGCTTCGTGCTAAAGCGGTAGCGGAAGTTATCCACTGTACCAGTCGATTTCACAACCTTGCCGAACGCATCATACTCAAGGTGCACGGACACGTTGCCGCTGGCATCAAGGTACTCGCTGATGTTTCCGTTGCCGTCATAGGTTGGGAAGAAGTGATCCGTGACTGGGGATTGGGTATTAGGGTCAGTGCTGTGCTGGTGCACAGAAAGCAGGCCTCCGACACCACCAGCTCCCTGCATCGATCCCGAGAGATCGCTGCCCCAGACGTAAGAAGTTACTAGTTCGAAGTTTTCAGTGTTCAGTTGGTATTCAGCGATGACGTTCCAGTCGTCGTAAATGAAGGCTGTGTTCACGCCACCAGAGACCGACTTGTGAACCCTGCGACCAAGAGCGTCATATGCGTAGGTGGCGATGGTGGTGCCATCGCTTTCGTCCTTCACTTCAATGAGGCGGTTTTCAGCGTTCCACACGAAGTTGCGGTCGCCACTGGTGCCGTTGTTCATTCCGGCATCGTCTGTGAGGTTGCCGTCGGCATCGTGAACTGGAGCGGCAGCACCCACCGCAGTGTACTGGTTGAGAGCATTGGCGGAATAGGACGTAGCCGACGCATCAGTCGGATCGGTCAGACCTTCCACGCTTGCCGTGCGGTTGCCGATAGCATCATAGGCAAACCCACGGTCGAAGGCTGGACTGTTTGCGTCGTCTTCTTTGACCACCTGGCCCAGGGCGTCGTAGCCCCATGTGAGGTCGCGGACCTGAGCAAAAGCAGATCCCGACGTCGCAAGACTCTCGCGTTGGCCGATTTCATTCACGCTGTAGTCATAGGCCGAAACCACGGCCGGAGTCACGGCATTTGTGGCGTTGGATTTCACATCGAGCACGTTGCGATTGTTCTCCCAGGTGTTGGTGACGGTGTGCACCGGTCCGGTCACCGTTGCCAACAAGTTGGAGTTCGCCAAGTAGGCATAGGTGAACGTGTCGCCCCCGGAGGACACCGAGCCAAGGCGGCCTGCGGCATCGTATCCATAAGCGATCGAGTGCTCCGTGGTCGGGTTGCCGTCTGGCCCAAGAATCCCCTCATTCAAGAGAGAGATGCTCTGTGGTCGAAGGTAGTCGTCAACATTGCGGTCAAGAACCCGAGTGACGTCCGCAGTTCCATCCGCATCAAGATCGAGCGCGATGGTTTCGGTATCGAGGGTGAAGTCGGTGTCGTCGTACGCATAGGTGTTGGTGCTGACTCCATTGGTCACGCTGGTCTGACGCCCGTAGGCATCGTAGGTGTAAGTCACATTCGGCGTGACGCCGCCGTCATTGTAGCTCACCGAGGTGAGTTGCCCGGCGGTGTAGCCGTAGGTGGTGGTGAGCGGGACCCCTGCGGTCACCTCGCGGGCCCAGGCACGGGTCGCCAAGCGTCCGGCAGCAGTGTAGGTATAGCTGGTGCCTTTGCCATCGGCGTAGGTCTTGCTGGCGAGCCAGCCACGCTGTGGCGAGAAGCTCCAAGTGGTCTTGGCTGAACCTGCGGGAGCGGCTGCGGTGGTTTGATCCAGCGTCGGTGCGCTCTGATAGGTGTGCAGGGCGGTCATGCGCCCCTGCTCGTCATATTCGTAGAAACGAGGATAGGTCTGCGCGCCCCACGTTGCCTTCACCTGCCCGGTCGGGTAGTAGCTGGTGTGGGTCACGTTCGTCAAGGTCGCTCCGCTGGCATCGAGCGTGTCTGGAGCATCAACCGTGAGGCGACGCCCCATGTTGTCGTAGCTGAAGCTGGTGGTCGTGCCGTCGGTCGAGGTAATCGACGTTGGCTGACCTGCAGGCGTGTAGCCGTTGATGACGGTGGCTCCGATGCGGGCGTCCGTGGACGAGGTGGCTCGACCGAAGTGATCGTAGGTGTGAGTAGCGAGTAGCGTGTAGCCAGTAGGGTCGGACACATCAACGCCAGCGGCGTACGTTGCCGCCGAGGCGAGCTGTCCGTCGGTGTAGGCCTGCTTAGACTTGGTGCCGTCTGGCTTTTCCGAGATGACTGTCCATGCACCGTCGACCGGCTTGGTCCGAATGGATGTCGAGGTACCAGCAAAGGTGACAGATTTCGCCTGCAGGCCATCGGCGGAGCGATAGTTCGTGGTGATCAACTTGCCATTGACCGTGGTGGTGGTGCGGTAGGCGGTTCCGATACCCGATGTATTGCCATCCACCACATCTGATTCGGTGACGGTGATGCGAGTGCCGCCAGCGGTAGGTTGGGTGACGGTGGTACGCTCGCCTTCGGCATTGTAAGCGTAGCTTACGGTGAGGCCATCAGGGTCGGTCACCGACTTGAGCTTGAAGCGGCTCCCCGACGGGGCGCTGCGGTCGAAGTAGGATGTCACGGTCTCCGAACCGTCCGCCTCGGCCGACTTAATGGCGCGTCCAAGCGCATCGTAGTAAGTTGTAGTGGCTTGCGAGGTTCCTCCAAGCGACGTGGTGGTCACGATACCTCCTCCATTGAGCGTATGGGTACCGTAGCTCATCGAACGATCAGCCACAGCGGATCCCGATACCGACTTGGTGCGTCCATCACGAAACGTCGTAGTGATGGATTGGGAATCGTCCGGATAGGTCACGGTGGTCACTTTGCCACCACTAGCAGGATAGGCGATGGCGTAGGTGGTCACTTCGTGTGATTCGTCGCCATCAGCATCCGGAGACGTTGTGCTGATAAGCTCACCGTTGAGCGCCTTGGTGGAGGAAGAGACAAAGAGAGTTTCGCCTCCGGCTAGGCGTGAGGTGTTGGTAGTACGACCGGTACGCAACGAAAGCGTGGTGATTGGCGCACCTCCAGCCGATCGGCGCGTGACCGTCTTGTAAGTCCGACGTGCCGGGTTGCGGAAGTACTCGGTGATCGATCCGTCGCGGGCAATATGCTTTGCCAAGCCGCAGCAACCGTACTCCTTGGTCTCGGTGTCGGTGGTGTCGCCATTGTAGACGATCGTGGTCGGGCGGCCGAAGCGGTCGGTAGCCGTGGCTTCCCAGCGGTTGAGCTCCAGAACCGCACCAGCATTGATCGCCGAGCTCACCTTTGCAACCACCTCCATGGCTGCATTATATGTGGTGACCGTGCGAGAGCCATCGGTGATCGCGGTTTTGCTTCCAGCGCCACGATCTTCGGTCACGATGAAGCCACCATTAGGCGCGGACGCGTAAGAGTAGACGGTGTAGGTGCCGTCACGGTGCTGGGTGTACTTTGGACGACCGGCGAGGTTGTGATCAGCGTGATCCTCGGAGTAGCGAGCGGTAGTGGTCCATACGCGTCCGTCATTGGTGAATCCACTACCACCCACCGGATCCTCTCCAGCAGGACCGCTCCAGTATTCAGGAATCTCAACCGAGGTGGTGCCATCCCAGGCACCGCCGTCCCATTCCGAGTGAACGAACGCTTTGCCGCCGTCCGAGGTGCCATATTCGGTAATGGTCGAAAGAGCAACCTGCACTCCCCCGAGATAGGTCACGGTCTTGTATCCGTTGTCGGAGATGGTCGAAACTTCCTTTTTGGCCATCTCCTTCTCGTCGATTGTGTAATCGAGGTATGAGCTGTACCGGGTCAAGGTTTGAACCGGCGAGTTCTCGCCTCCGGCGTACTCGTAATAGACCCAGCTTCCATCCGGGCGCATGATACTCTTGAGGCGGGCATGGACGAAAGAGTCGCTGTATTCACCGACTCCAGCAACAGGACTCCAGTAATCGTACGTCGTGGTGCGAGGAGCTTCCGAGCCATAGCCGGTGGTGCAGGCCACCAAACGACGGTTCGCAAGTGAGGGCTCCTCGTAGACAGCTGGCACCATTACAGCTGAAGCGGTTCCGCCGGCATCAGGCTTGCCATGGGTACTCGAAGGAGTGACCACCTTCGGATAGTGACGATACTGCTCAAGCGTGTGGGAGATCACATGCCATCCTCCGGTTTGCCCAGAATTTGCGGTATCCGCCTGCTCCTCGATCACGCGCTCGATGAAGTAGTTCTTCGCAGGATCCTCTCCCGGCACTTCACTGTAAGTGAGCGTTTGACGGCGCCAAACCAATCCATCAAGCGAGTCAGTCGAAACCAGCACCTTGTTCCCAGAAGCATTGGTGGACTCGGTCAACGAGTGCACGGCGATGACCGGTGCGCCCTGAGGGTCGGTGATCGTGGTCAAAGTGAAGACCTTCTCACCGGAAGCATTGGTCGAACCGCGGAACTCAAAGCGCTTGGTTGGCTCAACCGCAGTGTTGAGCAAGGAGCGCACCTCAATATCAAAGCCACCGGACGCGTATGTTACCGTTGCGTGCATGGTGTCAGAGGTTACTTCCGCATAAAGGTCACCGGTCGAAGGCGCAGGAGGCATCACAGCAGGAGCGAGCCCTCCGAGATTCCCTAGCGAGTAGTCCGTATAATTAACTTCAACTTGAGAGTTTCCTGGCAGCCGCAGGGACGCTGGATTCGAGGCTTGCTCAATGTCCATCACCGACAGAGACATGGACACAGGGTAACGACGAAGGGTCCCTCTCGCGCCGGAAAACAAGCTTTTCGTAAGCAACCGAGGATTGCGCAAGTGTCCCAATTTACCAGGCTTGTAAAAGCCAGGGTCGACCACATTCGCTTTGTACATCCCACCCAAGCTTCCATAAGGCGCCCAGCGGGTGGTCCCCAAGCTCAACATAAACTCGAAGCTGCCATCATTTAAGTTATGACCTTCAGGCCCACACACCGCTAACGAAGTCTCTGGAACCGAAACTTCCTCCTCATCTTCCTCGGGGCAATTATCGCAGCCTCCCTCAGGCTTGCCACAGCCTCCATCAAGTGGCGGATTGGTAGCGAATGAGGGTTGCGCAACAGCAACTAGAAGACTGAGAGCGAGGGCAGATCGTTTGAGGAGCTTTAAGGACATGGGACGAACAGTGAAAATTAAAAATTTTGAAAAGAGGGGGACCAGAGAGGTCAGATCATGCGGATGAGGACATCCTCAAGCGGGATTGTCACCCCGGAGTTTGACGCTATCTAGCGAGCAGCTTGTTGATCGCAGCGGCCGCAGCGAAGCGCAGACGGGGATCGGATTGAGCGATGGTTTCGAGAAGTTGTTTGCGCTCGGGATTTCCGTGCACACCAAGAGCAGCGACAGAAGAAAGGCGGACAGATGGCTGGGTGGATGGGTCTCCAGCGAGTTGGGCTGTGAGAGGCTCGAGCTCACGGACTCCAGCGATAGCTGCCGCCTGCACCACGGAAACCTTGGTCACTACAGTGGCTTGCGCTCCCCCATTGAGAAGATCTGAGAGCTGAGGCGTGATGCGCTGCCACACGGGACTCGCAATCTCAGCGTTCCGGGTTGTGACATCAGCCAACGCCATTGCCGTGGTGCCCGGAATGCTCGTATGGCTGAGACTTTGGTCTACGATCAACGCACCAAAAGTGTCGAGAACCGCGATGACCTGCGCGGGATCTGCCTCCCCCGGGCTGGATTCGGTTGGTGGCACCACCCACATGGAAAGGTGCTGGACCGCGTAGTCGCGTACGACCGGATGGACTTGCGGGTTGACCATGACCGACGCGAGTTCGGCGGTATAGCGGTCGGAACCAATCCCCTGCTCGCGCATGACCTCCATAATCTCATTGACGACCACAAACCAATTTTCAGGATTGCCCGCTGGCTGCTGAGACATGCATGCGAAGAGCGCATCGATCTCCTGCTCGGCGAGCTGACCTGGAACCAAAAGCTGGTTCGCAAGCTCGACACGCTGCTGCCAGGTCAGGGTTTGATCCAGAAGAGCATTCAGCTTGCCAGTTTCGTGCCGTGGGCTCGCTGTTGCTGGGGCCGGGGCAGAGGCAGCGTGCCGCTCTTGAGGAGCCTCAGGAAGCTGGGCACCCTCAGATTCGGGATCCTCCGGGGTGTTGAGATACCAAACCACACCGGTCGTCGCGATGACGACCGTGGCCAAGATGGTTGGAAGATTGGGTTTCAAAATTCAGAAAGTTGAAAGCTGCGCGCTTCGCGCGGGTGACTTGGTGGCCGGGCTGGAGACCGGCGTTCCAATTATCGGCGGCCGAGGTATTCGCCATCGGCACCGTAGATGTCGATGTAGTGGCAATAGCCTCCTTCCATGCCCTCTGGGACGAGGAACTTGAGAAGGTAGAGCCCTTTGTCGATTTGATCGGCTGAGATGGTCATCACGGTCGAGCCATCAAGGAAGGTCAATCCGGAGCGGAAGATCGTCACTTTGACGTAACCTCCCTCAGGTAGATCCGACACAACCATTGGCGTGGTGAGAATCGAATACCCCGGCATTCCCGGAGCAGGCTGGGAGACACTCAGCTCATTCTGCAGCGCATCCGAAACGCCGATGGCAGCCACGTCGCCGATATCAGCGAGCGGACCGTCCGGCCAGAGGCGGGCCATGATCCCGTACCCTCCGCCCCATTCCGGCGTAAGCTTGAGGCGGAAGTGGTTGCTATCAACCGACTCTACATCGCCGACTACCAGTCCGGCACCACCGGAAAAGGCAAGGTTGCGATCGACATCCGCATCGGCGAGCTGGACGTGGTTGACCACGTTTTGCGCGACGGATGTGTTGTCCGGAAGGTTGGCGTGACGGACGGTAACGGTGAGTGTGCCGGTGCTGCCATCGCTATGGGTGGCGGTGACCGTTACTTCGCCTGGGTTGTTGAATGTGTGGATCTGCGTGGCATTGCCGGTGAGAGCATAAGTGGCATTCTCCGCAGTGATGGTCGCGGTGCCCGAGCCATCAGCAAGAGCAGCAGTCAGCAAGAGACTGTCGCCGGTGCGGACGGTGAGTGATCCTCCGTTGAGCACATTGGTCTCGCTCCAGTAAAGCTCACCGGTGTCCACCAACCCGCTGGTGTAGCCCACCGAGTACGGGGTGACCGCACCGGTCGGGTCGAGATCAAGGTTATACACCCAGTGCGAGCGGTCGGCACCAGGCGTCACGTCGATCTGGTTGACGGTCATTCCATCACGAACAGCAGCGGAGCCTTCCAGAGTGACTGGAGAAACCGCAGAGGCCGCACCGTGAGGGAGCACGAAGTCGACTTCCGCCAGCTCGGAGGCGAGCCAGTCGGCGACGCCGTCGTTGTTGGCATCGACACCTCCGGCCTTACGTACTTCGATCGAGTCAATCATGATCGTGCGGCGGGCGATGTAGTTGTCGATGTAGATTTCCAACGTGTGGGCGCCGGGATCAAGATGCGGTGTGATAGCACGCAGCAAGGCCTTGTGGTCGGAGCCGTAAACGAGGCGCTGACGACGGACCTGCTTGCCGTCGATTTTGACTTCCACGTCGATTTCCTCACGAACGCGCAACGAGCCAGCGAGCGTGGTAGCTGCATTGATAATATGCATACCACCCTCGGTGACGTTGAAGTCCCAGCTAATGGCACCACGGAAGGTGTCGGAAACGAGACTTCCATTCACCTCCGACCATGCGAAGTCCGACGAAGTGAAGGTCGGGAGATCGATAGTTGCCGCGAGGGTCTCAACCGCTGCATCGTTGACCAACGGATCGCTGCCGTAGGCGCGCAGTTCATCAGCATCGGAAATCCCGTCGTTGTCGGAGTCCGCCTTGGTTGGATTGGTACCAGCCAGATATTCCTCACGGTTGGTGAGACCATCGGCATCGTAGTCGCCCCACTCACCTTCGCGCAGGCGGTCGGTGAGCCCATTATCAATCACACTCAGGCCGTACTGCTGTTCCCACGTATCCGGGAGATAGTCGTCATCGGCATCCGCAGGCTCGACCGCGTAGGACGAGACAAATTGCATATCGAGCGGCTCACGATCTTGGCCCGGACGTGCCCATGCCAGGGAGATGTGGCAGGCACCGTCATACGGCTGGGAAGACAACACTTCGATGAAGTAACGCTGACCAGCTTCCATCTGAATCGGACCGCTCATCTGACTGGCGTAAGTATCCCACAACGCGGAAGAATCGCGATGGATGCCATGCCCGGTGCCAACCTCCGCACCCAACATCGCGTATAGCGACTTGCGATACTTGGTCTCGTCCGAGCTAATCCACAAGTGGGACGCGTTGTTGGTGCTCAACCAAAACTGATACTCACCACTCTCCGGAGCAGTCACATAGCCACGGATGCGCCAGCCGGTGGCATCTTTGATCCCAAAGAAGCGATTCTGATCATAACGGAATCGCAGCGCTGGTTCCTGATAGAACACATCATCCTCGATCAAGCCACTGACGTCGAAAGCAAAGTGATTATCCCAACGCTCGTAAGTGAAATAGCCAGGGATACTGTTCCCTTCGAATGCCAACGTTCCCTGCAGACTTTCCTCGTAGTTGGTCAGCGTATCCTTGTCCGGATCCGCCGCACCGGAAAAGTCACCGCCCTGCGCAACGGCTGGATCAAAGCCATTGGCGATCTCCCAGTCATCCCGCAGTTCATCGCCATCGAGATCGTTCGGATCCGGGTCATAGGTTTCAAAATGCGATGGATCAACCAGCGAGCGCCCGACATAAGTGCCGATGGAGCTCTCACGCCCGAAGACCTCAACCTCAGCCATTGAAAGGTGATAGTTGCCACGTCGGTTCGCGCCGAGCATCTCGACACGCACGACAGATCCGGTCACCGCTGTGCCCAGCTCCCAGTGCTCGCGAGCCCCAGTATAACCACTCTCGGCATGGAAGTCCTGCGATGCCACCACCGCCCCGTTGCCATCAAGCACACTGACACGGTAGTTGGAAAGTTGATTGGTATAGTTGTCGGTACGGTTCCAGATCACCACACGGTCGATCAGTCGCTCCTGACCAAGATCCACCTGCCACCAGGCATCCGCCAAGTTCGATGTGTTGGTGTGGCTCACGCTACCGTTCCAAAAGTTCCCATCCCGGTTTCCGTCGATGGCCCGATCCGCAGTACCGCCCCACCCTGTCGACCCCTGTGTCGCCACAGCAGCGCCATCACCCGCCCAGTTGGTCAGCGGAGTATCCGAGTAACTCCAGGCAAACGCCGCGCTGTCGTTGCCATAGTGCTCCTTGTGCAGCAGCTCGACATAATATCGCTGGCCGGCGACCAGGGAAACTGGCTCACTCTGCTGCCCCTGCGGGAAAACGTCCCATTGCCGGGAGCCACTGTGCTTCGACAACTCGGCAATCGTTTGTTTATCGAACTTGGACGTCGTCGGCGAAAGTGAAAGCCGCACCGTGTCGTCACCAGCGATCCAGAAAGTGTACTCACCAGTTACCGGAGCCGTCACATGCCCGCGCAAACGCTGACCATAGGTGGAGCCGTAGTTCACCGGCAACTCGGACGATGCATGATCCCCGGTACGTGTAGGCGTCATGTAATAACTCTCACTGAGCAGCAAGTCATCCAGAGCCGTTCCTCCCAGATACCACCACTGGTCGCGCGTCAGAGCGCCCTGGGTACCGGCGGAAGCCACCGCAGCGAACGCGAACGACCCTGCGACAAGCATCATCCCCGACCGGAGAGAAGGAAATACATGAGAGTTAGAAAACATGACGCGTGCACCTACACGCGCACACACCTCAACGCAAAACAAAAACGCGTTACTGTTTGTTTTTTTTCACAGCAACCACACAACCCACTGAAAAGTCGGCACATAAGGAGCATTAAAACCGGCACCGTTCAAGCATCGCCACAGGAACCACTGCCCCCCCCGCCATGGACAAAAGCAGGCAAATCAGCATAGACTGCAACATGCGCCACAAGGCTACAACTCGCCTCGCCCCTCAGACATGCCCGATGCACCGACATCACCCCAGCAAGGCACTCGTCTCCCGTATCAAGGACCACGCCCTTCTGTGGACACTCATCGTACTACAGCTCGCGACGCTCACCATCCGCCATACCATCCCATCGACGCTTAGCTGGTGGGCCGCCCTCGCACCACTCACCATCGGCCTGACAGCACTTCTATGCATTCTCAGTGCTCGCTCTCCCCTTGACGGCGAGCACGTCATCAAGCGCCCAAGCAGCCTCATTGCACTTCTCTCCTCCGCACAGGTTTGGCTTCTGGTCACTCGTTACCTGCTCACCAACTGGACACCCGGTATCGCCCAATGTCCATGGTGGATGGCTTGGTCGCCATCACTGATTCTGTTGATGGTCTTTGCCATCCGAGCTATCGGCAGCAAGAGCAAATCACGCTGAATCAAGGATCGCTGACACCTTGTCCGCCACAGAGCCGCCAGTCCCATGGCTCCAACTCGGAGCGCTCCCATCAATCACACGGTTGAATCAACCGGCACTTCGGATAAGACGAGCAGCCCCAGAACTGATTCCCTCGGTTTTCGCCTCGCTTAGCCCGCCGTAGCACCATTGGTGCACCACACCTCGGGCAGGTCTTATCAGCGGTTGCTTCGGCACTGATCTCACCCAGTCCAACTTCCATCGGAGAAACGTCAGCCGCAGCAAAACCGCCACGCCTCCCATTCGAGGAACCCGCCTCCTGACGGCCTTTAATTGCCGCTATATGCGCCATGCGGGTCGCCCGGTTGTTGGTTACACGCTGGATCTCGCGCAGCCGATCGACTAAAGACGTTACAGTTTCAGCATCAAGCAGCTCATCGGTGAACCCTTTAATTACTGGCAGTAATCCGTGAGTCATCACGGTCTTCGGCCTGTCTTCATTCTTTAAGGTGCAGACACCCAAGAAGAACACCAGGTTGTGAAACTTGTCCGCAGGAAGCTCCAATTCCTTCGCCAGCGCATCGATATGAAGCTTGTTCTGGTGAATCGGATTCTGAAACTTGAAGTTCCCGCGCCCAATGTACTGAGTCCACTGACGACTGGCTGCCCGTCCGTAGATCTTGCCCTTCATGTTCTTTGTCTCGATCACAAAGATGCCGAACTTGGAGACCACGACATGATCCAGTTGGGTGGTTCCTCGTCCATCGGGTCGCTGGAGGTAGAAATCGCTGACCGTTGTATAGATCGACTTATCGAGCAGCTTCAGTCCGAGGTAATGCAAAGCGAACTCGCCCCACCATCCTTTCCCTCTCGACGTCTTGAGGATAAACCACAAAAACGCGAGGGCTGAGATGTTGAAGAGCCACATCGGGCCCAGGGGAAGTTCCCACGCGAAAATGTCCATCCGCGGATTCTCCAACAATCGGCGATTGGATCAATCAAACAAATCACCAACATGCTAGATCCACAAGCCTATCGCTTCCGCCAGATCTTGCCAAAATTGCTTCCGGTGCCGTGATAATTCCCCAGGCTGTCCTTGCGCCATCCACCTCCGAAGTTCTTACCAGTACCCTCAAGATTCCCCTCGCTGTCGCGGCGGTAGCCCCGACCGAAATTCTCACCAGTGCCCTGTAGGTTCCCTGACGCATCGACACGCCAGCCTTTGCCAAAATCATCCCCGGTGCCGTTGAGGTTTCCACATGAGTCGCGCCTATAGCCTCGTCCGAAGTTGTCGCCGGTACCATGCAGATTGCCTTGGCTGTCTTCGTACCACCCACGCCCAAAGACATCCCCGGAACCCTCATAGCCACCCGCCAGGCCACTACCGACATCCAGTGCAACGGCTACTACTGCGACCAGTCCAATCTTCACAAATCGTTTCATCTGACTCTCCCTTTCCTTATTGGTTTGCGCACCCGCTTCATTGACCCATTACGGGGCACAGAGTCTCTGACGACGCATCTCGCAGCGCCATTCATTCCACCTTCGAGTTCTGGTGACAACCCGCTCCCAGCAGGCATCACAGCACGACAGATCCATTTGCGCCCAACTCGGGATTCCGCTCGGGTCCACAGCCTCAACTTCGCGGTGATCAAAGCCTTCCGGCACCTGGAAGCCCCGAATCACTCTGATCCCACGCCAATCACTAGCAAGGCGCTATTCCGCATCAGTGCCGATCCTCGGCGTCTTCGTCCGGGTCCTTACACAACACCACATCGATCGTATCGAGGGACTCAAGGTTGTACTCCGCGACCGCTCTACTCACGCCTTCAGCGACTAGCAACTCAATAGCACGCTCCCTGCTGACCCTTCCCCCGAGATACGATTCGATGATTTCATCCGTTGTCATCACAGCAGAGAATACGCCACCGATAGCATTGCGACGAGCCCAAGTGGCACGCACCTGGATGAACCACTGGCAGGTTTAGAGTTCATCCAAAGCCCACCTACAAAGTCTGGCGCGTTCTGTATTACCCCATCCCCCCGCCAATGTCCCATCCCTGTGGGCATCATGCACCGGTGGTGGGGCATTGCGCTGCGTCATGCACCGCCTGCGGTTTGTACACAATTGCAGATCCGCATTGATTCCACGCTCCTGACCCACTAACTAAGAGCCACGCTCCCCCGGTAGGAGCCACCATTCGCTACATCTTTCCCAGTCCCACCATGGCCGACACACCCAACAACCTCTCCTCCTTCATCTGGTCGGTCGCCGACCTTCTGCGCGGCGACTACAAACAATCCGAATACGGCAAAGTCGTCCTACCCTTCACCGTGCTGCGTCGTCTCGACTGCGTACTGGAGGCCACCAAGGAAGCCGTACTGGCGGAGAAGACCAAGCGCGAGGCCGCCGGGCTAAACCCCGAACCCTTCCTGCTCAAAGTCAGCCAGCAGCACTTCTACAACACCTCGCCGCTCGACCTGAAAAAGCTCATGGGCGACCAGGACCACATCGGCGAGAACCTGCGCTCCTACATGCAGGCCTTCTCACCCGCCGTGCGTGACATCTTCGAGAGCTTCGACTTCCACACCCAGATCGACCGCCTCGACAAAGCCGGGCTGCTCTACCTAGTCACCGAGAAATTCGCCACCATCGACCTCCACCCAGACACCATCTCCAATGCGGAAATGGGAGCCGTCTTCGAGGAGCTCATCCGCAAGTTCGCCGAGATCTCCAACGAGACCGCCGGGGAGCACTTCACCCCGCGTGAGGTCATCCGCCTCATGGTCAACCTCCTCTTCATCGAGGACGACGAAGCCCTGACCAAGCCCGGCATCGTCCGCTCCCTCTACGATCCCACCGCAGGGACCGGTGGCATGCTCAGCGTGGCCGACGAACACCTCACCGAGATCAACCCCGACGCCCGCCTCGTGATGTTCGGCCAGGAGCTCAATGGCGAATCCTACGCCATCTGCAAGGCCGACATGCTCATCAAAGGCCAGGACATCACCAACATCATCCACGGCAACACCCTTTCCGAGGACGGCCTCCCCGCCAAGCACTTCGACTACATGCTCTCCAACCCGCCCTTCGGCGTGGAGTGGAAGAAGATCAAAACCGCCATCACCAAGGAGCACAAAGAGCAGGGCTTCAACGGCCGCTTCGGCCCCGGTTTACCCCGCGTCTCCGATGGTTCCTTGCTCTTCCTCATGCACCTGGTCTCCAAGATGCGCCCGGCCAAAGACGGTGGCAGCCGGTTCGGGATCGTGCTCAATGGCTCGCCCCTCTTCACCGGCGGCGCGGGCTCCGGCGAGAGCGAGATCCGCCGCTACATGCTGGAGAACGACCTCGTCGAGGCCATCATCGGCCTCCCCACAGACATGTTCTACAACACCGGCATCTCCACCTACGTCTGGATCGTTTCCAACCGCAAGCCCGCCCACCGCAAGGGCAAGGTCCAGCTCATCGATGCCTCCTCCTTCTGGGAGAAAATGCGCAAATCGCTCGGCTCCAAGCGCAAGCAACTCTCCCCCGAGCACATCGACGACATCACCCGCCTCTTCGGCGACTTCGAGGAAGCCAGCCGCGACGGCAAGCCCGTCTCCCGCATCTTCAATAACGAAGACTTCGGCTACCACACCATCACCGTCGAGCGCCCCCAGCGGGATGACAAGGGCGAGATCGTCCTCGGCCAACGCGGCAAAGCCAAAGGCCAGCCCCAGCCAGACTCCTCCCTGCGCGATACCGAGAACGTCCCCCTCAGCGAGGACGTCGAGGCCTACTTCCAGCGCGAGGTCCTGCCCCATGCCGCAGACGCCTGGATCGACCACAGCAAGACCAAGGTCGGCTACGAGATCCCCTTCAACCGCCACTTCTACGTCTTCACCCCGCCGCGCCAGCTAGAAGCCATCGACGCCGACCTCAAGGACTGCACCGACAAGATCCTCAACCTCATCCAAGGTCTCTCCCAGTGAAGCATCAGGATTTCAGTTTTCCGCTTTCAACATTTCAGCTTTTCCAACCATGAGCTTCCCACGCTACCCCAAATACAAAGACATCGGCGTCCAGTGGCTCGGTGAAGTGCCAGAGCATTGGGAGGTAAAACCGCTATGGACCGCTTTTCGTAGAATTAAACGTACTGGGTATCCTGATGAGGAGCTGCTCTCCGTTTACCGGGATCTAGGAGTAATTCCAAAGGCTAGTCGCAACGATAACTTCAACAAGCCATCTGAAGATCTAAGTGGCTACCAGCTGGTTGAGCCCGGTGATCTAGCCATTAACAAGATGAAGGCTTGGCAGGGATCAGTCGCGATATCTGATCATCGTGGCATTGTCAGCCCTGCATACTTCGTCTTACGCGCCCTCCACAAAGAAGAGAGCCGCTTCCTACATTACTTGATGAGGTCTCCTCGTTACATCACAGGCTACCTTTCTAATTCTAAAGGGATCCGTGTTAACCAATGGGACTTACAGCCTGAACTGCACAGTCGAATGCCGTTGGTCTTCCCCCCCCTCACCGAGCAACGGGCCATCGCCGCCTTTCTCGACCGGGAGACCGCCAAGATCGACGCGCTGATCGAAGAACAAGGCCGCCTCATCGCGCTGCTCAAGGAAAAGCGCCAGGCCCTCATCTCCCACGCCGTCACCAAAGGCCTCACCCCCAAGGCCCCACTCAAACCCTCCGGCATCGAATGGCTCGGCGACATCCCAGAGCATTGGGAGGTGAAGAAACTTAAACACCTAGGTGAGGCCATTATTGGGCTCACTTACGGTCCAGGGGACATCGTCGATGAGAGTTGCGGTACACTGGTATTACGATCATCCAATGTCCAAAAAGGGCAGATATCATTCAATGATAACGTCTATGTCTGTTGCGAGATCCCTGAGAAATTGATCACAAGACCGGGTGACATCTTGATCTGTTCCCGAAATGGAAGCCGTGCTCTCATCGGGAAAAACGCAACAATTACCGAACAATCACAAGGACTTACCTTTGGTGCCTTCATGACCATCTACCGGAGCCCTGATAGCGCGTTCATTGGATGTGTATTGAACTCACCTCTGTTTGAATTTCAGGCAGGCGCCTTCATGACATCAACGATCAACCAACTGACAATTGGCGTCTTAAACAACTTCGAGATTCCGTACCCACCAGCCGATGAACGAGCCGCCATTGCGACTCACCTAGCTAATGAGAACAACAAACTCGACACCCTCACCGCTGAGGCCGAGCGGGCGATCGAGCTCTTGCAGGAGCGTCGCACCGCCCTCATCTCCGCCGCCGTCACCGGCCAAATCGACGTCAGTCAGGAGGTGTCCGCATGAGCCAGCTTGTTGCCGACCATCCAAGCGCGAAACCCAACGGCACCGCAGACACTCGTACTGCCGAGCCGTTGGACAAGGCGATCATCAGTGTCAAAGCGCTCCTCTCCGACCAGTCGCTGCGCATCCCGGAATACCAGCGTCCCTACAAGTGGGGCGTGAGGAACGTGAACCAGCTCTTTGGGGACATTACCAAGCACCAGGGCAAGTCCTCCTACCGCTTGGGCACCATTGTCTTCCACAAGGAAAAGGGCTGCAGAAACATTGTAGACGGACAGCAGCGGACGATCACCTTGCTCTTGATCGTAAAAGCCTTCCTCAAGGAGCGCCGGGATCAGGTTGAAGACCACCGGCTGAAGAAGCACCTGAGTGATTTTGATGCACAAGGTTTGATCGACCCGGAGTTCGACAGCGAGATCTCCCACCTCAACATCTACCGCAACTACCAAGAGATCTGCCGCCTGGTCACCCGCCCGGATTTCACCGAGGAGCTGATGGTGTTCCTGCTGGAGAAATGCCAGTTGGTGACCTTCTCGCTGGAGAATGTCTCCGAAGCGTTCCAGTTTTTCGATTCGCAGAACGCACGTGGTCGAGACCTGGAACCGCACGATCTGCTCAAGGCCTACCACCTGCGGGAGTTCACCGAAGCCGATGAATCACTGAAGGCTGCCACCGTGGCCCAATGGGAGAACTCCGAGACCGAGGAGCTCGCCAATCTGTTTGCCCTCTACCTCTACCGGATCAGAAACTGGGCGAAGGACAGCTCCGCCCGCTACTTTGGTAAGAACGACACCGGCCTGTTCAAGGGGGTGAACATGGAGAAGATCGCTGACTATCCCTATGTGGAGCAACTACGGATGGCCCACCATTTCGTCGATCACTACAACCACCAGTACGAGCGCCGGATCGATCACCATCGCCTCGACTTCCCTTTCCACCTCGACCAGATCATCATCAACGGCCGCCGTTTCTTCGAGCTGGTATCCCATTACCAGAACAAGGTGAAGGATATCCGTCATGCCGGAGAGAAGCTGCCCCCCATCGTAGACCACACCAAGCTGGACGAGCTGCCACGGCGCATCCTGGATACTCTGAACACCTACTCTGGTAGAAACCGCACCGGCGACCGCTACACACGCTCCATCTTTGACTGCTTGCTGCTCTACTACGTCGACAAGTTCGGACTGACGGAGATCTCGCGGGCGGTGGAGAAGATTTTCATCTGGTCCTACACGCTGCGCCTGAGGCAGCAGGTGGTCCAACTCGCGAGCATGGACAACCACGTGCTGGATAACGGTAATCTGTTCAAGCTGGTCAGGGAATCCACCCACCCGAGTGAGTTCCTCAGCTACCCGCTCGACACATTACAAGAGAAGGACGTCCACAAGACTGAAGCCACCAAGGCGATCAGGGAGCTTTTTGAAGAAATGAGGTACTATGCCGTTTAGCAACACCGAAGAAGTCACTCAACTTACCGTCAAGCAACTGCTGGGGAGCGATGACACTTACCTCATTCCCATGTACCAGCGCAATTACGCGTGGGAGAAGGGTGAGATCACCCAACTGATCCAGGACATCATCGACTACATGCCCGAGCAGCGGCCCTACTACATCGGCTCGCTCGTGGTCTTCCGTCGGCAAGCCGATCGTTCGGCGCGGCACACGGTCTTTGAGACGATCGATGGCCAGCAGCGGCTTACCACACTCTCCTTGCTGACTTCGTACCTGAAGAACAACGGATCTGCGAACACAGCGTGGTACCGCGACGCCAAGATCCACTTCGAAAGCCGACCGCTGTCGAAGAAGACCTTCGATACGATCACCAACCGTCACTTCCACAAGGAGCCCAGTGACGCGCTCAAGCCAGAGGAGATCAATACCGGTATCACCAACGGCTACCGGCTGATCGGCGAGGCTCTGGATCTCGCCTTCAAGAACAGCCCGGAGAAGCTCCAACATTTCGAGCGGTTCCTCTTTGAGCAGGTGCAGGTCATGCGGATTCAAGTCCCGGACGATACCGACCTCAATCACTACTTTGAGATCATGAACAGCCGTGGCGAACAGCTGGAGAAACATGAAGTGCTCAAGGCGAAGCTGCTGGAGGTGCTGAACCAAGAGCCTGATGATGCAATCAAAGAGAGCTCGAAGCGGACCCTGCATCTGGTCTGGGAGTCCTGCGCGAACATGGAGAAATACGCCCAGTCAGGGTTCTCTCCGAAGCTGCGTAATGAGCTGTTCGGGGACCAGAAATGGGATGAATTGCAGCCGAAGAACTTCGAGCAGTTGTGTCAAACCGTAGCCCAGCACAGCGAGGAAAGCAGCGCTGATGAGAGCAAAGCCTTGTCCTACATCATCGCCAACCCAGTAAAGGAGCGCACAACTACCGAGGATGGGGACGATACTCCCGACCGCTTCAACTCGGTGATCAACTTCCCGAACTTCCTGCTCCACATTCTGAGGATCAGCGTCAACGAAGGTACGCAGGCACACACGGACAATGACGTTCCACTCGACGACAAGAGACTGATTCAACTCTTTGAGGAGCATATCCTCAAGGCGGAGGCTCCGCTTGAGAGGAGCCGGAAATTCATCTTCAACCTACTGAAGGGTAAGCACCTGTTCGACCACTACATTATCAAGCGCGAGTTCCTCAAGGGATCCGATTCATGGAGCCTGAAGCGCTACAAATGGAACAAAGGTGATAGCCGTAATTCCCTTGGCAAGAGCAGCTATGTAAACACCTTCGACGGAGGCGATGATCAGCTCAATCGCAGCCTGTTGATGCTGCTCTCCGCATTTCATGTGTCGACGCCAACCATGGTCTACAAGCACTGGCTCAATGCGGCTCTGAACTATTTGTTCAGCAACGAATCTGACGTCATCGCGAGCGAGTACCTGACACACATGGAGGGCGTGGCTCGCGCCTTCGTATTTGATCGCTATCTGGTAAAAGGTGAAGGAGCCTCCTATTACGAGATGATCTATCGCCGCAAAGGAAAACCTCAGCGGGATCCAGGTACGCTTTCCGCTGGGGACATCAGCCCGCAAATGCGCTTCACCAAGATCAAAAACAACTTGGTCTTCAACTACCTCGACTACCTGCTGTGGCAGAAATACCGCAACGACAACAGTCAAAAGCAGATTGCAAACTACGAGTTCACTTTCCGCAGTTCCGTCGAGCACTACTACCCGCAGACACCGATGGAGGGAGTCAAGGATATGAGCGACGATCCTTCCCTACATTACTTTGGCAACCTCTGCTTGATCAGCCACAGCAAGAACTCCCGCCTCAGCAACTTCAGCCCGGCGGCCAAGAAGGACTATTACGCCCAGAACTCCATCGATAGTCCCAAGCAGCACCTCATGATGCAGTTTGACAACTGGGACAAGGCGGCAATCCTCGAGCACGAAGAGGAGATGATCTCGACACTACTCAACACCGATACAGCAGCCAGCTGAGCACAGCCTTCCCTCATGACTCCTAACGCCAAAACGATCCAAATCTTCCTCCCTGACGGGGATCCACGAGGCATCCGCATCGCCGAAATCACCACCCGCATTGTCCAGGTGATCGAGGTTCCCCGCAGCCTGCTGCAGGACTTCCTCAAGATGCCGGAGAGCGGGCAGGTCGGGTTGTACTTCCTGGTGGGAGGCGAGTCCGGCGAGCAGCCACTGGTCTACGTCGGGCAAACCGGCGAACTGCGAAAACGCCTCTCGCAGCACAACAACGACAGCAAAAAGGATTTCTGGGAGCGGGCACTGATACTGATCTCCCGGACCAACAGTCTGACCCAGACCCACGGCCTGTTTTTGGAGTGGCTCTCCCTGCAGGAAATCCGCAAAGCGGAGCGTTACTCGGACGAGAATGGCAACGGCGGGTCGAAACCGCACACGCCAGCTCCCTTGGAGGCTGAATGCCTGGAGATCTTCGACACAGCTCGCAGCTTGTTGGGCACGCTCGGATATCCGCTGTTCACCCCCTTGGTCACGCCCGAAAGTGGCTCGGAAAGCGAACAGAAATTCTACTGCAAAGGCCCGGGAACCGAAGGCGTCGGAATCTACAACACGGAGGGATTTGTCGTCCTCAAGGGATCCAAAGGACGCCGCTCCAGCGTGAAGTCGATCAAGGACACCAGCACCGAAAAATGGCGGGAGAAGATCATCGCATCGGACGTGGTGGAGGTCGATGGCGATTCGCTCACCTTCACCAAGGATCATTTGTTCGCCTCGCCCAGCGCGGCGGCCATCGCACTGAAGGGCCGCTCGGCCAACGGCTGGATCGAGTGGAAGACCGAAGATGGAAAAACGCTGGACGATGTGAAACGCCAATCCCAACAGCCCAAAGAACTCATCAACGCATAACCCCACCCTCCCCCTTGCACGACATCCAGATACTTTCTGTTAGCCTCTGAAAGTTCATCCTGCACCAACTGGCGTAAGAGAGCCCCCAACGCATCCAAACATCATGAACACGTCCTTGGAAATCACAGCCACCGTTGCTAAAAAAGTCGGCTTTGCCTCGCACCAGAACTCCGTCCCCCTTCTGTTGGAACTCGACCTTGAAAACAAGGGGGAAGAGGTCATGGAGGATCTGGTGATCGTGCTCAAGAGCGACCTTGGATTTCTAGAGACCAAGATCTGGCGCGTCGATCGGATCGAGCCCGGTTCGAGGATCCGGTTACCTGAAAGAGATGTCAAACTGAATGCCGGGATGCTGGCGGACTTGACCGAAGGCGTCAGCGGGGATGTTGTCATCGAGGTATGTAAGGAGGATGTCGATGGAGAAAAGGTAGCGAGTGAATCCTACCCTGTGGAGTTGCTGGCAAAGACCCATTGGGGCGGCACCGCGTCGATGCCCGAGTTGCTTCCCGCATTCTGCATGCCGAACGATCCAGCCATCGACAAAGTCTTGAAGATGGCCAGCGACACCCTGCGCCGGGCAGGCAAGAACGACTCCATCAACGGCTATGAGGACCGCTCACGCAGCAGGGTTTGGGAAATCACCTCGGCAATATGGTCCGCTGTGGCTGGACTCCAACTAAGCTACTCCCTGCCCCCCGCGAGCTTCGAGACATCAGGACAAAAGGTCCGCACCCCGGGAGCCATACTCGAAGGTCGTCTGGCCACCTGCTTGGACAGTTCCATGCTGTTCGCAGCTGCTCTGGAACAGGCCAGCCTCAATCCCCTCATCGTGATCACGGAAGGGCATGCCTTTGTTGGTGTCTGGTTGCAACCTCAGGAGTTCACCCAACTGACCATCGAGGAGGCCATGGCTGTGCGAAAGCGAGTCGAGTTGAAGGAGATCCTGGTATTTGAGACCACGCTGGTAACCAAGTCGCCCACACCGCCCTTCAGTAAGGCGGTCAAACATGCCGAAGCGAAGCTTAACGATGACGAGTTCCACATGGCGATTGATATTCGTCGCGCCCGCATGCGCCGTATCAAGCCGCTTGGGTTAGCGTCACCAATTGCCAAGCAAGCGGAGCACGTTGAGAAGCAAGAGATTTCAGATGCTTTGGAAGAAGCGCCAGTCCTGCCGCCGATCGATATTGAAATCACCACCACTGCGGAAACTCCAGACGACCGCATTACTCAATGGCAGCGCAAGCTACTTGATCTCACAGCAAGAAACCGATTGCTGCATCTCCCGCCGAACAGCAAACACATCCCTTTGACCTGCCCAGCCCCCGGCACCTTGGAGGATATGCTTGCAGCAGGCAAATCAATCAAAATCTCAGCCACGCCTGACCTGTCCGCAGGAGGTCGCGACGTCGAACTCTACGGCCAGCAAAACAACGAAGATCTGACCAAGCAATACGCCTTGGATGCTTTGGCTTCCAGAGAAGTACTTTCCCCACTGCCCGCGAAGAAGCTTGAGGCGTCGTTGATCGATCTCTACCGAAAGGCAAATTCCGACCTTGCTGAAGGTGGAGCCAACACACTTTTCCTCGCACTGGGCTTCCTCAACTGGAAGAAAAGCGCAGAAGACCCACGCACCTATCGCGCCCCACTCATCCTTTACCCAGTCACCCTGACGCGTAGAAGTGCACTCTCCGGAGTGGTGATGACCAGCCATGAGGACGAGCCCCGCTTCAACCTCACCTTACTGGAGCTATTGCGCCAAGACTTCGACCTTCACATCCCGGGCTTGGACGGCGACCTCCCCGAAGACGCGAGCGGCATCGATGTGGAAGGTATCTGGAATCATGTCCGGGTTGCAGTGAAGGACATCGCCGGATTTGAGGTCACCACCGATACGGCCATAGGCACCTTCTCATTCGCCAAATACCTCATGTGGAAAGACCTGGTGGATCGCCGGGAGCAACTCCTCGAGAATCCTGTGGTCAAGCACTTGATCGAGCGTGGCCAAGAGGGGTTTGAAGGCAACAGTGAATATCCAAAGGAACATGAACTGGATGAGAAAGTAGACCCATCATCCTTGTTCGCCCCGTTGCCCGCAGATTCCTCCCAGTTAGCCGCCGTGGTTGCTTCGGGTCAAGGCTCTCACTTCGTGTTGGACGGCCCCCCAGGCACAGGCAAATCACAAACGATCGCCAACATGATCGTTCACAACATTTCTCAGGGCCGTCGTGTTCTCTTCGTCGCGGAAAAGATGGCGGCATTGGAAGTGGTATACCGTCGACTCGAAGAGAGAGGGCTGGGCGATTTCTGTCTTGAGGTGCATTCGAACAACACCTCCAAAATGGAGATCCTGCAGCAACTTGACCGAGCATGGGAAGTACGCGGAGACCTGAGCCAATCCAAATGGGACGCAGAAACCACGCGCCTGCGCACTTTACGTGACCGACTCAACAAAGTCAGCCAGTGTCTCCATGAGCGGCATCCCAATGGAATGAGCGTCCATCAAGCCATCGGTATCGTTGCCAGAGACCATTCCAGTGCCACACCTGCACTCAAGTGGCATGCCGGGACTGTTCACGACCGTGACACATTCGATCAGATGCGTGAGGTTGCCAGAAGACTTGACCTCAACCTGGAATCATTCTCTGCGTGCCCTGCGGATTTCTCGATCATCACGCATAAGGAATGGTCCAACCAGTGGCAGGAGTCTGTACTCAGTCACGCCCAACGCCTGCCCCAAAAAGCCGAAAATCTGCGCGGTGCCAGGGACAAGGTACTGGCGAGCTGCAACCTCAAGTTGGAAGCGAACGACCACGAAGCTACCAGTAAGCTATTGGACTTCATCAAAACCGTCCTGCTCACTTATGAATGGGATCTCAATTTTGCATTCAGCCCGGACATCAACAAGAAGTCTGCTGCAATTGATGAGTTGATTCCTCTGCTGGATGAATACCAGAGGCTACTAAAGAACCTCTCTGTCCCCTATTCCGCGGATGCGCCAGCCAAAGTAAACATCGAGCAGATCGAGAGCGCATGGAACGAGGCGCAGGGCAAATTCCTGATCCTTGCCCTATTCGCGAAGAAGAAGGTGGCAAAGCAACTAGCCCAAGCCGGAGGCTGTAGTGGTGTACCCGATGTTCCATCCGATCTCCCACACCTCAGACGATTGAGGGAGATACACCTGAAAGTCAGTGGGCTGGATAAGCTGCTGAATGACGTACCAGGGTTCAACCTCCTCAAGTCAGATACCAAGCAATTGGCAGAAGCCCTGAAATTGAGCACCGCGCTCCGGGGCAAACTCTCCTCACTGGCTACCGAGCCTGATGAGTACGTCGACTTGTCATCTGCTACGCGCAGGATCGTCGTGGATGCCAATATGATGCTCTCACCAGAAGGCAGCATCAGCCAAGCGACAGCCCGACTGGCTCAAGCATTAGAAGAATACAGCATCGCTTTTGACCAATTCACCACCTTGTGTGGGATAGCCAATGACGAGATTCCCTCCTTCGATGCATTGGATCAAAGCTGTAGCGCCATCACGGACAACGAACACAAGCTCAAGTCATGGTGTACTTGGCAAAGGGTCCGTCAAGATGCGCTCTCACTTGGCCTGCAACCCCTCATAGTTGCGGCGGAGAACGGCAGCTTGCCGAAAGGTGAGGTCGAGCCGTCCTTCCTGGCAGCCTATAGCAAATGGTTTGCCGCCCAATCAATCGATCGCGAGCCCATCCTGCGTGACTTCGTTGCCGTCGAGCACATGGACAGCATCGATGAATTCCGCAAGATCGACGATGAGGTCGCTCGCCTTAGCATAGAGTACACCCGCACCGTGCTCGCTGGACGCCTCCCGTCCAAAACAGAAGTCGGCAAAAAGGACGGCTACGGCATCTTGAAGCATGAACTGCAGAAAAAGCGCCGCCACAAACCTCTCCGCCAGCTGGCATCTGAAATGGGTAGTGCTTTCGGCTATCTGGCACCATGCATGCTCATGAGCCCGCTTTCGATCGCCCAGTACCTGCCTGCCGACCAAGAGTTGTTCGATCTGGTGATCTTCGACGAAGCCTCCCAGATTGCACCGTGGGATGCGGTGGGTTCGATCGCCCGGGGAAAACAAGTGATCGTAGCGGGTGATCCAAAACAAATGCCCCCCACCAACTTCTTCCAACGCGCCAGTGGCGATAGCGACTTCGACGGCAGTGTTGAGGACGACATGGAGAGCATCCTCGATGAATGTCTGGCTGTCGGGATTCCACGCCATAGCCTGTCCTGGCACTACCGAAGCCGTCACGAGAGCCTGATCGCATTTTCCAACCACCAATACTACGGCGGCAACTTGATCACTTTCCCCGCCGCAGAGACACGTGAGAGTGCTGTCACATGGAGACGCGTCGATGGTGTCTATGCAAAGGGCAAGGCTCGAACCAACCAGGACGAAGCCAAGGCCATCGTGGCTGAAGTGGTTCGCCTACTGACCGATCCAGAGTTTGTTGCCGCAGATTATTCGCTCGGTGTCATCACCTTGAATGCCGACCAGCAGCGACTGATCGAAGACCTCTTGGATGATGCCAGACGAAAGCAACCCGAAATAGAACCGTTCTTCAGCCCGGACCGCACCGAGCCAGTCGTGGTGAAGAACCTGGAAACCGTACAGGGTGACGAGAGGGACTTCATTCTCCTGAGTATCGGCTATGGTCCGACCGAGCCAGGATCGCCGACCATGTCGATGAATTTCGGTCCACTAAACCGGGACGGTGGCGAACGCCGACTCAACGTCGCACTCACGCGATCACGCCGCGAAATGAAGGTTTTCACCTCGTTCGACCCCTCAATGATCGACCTGAACCGTACCAGTGCACGCGCAGTCAAGGACCTGAAACACTTCCTGGAGTTTGCTGAACGCGGCCCTCGTGCCCTGGCCGAGGCGGTAAAAGGCTCAGTCGGCGGATATGATTCCCCATTCGAAGAAGCCGTTGCCCGACGCTTGGAAGAGAAGGGTTGGCAAATCGTCCCTCAGGTCGGAGTCTCCCGCTTCCGGATCGACTTGGGCATCGTGCATCCTGATCGCCCGGGAGATTTCTTGGTGGGCGTCGAATGCGACGGAGCTACCTACCACAGCGCGGCTACTGCTCGAGACAGGGATAAAGTGAGGGCCTCTGTTCTCGAAGGGCTCGGTTGGAAGCTACTGCGTGTGTGGTCAACCGATTGGTTCGTCAACCAGGAAGCCGAGATAGAACGTCTCGACACGGCTATCCGTGAGTTACTCGAAGCGGACAAGCTGAAAACTGAATCCAAGATCTTGGAGTTCAGGGATACCAACGCTTTCGATACTACTGATACCGAGCAGCCGGAGGAGCTCCTTCCACTGAAGAAAATCGCCTGCAATGCGGTGGATACCATCCCTGCAGAAGAGAGCCCGGTCACTACGAAAACCACCACTCCCCAAGAATCACAGACAATCGCCAGACCGGTGGAATACGTAGTAACGGACTTCGCTGCCTTTGAAAGCAAACTCGACCCCGAGCTTTTTCACGATGAACTCTACACACCAGTTCTGAAAGAGCTCATCGAGCACACCTTGAAGACAGAGGCTCCAATTGCCGACGACCTTTTGGTCAATCGTATCGCCCGGGTTCATGGATTCAAACGATCCGGACGACTGATCAGGGAGAGAATTTTTTCAATTGTGGACGAGCACTTCCATACCAGCTCGGATGGAGATTCAAGTTCCTTCATTTGGATAGACGAGGCATCGAAAGCCTCTCTATCTTCACCCCGTGTCCCTGTCTGCGAGGACAGCACCCGCAAAATCGAACATATCGCCCCTGAAGAAATCCTCTTGGCCTCGAAGCACATCCAAGGCGATGACCAGGCTTATGAAATCTCAAGACTCTTTGGGGTCAGACGGCTTTCCTCAAATGGACGTGAGTGCATCGAACGCGCCCTCTCCTCCAATTAGACAGATCCTATCAATCGAACAGCCAAACCCGACAAATGGCGGAAAGCTTTTTCGAGTGACGCAAGGCGCGAACCGCGACACCGGCGGGATACCTGAATGAAAACCACGGCATCATTCAAAAAATGACCGCCAAGATCACATTTCCCGCCCCCATCCCACTAATCCAATCCCCATCGGTTGCTACAAAGTAACCGCTCATTTGGCACCTCCCCACCCTCTCCCATGCACGACATCCACAAGGAAATCAGCTTCGAAGACGAGATCTGCGCCCACCTTTCCAAGCACGGCTGGCTCTACGCCAAGGGCGATGCCCAGCACTATGACCGGGAGCGGGCGCTTTTCCCGGCCGACCTCGTGGCGTGGGTGAAGGAGTCGCAGCCGAAGGCATGGGAGGCGCTGGTGAAGAACCACGGCAGCCAGGCGGAAACCACGCTGCTCACCCGTGTGCGCGACCAACTCAACCAACGCGGTTCGCTGGATGTTCTGCGCAATGGAGTGGAACTGCTCGGGCTCAGACAGGCGCTGCGCCTCGCTCAGTTCAAACCGGCCTTCGCGCTCAACCCGGAGATCCAAAGCCGCTATGAGGCGAACCGTTTGCGCGTGGTGCGCCAAGTTCATTACTCGCTCTACAACGAGAACTCGATCGATCTCGTGCTCTTCCTCAATGGGCTGCCCATTGCCACAGCTGAACTAAAGACGGACTTCACTCAATGCGTGGGCGATGCCATCGACCAATACCGCTACGACCGGAACCCCAAACCCAAGGGGCAGAACCCGGAGCCTCTGCTCTCGTTCCCATCGGGAGCCTTGGTTCACTTTGCCGTGAGTAACCGCGAGGTCCACATGACCACCAAGTTAGTGGGAGGTAACACCTTCTTCCTCCCCTTCAACCTGGGGAACAACGGAGGCGCTGGGAATCCGCTCAACCCGAACGGACACTCCACCAGTTACCTCTGGGAACAGGTGTGGCAACGCGAGGGATGGCTGGAGATTCTTGGTCGTTACCTCATCAGCGAGAAGGACAAGAAAGGTAAGATCAACAAGGTCATCTTCCCTCGTTATCATCAGCTCGATGCCACCCGCAAACTGCAACAGGCGGTGGTAGCGGACGGCCCCGGCACCAAGTACCTGGTCCAGCACTCGGCAGGATCGGGTAAGACGAACTCGATCGCATGGACGGCGCACTTTTTCTCCGAGCTGCACGATGCCAAGGATGAGAAGGTGTTCGACAGTGTGATCGTGGTCTCCGACCGCAATGTGATCGATTCCCAGCTGCAGGACGCTTTATTCAACTTCCAGCGCAAGACCGGCGTGGTCGCCCGCATTGACGGCAAGACCGGGAGCAAGAGTGCCGCATTGGCCGAGGCTCTCTCAGGGGACAAGAAGATCGTGGTTTGTACGATCCAGACCTTCCCGTTCGCCTTGGAAAAGGTGCGTGAGCTGGCTGCTACGGAAGGCAAGCGCTTCGCAGTGATCGCGGACGAAGCCCATAGTTCGCAAACCGGTGAGGCCGCAGCCAAGCTCAAGGCGGTGCTCAGCCCGGAAGAGCTGGAGGAAATCAACGACGGGGGCGAAATCAGCGCGGAGGACATTCTTGCCGCACAAATGACTGCCCGCGCCGATGACCAAGGAGTGACCTTTGTCGCCTTTACCGCCACCCCTAAGGGCAAAACTCTGGAGATCTTTGGCACCCGCCCGGATCCGAGCCGCAAGCCTGCGGAGGACAACGTGCCGCGGCCATTCCACGTCTACTCGATGCGTCAGGCCATTGAGGAGGGATTCATCCTCGACGTGCTGAAGAACTACACCAACTACAAGCTGGCATTCAAACTCTCCCACCAAGGCAAGGACTACGATGACACCCAGGTGGAGAAGTCCACCGCCATGAAGGGCATCATGGGCTGGGTCCGCCTGCACCCGTACAACATCTCCCAAAAGGTGGAAATCATCGTCGAGCACTACCGCCAGAACGTCACCAAGCTGCTCGATGGCAAGGCCAAGGCCATGGTCGTGGTGGGCAGCCGCAAGGAGGCGGTGCGCTGGTCGCTGGCGATCAACCAATACATCAAGGAGAAGGGCTACGGCTATGGCACCCTTGTCGCCTTCTCCGGCAAAGTCAGCGACCCTGAATCCGGCCCGGATGAGTTCACCGAAACCTCGGAGACGCTCAATTCCGGTCTGCACGGACGTGACATCCGCGAAGCCTTCAAGGACGAGGCATTCCACATCCTTCTGGTGGCAAACAAATTCCAGACCGGCTTCGACCAACCGCTGCTCTGCGCGATGTATGTGGACAAACGCCTTTCCGGGATCCAGGCCGTCCAGACCTTGTCGCGACTGAACCGCTGCCACCCGGGCAAAGACACCACCTATGTGGTCGACTTTGCCAACGAAGCCGAGGACATCCTCAAGTCGTTCCAGGTCTATTACGAGACAGCCGAGCTGGAAACCACCACGGATCCAAACTTGGTCTACAACCTCCGCGCCAAGCTCGACGGTGCAGGCTTCTACGATGACAACGAAGTCGATCGCGTGGTCAACATCGAGCTGCGCTACGACGCGACGCAGGCCATGCTTTTCAAAGCGATTGAGCCTGTCGCAGACCGCCTGCTCAAGCGATTCAAAGCCGCCACAGCCGCCTACACGCAGGCCAAGGAAAAGGGCGATGATTCTGGAGCCAAAGCAGCCAAGGAAGAGATGGATTGCCTGACCCTCTTCAAGGCCGACCTCGGTGCCTTCCTGCGCCTCTACACCTTCCTCTCGCAGATCTTCGACTACGGCAACACCGACATCGAGAAGCGCGCCATTTTCTACAAGCATCTGGTACGCCTGCTGGACTTCGGCCGCGAGCGCGATGGCATTGACCTGTCCAAGGTGAAGCTGACCCACCACAAGCTCAACAAGCAGAAGAACTCCGACACCACTCTTGGTGAGGGCAAAGGAGAGTACCTCAAGCCGATCACCGAATCGGGCAGCGGATCCATCCAGGAGAAGCAGAAGGTACAAATGAGTGCCATCATCGAGCAGCTCAATGAGCTCTTCGGCACGGAGACCACGGACGATGACCAGCTGATCTATGTCAACAACGTCATCCTCGGCAAGCTGCTCGAATCCGACAAGCTCCGCACCCAGGCCCAAAGCAACAGCAAAGAGCAGTTCGCCAGCTCCCCGGACCTCATGCCAGCACTGCAGGACGCCATTATCGAGGCTCTGGACGCCCATAGCACAATGAGCACCAAAGCCCTCAACTCAAAGGACACCTTACACGGCATCCTGCGCGTCCTACTCAACCACGCCAACCTGTGGGAGAAACTCCGAGGCGATGGGGACGGGGAGTAGGGATGTGGGGGTAATCACTCGCCAGATCAGGAATAGGAGCGGATCACAATCTGACCTTTAAATAACCTAGCGAGGCCACAAGGAAAATCAGCACAATTTCCCGAAGTCCTGCTACGCTTTAGAGACAAAGCCTGATCGTTCTCGGCCCACAATTTGATGTACCAACGACCTCCAGTAAGCCCTCGCCCTCCGTCCAAAAAACAGGGACTCCTACTTTTTCTATTGGCAGTACTACAGGTGACACTTCTCGCCGTCAGACTAGCCGGCATCTCCGGGATATCATGGTGGGTCGCCCTCGCACCACTCACCATCGGCCTGACAGCACTTCTATGCATCCTCAGCGCTCGACCTCCCCTTGACGGCGAGCACCTCATTAAGCGTCCAAGCAACCTCACCGCACTTCTGTCCGCCGCACAGGTTTGGCTTCTGGCCACTCGTTACCTGCTCGCCGACTGGGCACCCGGTATCTCCCAATGGCCATGGTGGATGTTTTGGTCGCCATCACTGATTCTAATGATGGTCTTTGCCATCCGAGCTATCGGCAGCGAGAGCAAATCACTCCGAATCAAGGCGAGCTGACACCTTGTCCGCCACAGAGCCACCCGCCCCATGCCTCATTGCTTGAAGCACGCCCTCAATGTCCGAATAGGTCCGGCTTTTGACATGTCCAGATCAAGTCACATACGCATCACTCCTCTGTCATCCGCAGTCACGTTTGTCACCGTGTCATTTCGAGTTGGGCAAGGAATTCCCTATTGAACCTACCCCCCTTTAAGGTCGGGAGAAAAACCGCGTTTTTTGCACATTCAACACTTTTGAGATCAGCCTCAGCGCTGAAATTGGGATCAATTCGCCATTTATTCTCGAGCTCCTCGAGGTATCCCGCTGCGGTCAGACATTTTAGAGCAGTCCTACACAGCTCCGCCCGCATTGAACTACATCTGCGCGAGATCTCCCGCACCGTCATTGGGGTATCATCCATCTTAGGCAGGATGCGGAGTGCAGCGTTCTCAACAAGTGCCAGTTCCGCGCCATGGCGCAATCCAACCCGGACGTCGCGCGACTGAAGAAGCAGGTACTTGCCCAAGTGAAATGCCCAGAGCCAAATCTCCTCTGGAATTCTTTGCGGGGATGTCCACACGAGGTGCAAACCGACACCAAGACTCGGAAAGATTTTGTGAGCGAGTCCAATCTGCGAACTATCTCCTCCCGCCCATTCCGCAGCAAACTGATTCCATTGTTCAACGTACCGTGCCGGCACCCTGTACATACCAATCCTCGAAGCGTCAACGCCGACCCTCATCTTGTACAGGCGTTCCAGAAGCGGGCGATAACCGCGTGCACTCCGATCCTCGGCCTCCAAATCAAATTCAGCTTTAGACGCATCCAACCACACACAGCGGTGAACCCAGCTCCCCTGCCCTGCAAGAGACGCAATTTCACGGGCGGTATCATTGTTGGTCATCGCCAAGACCTCTCCCGTAACAGAAATGCCAGGATCACCACTCACCAGGGAAGTTGTATAGCCGTCAGTTAGCAAGTCCCCAACCAGGCTTCCAAGAGAGTCAGCTTGAGATCGGCTGTCGATCGTAGCTACCACCAGAGCTCGGCCGTTGTGAGCTTGGGAAAGAAGCTTTGCCATGCCCCCCGGTGAGCTGCCGGTTACCAGCACCCTTGGCGACATCCATTGTTCCAATTTAGCTTGGACCTCATCAGAAGTCCCTCCTCGACAAAGAATTTGAGCAGGATTCAGATCCATCTTTGGCGCAAGCCCCATCTGCAAGGACCTGGTAACGAAGTCCGCTTTCGAGATGGCCCAGTTCTGTGACTCCCTAAGTGGGGTGATCAACTCGGATCGGACTCTGGCATTGAAGACCTCATCCCCTGACACGATACTAAAGCCTCCAGCGATCAAGCTAGCCCCCCTCGTGGGCTCCACATCACGAGGCAAGATCTGGGTGGCCGCGGCACTGAGGGCGGATAACATATTCAACCCTTGCTTAACATCCCCGCCACCAAGAGCCTTGCACCCATATTGTTGTGAGATTTTCTCAAGGATCTTGTTGGTTGCAAAAGAATCGGGGAAATTCAGATCCTCTACCGGAGGCTGGTTCGAAGTTTGGTCTTTCATGGTTGAGATACATTTCCGTGCAACTAGCGGCGCAAGTAACACTAACCACCACAGTCTGCCTTCCAGAACCAAAACAAGCAAGATTCTTCTGTGCACTTCGCCTCCTTCATGTCACACAACTCACACCGACAAGCTTAAGTTCGACATGCCCCAACTCAGACAGCACCCAGTAAAGGCTCTTAGATCCCTCCTGGCTGGAGGCCCGCTACGCGAGGGCTCATTAAGGGAGTTTGCCAAGCAGCTCAAGGGCATCAACTTTTCCCAAGTAGGGCGTGTAGAACGCTACGAGCTGCCGGTCTCAAAGCAGCTCTCAACCAGAATCCAGCAACAATTTGGAGCGTGGATTGCTCCTGGGCACTACTACCCGGGCAAAAACACGACGCCTGTAGACCAATTGGTGCCCTTGAAGCCTGACCATGACTTCATCCCCCGCAACGCGTTTGGAGCGGATTGGAAATTGTTCCACCGCAGGAGCGAGTTCCTCGGACGAGGTCTGGCGCTGCATGTGCAAGGAGGCGAATACCGGTCGATTGACGAACTCGCAGAGGATTGCTGCCGCTTGATTCAGGAGACCCGGGGAATCCGAGGGTCAGGACAGATCAGAGTATTTCCATCCGCTCTTCATCTGGAGCCCTACACCAGGGACTCATACGACGCATTCCAGCGGACTCACACTGATGATGCGCTCAGTGAGAATCCCCCCTCCACTCCGCTATTGGACGACCAAGATGTCTATTTGCTCTCACTGCTCCCCCGATTGCTGGCGCAGACCCGTGCCGCAGCAACCGATGCTCCTGAGTTCCTCGCGCTCAAGGAGGCTCTAAGAGGCGCGGCTTGCAGTCGGATGGTGAAAGACGCTCAGTATCGGGCAATCGAATCGTTTTGCAGGCTCTTCGTCCTCAATAGCGACTTTGCCACCAAATTCGAGGAAACCCCGCTCGAAAAGCTGATGTGGGCCAACAAGATCTGGACACATCCCGGGGAGATCCCCTCATCACGCGAACTGCTGGATTGGTTCAATCGACCGTCACAGGCAGACATACAAGGCTGCGTTGACTATGAGGAGCAAGGGATGCCTGCACCTCTCTGGCTGCAGAACTACCGACTGCTCTACCCTCAGCGATTCGACTCATTGATGCAATCACACCCGATCGATCGCAGGATCCTGGGTAAAGCCGATTACTTCGGGGAATTTCCGTTCCTCAACAAGATGGTCTGAGTCATCGCCCGCCCTTAAAGTGGAGACTTTTTGCCAACGGTGGAGGCTTTCGATTCAGCCAGCTTCCACGCTGCATCCCTGAAAAGTTGTGGGGCAAAAGCAATTAGTGGAAGCGTGGACGCTAGATATGGGATTCATACACACTTTTAAGAGTTCCTCTTGTACCCAGGCAAACTCACCCAACTCTTTGATTCAGGATCCACACCTCCACCATTCACGACAAACGCCTCAACATAAATGAATTGCAGAGTGGAAGCTCAATCTCCCAAGCCTCCACTCTGCTTCCACGCCTCCACTAACTTCCGGTAGATGGGTCCGTCTCAGGTAAGACTCCCTGCACTAGATTCGGGGTAAACTCCCACTCGTTCCGCCGGTTGCCATGACGTCTCTCAAGTCGCCCCTGCAACTCGGATGAACGACTCAGCCTCGCCATCATCGTGCCAAACCGTTGAGGATCTGGCACCAGCCTATCGGCTCTTTCCCGGTCAGAGTGGTCCATGCATGAGCGAAAGTCGGAATGATTCCACCAGTAGCTTGCTGTCGGATCTGCCTGCCCGTCTGATTTCAGCGCATCTCTCACCACTCGGTTTCTGTGAGCGATGATCAGAAGCTGCTCCATCTGCGCCTCTTTGCTGTTCTCGAAGACTTCGCGCACCAATGCGGGATGCTTATAGGAATCGACCCCAAAGCGAGTACCTTCACCCGGAGAACTCCGATAGCATGGGTCACACTCCCAGTTAACGAGATGATGAATGAAGGCTGGCAACTCCCTCCTCACCGCTTCATCAAACCTCGCCATCTCATCAGTTGACGATCCGAGAAGCTGGCTGGCGTCCTGGCAGCGATGCATGATCACCTTGTCATCCCACCCAGAAACATTGAGCGGGAATTCCTCAAGCAGCTCAGGGTCATCATTCATCATCATGACCAGCCGCCACTTTGGGGAAACCTGGTAACCATTCACCCCCTTGGGGTTGCAAAAAAGACTGTTGGCAACCAAAGCCTCTTTGGTCTGGGCCATGAACCTATCGCGACCTCCCAATCCCCGGCCGATTGGAACGTCGTCCAACTCGAGGAGCTCAAGGGCGAACACAGAAGCATTGAAATCGGTGTTGGAATACAACTCTACTCCGGAGCCTGATCGGCCAAGAACAGGCCCGATAATGTGTCGGGACAACTGGGACTTCCCACAGCCGGCGGCACCAATCAAACACAACAGCTGGCTCTGCTTCTGCCCACCACCACAGTGGATGAGCTCATAGCCAAGCTTCAGCCATTGCTTGAAGACCTGAACCTGATCCTCCGCACCGAAGAGAGCGCGCAAAAAGCCATGTATGGTCGGCCAATCACCCGCTTGAGGCACGATCCGAGGCGGCGAATTAGTGATCAGCAATTTGGTATTCCCTAGGTCCACCACTCCGGCATCATGCCCGCTCAATGGGTGAGCATATTCAACTCGATGCGTCAGCTGGATATCCACCAGATCGCTATTTTGAGCCTCCTTACCGACAACTCCCGAGGCCTCCATAAAGCGCCTGAGCTCCCTCTCCGAGCGCACTTGATACCTATCGCCGGAGACCCGAACATAGAACTGCTGGGTCTCTCCATTGTAATAGGTATTCGCTTTGTCATAGGATGCCCGGCGGATCGCCTCAAGCTCCTCCTCTGTCAGATCGGGCGAACCGGATCCAGAGCCCCTTTCCGGGAGCTCGGCGGACGCAGGCATCGGTGCGCGCAGAATTCTCAGCAACGGGTTCTCTGCGCTTGGAGCATCTGGAAAACATGTAATATTCAGCATACTTCTACCTCCCTGTTACTGGTTCTCACAAGTGCTACCTGTCTCAACTGCCTCCGTGCCTCCCGAAGGGGGGGCTAGCCATAGCAACCGAGCCTCACGCTTGGTCTCGCTATGAACACAGCCCGGCAAGCGGAACGGTCCGACCTTGTTTTTGTAAGACCTCAAGTCGAAGCCCATCGCATCAACTTGATCGAGCACGTCCTGCGCACGATCCTCAGAGGGAGCCTCGATCCACACATGAAGTGACTTATTGCCAGTATCCACTACGGCGACCGGCCTGATCACTCCGTGCTCGGTCAACCACTTGATCAAGATCAAGCAACGACACTTCAGCTCCTCAATCTCATCGGCCGATTCAGGCTTACGCCCCCGAAGCTCGTCCATTTCCAGCACCGCATAGCACTGCTCATGCACATTCTCTCCACGACGGTGATCTTGCATACACAGGTAAGTGCTCGGAGTCAGACGCAGGTCGTTTCCTTTGGCTTTTGCTGCCTGGAGCTCACACACCAAAGAGTCTTCCGTCACGTCGACAATCCTCCCTTTGGGAATTCCATCAGAAGAAAAACGCCCAAGCCAAATCCGTTTACCGGCGAAGAGAGTCCGAACCATCAGATGAGCTGCTGATTCTGATGCTTCCGAATCAGGAACCGGAATCGGAGACGCATCGACCAGAGCCTTCGCCATTTCGTCATACGAAAGATTGCTATCGCCGGAGGCTTCAATGATGCGGTCGACTTCCTGCTTGGCGCGCTCGATCGCCCTCTGGCGATGCTCCTTCTTAGCTCTGCGCTCTTTACGCTTCGTCTCCCGATCTTTGGAGCTAATCGCCCCTGAATCACGAGGTGAACTTGGCAAGTCCAGGAGCTGCGCCCCCTCATCAAGGACTTCCGGGAACTCGACTTGAACATCCAACCCCCGCTTCAAGGCAATGACGTCCAAGGCATCTCCCCTCCACCCACAGCCGAAGCACTCGACGTACTGCGCATTCCGGTACAAGACCGCACTAGGGGTGTTGTCATCGTGCTCGAGGCAGGGGCACCGGAACATCACATATGCCCCACGGTCGTGGGTTTCAATCCTGAGTGCATCGAGCACATCGCGGACCCTACTCTTGATTGTTTCCTTGCGACGATCCGCCGCATCTGAAATCTTCATCTTGTTGCATTCGTTTGACCGAATGACTCAAGTCGCTTATCATCATCGTTAACGGACCTGCAAAATTCGTTAACGTAGATGCCCACGACTCGAGCCATTCGACCGTGGGTTTCTATTTCTTCTGGTCTACATTGACTTGTTCGAGCACGTCAGAGAGCTGTCCGCTCCAGCCGCAGATACCGCAGTGGAATTGAGATGTTCCACTCAAGTACGCGCAACACGGGTATCCCTCCACATGGTCGGGATTCGGGCAGTCAATCAGGATCAGGCTTCCGTAATTCAGCACTTCGATACCTGCGGCGCAGAGCGCCTCAAGCATCCCTCTATGGCTTTGATCCATCAGTGTGGACTCTGTAGTATGGCTAGTCATATCTATGGGTTTGGTTGTGAGGGGGCTGGGCCAGATGTCACCGTTTCTCGACGCGTTGGGCGAAATTCCACCCCGCGTAGTCACCCCGATGACCAGAGCTCAGACACCTTCCTCCGTTTATGTCGGGGTTATTCGGGTGACTTGAGAGCGTCGATCACATCACTCCACAGGAACCGCACGGCACGACCAATCTTCAGCGCAGGGATCCGCCCATCCCTGCGCCAGTTCTCAATGGTCCGCTCAGTGACCTTTAGCCTTCGGGCAAGTTCGCGGGTCGTGATGAGCGATTCGTCATGTTTCGTGATCTGTGGTAGTTGCTTCATGGATCTACCCATCACCGAAACACACCAGACAGTCAACCCAACCCACTCTGCACCAAGCAGATACAAAAGACACAGGCTGTAAGCTTCAACCCGGAAATTGAAAGATTAAGCGCAACTCCAGCCTCGGATTGAAAGGTACGCCTCACGAACTGGAGCTACATTGAAACGAACGAGGCATCTGCCGGAACAATCACCACCACGTCCCCCAGTCCGATAAAATCATTTTTTTTTGAGAAAAAATTCGATCAACACTAATCAGCCTCACGTTTCCGCCGCCGCGACCAACGAGTAGCCTCGCTCACCAGCGATCAGGACTAAATCGGGGGAAGCTCACTCTGACCTGAGCCGGGTCAGAGATCACCCACAATCCAACCAGTTAGGCTAGATCATTCATAGCCGAGCGTTCCATCATGCTGAGCCTCCACCTCTTCAGGCGATCTATCACGCCATCGATATGAGGGACTACGACTGACCTATTCAGCTGTCGACACGACTCAACGCCAGCAGATGACAACACATCATCCTGTAGCGTCCCCCAGAAGAGACGAGGCATTGCCCGCCCACTTGATCAATCCCTACAATTGCCCGCCGAGCGACTTCCACAACCGGTACCGACACAAATACTTGGTAGCCTCAGCCGCTGTTTTTCCGCCTTCGCCCCACCAATTTTGGCACGCATTCTTGAGCATCTGCTGTTCCTCTTCATCACTCCAAAGACGCGCCCATTCAGCTTGTGAATGAGCTGCCCGAGCTTTCACCAGCCTCGCATCGGCCTCCTCAATGGTTCCCTTCTCAGTCGGCTCGTAGGATAATAGCTCCCTCTGTGCTTCAGCCAATTGAAATTCAAGCCAGATCCTCTCAAGCTTTGTGATAGTCGCAGCACCATTGTCCTGGTCAGCCCCCTTATCCAGCTCAGCCCCCTTATCCAGCTCAGCCCCCTTATCCAGCTCAGCCCCCTTATCCAGCTCAGCCCCCTTATCCAGCTCAGCCCCCTTATCCAGCTCAGCCCCCTTGTCCAGCTCAGCCCCCTTGTCCAGCTCAGCCCCCCTATCCAGCTCAGCTCCCTTATCCAGCTCAGCCCCCTTGTCCAGCTCAGCTCCCTTATCCAGCTCAGCCCCCTTATCCAGCTCAGCCCCCTTGTCCAGCTCAGCCCCCTTGTCCAGCTCAGCTCCCTTATCCAGCTCAGCTCCCTTACCCAGCTCAGCTCCCTTATCCAGCTCAGCCCCCTTATCCAGCTCAGCCCCCTTGTCCAGCTCAGCCCCCTTGTCCAGCTCAGCCCCCTTATCCAGCTCAGCCTCCTTATCCAGCTCAGCTCCCTTATCCAGCTCAGCTCCCTTATCCAGCTCAGCCCCCTTGTCCAGCTCAGCCCCCTTGTCCAGCTCAGCCCCCTTATCCAGCTCAGCCTCCTTATCCAGCTCAGCTCCCTTATCCAGCTCAGCTCCCTTATCCAGCTCCGCTCCCTTGTCCAGCTCCGCTCCCTTGTCCAGCTCAGTGCTCCCTTTCAGCTTCGATTCTAATCGACGAATCTTTGTCTTTAGGGCCGACAGGTAACCTTTATCTTCCCGATTGATGCAAAACTCGAGATTATTCGGATCGAATAAATCATCGCCAGTTTCACCTCCAATATTCTGGTCCCACCACCATTGACAAACGGACTTCAACTGCTGTGTCGCATTCTTTAGCCCAGTCGCTTCTTTGCGAAAGTCAGCGAAACTCACCCTCAATTGCGGGTCATTCTCAGCCAAGCCACCACCCGACCAACCATGGAACGAGCGAGATTCACCATTCACCGCAAATTCCTTTGCGACATTCTTCTCTTGATCAGTGAGATCCCGGTGGGATGGCTTGCTCCTTACAGGTTGAGGCTCATGCTGACGATGGAGTTCCTCGCCAGCAGCCCGCCAGACGTTCATTGCGCGCCTCACTGCTTCGACTGCGTTAAAATCCCCCCTAAAATCAGCCTGAGTAAATATCGATTTGTCTGCCACTAACGCTGCTAGCTGGGACAGCTCAAACTGGGTTGGCAAGCTCTTACCGTCGTGCGATCGGGATTTATCTGACATGATTTCTAACTGCTAAAGGTGTCGACCAAACGTCATCGCAGAATCTACTCTTACGCAAAGAAGCTGTTTTTTTTCTCCACCAAAACTAGGGGCATTGAATGGGGCTCGTGATAGGCAGTACCCACAGGCCATGTGTCGATGGGTTTGCGTGCAGCATCTTCGCTCGGAAGGTCCAAGATGCAGCCCTGCCAAAAAAATCGGTAAATTCTACCATCCGGTTCGACCAAGTTCGGGGGAACTCACGTAATCCCAACTGCCCCACCGTCGCGTATTGCTCGCTCGCCCTCGCAAACTGATACCAATCTGATACCAAAAAACGAACGGAAACAGGCCGAAACGAGCCGAAACTGGTATCAAATCCGCTTCCAGCCCCACATCAAAAGAGGCTCACCACCACCACTCAAATCGCTTAAAATCAACACCTTACACCAAATACACCCGGCGAGAATCGAACTCACATCTACGGCTCCGGAAACCGTCGTTCTATCCATTGAACTACGGGTGCGTCTTGGACAGTGGAGGCGTAATCGATCACACCTCGGCGCTTGGCGCAATATGAAAATTACATCAGCGCGGGAAAAGCGGCTTCAGACCGAGGGGGCGCGGTAGCCCGTCACGGCACCACCGCCCCATTTCGGCCAAGCGACCTCGTTCAATCAAGCTCCACGCCTTCAATCCCTTCCAACATCTCCATCATGTTGGCGAAGGCATCTTCGGACTCTTCATCGTCCAACGGCTCGCCCTGAATATCATCCAGTGACAACTCCTCGATATAGGTCTTGTCGACCTCGGTCAGGAAGATACTCGGCTCGCAGGTGATGAGCTCATTCCACTTCTTACGGGTCGCACAATACGACATCGTCAGCCGCGTCATAGCGCGAGTCACACCAACATAGAACAAACGTCGCTCCTCAGGCACAGTGTCCTCCACCAGCGAGCGCTTGTGAGGCAGAATCCCCTGCTCCAGACCAATCAGATAGACGTCCGGGAACTCCAAGCCTTTGGCGGCGTGCATCGTAATCAAGCACACACCTTTTTGTTTGGAGATATCCTCATCGTCATCGCGGTCACTACTGAGCGCCATATCATCGAGGAAACCGCGCAACCCACGCTCACGCTTCTTAGGGTCGCCGTGGTGGCGGTACAAGTCCTGGGTCAACGAGTGAATCCCTTCCTTGCGCTTGTCCGCCTCCTCGACCGTCTTGCACTGCCGCTCGAGGAAGTCGTCAAAGTCGATCTCCTTCAAGAAGCGCTCGGCGATCTCGCCATAGTTTGCCGACGGGCGGTCTGCTTCGTTGCCATAACGCTGCATCAGCTCGACAAACGCTGCGATTGAGTTCTGGGCACGGGTTCCGAGTTGCCCCACGAACTCAGGGTCTTGCAAAATCTCCCACACCGTCACTTTGCGTTCGCGGCTATCGCCGATCGCCAGGTCGATGGTTGTCTTGCTGATACCGCGCGCCGGCGTGTTGATGATCCGCAACAGATTGATGTCGTCTTCCGGATGCAACATCACCGAGAGATAGGCCAGGTAGTCCTTGATCTCACGACGATCGAAGAAACTCTGCCCCCCCACCACACGGTACGGGATCTTGCGCTCACGCATCGCTTCTTCAATCACACGCGACTGGGCGTTGGTACGGAAAATCACCGCAAAGTCCTCGAACGGTCGCTTTTCAACCTGCACGATTTCGAAAATCTCATCGGCAATGAATTCGGACTCCTCCACATCACCGGGCATGGCGATGAGCCGGATCTTCTCCTCGCTCACGTTGCTACTCCACAGCTTCTTCTCCCGGCGGCTCGTATTGAACTTAATCGAGCTGTTCGCCGTGTGCAGAATCGGGGTCGTCGAGCGATAGTTCTCCTCAAGCAGAATCACTTTCGGGTTCGGGAAGAACTGCTCGAAATCGAGAATATTGGAAATCTCCGCACCACGCCAGCCATAGATACTCTGGTCATCGTCACCCACCACGCAGATATTGGCTTCCTTGCCCACGATGTGCTGCACGACCTGCATCTGCAGCTTGTTGGTGTCCTGGAACTCATCGACGGTGATGTAGTGGTAACAACTGCGCCAGTAATCACGCACGTCCGGGTTCTCGCGCAGCACGCGTTCGGCGAGCACCAACAAGTCATCGAAATCCACCGCATTGAGCAGGCGCTTCTCCTCCTCGTAGGCACGGTAGACCTCGGCAATCAGCGAGTCATTTTGATCCGATACCGCCTGCCCTTTGTTCTTGGCCGCACTGATCATCGAGATGGCAGCATTCGGGTCGAGGTTCTCATCCTTACCGGCATACTTGTTGATCAATCGACGGATCAACCCGGTCTGCTCGCCCTGGGTGTAGATCGCAAATTTCGGCTTGTAGCCGAGACGCTCGATCGACTGGCGCAGAATCCGCACGCACAGCGAGTGGAACGTACACACCGTCATGTCCTTCGCCTTGCCGCCTGGAATCATGCCGTCGATCCGCTCGCGCATCTCAACCGCCGCTTTGTTGGTGAAGGTCACCGCCAGCACGGTCTTCGGGTCAATCCCCTGATCCATCATGTGCGCAATGCGCGCGGTGATGGTCCGGGTTTTGCCGGTACCGGCTCCGGCGAGAATCAGAACGGGGCCCTTGAGAGTGACCACCGCCTCGCGTTGGGGGGCATTGAGCTGGGAAAGTGAGAATCCTTTATCGGCCATAGGTTGGAAAATGAACGCTGCTTATCGTCTCGAAATCTGAGGCTCCTCCCTATACAGATTCCTAGGAAACGGGCAACTTCCATCTCGAGAATTCGGCTCGCAATCCTCTCATCTTTGACTTTCAATCCGGCCACATTCCCTCTAGGAATCATCCCTCGAAGTCCCAGCTCAAATCCTCCTCCGCATGCTCAAGGTTCCAAAAGAACAAGAAAAGAAGGCGGCCAGCTCCGAAAGCCCGGCCACCCCGAAACGCAGCGCCCGCAAAGCGAAGCCTCAGACCACCTTGTTGCAGCAGAGCTATTTTCCGCTGTTGGTTTGCACAACGCTGACCTCCGCGTTGTTTGCCTACCTCTACATCACGTCCTCCCCCGTTCCGACGGATTCCCTCGAATCGCTGCGGTCCGCGATCACCGGCGAGCAAGCCGTCGATGAAAGCGTCTCTCCCGCCGCCGCCGAGCCCGCGTGGCTTCCGACAGGCAGCGCCCTGCCATCCACCAGCACAAAGCGAACAACGGCAGGCTCTCTGGCAAACCCAACCGCTGAGTTGGTAGACCCCAACGCCCCGACCGTCGCCCGCGAGGACTTCTTCGAGAACACCAACCAACTCGTGCAATACGTGATGGTCGCCGACCTCGGCAATGGCAAACTGCAAGAGATCTCCGCCGAACTGCCCGCCAAATACCAGTCGCGCATGTTGCGCATCGCCCCGGAGCACCGCAAACACGCCGAATACATCTTCGCCCGTCTCAAACAACTCCAAAAAGACATGGGAGCCCTCGAGCGCGAGTCCGAGAGCCTGCTCCGCCAGTGGAACCAACTCCTTGTGCAATCCTCACCCTACGAGGTCCTGCGCCCGGACAGCCCGACGCTCCACAAAATCACCGATGGCAAGTTGCCGGACACCCGCCTTGCAACCCCATCCAACAGCGCCCCGCTGGATCTCCCGAAACCCGTGAAGCGCCCGACACAGGTCGAGGCCAATCCCGCACCAACCGTGCGACCAGCCACTCCGGTAAAGCGCCCACGCCAAGCCGCGCCGACCAGCCAGCCCGCAGCCAACGAGGTCATCGTCACCTTCTAACCCAAGCCCATTTCAGATCATGATCCGCCCCCTTGCCTGCCTGCTTCTCGGCTCCACATTTGCCACGCTCCCCGCACTGGCTCAAGCCGAGGCCAGCCCGACTCCGCAACCAGTCACCGAAAGCGCGCCCGCCGAGGAGAACAGCGATGAGCCCGCTGCCGATGAGTCTTGGAAAGCCGCACTAATCCCAAAAGTCGCTACCTCCAGCGCCGATCACGGCGAGGACGTCGTCGTCGGCCGCCCCGTCGCCACCAATAACCAATCGAAAACCCCCGGCAAAGTCTACCTCCCGTACGCGCCGCGCCCTAAAACCCCTCTCCCTCCAGGCTGGGAAATCCGCCCATCAGAAACCCTTCCGCCCATCACCCGCAAAGTTCAACTCGACAACGGCCGCATTGTCACGCTCCGCTTCCCTACATTCATTATCGTCCCTGCATCGGAAGCTGACGGCGCGCTGAAGTTCGCCGATCCCGGGTTCGACCCACGCACACCCGAACAAAGCTCGACCGTCAGCTCGGTACTCAAGAGCTACGCCGAGGAGGCAGAGCAACATCAAAAGAACCTCGACGCCGCATTGCGCGAGATCGAGCAGGTCATCTTATCCACACCGCGCCCGGCGACCAACCGCTAACCCATCCCCATTTTTCCCACATGCGCGCTGCTGTTATTGTTCTTCTAGCTGTAATCACAGGCTTCGCTCTCGGAGCTGGTGTCACAGTTTGGGTTATCCGAGAATCCGATGCTGGCCAGTTTGGCTTCGTTTCCACCGAGACCACTGCCACGCTGTTAGCGGCTCAGGAAACCGAATTGGAAGAACGGCTCGGCAACCGAGCCTCCAACGGATGGAGCCAGGATTCGGGCACTCCAGACGGCAGCAACAGCAAACAACTCACGTCCCTGAAGACCCAGGTCAGTCAACTCACATCTCAGCTCGCTGCGATGAACCGAGACCTGGCCTCACTGCGCTTCCGTGTCGACACCCACAGCGACTCCTTCCGTCCGCTGATCCAAAACGACCCGGACAGCCGCATCCGCCCCGCCGCCCCCGGCCAGTAACTCGCGTTGGGCCAGATCGATCAGGCTCAATCAGACCAATCCCCAAGTCCGCAGCGCTCCCACCGGCATGTGCCCCACCAGCCCAGCGGACAACCCGCCAGACCTCGCCGAGACAAAGCGCGTAGACCAAGGTGACTCCCCCGCTGGCAGATTCCGGGAGCTCATCGAAAGGCGGCGCAGTCAAACCTCCCTGGCCCAGGCGCTGTTGGTCACCTTGATCGCGGCGCTGGTCACCGCACCGGTCGCCCTGCTGGTATCCTTTGTCGATTTCCGCCCATCGGAGAAATCGGCCATCGTCTGGTTGGTCGCTCTCGTTCCGACTATCGAGGAAATCCTCAAACTCGCGGGCATGATGTTGTTGATCAAACTCCGCCCATGGCTCATCACCGGCGGCTGGCAATTTCCCATCGCCGCCATCCTCAGCGCCCTCGCCTTCGCCACCGTCGAAAACTTCCTCTACCTCGAGATCTACGCAGCGCACTACTCACCTGCCGATCTAGCGGAGCTCGCATCTTACCGATGGACTGTCTGCGTTATCGTGCACATTGGATGTTCCATCATCGCATCCATGGGCATGCTTCGCGTGTGGGATCACCACATCAAGTCCCGTCAACCAGCCCAGCTTTGGCGGGCGCTGACCATGCTCACTCTAGCCATCGTCGTCCACGGCGCATACAACTGGTGGTCGGTGAACTGAGAAGCAGCCGTCACTCGTCGTCACCCGACTGGTCGTCAATTTCCATCAAACCGGACACCCTCATCGCCTGCATCACCATTTCCTGTAGAAACCGGTAAAACATGAAGTGATGCATGGCGAAATGCTGCTCATCCGTGAGCTTCTCGACCACGTTCGGATCGTGCGCTTCGGGCTCCTCGATCGCCTCGCAGTCGAACTCTTCATTCATCGCGAGACGCGCCTGGTTGAGAGCGCCAAACCAGGCCTCCAAATGACTGGGGGCAATCACAACATCGACCGCTCCCGGCACCCCTACAGAAGGCTCGGCCGCCTCCATGTCCGCCTCCACACGTTGCAGCTGCTCGTCGAACAAAGTCTGCAGGTCCGGAGCCACAAACTCCGCCCAGTCCTCGTTCATTTCCTTGCCCTCTTCGGTCACCGCCTCGTTCCCCCGCACAACCGATGGGTTGAGAAACAACTCCGAACCTTCCCCACGCGCGAACTTCGGCAGTGCCTCGAGGATTGGCAGCGAACCCTCGTCCAGATCGGCCAACACCAATCCGCCGCGCTCATCGTCCAAATAGATTCCCATCATAGCAATATTCCCTGATTGAGGTTCTCACTCGCCCGCACGCTCCAGAGACGCCTGTAGTTGTGCGGCATGCAGTTGATGCACGTACAACTCAGCCTTCTCTTTATTTCCCGACCAAACCTGGCTGCGCCCTTGCTCATGCACCTCAAGCATGTGCTTTTTGGCCCGCTCCCGCGAATAACCAAAGATCCGCTGAATGCACATCGTGACGTAGTCCATGAAATTCACCGGGTCATCGTAGATCACCACCGCCCACGGACGGGCCGTGCTCACCATCGGCTTCTCGACGATCACGGTTTCCGTGTCGCCGGAGGAAAGCTGAATCGCGCTCACCGCGCATGACTTGGTCTGCATCTGCAATGACATAAAGAAATCAGTATCAAATCTTCGTTCTAATCAAACAACTCCCGCCCATCAAGCGGATCCAGCGACTCAAATGTCGCTGTCCAGAGTGAGCGCGAGCGCTTCTCGATCGATCTCGGTGCCCCCCGACCAATTACGAACCACATGAAGGAACCCGCCAGGGTTATCCGCGATAAATTGCTCGACGTCATCGACACTCACCCCCTCGGGGAAATCAATGCCATCCTCGCGCAAAGAGGCGAAGAACGGCCGCATCCCGGACTTCCATTCGGCGAAATGCCACACACCCAATGCGATGTCCGTGCGGAAATTGAAGGCACTGTAAAAGACCGCCAACAACGTGATGTGCGAATAGCGCTCTGGATGCTCGAGCACCCTCTCGGCAAAGCGCACGATCGGCCGCGGATGGAGCGCGCCAGCCAACCGCTCGGCAAGCTTGCACACCAGACGACGGGCAGAGTCACTCACAGGCGCTGCCCCCTGCGTCTCCGCCTCCAACTCACGCAAACGCAACGCACTGGCCAACTCAAAGTCGCGCAAAAACTGCCTGCGCCCGTGAACCGCGTCCTCAGACTTCACCCACTTCCACCACGCTTCGCTGTGCAAGCGCCTCATCACCTCGATCCGGCGGCTCAGCGGCATCGATGCCGGAAACTCGTGCGTGCGCACATAATCGGGAGCGAAGGACAACACACTTCCCGTCGGCTCGGTCGGACGGCACATCCGCAAGACACGCACCAAATCGTGGATCGCGCGGTCGTCCTCATCCTCGCTGCTGATTCTGAGCTTATCGTCCATTGTCCCTACCCCTCGTCTCCTGATGATGCAGGATATGGAGCCACGCGCGCAAGCGACTCAGCGAGAATCCGCTCCTGCTCACGATGCATCGCAGCACGCTCGCCCTCCTCGGCATCTTCATGCCCATTCAAATGGAGCAACCCGTGCACGGCATAGCGGGCCACTTCCTCAACGAAGCCATTGCCAAACTCCTTGGCATAGCGCTGCGCTGTATCGAGGCTGATGACAATTTCCCCATGATCGAAGGTGATGACGTCGGTCTCCCCCGGAATATCCATGAAGCGCACATGAACATCAGCGATGGTCTCATCATCCACCAGCGCCACATCCAATTCATCGAGCACCGGCAAAACCATCCGCTCAGGATGACTCCCAGGCTGCGCCAAACACGCCTCCAGCGCATCCCCCATCAGCGACTCCAGCCAAGCCTCATCGAAAGGCAATGCCGGGTGCTGGTTGGAAACACAAATCTCTAGTGAAGCTGACATGCTTCCCTATTACACCACATCAGGCTTCTTGTCGCCATCCGGAGTCGCCACCGCTGCACCTTCCTTCGTCCCTTCACCGCGATAGGACGGGCGTGAGTGGCTCATATTCTTCAAGTCACTGACGAACGACTTCTTAATGGTTGAGAGCTCTTCCATTGTAATATCCGCCTCATCGAGTTGCCCATCCTTGATCCGCTCCTCAACCAAGCGGTCGACCAATTCACTGATCTCCTTCACGTCATTGCTGCTCAGACTACGACGTGCGCTCTCCGCTGCATCCGCCAAGCTGATAATCACACTCTCTTTGGTCACGGGAAGTGGCCCCTTATAGCGGAAATCCGCTTCATCCACGCTCACCACATCCTCTTCGGCGCGCATCCCATCTTCGACCTCCTTGAGCTGCGTCTCGCGCATCTGCATTGCCCGCTTGTAGAAGATATAAACCAGCGATGTTCCGTGGTGTTCGCGAATCACATCCATGATGCGCGGGTTCAGGCGGTGCCGCACGGCCAGAGCCACCCCGTCCGGAACGTGGGAGAGAATCATCTTGGCACTCATGTGCGGAGTGAGATCGTCGTGAGGGTTGATCCCTTCCCCCTGGTTCTCAATGAAGTAATCAGGCGATGTAAGCTTCCCGATGTCGTGGAAATAGGAACAAACCCGGGCCATCGTCGCATTGGCACCAATCCGTTCGGCGGCATTCTCCGCCAACGTTCCCACCAGAAGGCTGTGGTGGTAGGTTCCTGGGGCCTCGATCGTCAGTCGCTTGAGAAGCGGGTTGTTCAAGTCCGCCAGCTCAATCCACGAGATCTCCGTGGTGATGCCGAAAAACGATTCCAACACGGGCAGCATGCCCGAAATCAATGTGGCCACAAAAAGCTCCACCCCCAGGATCGTCAGCGCCTGCGTCAGTCCCCCCACCCAGTCAACCCCCGCACCATCCGGCAACCACTGGATTGGTGATGCCAGACCAAATGCCCACGCCAAGATCAAGTGCACCACACCGATGCACAAACCCGCCTGAATCAACCGCCCCCGCTTGCGCACGCGGCCAACCAACGCCACCGCCGTCAACCCGGTCACCATCATCAGAATGATGTACAGATACGGCTCGCTGGCATTCATCACCAACGCCCCGAGCAAACTGCCGTAAATCGTCGCAAAGATCCCCGCACGCTGGCCCAACATCACCGACAACACCAACGGTGCGATCGCCATCGGCAAAAACAACCCGACCTGCGCCGCCGGAATCTCCAAGTACGAGATCAACCAATGCTGCAGCACTTTCATCAGCGCCAATTGGCCGAACATCATCCCAAACACCAACAACAGTCGACAGTTGCGACCAAACACACGGTCCCGATGACCAAGCAACAAATGGAAGAACGCAGCCCCCAGTATCAAGCCACCGACGAGCAACCCCTTGTAGCGCTCGTGGAAAAAGCGGCTTCCCTCAACCGGCGAGTCCACCAACAAAAACAGCGCCAGAATAGAAACGATCAGAATAGACCAACGAACGCCTTGGCTGTTATCCAAGCGTTCGGCGATCCACGCGCCGGTGCGAACACTGACCCGGTTCCCCGATGAGGATCCGGACGGTGAGGCGGCGGCTACCTTTGTCGACGCGTCGGCGCCTCCAGGTGCGGATGGAGAAGAAGCACTCAAATTGGAAGATCGTGGGTTGATGGCAATTTCCTCCACACTCTGAACTTCTGCCAGATTGGGTCAACCATAGAGTTATCAGATGCGTTGCAATCAGCGTGCGCTCTCAGCCAATGTACGCATCGCCACCGCAGCGGCAGCAAATCCGAAAGCGCCCGTCACATGGCATGCGGTCCCAAAGCCGCTGGCACAATCCAACCGCAGCGACTGATTGGGCTCCGGAGTTTCGCAAACGGATCCGTCCGCCCAAGGGAAGACCGGGTTCTGTACCGAATACACCGCAGGCACGCCGAACGCCTCGCGCTCTGCCTTGCTAAACCCATGCTCGGTGCGCAACACACGCCGCACTTTCTTAAGTAACGGATCGTGGGTAGCCGTCGCCACATCTCCCGTGCGCAGCGCGGTCGGATCCGACTTCCCGCCAGCCCCGCCACACACCACCATCGGGATCCGCCGGCCAACACAATCTGCTATCAGCTGGCACTTCGCCCGTACACTGTCGATCGCGTCCACGACAAAGTCCCAATCGTGCCCGAGCAGCTCATCCGATGAAGCGGCCGTGAAGAACCGCCCATAGGTCTCCACCCGCGCCGCACTATCGATTGCCAGCAACCGATCGCGCATGGCCTCCACTTTCGGCTGCCCCACGGTTCGCTCGAGCGCATGCACCTGACGGTTTGTGTTGGTCATACAAACATCGTCCAAGTCCACCAAACCGATGGTCCCCACGCCGGAGCGCAACAAGGACTCCGCCACCCAGGACCCAACCCCCCCGACCCCAATCACGCAAACACGTGCGGCCCGCACCCGCTCGAAGCCGGCACGTCCATAAAGTCTGGCGGTTCCGCCATAGCGCACCGCGGGGTCCTGACGGTTCAGTTCGCCGGATTCAGAAGATTCGCTGCTCATCGCCCTACGATACCCGCTCCTAAAAATTCGCAAGGGCGCATCCAGCGGATTGCCCGCCGAATGCGCCCTGCAAAAATGGAACTTCAGAGAGTCTGAGCCGGGAAGATTACTTGGTCTCATCCACCAACGCCCGGATGGCCACCACCGGCACACTGTCCTTATAGACCATCTGCACCGTACCCGGTGTGTCCTTCGGCTGGTTGTCATTGCGCGCAAACACAGGCTGTGTGCTGCACACCATGCCAATCACTTCGCCTTTGTTGTTCAACAACGGACCACCACTGCTGCCCACCGCGTACTCCGCAGTGATCGACATCCGGGTCACGAAACCAGCTTGAGGTGAAATTTTGTTCAAGAAGTAGCGCGAAACGATTCCGTGGGTCATCACCCACTTGCGGCGCTGTGGGTTGCTGATGACCGTCACATCTTCACCGACTCGAGCCGAAGCACCGAGAGCCAATGGCTGCAATTTTTCACCAGAGGTATCGACTTTGATGAATGCTACATCTGCGGCCTTGTCGCCGGCGAGCACTTCCACCACTGGGTACACCTTGCCACTCCGGGTCATCACACCGAGAAAGTGCTCTTCGCCCTTTCCTTCCAGCACGTGATAATTGGTCACCACAATCCCGTCTTCATTGGCAGCCCAAGCGGTAGCGATCGCCCCGACGTGCCAGTTGTCACAGCGGCCGCAATTGTAGAGGCTGGCGATCATCAACACAGAATCCACCGACTGGTCGTAGAGATCCGGAAGCGCAAGATCCTTGGAATCCGCATCCACCTGAGCCAGCTGCGAGGCAGGCACCTTCTCCGAACCCGCCTTGCCCACATCTTTGAGCAAAGCGGTTGTGGTAAAGGCCTTCCCTTCATCCACCAGCTTGCCGAAGCGCTCGGTGAACTTTGCGTTCTCGCCTTCATCGAAGAACACCTGAGCCGGCAACTCTTCAGTGTAAATATCTTCTGTCACCGGCTCAGCCGCCGACGCCGGAACTACGAACGACGCCAGAGATGCTCCGGCCGCCATCCCCATCAGGGTTCGATGAATCAAACTTTTCATGCTTTTAAAGCACTACAAAACGCACCCCGGCTCCAGCATCATCTAACTTTCTTGTCGCTAAAACGAAAAGCCATCGTCCTCGCTGGCAGAAAACACCGGCACGTTCTCCCACTCGAATTCAAAGCCAGGAAACCCCTGCGTAATCCGCTCGCGCTCCCCCGCCTGCAGTTGCCCGATCGTGAACAACGGCAACACCGGACGCCCGCTGGCAGTTTTACGATAGGATTCCCCCCGCTTTTCCACCATCAGCAGGAACCCCACCTTGCCCCCTGGGCGTTCAGCAATGGCAATGTCGATCGGCACCGCTTCACCAGCGCGCAACTGCACCCACTCGCCGTACACCAACGGAACGTTCATCGGGCTCATGTGCCCGGACTCCGGCCCGGTCGGCTCAAACCGCCCGGCCAGCGCACCTTGAATATCAGGCCACGACGCGACCAAAGCCGCGCGGTTGCTCAGATAGACGGCAAGGTAGTCATCCCCAATACCCACAAAACGGTAAGCACCATCCTCAGGAGCCATCACCTTGCCACTGTAGTGAGCCAGCCACCCAGACGGCTTGATCGTATCCGCCGCACCAAAATACCCCGGACCGTCCTCCGCCGGCGAAAAAGGCACCGCCAAGACCGAAAGATACAACTCCTTAGGCGCTTGGAAATAACGCTTCAACGACGACTCCGAAAAACACGACCGCTGCAAGCGCTTCACTCGCTTCACAAAATCCTCGCGGTTGGAAACGTCATAACGCTCGGCGCGCCCACTCGCATTCTGCTTGAAGTCATAAAGCCGCCCGACCAGCGCGGAACTCGTTACCTGCTCACTCCCCAGCGGATTGTTCCCGACTTCACCAATGACTCCGTCAAGCCCGCTCCCCAACCCCAGTGTTGTGCTGGTCCCCATATCCGGGAGGAACACATTGTTGGTCACTTCGGGCACATACATCGCGGCGTCCGTCACCTTGGCCACTAATACGTTGATCCTCGGAGGGCTCGCAGATGGCGGCCTCACGTTCGGCCTGTCCGTAATCGCCGGCTTTTCCGGCTTGGGCGGAGAATCCGCAGGCTTCGGGCGCACATGGATCGTCACCTCCGGCTCAGGATCTACAGTGAGTGTCCATAAACCCAACCCAATCACTATCAGCGCATGAACGAGCAGCGCGATCATCATCGCTGAGACGCGCTCGCGACGGAGGATCAGCTGCCGCTCCAGTTCGGCCTGATCACCAATGTTCGAGCCAGTGAGACTTCCGCCACCGCCGGCCACCAGTTTAGTTTCCAAAGAAGGGTTCATACGCAGTTAGTTTCTAGGGTTTCCCGCACGAACCAGCGTGCGGTCACATCGTATGAACCGCCCCACATCCAATCCTTGGAAAAAAAATCAGCCCGCCCGGAAATGAGATCCGGACGGGCTGGGGAAGCTTCTTTAGAATGTGTCAGCAATTCGGCTTAGAAGCCGTCGTCTTCGGTTGCGGTGAAGACCGGCACATTCTTCCAGTCGAACTGGAACGCACCGAAGCCACTCTTGATGCGCTCTTTTTCTTTCGCCGAGAAATCGGTGGTGGTGAACAACGGCAGGATTGGACGACCATCGGCGCCTTTACCATACTCCACGCCCTTCTTCTCGATCATCAGAACAAAGCCCACTTTACCACCCGGACGCTCACCGAGGCAGATGTCGATAGGAATCTCTTCACCTGCACGCATGCGGAACCACTCACCGTAAATCAACGGAATGTTGAACGGCCCCTTGTGCTTACCGGTTGGATCAGTGGCGCGGAACCCGCGATCCAGCTCGCCTTGAATATCTGTCCACGATGCGATCAGACGAGGCTGCTTGCGCAGGAACACGGCAAGGTAGTCGTCGCCGTTACCGACGAAACGGTAGGTACCGTCTTCAGGTGCGGCAATCTTGCCGCTGTAGTGAGCCACCCATCCGGACGGCTTGATCTTGTCTGCCGCACCAAAGTAGCGCGGACCAGCCGATGCATCGGAGAACGGCACCGCCAGGGTGGTCAGGAAGAGCTGCTTCGGCGCCTTGAAAAAGCGACCGAACGACGACTCGGAGAAACGCGAACTGTGAAGACGTTTCACCCTTTTCACGAAGTGGTCACGGTTGCGGATGTCATAGCGGACAGCTTTGCCCTTCTCGTCCTGCTTGAAGTCGTAAAGATTTCCTTCCAACGAGCTGGCTCCACGGCTGGCGCGACCGAAGTCACCGCCTCCACCGCCACCGTCGCCGTCACCCACACCGAAGGTACCCAGTCCCAGGCCGATGGTGTCGCCGGTTCCCATATTGAAAAGCTCGGTCTCGACCTGCACTTCAGGAACGAACACGGCAGCACTATCGACATTAGCCGTAATCAACTTCGCACTCTGGGACGGCGGCGAAGGCTTGCGCTTCATGCTGTCGGAGGTCACCTGCTGGGTCGGAGCGTCGGTCGTACGCTGGTTGGCGACACGCGCCTGGATCTTCACTTCCGCAGGCTCATCCACCGCCAGCTTCCAAACAGCCAGACCAATCACAATCAGCACGTGGACCAACACGGCAATCATCACCGACGAAAGCCGCTCCCGACGCAGAATTTGCTGGTGCTTTGCTTCAGCCTCCTCAGCGGTCATGCGTGGAATTTCAGGCAGTGGCGCCGCAACAGATGCCTCTGCCGCTACGTTTGGATCGACGTTGGGGTCTTGATTCTCCATGGATAGGGTTTGGGTTGGGGTGGGGAATTTTCAAAAACTCAGACTGGGCGTCACATTGCCCCGCGCTTGGCGAAAGTTCAAGTAGTCAACTCAAGGCAAATGGTCGGATATCCAGACTAGCAGGTTTTCAGAGAGAAAACTGCATCTATGCAAGAATTATTAGAACAAGATGAAATCGGTTGCCTCTCCGCAGGCATCAGGGAAACCCAACCAATTTCCAAGGCTCGAAACAAGCGTCGCCAGCCTACAGATTTCTTTATCTCCCAGTGCACAAATCAGATGCACCCGTGGCAATTCATGACTAGGGTTGCTGCGTTATGCTTCAAGCCGGAATCGTAGGACTGCCAAACGTCGGAAAATCGACTCTCTTCAACGCTGTCACCCGCTCACGCAAAGCGGAGGCTGCGAACTATCCATTCTGCACCATCGACCCGAACAAAGGGATCGTCACCGTGCCAGACCCACGCCTCGACGTCTGCTCGAAGATTTCAGGATCGCAGAAAGTCATCCCGACCGCGATCGAGTTCGTCGACATCGCCGGGTTGGTTAAAGGAGCCAGCGAGGGTGCCGGTCTTGGCAACCAGTTCCTCGCCAACATCCGCGAGGTCGATGCCGTGGTGCAGGTGGTCCGCTGCTTCGAAGATCCGGACATCATTCACGAAATGGGCTCGGTCGATCCGATCCGCGACATCGAAATCATCAACTCGGAGTTGATCCTGGCGGACATTGCATCCTTGGAAAAGCGCCGCCAGAGCCGCGCCAAGAAAGCCAAAGGCGGCGACAAGGAGTCGAGCCGCGAAGTCGAAGTCATCGACAAGCTCCTCCCTCACCTGAACGAAGGCAACCCAGCCATCACACTGGAACTGAGCAAAGAAGACGCCGACGTCATGGCCGACTTCCAATTGCTCAGCGCCAAGCGCACCATCTACGCCTGCAACGTCATCGAAGACGAACTGGCCGCAGCAATCGACGATCCGGACTCACACCCATTCGTCTCGAAAGTGCGCGCCTACGCCGCGGAATCCCACAACGCCGAAGCGCTCGTCATCTCCGCCCGCATTGAAGAGGAAATGATCGAACTCGACCCAGCCGACGCCAAAGATTACCTCGACGCACTCGGCGTCACCGACAGCGGGGTCAGCACACTCATCCGTGGCGTTTACCACCTGCTCGGTCTGCGCACTTACATCACCACAGGTGAAAAGGAAACCCGCGCATGGACCATCCCTGCAGGAGCCAAGGCCCCACAGGCCGCTGGTGTGATTCACACCGACTTCGAGCGCGGCTTCATCCGCGCCGAGGTGGTCAGCTACGACAACCTCGTCGAGTGCGGGTCGCTCAGCGCGGCACGTGACGCCGGCAAGCTGCGCTCGGAAGGAAAAGAGTATGTCGTCAACGATGGCGACGTGGTGGAATTTCTTTTCAATGTTTGATTTGGCGGTGGCGCTTTGAGCGCATGTGTGATGACAAATAGTCAGCGCACGCTCATCGACCGCCATGACCAAAGCATTCTCTTTCCGCATCTCATCATCCCTGCGCCGCGCCGTCACGCTCGTGACGGCGGCGCTGGGAACCTCGCTCGCCAGCCACGCTGCCGAGACCACGCCCGCCACTGAATCCACTCCTACCGCCGCCTACCAGAGCGTCATCCGGATTCAAAACTCGTCACAGATTGCGGACTACCGCACGCCATGGAACCCGGGCAACTACAGCGGCGGCACCGGCAGTGGCTTTCTCGTTGGGGAAAACCGGTTCCTCACCAACGCCCACGTCGTCAGCAACACACGACGTCTCCTCGTTACCAAACACGGGTCCCCCCGCGAGCTTCCGGCCCGCATTGTCGCCATCGCTCATGACTGCGACCTCGCGCTGCTCGAGATCATTGATGACGAAGATTATCAAAACGCATTCGAAGGCGTCCCTCAGCTTGAAATCGGTGAAGTCCCCCGCCTGGAAAGCGAAGTCCGCGTCATCGGCTACCCTGTGGGAGGCGAGCGCATCTCGGTGACCCGCGGCGTCGTCTCGCGTATCGATTTCCGCCCGTATAGTCACAGCCAGGTAGACCAACACCTCGTCATCCAAATCGACGCCGCCATCAACCCAGGAAATAGCGGCGGTCCCGTACTCCAAGCCAACAAAGTCGTCGGAGTCGCATTCCAGGGACTCACCTCCGCCGACAACACCGGCTACATGATCCCGACTCCCGTCATTAAACGCTTCCTCACCGACGTCGGGGACGGCAGCTATGACCATTACGTTGACCTGGCGATCGATGAGTTCCCTCTAATGAACCCGGCCCAACGCAAAGCCTTGGGATTACCCGACAACGACAGGGGCATCCTTGTGGTCTCCGTGCTCAAAGGAGGCACCTGCGACGGCAAGCTGGAGTCTGGTGACATCCTGATGGCCATCGACGACCACCCGATTTTCTCAGACGGCAAAGTAAACCTCAACGGCGAAAGCGTCACCATGCACGAGATCGTGGAGCGCAAGTTCGCCGGCGACCTCGTGAAGCTGGAGGTGCTGCGCAATGGTGAAGCAGAAGAAGTCACCGTCTCACTCAAGCCATTCGATCCATCACGCATTTTCCAAATCCGCTACGGCGAACGCCCACGCTTCGTCACCGCCGCCGGCTTTGTCTTCCAGCCACTGAACCGCAACGTCATGGCCGCTCACCCGATCAGCGATCTGGAGGGCCGCAAGCTGATTGCCGACTACATCGGCGAAGGTCTCTACACCGATTGGGAGGAGATTGTCGTTCTGACACAAATTCTTCCCGACTCCATCAACGCGGATGTGACCGGGTTCCGCCGCATGGTGGTGGACAAAATCAACGGCGTGAAGATCCGCAAGCTCCAGGATGTCTTCGACCACCTCTACCAGCCGATGGCACAAGGCAAGCTGCCTGAGTTCACCACCATCCACTGCCTCGGAGCCGAGCGCCCCATCGTCATCGAATCCGAAAAAATGATCGAGGCCCACGCCCGCATCCGCAGCAAGTACGGTGTCAGCTCGGATCACTTCCTCGACTACGAAAACTACGAACTCGAACACCAGAACGAGGAAACTTCACCAGCGATCGAGCCATTGGATGAAGCCGCCTAATCCACGCCGACCACATCATTCCACCCATTTCCCTCCTATGATCTCATTCACTTTCCGTCTGGCGCTCGCAGTCGCTGCGCTGGTGATCGTTCTTCCTGCCGCCGTGCGCGCGCAAGAAATCACCGCCGCCTCACCGTCCCCAGCCACATCCACCTGCTGGGTAACTGCCACCGAGCAAGAATTCAACATCCTCCAGCCCTGGGAGAAGAAGCAGCCACGTCGCAAGCGCGGCATCGGCGCCCTGATCCACGGCAACCGCTTGCTCGTAAGCGCGGATCTCATTGCCAACTCCACGTTCATTGAACTGGAACGCCCGACTGACGGCGCGAAAACCACCGCCAAAGTCGTTGGCCGCGACTATGAGGCGAACCTGGCTGTGGTCCAACCGGTGGAGTCGCCCGACAATTTCCTCGAAGGAATGGTGCCACTCGCGATCGACGAGCGCCTCGCAGTCGGTCACAGTCTGACGACCTGGCAACTGGAGAAAGAAGGCACACCGGTACTGACCACCGGTATCGTCAACCGCGCTGAAGTGAACACTTACGCACTCTCCCACCGGCGCTTCCTACGCTTCAATGTGCGCATCAGTCTGGAAAACAAAACCGGTGGGTTCTCGCTGCCTCTGGTCCGCGATGGCAAGCTCGCCGGCATCCTGCTCAGCTTCACCGCCGACGAACAAGTCGCCCGCATCATCCCAGGACCTGTGATCAGCCACTTCCTCACCGATCTCGACGACGGGGACTACCAGGGATTCCCCTCACTCGGCGTCGGCTACGCGGAAACCACCGACGAGACATTCCGCAAATACCTTGGCCTCAACGGCACCAAGGGCGGCATCTACATCACCAAAGTGGCCACCAACACGCCGGCGGACAAAGCCGGGCTCAAAGAAGGCGACGTGCTCGTCTCCATCGACGGCAAAGCCATTGACCGCCGCGGCAACTACGACTCGGATCGCTACGGCAAACTCAGCTTTTCCCACCTCATCTCCAGCCGCTACGTCGGCGACTCGGTGGAACTCGACATCCTGCGCGATGGCAAACACATGACCGTAAACGCCACCGTGACACGCAAGGCCCCACACAATTACGTGATCGATCCGTTCATCTACGATCGTGGCCCTAACTACCTGATGCTTGGCGGGCTTTTGCTTCAGGAACTCTCGCGCGATTACATCACCTCGTTCCGCGATTGGCGCGACAACGCCCCGATCGAACTTCAAGCTGCTATGGCCAATACCGACGAACTCGAACAAGGCACCGCCACAGGCCGCAAGTTCGTCTTCCTCAGCTACACCATCCCAACCCCGGCCACCGTCGGCTACGAGGAGATGCGCGGACTTCCCGTCGAATCGATCAATGGCAAACCTATCCTGCGCATGGAAGATGTCGCCGCCGCTCTGAACTCCCCCGTCGACGGCGTGCACCACATTGTCTTCAGCGGCAACCGCCCGGACGCCTACATCGACGCCGATCTCGCAGACCGCGTAAACGACCACCTCAAGCAGTCCGGTATGGCACTGCAACGCATCGTCCGCTAGCACAGGTACGCACGGATCATGCACGCTCCACCCGCTATTTCCGTGGTGATGCCTGCGTTCAACGCGCAGGCCACCATTGAACGCGCCATCGCCAGCATCACCGCCCAGTCATTTTCTGACTGGGAGTTGATAATCGTAAACGACGGATCATCCGACGACACATTGGCAATCGCCCGCCAATGCGCCGCTGCCGACTCACGCATACGTGTTCTCAACGAGCCGCACCGTGGCGTCGTCGGCGCATCCAACGCAGGCTTCGCCGCCAGCCGCGCCCCCGTCATCGCGCGCATGGACGCCGATGACCAATCCACCCCGAACCGACTCGCGGACCAATACACCTGGCTGGCCGACCACCCGCACCACCACGCGGTTAGTGGCCAGGTTGAGTTTGCGGGGTGCCGGGAGTCCGCCGCCGGATATGGCGCTCACGTCGATTGGACCAACCAACTGGTCACACCTGAGCAAATCGCGCACAACCGCTTCGTCGATCTTCCCTTCCCCCACCCGTCGCTGATGTACCGGCGCACGCTTGTCGAGCAATTCGGAGGCTACCGCGATGGCGAGTTCCCTGAAGACTACGAGCTGATGCTGCGTTGGTTCGACAATGGCATGCTCGTGGGCAAGGTCCCGCATCCCGTGCTGCTATGGAATGACCCACCGACCCGCCTGTCGCGTAACGACCCACGGTACGCGATGCCTGAGTTCCACCGCTGCAAGGCGCCATTTTTAGCCAATGCGATCGTTCGGTCCGCAGCGGGCGGTCGCCCGTTGTGGATCTGGGGCGCAGGCCGCCCGGCACGTAAAAACGCCCGCCTTCTCGAAGCTGCCTACCAAGTGGCCGCCGGTTTCATCGACATCGACCCGCGCAAGATCGGCCGATCACTCGCCGGCCGCCCCATCATCTCCGCCGACACCCTCCCCCCAATCGAAGAATCCGTCATCGTAAGCTATGTCGGCAACCGGGGCGCAGGACAAATTATCCGCGACCAACTCCTCGCCACCGGCCGCACCGAAGGCACCGATTTCTGGATCGCCGCGTAAGGTAATGCGCGATTCCGCTCCCCCGGCAAACCGACCAACCCATCACAACCTCCGCCACGGAGACTCGTTATCTTTATCCTCTTCTTTATCCTGATCCGACCAGGACCGACGGCGATAGCGATAGCGATAGCGATGGCGATGGCGATAAGGATAAGGAAGAGGATAAGGATAAAGATAAGGGCAACAAACCAAGCCACCCTTCCCCGGAGCACACCTCACCCCGATGGACCAACCTCACTCTTGAGGTTGCGCGCGACTCCGTCTACCCGGAAAACCGACCAATCCATCACAAGCTCCGCTGCGGAGACTCCTTATCTTTATCCTCTTCCTTATCCTGATCCTCCTAGGCCGAGAGCGATAAGAATAGCAAACCAAGTCACCATTCCCCGACCGCACACACAAACGCCCACTGAAAACTGAACACTAGCAAACCAGCAAACTCCCTCAAACTTATCTCCACTCGTGCTTCGGATAGCGCCCTTTGAGGTCTTTTTTCACCGCCTCATAACTGGTCGTCCAGAATGCCCCCAAATCGGTGGTCGTCTGCGCCGGTCGCTGGTTCGGCGCCAGGATATGCACCACCACCGGCACTTTACCGTCGGCAATCGTCGGGTGGCGGTGAATGTCGTACAAGCGCTGCAGCACCATCGAGATCTCCGGCACGCCGGCCTCTGAGTAGCGCACCTTCGCGGTTTGACCATTCTCCAGCTTAATAGTCTCCGGCGCATAATAATCGATCGCGCTGCGTTGCTCGGGCGACAACCAATTGCGCAATGCCGTCCATACGTCACGGTCTTTGATATCGCGTTGTGAATAGCCGCCCTCGCAGACTTCAGTGATGATCATCTGACGCGCCTCGTCATCGATCGGGCTGATCCCCAGCTCCGACAGGTGATTCGCCACGCATTGAACCCGGGCAATCCACTGCTCGACGCGATCGTTCCAATTCTTGAGCACCATTTCCCCCGCCATCACCTTGGCCGCGAGAATCTCCGCAGCGACCAACCGGTCAGCACCATCACCGGCAGACGACCGCAGAACCAAGTCCCCGAAGCGAGTCTCCGCAAAACGCACCACCCTCTTGCTCCGAGGGTCGAACCGATCCTCGTTGGTCACCCGCATTCGCTGCGGCCAAACCGCCTGCAAATCGTCTTCATTCACCGCCGACAACATCCCCAGCACCACGCTCACGTCGCGCCCGGAGATCTCGGCAATCTCACCGGCAATCACCAGCGACGACTTCCTCGCCAGACTGCCGTCTTTCATCTTACCCGAGCGCCCGTCCCCGAGACTGCACGCCAGGCTTCCCGCGCTGCGCTTCACCGCTACATGATCGGGAAAAGCCGCCAGCAACGCACGCTTCACCGCATCCCATTCATTCTCTGGAGTCACGACCTCCGCGTCGTAAACCAACCCCTGCACCACACGGTCGAGCTGGCGCACCAACTCGGCCGCCTCACGCGCCGCGCCCGCATGCACACCGCGCTCGCGACACCACTGCATGTCAAAGCGCCGCGCAATCGCACCATCAAGTGCTCGCATCATCGGCAACAAATCCGAGTCGTCATCCGCTGTGACGAATTCCGAAGCGCCACCGCGTCCATTAAAGTCCGGTCCATTCTTGCTCGCCCAGATCCCGCGCCCTTCGGCCAATGCCACCAAGCGACACCCAACGTCACCCAACCCGGCAAAAGCCAAGTCAACCAGTACCCGCGCCCATCGCGGATGCACCGGAAAGGCTGCCATTTGCCGCCCGACCTCTGTGATCCGCATCACCTCACCCTCGGCCTCGACTGCCAGCAACATCACCAAGGTCTCAACCGCATGTTCAAGACGCCCGGCTTTCGGTTTCTCCACCCAGTCGAGCGCGCCCAAATCCCCATAACCCGCCGCAGCGAGTGACAAAAAAGCACCACTCAAGTCCAAGCGATCGATCTCAGGCGCCAACTGCGCACTGCGCGCCGAGTGGTTGGCCGCCGTCCACAAGCGCAAGCAATGACCCTCCGCCACACGCCCCGCGCGCCCGGCCCGCTGGTCCGCCGACGCCCTGGAAATGGGCTCGACCATCAATGTGTTCAACCCACGCTTGGGATCGTAGTCTGCAATTCGAGCCAACCCGGAGTCCACGACGATTCGGATCCCCGGAATCGTCAGCGACGTTTCCGCCACATTGGTTGCCACGACAATTTTCCGCCTTCCGGTGTCCGCCAGCACGGCATCCTGGTCTTCAGGGCGCATATCGCCATAAAGCGGCAGCAAATCCATCCCCTTCGCCCACTTGGCGCTCTTCAGTTCAGCCAGCGTTTTCGTGATTTCGTATCGCCCGGGCATGAAGACCAAGGCATCGCCCTCGACCTGACGGTTGGCGATCATTTCCCGCAACCCGGCCACCGCGTGCATCCAGACCGGCACACTCACCTTCGGCTCGTGGCGCACATGCTCGATCTCGACGGGAAACGTGCGGCCGTGAGACTCGAGCCGCTGCTCCGGCGGACACCAATCATCGAGCGAGATATGATCGAGCGTGGCCGACATCACCCACAACTGCAGGTCCGGCCGCTTGGTCCGCTGAAGTTGACTCAACAACGCAATCCCAAGATCCGCGTCGAGATGACGTTCGTGGAATTCATCAAACACGACCGCCCCCACTCCACGCAGCTCCGGCGACGCCAATAACCTCCGCAACAAAATCCCCTCGGTGACAAACCACAGCCGCGTATCCTTGCCTCCCACTCGGTCGAACCGCACCTGATAGCCTACCTCCGTGCCCAGCTTGGTGCCGCGTTCATACGCCACCCGCCGCGCCAACATCCGCGCAGCCATCCGCCGAGGTTGCAGCACCAACACGTCTCCATTCACCGCACCACCGTCCACCAGCATCGCCCCCACACGCGTCGATTTTCCAGAGCCGGTTGGCGCCTGCAACACCGCCCGCGCAGGACACTCGCCCTTCGCCATGGATCGGGATAATTGAACGATTTGATCGGCAATTTGATCGATCGGCAACGGTTGTAAGGAAGATGGGCTCATGGAGTCAGTCGGAGGATGCGCGAAGATTCCGCGAATCCTGTTGAAACTTGGGATATTAAGCGTGATGTTTAGAGCGTATGAACGAACTTTCAATTATTGCCTTCGCCTTCGGCGGCCAGGAGATGTGGATTGTCTTCGTGTTGATCCTGCTGCTTTTCGGCGCGAAAAAGTTGCCTGAGCTCGCACGCGGCATGGGCAAGAGCATGGGCGAATTCAAGAAAGCCCGCGAGGAATTCGAAAAGGAAATCACCTCGGCTGAGAAAGAAGTGAAGAAGTCCATCGACGAAGGCGAGAAGTCCTCCAAAGGATAAATCTCCTCCCTGCCCCCAAACAAACCAACTTTCCCAAAGCGACCACCTGATCCAGGTGGTCGCTTTTTTTGTTTATTGCCACGGAACGCACGCCACCTCGCCACACAGGAAACTCATCGAATTCTATACAAAACATGCGCCCATAACAAAGCGGCAGACGTTCCCTGCATTTAGCAGCGCGGCCCATCCATGCCGCGCTGGGGTGGATCCTCATCCAAGACCACCTATCAACCATCAACACTCCCTATCATGACCACGCAATCGCTGATCCTCTGTGTGCCCGCCTTTGGTGTCCTCGGATTGATCTACACCTTCTTCAAGTCCTCGTGGGTCGCCAAACAAGACCCTGGAACCGAGAAGATGCAGGGCATCGCCAAGAGCATCCAGCAAGGTGCCATGGCATTCCTCCATGCCGAGTACAAGATCCTCTCGATCTTTGTGATCTCAGTTGCGGTTCTGCTGGCGGTCAGTGGTGCCAATAACGAAGCATCCCATCCGCTCGTCGCGGTCTCATTCGTCGTCGGTGCCCTGTGCTCGGGGCTCGCCGGGTTCATTGGCATGAAGGTCGCCACCAAGGCCAATGTTCGCACCACCAATGCCGCCCGCGATGGCCTGGGCAAAGCATTGGAAATCGCATTCTCCGGAGGCTCGGTCATGGGACTCGGCGTGGTCGGCCTCGGCGTACTCGGTCTCGGTGGATTGTTTGCCATATTCTCCTCCGTATTCGGGATCGACACCGTGGAAAATGTGACGCTGGTCATGACCATCGTCACGGGGTTCTCGTTCGGAGCCTCCTCGATCGCTCTCTTCGCCCGCGTCGGTGGCGGGATTTACACCAAAGCCGCGGACGTCGGAGCCGACCTCGTCGGCAAGGTCGAAGCCGGCATCCCGGAGGACCACCCACTCAACCCAGCCACCATCGCCGATAACGTGGGCGACAACGTAGGCGACGTCGCCGGCATGGGGGCGGACCTCTTTGAAAGTTATGTGGGATCGATCATCGGCACGATGGTGCTCGGAGCCGTCTTCATGACCGCACCCGAAATGAGCGAAAACTTCAATGGCCTCGGCGCGGTTCTACTGCCACTCGTTCTCGCCGCAGTCGGCATCGTCACCTCGATTATCGGCGGCATGTTCGTGAAAGTGAAAGACGGCGGCAACCCGCAAACTGCTTTGAACATCGGCGAGTTTGGCTCAGCTCTCATCCTACTCGTGCTCACTTGGTTCATCATCGGCTGGATGCTGCCCGCCGAATGGTCGGACGGCGCTCGCACCTACACCGCCAGCGGTGTCTTCATCGCCATTCTCATCGGACTCGCCGCCGGCCTCGGCATCGGCAAAGTCACCGAGCATTACACCGGCACCCACACCAAACCGGTGATGGGAATTGTCCGCCAATCAGTCACAGGCTCGGCCACCAACATCATCGCCGGCCTCGGCGTCGGCATGATGTCCACCGCGATCCCGATTGTCATCCTCGCCGCCGGCATCCTCGGCGCCCACCATTTCGCCGGACTCTACGGCATCGCCATCGCCGCCGTCGGCATGCTTTCCAACACCGGCATCCAACTCGCGGTCGACGCCTACGGCCCCATCTCAGACAACGCCGGCGGCATCGCCGAAATGAGCGAACTACCCAAAGAAGTCCGCCAACGCACCGACAAACTCGACGCCGTAGGCAACACCACGGCAGCCATCGGCAAAGGCTTCGCCATCGGATCCGCAGCGCTCACTGCCCTCGCCCTTTTCGCCGCGTTCAAGACATCGTACGAACAAACGCATGGCACCACATTGAGCATCGAAATCACGGATCCCCGGGTCATGGCGGCACTCCTCTTCGGCGGCATGATGCCCTTCTTGTTCTCCGCTCTCTCGATGGGAGCTGTGGGTCGGGCCGCCATGTCGATGATCGAAGAAGTGCGCCGGCAGTTCCACGAAATCCCGGCGCTGCGCAAAGCACTCGACGCCATGACCCGCAACGAAGGCAAAGAGCAAAGCGAATGGAGCGATCAGGATCGCGCCGACTTTGAGGCCGCAGAAGGGAAAGCCGAATACAGCAAGTGCGTCGAGATTTCCACCAAAGCCGCCATCCGGGAAATGGTGAAGCCCGGATTGTTGGCGGTCGCCACACCGGTTGCCTTTGGATTCATCGGTGGAGGTCAGATGCTCGGTGGCCTGCTCGCCGGCGTCACCGTCTGCGGCGTCTTGATGGCTCTCTTCCAGTCCAACGCCGGCGGTGCCTGGGACAACGCCAAGAAGATGATGGAGGAAGGCATCGAAGTGAACGGCGAAAAACTCGTCAAAGGCAGCGCCGCCCACAAAGCCGGCGTCGTCGGAGACACCGTCGGCGACCCACTGAAAGACACCTCGGGCCCGTCCCTGAACATCCTGCTCAAACTGATGTCCGTAGTCGCCCTGGTCATCGCCCCACTGATCTAACCGAATTCCCAACAACCGAAAACAACACACGAGCGGTGGACCGACTGGTTCACCGCTCGCTTTTTGTTGCGGATCTGCTTCCGGATCAACATCATCACAAGATGAAATCGAGAGTCGGTCTGATTGCATTATGCTGCGCTATTGGTCTTTTGCGCGGTGAGGGAACAAATGAACCCACTGAGCAGACTGCTCCCCCACCTTACTCGGAAAAACTCCAAGAACTGCGAACGGAGCTCGATCAAGTCTTAGGACCGCCGGAAACCGACGCACAAGGCAGGCACTATTTCCCTCAGGGAAAAAATGCCCGCCACTTACCCGGCGCCGCCCCTCGACACGCTCAGATCTTGGCATTTCTTGAGGAACCTTCCATCCAGTCTGAGCTACCAGATGGCGTGGAAACCATCATCAGGCTGAGTGTGATGAACGGGTTGGAGTTCCAACATGATTGGGTAGTGATACGCCTCGAAATCTCTGGTGACAAAGTGACCGGACGCACGGCGACATTCAAACTCGACCAAACGAATCCGACGACACTCGCCACGGACGACAGAGACCTAGAATTCACTTCAAAGCAAACTGACACTCTAGAAAAGTTGCTGAGAGTAGAAAAGTTCTGGAGCCCTCTGCCTGAGGAATACATCTGGCGACACACAACATCATTCGGGAGTCCCTCGATTTGGGTATTCGAAATGCGCAGCCGGACTGGCTACCAAATCATTTCGGTGGAAAATTCGAACCTCGGAAAAACGCACCACCCCGAGAATCGCGATTGGAGCGCGTACGAGACAGCCGCAAATCTCATGAGGTCACTCATCGATCCGCCCATGATTGGAGACTCCCGGATCGACAAGCCAGTTTTCTCAAAACGTCGACAACCAATTGAAGGCGAACCGAAAAGAGCGCATCAACCCTCATCTTTCGATCCATTCAGAGACCGCCAAGAGGACACTCCGGAATAGCCATCGTTCGCCATCCTGAAAGGAGGCTGGAACAGAGCACAGGCCTTCAGGCCTGTGATGATAGCACCCGATATAACTGCGCCCTGACAGGGCGCGGGAGGCCACCCTGTTTCACGGTGACAAAAGCCCAAGGCCCCTTCCCACCACCCTATCAGGGTGGCTCCTCAGGTCTGATCCCCTCGATACCCAAGGCTAAAGCCGTTGGGCTTTGCTCCCCGTTCCTTTCAGCAACCCAGATCCGTCCGATCCGTCTTCCCTCATCCATAATTTCCATGGATTCACGATTGCCAAGTGGCTCGCTGCACCCATAATTCAGCGTGCCCAATAGCAAATCTTACTCATCGGAAAAGCCGGCCCGCATCGGGGTGGTCGGCACTGGATTCATCGCAACCGGATTGGTCTCTGTCCTGAGCCACCAGCCCGGCATGCAGCCAGCGAAGGTACTTTCACGCCGTCCCAAGGACCAGTTCTCCGGTCGGGTAGCGGATTTGCACACCGACTCCATCAACGAGTTGGTAGACAACTGCGACCTCATCGTCGAGTGCAGTGGCGACGTCCATCACGCGACTCCGATTGTGGATGCCGCAATGAACGCCGGACTTCCGGTTGTCACCATGGCCACCGAGTTCCATGTCACCGTCGGCTCGTACTTCGCCGGCAAGGGCCTGATCACCGAAGCCGAAGGCGACCAGCCTGGTTGCCTCGCCGCGCTCCACGAAGAAGCGGTGGAAATGGGCTTCAGTCCGCTCGTCTACGGTAACATCAAAGGGTTCCTCAACCACCAGCCGACCGTTGAGGACATGGAGTTCTGGTCGAACAAACAGGGCATCAGCGTTCCCCAGGTCACCAGCTTCACCGACGGCACCAAGATTCAAATGGAGCAGGCATTTGTCGCCAACGGCCTCAAGACCGACATCCTCACCCGCGGACTTAGCGGCATCGAAGGCATGGGCCTCGAAGAAGGCGGCAATTACCTCGCCGAACGCGCCGAACACCACGGCAAACCTATCAGCGACTACGTACTCAACGGCAAGCTCCCTCCTGGGGTCTTCATCACCGGACGCAACGAGGAAGCCGACCCGAACGTGTTGCGCTACCTCAAACTCGGAGACGGCCCGTTCTACACGCTGATCCGTCCATACCACCTTTGCCATCTCGAGATCCCGCGCACCATCCGCCGAGTGCTCGATGGCGGTGGCGTGTTGCTCAACAACACCACCACCCCAACCATCAACGTCTGCGCCATCGCGAAAAAGGACATCGCCGCAGGAACCGACGTCGCTAATGCCATCGGCGGCCAGTTCTTCCGTGGTGAAGCCACCCGCATCGCCGACGAACCAAATGCCGTACCTATCGGCCTGATGGACGGATGCCGCGTGATTCGCAACCTCGAGGCCGGGCAGACCGTGACCCTCGACGATATCGAACTGCGCGACACCCAGGCGACCCAAATTTGGCAGTCCGCATTGCGCCCTCAGGCGTAATCGGTACTGCCGCGGAGCCATCCACATCCTTCACGGCGGGCTTACTTAAGCCAACAATCTAACAAATTGTGGATATCTATCAGCCGTATGAAATACCTAGTCACTCTGGCGACCGCATCGCTCGCGCTCTCACTCGCCTCGTGCGAGAAAAGGGACGGCTTCGCCCTCGCCGACACCGATGGCAACCAATCCATCTCCTATCAGGAGTTCGACCGCTTCATGCTCGAAGCCATCTACTCCTCCGTCGATGTGGATGGCGACTCCAAAGTCACCCTTGAGGAGTATCTGGCCTCAGGCTCTGATGCCACCAAGGAAGGCTTCAAGAAAGTCGATGCCAATGGAGATGGTGTCATCACACCCGAAGAGGCCAAAGCCTTCTGGGAGTCGCAGCAGACGATGAAGAGTCTGTTCAAGAAAATCGACACCAATGGCGACGGTCAACTAAGCCAGGAAGAAGTGAAGACCTTCTTTGATAAGGCTGCCAAAGCCGAAGGAAAAACCGACCTGGAGAAACTCTCAAACGCAGCATCCCAATGAAACGTAAAATTCTAATCGCAACCACGATGCTGGCATCCTGCGCGATGCTGGGCTCGTGCTACCACCCGGATCCTTACGTCCAGCGCGGGCGCAACACGGGAGCCGTGGTCGGTGGCGTCACCGGTGCCGTCATCGGCAACAACGTCAAAGGCGGCAGCTCATGGGGCGGAGCCGCCATCGGAGCCGCCGTCGGCGGCCTCGCCGGCGACCGCTACGGCAAGACCAACTCGATGTACCATCGCAGTCGGCCGTACTATTATTACTAAGCGAATGCTTGAATCGGCCACCGTGGAAACGCGGTGGCCGTTTTTTGTCCCCACCTCCCGATCCATAAAAAAAGACCGGATCGGAAGAGCTCCCGATCCGGCCTGTGATTCAATCAATGCGACGATTATGCGATCGACTCAAGCAATGCATTGAGCGTCGCGCTCGGGCGCATCGCCTGACTGGTGAGCGCTTCGTTTGGCTGGTAGTAGCCACCGATCTCAACCGCAACACCTTGAGCTGAGTTCAATTCGCTCACAATCTGCTCTTCGTTAGCAGCCAATCGCTCGGCAACCGGTGCGAACACAGCCTGGAGCGACTCATCTTCGTTCTGCGCCGCAAGCGCCTCGGCCCAGTACAGAGCGAGGTAGAAGTGGCTGCCACGGTTGTCCAACTCGCCGACTTTACGCGACGGTGATTTGTCGTTGAGAAGGAACTTGGTGGTCGCCTCGTCGAGGGTCTTACCGAGCAGAGTCGCCTTCGGGTTGTCGAAAGTCGACCCCAGGTGCTCAAGCGAAACCGCCAATGCCAGGAACTCACCCAGCGAGTCCCAACGCAGGTGGTTCTCCGCCACAAACTGCTGAACGTGCTTTGGAGCCGATCCACCGGCACCGGTTTCAAACAATCCGCCGCCATTCATCAACGGCACGATCGAGAGCATCTTGGCACTGGTACCCAGCTCGAGGATTGGGAACAAATCGGTGAGATAGTCACGAAGCACGTTACCAGTCACCGAGATGGTGTCCTTGCCGTCCTTGATACGAGCGAGCGAGAACTCGGTAGCCTCCACTGGCGACATGATGTGCAACTCGAGCCCCTCGGTGTCGTGATCCTGGAGGTAAGTGTTCACTTTCTCGATCAACTGCGCATCGTGAGCTCGGTTCTTGTCGAGCCAGAACACAGCCGGCACGCCGGTGGCGCGGGCACGATTGACGGCCAACTTCACCCAGTCACGGATCGGAGCGTCCTTGGTCTGGCATGCGCGCCAGATGTCCCCTTCTTCCACTTCGTGTTCGATGAGCACATTGCCCGCGGCGTCCACGACGCGGACGGTACCGTCGGCAGGGATTTCGAAAGTCTTGTCGTGGGAGCCGTACTCTTCCGCCTTCTGAGCCATCAGACCGACGTTTGGCACGGTGCCCATGGTGGTCGGGTCGAACGCGCCATTCTCACGGCAGAAATCGATCGTCGCCTGATAGACGCCGGCATAGCTGCTGTCCGGGATCACAGCGAGTGTGTCCTTGGTCTTGCCCTCAGCATTCCACATCTGCCCCGAATTGCGGATCATGGCAGGCATCGATGCGTCGATGATGATGTCGCTCGGCACATGGAGGTTGGTGATACCTTTATCGGAATCCACCATCGCGATCTCAGGACCCGCCGCGTAAACCGCTGCGATATCCGCTTCGATCTCCGCCTTCTTCTCCGCTGGCAGCGAACCAAGCTTGCTCACCAGGTCGCCGAAGCCATTCTTAGGATCGACACCGAGCTCGGCAATCACGTCCGCATGCTTGGTGAACACATCTTTAAAGAACACTTCCACACAGTGACCAAAGATAATCGGGTCGGACACCTTCATCATGGTCGCCTTCATGTGCAGCGAGAACAACACATCTTCGCTCTTGGCACGGGCCACTTGCTCTTCGAGGAAAGTAACCAGAGCCTTCTTGCTCATGCGGGTCGCGTCGAGCACTTCACCTGCGAGCAATGGCGTGGATTCCTTGAGCACGGTGGTCGATCCATCCTTGCCCACCAACTCAATCTTCACATCGGTCTCGCCATGTACGGTCACCGACTTCTCGTTGGAGAAGAAGTCGCCGCCATCCATGTGCGCGACATTCGACTTCGAGTCCGACGACCAGGCTCCCATGCGATGCGGGTTGCTCTTGGCGTACTGCTTGACCGCGCCAGGCGCACGACGGTCCGAGTTGCCTTCACGCAACACAGGGTTCACAGCACTGCCCTTGATCTTGTCGTAACGAGCCTTGATGTCCTTCTCGGCATCAGTCGATGGCTCGTCAGGATAATTCGGCAGCGCGTAGCCTTGGCTCTGCAGCTCGGCAATCGCAGCCTTCATCTGCGGGATCGAGGCTGAAATGTTCGGCAACTTGATGATGTTCGCCTCTGGGGTCTTGGCAAGCTCACCAAGTTCGGCCAACGCATCACCGATGCGCTGCTCTTCAGTCAGAAACTCCGGGAAGTTGGCAATGATGCGTCCAGCCAACGAGATGTCACGAGTCTCAACCGTCACTCCGGACACACCAGCGAACGCGCTGATGATCGGCAACAACGAATGGGTCGCCAGCGCAGGTGCCTCATCCGTCTTGGTGTAAATGATTTTTGGAATGTCTTTGCTCATAATAGATTTGTCTAGAGTTGCGGGGCCCGGAGCCAACATCGTCAGAGTCTCTCCCAGATCGATCGACAGCGCTCAATTTCCGGCGGCCAATGATTCCTGCCAATTCGCGCCCACGAATAGATAGGCGGGATTTAAAGTGGACACCATAGCAGGTCAAGCATTCCCTGCCCACCGCAGGAATTTGTTTCTTCATCACCGGCCCCACAACCCGCTGATTTGCTGGATTTTCACCTACTTCTGAACACTTGTTCTCAAGTTATTCACAATCGGTAAACAATTGCCCACAAGTCCGCTCCGCCGCCTTCTGGAATAGCTGATGAACCGCACATAATCATCGACTTATGCCAATGAGGACATGCCGAAGCCAATCTAAGGCACAAACCCCTCGGCTAAAACAAACCCTATAAAAAACTCACCACAAACCACTTACGCACATTGATAAGAATCCCTTATCCATTCTAAAACAACCCTATTAGAATAATACATAGCCTTGCATATCGCCCCGTTCAGTTCATCGCCACACCTCCGCCCCAAAGCGCATCAACGGCAAACCAACTCATTTTTCACCCACTTTCCCCCAAACCTGACAAGTTGTTCACAATCACTCTGTGTGGAACGCCCATACGATGGTGGAACATTCCAAACCCAGTCTGATTAAAAATCCGCGCATCCACTCAGTCACCTGATTCCGTATAGCATCTTTCGTCTATTCTCTTGACCATCTGTTAAGATCACGCTTTGACAAGGCAGCCCCATCTTCTCAAGCTCACGCCTTGTCATGACTTCCGCCTCTTTATCCGGCTCCTTACGCGCCATTCCGAACGCCCCAAAAGCGCGCATTCTTTGGGCGTTTGCCATCGCGCTGATGGTGGCCGGAGTCATTGCCATGGTTCGGCTCCCCATCCCTTGGAATGACGAGCTCCAACAAGCCGTGGCCAAGCGTACCGCTGCCGACCAACCGCCAACTGTAGATCAATACATCGACCTAACGCTCTGGTGGGCCGCAGCCGCCGCGGCAATCATTGGTGCACTGCTCACCGCATCCCACAAACTCTGGACCTCACGGTACGCTCCGGTAACAGAGCCTCTCACTTCAAAAGCTGAGCGGAGAAGCACCCGCATCACGATGTGGGTTGCTCTCATCGCGATCACTGCAATCGCGGCATTCGCTCGTGCTCCGCGCTTGGACCACAGTTTCTGGAACGACGAAGAAGTCACCATCCAGGATTACTCGTGGGGCAAATACAGTAAGCAAAAGGTGGCCGGCGAGGCAGCCGAGCTCAAGTTCAAGCCAGCATCGTGGGAAAAGACGCTCTTCTACAACCGAGGTGGCTCCAATCACGTCCTCAATAGCGCACTCACAAAGCTCACGATCCAGACGGACAACGCCATCCGGGGAAACGACGGCAATTTCTTCTCCGAGCGTACCGCGCGCATCGTCCCTTTCCTAGCCTCGTTGGGAACCGTCTTACTCATCGGGTGGATAGGATGGCGGGGCTTTCACCCGATCGCGGGTATTGTCGCCGCAGCCACCCTCGCATTGAGCCCGTGGCACATACGCTATTCGACAGAAATCCGGGGATATTCCCTCCTACTGTTCCTCATCTTGGTCGCGCTGGTTTGCTTGTTCCTCGCCTTGCACAGTGGAAAGCGGCGCTACTGGGTCGGCTTCGCCATCGCCGAAGCGGGCTTCATGCTATCGTTTTTTGCTTCGGTCTACGTCGCCGTCGCTCTCAACCTCGCAGCCCTCGCGTGGATTGTGACGAGCGGTCGGAGCAAATCCCAGCTCGTGGAACCGACCTATCGTTTGCTTGCAGCCAACCTGGCGGCTGCCGCGATCTTTATCCCCCTGGCGGCTCCTTCGATTCCTCAGTTCCTCTACTACCTGGAAAACCCTCTCATCCACGGCTTCGCTCCGGGATGGCTGAACGACTTCTACCATCACTTGGTGCTCGGAGTTCCACCATGGGAGCGCTCCGGTGAGCTCAACGCAGGAATCACGGCACCCCAACTCTTCGCCCAAGCCCCATGGGTCGAGAGTCTGTTATGGCGCATCGTACCCGCGGTCGTCGGACTCGGCATCATCTCCGCGTTGATCACCCGCGACCGCCGCCAAATCTTGCTGATCGCCGCGCTCACAGCAGGCCCCGTTCTTGGTTACCTTCACAACCGGCTGGTGGATTCGCCGGCTCTCCCCTGGTATCTGCTCTATTCGCTGCTGCCATTTGCTCTGCTTTGCGGCTACGCCTGCTCGCTTCTGCTGACAGCAGTCAAAAAGCCCACCACACGCCTTCCTCTGGTGCTCTCAAGTTTGGTAGCCGCCGCATGGCTCACGGCCTACGCAATCGCCACGCAGCCCCAACGAGAGCACTTGGCTGCAGTTCCTCGCCAACCGCTACGAGAAGTCGCGGCTGAGCTTCGCGGCAACGCCCCTACCTTCGGTACTCCCGAGATCAAAGATCGTGTCACCGCTGCCGTTGGCTTCAGCGTCAAGCGTCTGCGGACCTACGACCCACATATCCATACCCTGCGCTCCGTGAAAGACCTCCGGAAAGTGGACGAACAAGCCACCGCAGCACAACTTCCTGTCTTTATCGCCGTCTGCGGAGAATCGCTGATCGCCAAAGACCCGAAAAAGAAGGCCTGCCTGGACTACCTTCACGATCCCGCCAATGGCTTCACCAAGTACTCGCGCATTCTCGGCTTCGAGACACAATTCTCCTACGACATCTACTCCAAGGAGCCATCATTCCAGGCATCTACCAAGTGAGCACTCACGGTGGCGTCACCGAGGGGAGTTGAATCGGTAGGTTAAGTGGTCCTTTGCGGCTCACAGCTCAGATAGCCCGTTAGGCTAATGGTTCACGCCCCACTTCATTCGAAAAGGCTCTCCGCCATTCAGCCATTACCCGTTCAATTGGCACTGGTACTCAGCGCTTCACCCCCGGCACCCGCCCGAAGCCGATGAACTTGGAGTTGCGCCGCCCCCCCTCGCGTGGACTGAACGAGAAAAAGTCGACCCCGCCACCATTGCGGCCCGACGCCGACTGCCCGCGCCCGCCGAACATCCAATGCTTGCCGGTGTTCGGATCGCGCCCCATGTAAATCATCACGTGCGAGACATTCGGCCACCGCTTGCCTGTGCGGTAGGTCCCTTTCCAGAACATCAAATCCCCCGGCCGCATCTTGCGCAGCGTACGTTCGTCCAGACGCGACGCCTTCTTCAATGTTCCCGCTTTTGCCAGCCAGTGGTACTGGTGGTTGCTCTGCCTCGGCACATAACGGAATCCCACACGAGTCAGCACATGATGTATTGTACCCGAACAATCCATCCCGCCCTCGCCCAACGATTCGCCTCCAAACACATAAGGCAATCGATGCTGTGCCAGCCGGTGGCACTCCCGCTGTAAATCACGCAGCTCCACCTTTTGCGCAGGCAACTCAACCCGAGCCACAATCGCATCGGCTTGTTGGCGTAACTTGCGCGTCGAACCACACGATGTCATCGCAGCACACAGAAAAAGCAACAAGACCAGACGGACGGAAGTTGGAAGGGCAGCAATCATCGGCGCAGAGGTTAGCCGGATTCGAGTATTTGCCAAGACCCGTTTCCCATGGTTTCCTGCAGGGTCAATTCACGCTGTCATGATGTCCGATCTTCCCCTCCGTTGCCCGATCACCCACACCAAGCTCACCGCCGCATCGGGGGACACCTTGGCTCGTATCAACCTGGCCCTCGCCGCCGGACAGCTGGAGCAGGTCATCCAAGTCGACGGCGTAAAAATCAACGGCAAACTCGAAGCCGCCTGGATCAACGAAGCGGGCACCCACGCCTATCCCGATCAACAAGGAATCCCCGTCCTCGTTCCGGATGCCGCGATTCTACTCGACTCGCACGCCTCCTAGACACGGGATCTAGCGTATCTCACGTTCACAGGCAGATCAGGCAGCGGGCCATCAGCGGCCCTCTCGCTCCGCCGGCTGGTAGCGATGATCGTTCATCATCTGCCACACGTCGTACTTATCGATTACCCCCTCGATAATGAACAACTCGTCGATCCATCCGGTGAAATGAGTGTCTCCAGTGAAACGGGAGCCCCCCTGATGAGTGGTCACATCAAATGGTGACTGGTTCACCATCCCGCCTCCGATACGAAGCGGCGAAAACGACTCGGTATCAATGACGACCCGGCCATCGTCACTCAAATCAACCTCTATATCCTTGTAAAAGCTGTAATACGTCGGCGCAATCCGCCCATCGTAATACACGTCCACCTCTGGGATCTCGCTGCCAGTCACGCCACCACGGTACACAATCGCCACGTGGTGCCATTGATCATCCTCAAGCATCACCCGAGGGCAGTGATACCAAACGCCACCGAAGCTCACATTGAGAGTCGGCACACGTTTTTCGGAGTGGTCCAAGTGGACACTCCATTTGCTATTGATCGATCGCGTTGACGACATGTGTGGTTGCTGACGCCCCCAGGCTAGCAAAACCGATGTCCCATCAACCCTGCGCTGGGCCGCCGACGGCAGCTTGACCCAAAACGCAACACTTCGCGGAGCATCGCCACCGATTCCGCGCCAATTGGTCATCAGCGCCCCAGCGCCATCCGAGCCCAATGCCAGTGCGGATCCCTCAACGCCATCGACCAAGGTTTGCCCGCCTCCATTCTCCATCCAATGGTGAATGTTCTCCTCTGTAGCCAACGTCCCTACCGGACGCCCGCCATCAAATGACCAATGCGCATAGCGCAATGAGTCCGGCAATCCCTGCTTAAACTCCGCATCAACGGCATCCATCATCACCACGCCATCGTCAAGAAAGCGCACGCCTTGGCCACCAACCACCTCACCACTTGCCGCTCCACTTTCCATCTCATACGCAACTCTTCCAGAAAAGACATGCAACTCGTCCGGTCGGTCAGCCCATGCCACCACTCCAAACTCCGTCCCCAAGTCCACCGCCCGTACCTCATCGGTTTCCACAGTAAAGCCCTCAGCTCCATCGCTGACGTGAAAACGACCACTTCCGTACGGCATCTTCACCAACCCCGCATCCACCACTTCGATTTCTGCCGGCCCGTCAATCCACCCCATCACGCCACTGCCCAGCTCAAGCTCCACAGTTCCCTGCAAAATCTCCAGCTTCGAGCCCTTCTCCAACTCTGTAGCGCCCGCCCTACTCCCGGCAGGATGCTGAACTTCCAATAGCCCGCCCGGAGCCACCCTATAGGCCAACCGCTCCTCAGGCCCGAGATAAACCGATCGCAACGCCACCGCAGCAATTAACAACACGGCAACAGCCGCCCACGCGGCCACCCGACGATACCTCGCCTGCAATCGCTGACGACGCGCCTCGCCCACCGACAACACGTCCCGAGCCCCACCGTAGGACATCTCCAAGCTCTGATGTAGGCGGACATAGCGGTAGTACAACTGCCTCACCTCAGGATCACTCGCCATCTGTTGCTGCAAACGCGCGAACCCCTCCTCGCTGAGTGTGCCGTCCAACAACGCCTGAATCTCAAGCTCCACCTTCTTCACACTCATAAGCCACCTCCATTCACCATAGATTCCTGCTTCTCAACGCATTTACGCAACGCCGCCCGCAGACGAAACAACTTCACAGACAGAGCGGATTCAGTCTTCCCAACCCGCTCTGCATACACAGAAAGCCCCTCCCTGGAATAATACCGATGTTTGATCAATTCCTGATCAGGTTTGCGCAGTTTCGCCATACACGCCTGTAGATACATCATTCGCTCTTCACTGGTCTCAGGTTCGTCCACGAACTCCTCGGCAATCATCTCCTGTAGTTCATCACTGAACATCAACCACCGCCTCCGCTTCTTCGTCTTCAAGTACGCCAGCACCTCAAAACGAGCCACAGCGAACGCCCACGCCTTGAAGTTCGTCCCCAACTCAAACTCCTCCCGCTTGCGCCAAAGCACCACGTTCACCCGCTGCACCACGTCCTTCGCCTCACTCTCCCCCGGCATCAACGCCATCACATACGCCCACAAGTCCCCCTGATGAGCAGTCAACAACTGCACAAAATCAGAGCTCTCATCGTGGTTCGTATCGTCCATCGCCATCCAATCATTCGGGAGGCTACACTCCTAGCGGAACGCCCCCTCTCTGAAAACCCAAATATCACTCAGAATCAACGCCCAATCATCCAAACATAAAAATGACCCGCCAGACTTTCCGGCGGGCCATCAGTTCATCTAAACCGGTACAAGTCCAGCTTACTTGCGGCGACGCAAGATCATAGCCAGACCACCAAGGCCAAGCAGTGCCGCCGAGCTAGGCTCAGGCACTGCATTGAACTGGAACTCGGAGAAATTCACACGATCGCCACCCGCTGCGCCATTCACCCCGAAGAAGTTGTCGGTAATCGAAATTTGTACGTATTGAGCATTGCTCACTAAAGTCCCCAGATCAAAGTCTTGCTGATCCGGCCCGACGCCCTCGGCCGCATTGAAAGTAAACAATTGCGAGTCATCTCCATTACCAAACACCGAATCCGTCGAGAATGTCGCCGTAAAGGTACGCACGGAGTTGCCGCCATAGAGACCTCGATTCCAGAACGCAATTGCATCAATAGCGTAGGTATTTCCCAGATCGATATCGAAAATAATCGCTTCTGCAGCTTGGGCGAAATAATCGCCACCACCAGCGCCTGGGTCATTGGTGAAGATCTGGCCGTTGTTCCCGTAATCCGCGATCGTTCCGACATCACCATCACTCACGTCCAACACGTCACCCTGTTGGAACACAGTGGTTGTACTAACCAGAGCCGCGCTACCACCGGAGTCAATTGCATTGATCAGCGCCGCATTCGCAGCGCCCGCAAGACCGAGCGAAAGCGCGACAGCCGCGCCAATTGTTTTCATTTTCATATGTTATTAAGGTTCTTAGCTCGTGGAGCCCTCAGAAGAGAACCCCTCATCGCTTTGGCGCCGGACAACACCTAGCTCTCATCCTTGGAAGCCGCGATCGGTGAATTCCTCACCAACCGACACACTTGCAAAATTAAAGCAGAACTCGTCCAGCCAACGCCAGACAGCCTCGATCACGAAACTCTTACACCCTTTCCCCAAAAAAAAATGCCCCACCCGGCAGAACACCAGGTGAGGCACGAGAATCAGCTCCAATTACTTGCGGCGACGCAAGATCAAAGCCAGGCCTCCAAGGCCAAGAAGTGCTGTGGAGCTCGGCTCAGGAACCGCCACGGCATACGCCGCATAGAGGTTACCGATCTCAGCATCGCTCAACGCCACGTCATAAGACGCAACACCGAACATATCACCAGTCGCGAAATCGGCGTTGTTGTTCCAGTTCGCTCCGAGTGTGCCAACGCCCCCGTCCATACGCCAGTTGGTTTTCGCACCATGCTGCTCAACGAATGCACCATTCACGAACAGGTCCATAGTTCCTCCGTCATTATTGCGGCGGAAAACGACATGCACGTCTTCACCAAAAATCGAGTCCGTAGCGAGCGAATAGTCGGCAATCCCTTGAATCGTGGCACCAAACTTGCCTGTGTTATTCCACTGCTCCAGCTTCATCACATTGCGCTCGTTCCCCGGACTCCATCCGGTGAGGCTACCAATGGCAACCGACGCCCCATTGTCGGAAAAGTTAAAGATGTACTCAACCGTCGAGCCATCGACTGGCGCGCCCCCAATCCCATCAAGTACACCATAGTCATACGAGAACCCTTCTGAACCATTGAAGGTCCAACCGGCGTTGGAAGCGGTCACATTGCCCGCCGTGCTTTGTGCTTGTGTGAGCCAGTGAGTGATCGCGGCATTCGCCGAACCTGCAGCGGTCAATGCGACCACGGCAGCAGCCACTTTGGCTTTGCTTGAGATATGTTTCATATATCTGTGTTTGTTATCGTTTTGATGGAAAGAATCCCGATTGGCGGAATTCTCAGAACACCCAAACAGACCTCAGTCACCAAAAAACAGACGACATGGGACTGGTGAGCACCTAAGGACAGCCTCGCCCGAAAAAACCTTACATCGCTTGGTACAAAAAAATGCGCTTTGCCGGAAAACTCCCGGCAAAGCGCAAAAGAATCACCTTCAATCACTTGCGACGACGCAAAATAATTGCCAGCCCACCAAGACCAAGCAGTGCGGTCGAACTCGGCTCGGGCACCGTGTCGGTGCTGAAGGCCGAATACAGATCGGAGATCTCCTGATCGGTAAGAGCGACATCATAGGAAGCCACTCCGTACATCTGCCCCTCGGCAAAATCGTTATTCCCCTGATGGTTGGAGCCCAACCACCCCACACTGCCGTCCATACGCCAGTTGGTTTTGTTCACATCGGTCTCCGCATAGACTCCGTTAACAAAGATATCCATACTTCCCCCATTGCCCCCATCGTCGTTGCGGCGGAAAACCACGTGCACGTCCTGATCAAAGGGAGATGCCGTGGCCAGATCGTAGTCCCAATAACCAGGCACCGTAATCCCCATCACCCCCTTGTCCGACCACTGCTCGAGCTTGAGCACATTCATTTCATTACCCGGAGCCCATCCCATGACGCTGGCAATGGCCATCGACGTCGCGTTATCAGTGAAGTTGAAGATAAACTCGACCGTCGAGCCATCGACTACAATCCCTTCTTGATCAAGGGTGCCGAAGTCATACTGCACACCGGCAGTCCCATCGAAGGTCCAGCCCGTGTTGTCGGCAGTGACATTCCCCGCCGTATTCTGCGCCTGGTTCAGCCACTGACTAATGGCGGCATCGGCACTCCCCACCGCCGCCAGTGAGGCGACAGCCGCAAGTAGCGCTGGTTTGGTTACTAGTTTTTTCATCGGTGTCTGTTGTTGTTTTGTGTTTGCGCTAGCCCCGACTCACTCGTGTTAAGAGAGCCCACCTCGAAAACCCACAGCGCTTAACCCACAAGACCTTACACACCGTTTAAAAAAAATGCGCCCCACCCGGCGGAATGCCGGATGAGGCGCATCATAAGATCGAATAACGATTACTTGCGGCGGCGCAAGATCATCGCCAGGCCACCAAGGCCAAGCAGAGCCGCGGAGCTAGGCTCTGGCACAGCCTGAGCGGTCACGTAGGCCACACCAATCGAACCATTGCTGGTCAGGTTGGTCTGGAACGAGTACTCACCCGCTTTCAAGGTGCTCACGTCCGCATTGTCTGCCACTCGCACCAAGCCCAACCCATTGAGCTCGGTAAAGCTCTCGGTGATGGAACCGAAGCCACCGCCACTAAGACTACCCGCCCACGAGAACAGAGTCTTCTCCACGAGTGTGCCCGCAGGTGCAGCGCCGAGATCGATCACACCGCTAATGGTCAAGGCATTACCATTGGCCCACAAGTTGTTCTGCGTTCCTCCCGCCATGGTGAAGCTACCATTGACGCCGAAGTTAAATGTGACCCCGCTGCCGCCAATGCCGAAGGTGCCATTGCCGCCATTGCTGAGAACCGTTCCATTGACATTCCAGATCCCGCCCATATCACCACCACTGCCGCTATAGGCAAGTGATGAACCTTCGGCGAGTTCCAGCTCGGCAAAGTTGCCTGCGACGCCACCGGTATCCTGCACCGTAGCTCCCGCTCCAATGATTACGGTATCCGAACTGGATGGAACCCCATTATCCCAGTTTTCCGCAGTACCCCAAAGACCATCGCCGCCGTTGCCGGTCCAAACGATGGTCGCCGCCTGAGCGCCACCGACCGACATTGCAGCCACGAGCGCCATATTCAGCATGTGTTTCTTCATAGTATTTATGTGCGTGATGTCATGGCCACCCCGGCGATTTACCCGCCAGAGATCCAGTCGCCCTCACCAACACAAAGACGCGCAGTAGAGCGAGCCACAACCGCGCCCCTTAGCACACAAATCAGTCACTTTCCACACCTTCCGCATTCAAACATTGTCCGCCCAAACGGGCATATTTCTCGCCCCTACTTCTCCCATACTCCTTGAGCGACCAGCTGCTTCACGGCAGCTTCAGCCCACCCTCGGTTGGCGGCTGGGCTGGCTGGGCTGGGGTGGAGCACCGTGGCGCACTTCCAGTTGGATTCATCCGTGCGGATGCGCTCGAACTTGGTCGTCGCAAACTTGCCGACGCCCACGCACCATTCCGGGTCGAGCAAATCGACCACCCGGCGCAAATGGTCGAGGCAAGCCTCTTCCACTGGGGCCATCTCCGCGGCGGGCAACTTGTCCGGAGTCCGGTTGCGCGCGCTTTCCTCCATCCACACCAGAGGGCAGAAGTTCACCACAAAATGGTCGGCGAAAAAGTCCGCCGAATTCGGGAACCGCTCGGAGAACAAGCCCCACAACCGCCGACCACTCACTTCCGAGCGCTTGCAATCAAACCCATCAATCACCCGCTTGGGGTGCTCGTTCTCCGGTTTCCCCACTTCCTCGCGGATCCCAATCCAATCGCGCACCGCCGGAATCTCGCCAAAAGGCACACCGGTCTGTGCCATTCCCCACGGCCCTGGGTTCATCCCGAGAAACAAAACCCGCTTTCGCCCAGCCCCACACCGCCGCAAATACGCCTCATGCGGAGCCCAGGCATAGTCCAACGGCTGGTAAACGTGAGTCACCGGCGCACCAAAACGCAAACCGGAAAGCGCCTCGCACAATGCACGGGCGGCAGCCACCAAGCCATCGGCAATCACATCGGAATCAAAAGAAGAATTGTCAGGCATCTCATCACTCGATCGCCGCTGGATGAAATCAAGACAAGAAAGAAATCAGCCAACTGTGGCAGAGCTCAAATTCTTGATTTAGACTGCCCGTCTGATCCCCATTCAGATCACCCCTCCCACGAGCCCGCACGCACTCTCACCGAAATGTCCACACCCGACACCTCCCACCTCGAATCCGTCCCCGCTTCCGCATGGTCCGCTGATGATTCCGCGGCGCTCTATGGCATCACCGATTGGGGCAACAACTTCTTCTCCGTCAGCGATGCCGGCGAGGTGACCGTGCGCCTGCGAGACGGCAAAAAACGCAGTGAAGTGCCCATCGCCAGCATCATCGACGGCTTGCGCGACCGCGGCACTGACTTCCCTGTGTTGTTACGTTTCCGCGACCTGCTCCACGACCGCATATCCGAGCTCAACCAGTCGTTCCGCACCGCCATCGCCGACTCCAACTATCAAGGCGACTACCGCGGCGTGTACCCGATCAAGGTCAACCAGCAACGCCAGGTCATCGAGGAGATCACCGCGTTCGGAAAACGCTTCCACTACGGACTCGAGGCCGGATCGAAACCCGAGCTCATCGCCGCCCTCGCCCACATGCACGACGAGGAGGCCTACCTCATTTGCAACGGCTACAAGGATGAAGAATTCATCGACCTGGCGCTGACCGCGCGCAAGATGGGCCTGCAAGTCATCATCGTGCTCGAAATGCCCAGCGAGCTCAACCTGGTCATTGAGCGCGCGGAGAAACTCGGCATCCGCCCATTGCTCGGAGTCCGCGCCCGCCTCGCCACCAAGAGCGAAGGAAAATGGCAGGAATCCGCCGGCGACAAATCCGTCTTCGGTCTCAGCGCCTCACAGATCATCGAAACCGTCGACCAACTCAAGGAAAGCGGCTACATCGACTGCCTCACATTGCTCCACTACCACCAGGGTAGCCAGATCCCGAACATCCGCGCCATCCGCGAAGCCGCCACCGAGGCCACCCGCATGTACATCGACCTCGTCAAGGAAGGCGCCCCGATGGGCATCCTCGACACCGGAGGCGGCCTCGCCGTCGACTACGATGGCTCGCACACCGACTTCCCCGCCTCGTGTAACTACACCATCAGCGAATACTGCGCGGACCTCGTAGAGGTCATCGGCCAAACCTGCACGGCCGAGAACATCGAACACCCGACCATCATCTCGGAATCCGGCCGTGCGGTCGTCGCCTACTACTCGGTGCTCGTTTTCAACATTCTCGACGTCACCAAGTTCCAACTCGACGACACCCCACCAACTCCACCGGCCACCATGTCGCCGACGCTCAAGAACCTCATCGACGTCGCCGAAAACATCTCCACCGACTCGCTGCAGGAGAACTTCAACGACGCGACCTACTACCGTGACCAAATCCGTGAAATGCACGTCCACGGCCGGGTCAGCCTGCGCGAACGCGGATACGCCGAGCATTTGTTCTGGAACATTGTCACCAAGATCACGCGACGTCTCAGCGAACTCGAGTTCGTCCCGGAAGAACTCGCCGAACTGCGCAGCCAAACCCACGATTACTACTACGGTAACTTCAGCTTGTTCCAATCGCTGCCGGACTCGTGGGCCATTGACCAGCTCTTCCCGATCATGCCGATCCACCGCTTGGCCGAGAAACCAACCCAACAGGCCGTGCTCGCAGACATCACCTGCGACTGCGATGGCAAGATCGACCGCTTCGTCGACCGTCGTGACGTCGCCCACACCCTGCCACTGCACCCGATCCAGCCGGACGACACAGGCTACTGCATCGGTGTCTTCCTCGTCGGTGCCTATCAGGAAACCCTCGGCGACCTGCACAACCTCCTCGGCGACACCAATGTCGTCGGCGTCCACCTCGAAAACGGCAAACCCGTCTACTCCCACGAAGTGGAAGGCGACACCGTCGCCGACGTGCTCTCGTACGTGGAATACGAACCAAAAGTGCTGGTCGAGAAGTTCCGCTCGTTCGCCGAAAACGCAGTGAACTCTGGAAAAATCACCCCGCGTGAAAGGAAGGAAGTAATGAAGAGCTACCGCCACGGACTGGATGGGTACACCTACTTCGAGAGCGATATCTGATTGAAACAATCCTTATCGATGTCGATATCGATATCCTCATCGAACCGATCTTTCGCGGAAGCCCCCACCATTACCAGTCGATCGCGACTGCGATATCGATATCGATGAGGAAGCGCTTGTAGCGCGACAGCTGATAGGTTCCTCACCTATCACTTGAAAACCCGCGTCCTCCGAGAGCTGTCAACATCGCTCCGATTCGATCCAGTTCCCGTTTGCGGAACTCACTATCTTGAAGGTCCAAGCCCCCTATGGCGACCAACACATCCTGGATGCTCGCACATTCAAAAACAGAGCCCCTCGCGATCTCAAAAAACTTGCGGCGATCCGCTTTTGAGCCCTTCCCATTCCCCTCCGCTATGTTCAGCGGAATCGATTGACTCGCTCGAAGCCATTGATCGCGAGTAAACCGCCGGGAACCATTCAGAGATTCACACTTCTCGTAAACCCAGCCAACGTACCCAATCGCAAGCTGATACACATCCAGTTGTTCGTGACCAAAAGCCATACCGAAAACCTAACAACAAGCCACACCAAACACAACACAATCCCCGCCCTTCACTCCCCCACAAAGTTCACCACCCGGTAGAACCTGCGCTCGTGCTCTGACGCATCAGGGTCAATCAAATCCACCAGCGCCCCATCCCCGGCGACCGGACCGTCAATCAACGTCCAGCCACCGCTTGCGAGGCCGTCATTCGCTTCCAGCGCATATCCTCTTCCCACCGCCGTTTGCACCCCGACATGGAAGCCATCGATCTCGTGGATCATGTGGCGGATACCCGGTGGGCTGATCGTCGTCGTCATCTCCACTGGCGGCGATCCCTGATTGTGCAACCAAAGCTCCCAGATCGCATTCCCCCAGTCTTTGAGTGTGGTGAAAAATGGATCGCTCGCCACGATGTACGCTGCCGGTTCACCGCTCGGCGACGGGCTCACCAAGGTCGATGCCGTGCCATTGATCTCATCCCGCAAGAAGCGAACGTATTCAAGTGACGTGGTTTGGTAGTACAAGCGAGCATCCCACGTCACCGTTCCCGCAGGTTTGTCGAAATAGACATCGTGATAGCCGCCCGCATACTCGACCTCACTGAAGTAATCCAACGCATCCTCACCGCCCTTCCGAGGCTGGGCCAACCTGGCCGACGCCGCATCGCTATTGAACCCTTTCGGCGGGATCCGGTTGTCCTTGTAGCGATCCGTGGCCAGCACCATGTGGAAGCTCGCCGTCTCCCCCGTCAGGTCGCTTTGCATCTTCGCTTCAAACACCAAATCATCGCGATCGCGCTGCAGCACACCACCTGAGACGTAACTAGGCACGCCCTCCGCATCGCGGCTGACCACCAAAGGTTCGTACGCATTGAGTTCTCCGATCACTTCATTCGCCGCATCGTAAAACCGCACGTTCACCCACATCCGACGCCCCTCGGGAAAGCCGGAGATCAACTTGTGTCCGGTGTTGTTATAGATCCTCAGACCAGCCGTTGCGACCGAATCCGCGACCGGCATCATCGTGGCCGCCCGCCCGAGGTTCTGCTCCGCACGGTCCGCGGCCTGCGCCAACGCCGCCCCCACACCTTGCAATCCGCCCACATCGATCACGGCTCCCGGATAGCGGCTTCCACTCAGCAACGCGTAGTTGAACGCATCACGATCCGGGTTGTCCGCCGATTGGTCCAGGCTCGCCAAGATCCTACCTACCCAGACGTTACCTCCGGTAAGGTCATGAACGCGCAAATCATTGCGGATCGGCACATTATTCTTGTTACACGCCCGCCCCACTGCAGTCGACATGTGGCAGTCCTGGCAGGTGCCGGCACTTCCCACCCCGATCTCCGCAAACGGCGCATTGGTAGGAGCTCCGCCTGGAGCAGCGTACGCGCTGAGCAAGAACTCACTGAACGTGCGCTCCAAGTGAAAATACGTCGCAGCCGACTGGGACTCACTGGTTCCCGCACCGATCACCACGTTGGCCAACGCAGGGTTCGATACATCGTGACAAGTCGCGCACTGGTATGGCCCTTTATGGAAACGGGAATAATAGACCGAGTGACTCTTCGGTTCGGCATCCGGCCGGTTCCCCCGTTTGATATTCGGATCAGGCTCCATGAAAAACTGCCCCGAAGTCGCTTCGATATACCCCGGTAGGTCGCCCGATCCATAATGCACCGGCATCTCGGTTGAGGCGTCGATAAACCCACTGCCATCAAACAACTTGGAAGCTGAAATCACTGTCACGTCGCGGGCATAAGTCGTGTCCGCTGCCGCAATTGCCACCGGATCCGTCTCCTCGGGCACCAACGGCAACTGCCGCCGAGCCACCACCGGATCCACCATTTGGTGACAAGTCGAGCAGTTCACTCCCTCAAGATCTCCCTGCGACGGCTCGAGCGCCGTCAGGTTCGGCGGGTCGCTGCGTCCGCCCAGCCATCCGACCGGAGCATGACACCGCACGCACAAGTCGCCGGCATTGGCATTTCCGAGCAACCAGATCGAGTCCTGCAATGCCACCACCACGCTGGCCATCCACAACGGGTCGCGTCCGGCCTGCGCCATCATCGATCCCTGCCACGTCGTGCCGGGTTCGACCAATAAATCATAGCCACTGTGGCAGTTCATGCACTGCCCCACTCCCTCGATCGACACCCCATCCGCCGGCTGGGTCCCCGGCATGAAGACCAAGTCATCCTCGCTCACCGGAAGAGGTGTCCAAGCAAACCCAATACCGAACAATGCACCGCAGGCACCTGCGGCCATCCAGCGGAAAATTGATGCATTGGCCATGGGTCTGATCCTCCCCGAACCCGAATTATAGCCGCTAGCCCAATAGAATTAAAGACAACTCCTTCCGAGATTCCGTCACCATTCCCGCACCAGCTACCGCCCGGCTACTTTGCCAGCTTCTCCAGAGCTTCAATGTACTCACCGAGCCCGGCATTTTGAGAGACCTCCTGCGCCTTTTTAGCCGCCTCGACCGCTCGCTGGTAGTACCCACGCCCCGCCTGCAACTGCGCCAGCCCGACCCACGCCTCATAGGCAACACTTTCGTCCATCGCCGCGCGCTCGAACAAAAGCGCCGAGCGCTCCGGATCACGATCACCCAGCTCCCGGGCAAGCACGAGCTGCGACTCCCCATCGGTCGGATCTTTGGCAATCAATTGCTCTAGCACAGCGACCGCCCGATCCTCCCGCTCGCGTTGGAGATCAATCCGTGCCCGCGTACGCAGAAAGTCCGCTGAGCCCTCGATCGCATCGGCATAGCGCTTCTCAACCGCCTCAACAACCGGCTCGGCCAACTCCACCTGCCCGCCGCGCACCAAATGCGCCAACGGCCGGACGACCGACTCCAAAGGAGCGGCCGGCTCGCGCATCACCGCCGCCAGCAACACATCCCTCGCCCGCTCGCCCGCATCGGTGCGCAAATACAACGATGCCAAAAAGAGCAAGTCCTCCGCAGCAAGATCGACCGCCCCATCACCCGACGCCGCCCTCATCAATCGCCGCGCCAACTCGACATTCACAATCGCATCGTCATCGCGATCCGCCGCCGCCATCATCTGCGCCTGCATCAGCAAATAGGAAGGCTCGGCAGGACGCGCCGCAATCACTTCATCCAGCAGAGCCACCGCCTCTGCCGATCGCTCCAACTGCGCCAACGCCTGGGCAATCCCCGCCATCCACTCGACGGCCTCGGGCTGCGTCAACTGCGCCTGCCGATACGCCTGCAACGCAGAGGCATACTCCCCCCGGTTGAGGCGCAAATAGCCGAGCATTCCCAGAGTCGTGCCGTCCATGTCCCCCAAACGCACCGCCTCCACCATGGGCTTCAAGGCAGCGTCGTTGCGGCCCGCGCGGATCAACGCAATCCCCAGGTTGCGATGTGCACGACGGAATGAAGGGAAGCTCTCAATCGCCTTCTCAAAGGCATCGATCGCGTCCTCTGTTTTACCCAACTCGAAGCACACATTGCCCAGATTAAAAAACAGCGCTGCCGTCGGGGACTCGTTCAGAGCCTGACTCAACTTCGCCGCGGCATCGTCCCGCTTCCCATCTGCCATTAACTTCTGCACGTCGACCAACACTCCGCGCTCGGCACTGGTCAAAGTCGGTTCGATCCTCGCTTCCGGCCGGTACGATCCATTGAACGACGCCACAAACGAAGGATCACTCCATATCGCGCAGTTCAGCGGCAATGGCTTGTCGTCCGCATGGATCGAGCCCACACCGGCGAAAAGCGACAAAAGAAGGATTGCTGGTACTCGCATAACTAAAATATCTAACGGTTGATCGTGATTGGCCACAGCATGATGGCCTTCACCTTTTTCCCTCCGGCTTGCGGTGGCGTGAATCGCGCACCATTAGCGATGCGCTTGGCTGCATCCACAAAAGCCGGGTGTGATGAGCGCACGACGCTGTGGAGCGAGCTCTTGCCATTGGTATCGATGATCACGCGCACCAACACCTGGCCCGAGCGCATTGACCGTGGGGCGTCCAATGGGAACCGTACCTTCGGACTGAAGATGAGCCGCGGTTTTCCATCGAGCTGCTTGAGACTCATCGGCGCGTCCGGACGCACCACCGGCGCCGGATTCACAGGTCTAGGTGCGGGTTTTGCCACCACTTTTGGCGGCGCCTCCGCAGGCAACTCCGCCACCGAAGCGTCCAGAGCAAAGGTGTCCACGCTCAGCCGCGGGTCCAGCGGCACGTCCGCCACAGGCAGCGCGGGCATGGCTAGGTCCTGGGTGATTTGCAACTCGGGCAAGGCGACAGGCGGTGGCGGTTGGTCGGCTGGGTTTTCCGGTGGTGGTGGCGGCGGCGGTGGCGGGAGCTGCGAGGCATCAATGACCTCCACTTCCTGCAACACAACCACCTCGGGACGCCCGGCCTCCGCCAGGATCCGCGTCGCCACAATCAGGCCGAGGATGGCCAGTGTGGCGGCGAGTCCAATCGCGTAGGTGAAAAGCCGGGTGCGCATGGTCTGGAAAATCGAAAATCAATCCGCAGTGGCCAGCGAGACCTTGGCCCCAGCCAGCTTCGCAGCGTCAACCACCTGCATTACCGCTCCGTAGTTAGATGCGGTATCCCCCTGGATAATTACCGGCGTATTCTCGTCCTGCTGGAGTTTGCGGCTAATAATCGCACGGATCCCCTCCACGCTCATCACGCGGTTGGCGTACCAAATTTCCCCATTCTGCGTCACCGCAACATAAATGGCTTCGGTCTCCAACGTCTCGGCCGATGCGGCACGCGGTTTGTTCACCTCCACCCCCGGTTCGTCGATGAACACCGTCGTGACGATGAAGAAGATCAGCAAAATGAACACCACATCGATCAACGGAGAAATGTCGATCGATGCGGAATTCCCCCCGCTCCCCTGAAAATCTCTGAACCTACGCATGTCTGCACATTAAATTAACTGCTCCAAACGAACTGCCGTCAGCTCATGCCGTTTCGCGTTGAGCTGACTTGCACCCCGGAGATCTGCAGCAGTGATACCATCTTGTTCATCATGTAAATCCTGTCTAAAACCACTCATCGTCACGCCCCCTCCCGCACCGCGGCGCGCGCTTGATACATTCGGCTGTGCAACATCGCCTCGACCCTCGACAACTGATGCGCGAGCAAGCCCAACAAGAACGCAGCGGGAATCGACACCACCAGCCCGGCCTGGGTCGTCACCAGCGCTTGGGAAATCCCATTGGAGATCTTGTCGATGGGCGCGGCATTCCCCCCTGTGGCAAGGCCGGCAAAGGTGACCAACATTCCCGCCACCGTGCCCAGCAACCCAGTCAACGGAGCCGCCGCCACCAGCACTCCGATAAATGGCACCCGCCGCTGGACATACGCGACTTTGTCCAACTCGAAGCCGGCAAATGCCGCACTCACCTGGTTCGGTGATTCCATCAGCTCCAACTGCGAACCAATCTCGTCGGGCAACCCGCGCTTCCTGATCGCCAGCAGTGGGATCAAGGTCGCCCACGCGTTGGCGAGCATCGTAAAAAGCACGATCGAAATCACCACCAGCCCCCATAACGCGAACCCGCCCTCATCGAACATCACGCGCAACTCATTCCACCACGCGGCCATCACGCCACCTCCTTCCCGCGCACCCGCAAGCCATTCACAAACGTGATCCCCAGTCGCTCGGAAGTCTGCAGAATGCCATGACAACGGCGCGATAGCAGTGCGTGAATCACCAGCGAAGGGATCGCCACCACCAGGCCGAACAAGGTCGTGATCAACGCTTCCGAAATCCCGCCTGCCAATGACTTCGCATCGCCGGAGCCAAACAACGTGATCAAATCGAAGGTGCTGATCATCCCGGACACAGTCCCCAACAGCCCGAGCAACGGCGCGGTGGCCGCCGTGATCGCAATGAACGGCAACCAGGATTGCAACGAAGACTGCACTCCAATCATTTTCTCGTAAATCACCTCCTCGACCACATCCGCTCCGGCATCGACCCGTTCGAGCGCGGCGGTCAGCATTTCAGACGCCGGAAAGTTAGGCTCAGCCGCGAGCTCACGCGCACGGTCCATCTCGCCGGCCCGCACGTTTTCCAGAAGCCCCGCCACCCAGCCATCGCGGGGTGCCTTCATGCGCGCGATCTGCAGCCACTTCGCGACCGCCGACACCAAGGAAACCGCAGCAATCAGCAAGATAGGCCATACCCAGACACCGCCCTTACGGATCAACTCCAGCGGCCCGCTTTGTAGTTGCTCGAGCTCGACAGCCCGCCCCCCGGTGAAGTCCAGAGCCAACTCCGCTTCCCCGCCAGCGAGCAATTGCCGCACCTGCGCCGACTCGTCGCGCAACAACGGCAGCAAATGCGGGTCCGCGCCCTGGGTGGCATCCACCCGAGCCACGGTTGCCCCGTCGTCTGCCACAAACCAGGACTCTGAGCCCAGTACTACGAACTGTCCGTCGGTTAGAGTTCCATCCTGAGCCACCGCCCGCCCGGCGATCACATCCCCGCCCAGCGCGGCTTCGAGCATTTCCACACCAGCCACCAGCGACTCCAGCGGATCGTCCGCCGCATCGAGGCGCTCGCCCAGTGGAGCGAAACGCGGTCCTGCCGCCGCCGTGCGCAGACTCCGCCCGAGATCCGTCAGCAATCCGTCAAAGTAAGTCGCCTCGCGCTGATACGTCGCCAGATCACGCTTGAGATCGCGCAACACCGTATCGCGCTCGGAACGCTCGGCGGTGGCAATTTCCACCATCCGCCTCTTCTCCAACAACTCCGCTTCCACCTTGGCAAACTCCGCCGCTAACTCCGGCTTCTCCGCCGCAATCACATCGCGCTGCGCCGACAACCGCTTCAACGCGTCGGCAAGATCCGCGCGCGCCGCCTCGGCCGCAGCACTCAATTGCCTGGCACCATCATCGGCCGCACCAACCACAGGCGACGCCACCCACAGCACGCCAAGTGCCGCCGCCATCATGCCTCGAAAAATCTGAGTTCGTCTCATCTTCGTATCCCCACTGAATTCTAGTTCTCAACCCCTACCGGCAAGCTGACTAACTCAGGCCGCCCCTCATCCCGGGTAATCTCAATTGCCCGCCGCACCTGCGCCCCCAATCCATCGCGCTCCACAAATTGCCATCCCTCCGCCGCCGGCACTGCCACTCCGGCCACCTTGCCATCGCCCGAAACAAAGAACGCCCGGGCCAAGCCCAGGTACATCACTTCCACCTGACGGTCGACTCCTCCAATCGCGTGCACCTCGTTCGCCACCGTGATCGATTGATCAAACTTCGCCGCTGCCGTTACCACCGACGCCATCGACTGCAACAGCCCCTGCGTCTCCTCCACCGCATCCAGCGCCTCCACCTGCTCGAGCGCGGACTCCAGCTCCTCCTGCAATGGCTGCGGCAATCGCTGCCCAAGTGCCACCATCCGCGGACGCAACGACTCCAACTTCCGAGCCAACGCATCGCGATCCACCCGCAACCCCGACAACTCATCACTCAATCGGTCCTTTTCTTGTAAATACCCATCCGCAGACGCTCCCGCCTGACTCAAAAATTCTCCCAACCGTTCCAACTCCACCGCGTGCAATCCAAGCAACCGCGTCATCCGCTCACGCGCCTCCTCCCAGTCCGCAGCCTCCCGCGAAATCAGCCTCTCGGTCTCCACCCATTGCCGCACCAACTCACGCGCCGGCTCGTTACCAGAAGGCGCAGGTTCAGCCACCGCAACCCCAGCCCACACCCCGAGGGCGCCCAATGTCGTGAGTAATACGCGCATATCCATATTGAGACAGATTCTCAAAATGGCGCATCCCGTTCCAGAAGCAAGCACCATTGATGGAAAATCAATACCATTCACTATCCGTCCGCGGTCGTCCGGTCGAGAATTTCCCTCCACAAGCCACCGGATCCGATTGCGCCCCGCGCGATCCTCTGAAATGGTCAACCATAACCACCCATGCCTACCCGTCCTATCATCGGTCTTCGTCTCCCACCCCATAGTGGATCCACTGCGATCCGCATCCTTGAAGGCGTTGCGGAGTTCGCACGGGAGCATGGTGCCTGGCAACTGACCACAGAGTCCCTCACCAGCGCCGAACTTGAGCCAACTCAGATTGGCGTCGGCTGGCAGGGCCATGGCGTCATCCTTTACCGCGCCACCGAAGCCGAGCTCGACGACTTCGCCCAACGAGGCATCGCAGTCGTTCTGCTCAGCACAGAAGGTCCCGACCACGACTTCCCGCGCGTTCTGCCGGACAATCAGGAAGCGGGCAAACTGGCGGCGCGGGAACTGCTCGGGCTTGGGCTCTCCTCATTCGCATTCGTCAGTCGGCGTGAAATGACCTCGTACACCTCTGGTTATGAGCCGGCTTTCCGCTACTACGCCCGCGAGCGGCTGGCAGGCTTCAAAGCAGAGCTGCAGCGCCACGGGCATTCTCCGTCGGTCCATTACCTTCCAGATGTCATGCGCGAACCCGGCGAAACATGGCAATCACTTGAAGCGTCAATGGCCTCATTGCTCACTCAATTGCCGCATCGCACGGGATTGTTCGCCGTCGACGACATGCTCGCCAACGTCGCGTTGCGCGCGGCTGGGCGCGAAGGCATCATCGTGCCCGACGCAATCTCTGTCATCAGCTTCGGCGACGATCCCTTTTTGTGCCACGCGTCCACCCCATCGCTGACCAGCATTGGATATCCGGCGCACACCATTGGCTACAAGGCCGCCCATCTGCTTGCTGAGCAAATGGAGCACGGACCGAATGATCACAGCTCGCCCCGCGTTCCGCCGGATCCGGTCACCACCCGCGAGTCGACCGCCCCACTCGCCATCGACGACCCAGAAACCGCACGCCTCGTCCGCTGGATCCGGGAAATGGCACCCAACCATCCAATCCAAGTCGCCGACTTGGAAAAGGAATCGGATTGGTCACTCAGTACCATCAAGCAACGGATCAAATCCCACCTCGGCCACGGCCCGAAAACCGAGATCAAACGCGTCCGCCTGACCCACCTCACCACGCTGATCCAGGACTCTGAAAAATCACTCGGCGAAATCGCCGCCGCGATGCGCTTCTCCTCCGCCCACGAAATGAGCCGCTTCTTCCAGCGAGAAACAGGAGAGAGCCCAACCAGCTACCGCAGCCGTAACCGTAATCATTAACCCACCGCCGACCCCGCCCCCAGGGATCCTCGGAGAAAACCACGAAGATTGCCCAGTCCCTTGCTTCATCAAGAATCCAGTGGCAACCTGCACCCAGATTCATGAGCACAGATTCCACATCATCCCACCCGGCATTGGCCAGCGTCGACGAACTCCTCGATGAAGTCCGCGCCGGACGCATGGTCATCATTACCGACGACGAAGCCCGCGAAAACGAAGGCGACCTGGTAATGGCTGCCGAACTGGTGACTCCCGAGGCGATCAATTTCATGGCAACCCACGGCCGCGGACTCATCTGTGCTCCTGTCACCAGCGAGCGCGCACGCGCCCTCGGCATGCCACCCATGGTGCAAAACAACCGCGAAAGCCAGCGCACACGCTTCACCGTCTCGGTCGATGCCGCAAAAGACATCACCACCGGCATCAGCGCGCCCGACCGTGCCGCAACGATCAAAATCCTCGCCGATCCCTACTCTAACGAGAACGACCTGGTCCAACCCGGCCACGTCTTCCCGCTCGACGCCCTGGACGGCGGCGTGCTGCGCCGCGCCGGCCACACCGAAGCCGCAGTCGACCTCGCCCGCATGGCAGGCCTCCAGCCCGCTGGCGTGATCTGTGAGATCATGAACGAAGACGGATCGATGGCCCGCCTGCCCGAACTGCTCAAGTTCGCCGAGAAGCACAACCTCAAAGTCGGCACCATCAAGTCGCTCATCGAATACCGCAGCGAGCGCGAGGTTCTGATCGAAAAGGACGAAGACATCAAACTTCCTACCGACTGGGGCGATTTCCAACTTCACCTCTACCACTCGAAGATCGATGGTGGCCACCACCTGGCTCTGGTCAAAGGCGAGATCAAAGAAGACGAACCTGTGCTGGTGCGCGTTCACAGCGAATGCCTCACCGGCGATGTCTTCATGTCCCAGCGCTGCGACTGCGGCGGCCAGCTTCACGCCGCGATGCAACAGATCGAGAACGAAGGCACCGGCGTCTTACTCTACATGCGTCAGGAAGGCCGCGGTATCGGTCTCCCAGCCAAGATCAAAGCCTACAAGCTCCAAGAGCAAGGCCTCGACACCGTGGAAGCCAACGAAAAGCTCGGCTACCCGGCCGACCTGCGCGACTACGGCACCGGCGCCCAGATCCTCCACGACCTCGGCGTGCGCAAGATCCGCCTGATGACCAACAATCCGAAAAAGATCGTCGGCATCGGAGGCCACCAACTCGAAGTGGTCGAACAAGTGCCAATCGTTCAGTGCCCGAACGAGCACAATGCGAAATACCTTCAAACCAAGAAGGACCGCATGGGCCACATGTTCTAGGCCGAATGCGAACAACGCATAGAGAACTCTCTCAGCAAGACGCCCCGTCCAATTTACAGGATGGGGCGTTTTCTTTGCACAACAGGCCTCACGGCGAAATAAGACCTCGACAGAACCCTCCCGACCTCGTTACGGCTGGCTCTCCCCTATGCTAACCGAAGCCGAGATCCCCGTACGAAAATCCGCTAGAAAACTACCGAACCTCAGCGCCCCCAAAAAGGAAGCCGCCCCACCATCACGCCAACATATCGTCAGTCTCGATGTGCTGCGGGCAGTTGCCGCGCTTCTGGTACTACTCAGCCACTGGGCGTCGCTCCGCCTCCCTGGCAACATTCCCGCATTTGAAGAAGTCGGTCGTCTCGGAGTCGATATCTTCTTCATCCTCAGCGGATACTTGATCTACCAAACGATCTCGCGCCCGAAAGAGTTCCAACTCAAACGCTATCTCAACTCGAGATCGCGCCGCATCCTTCCAGCCTACTGGTTCTCGTTGCTGATCATTGTCGCAGTCGTCAAGGCACGCTGGATCTCTGACGGCAGCAGTTGGACCAACGTCGTTGCCCACATCCCGCTGATCCACGCATTCTTCAAGGAGTCCGTACTCGCCATCAACAGCCCCTACTGGACACTCTCCCACGAGTGGTTCTTCTACGGTCTGATGGCGCTGGCCGCCGCCCCGATCCGCACGGGCAAACCGTGGCGCATCGTCGCAACATTGGTGCTCGTTGGGTTCGCCTACCGCCTCGCTCTCACCAATGATTGGGTGAACTTCGGCAGCAAACTCTTTCACCCACTCGGCATGCTCACCCACTTCGGGTGCGGTGTGGCCTGCGCCATCCTCGTCGAACGAACCAAGGTCTTGGAAAAACTGAAGCGCCCGAGGGTCGCGCTGGCTGCCCTCCTCGTCGTGCTCGCACTCGGCACTGTGGCAGTCCTGCGCTTCCACGAACATGGCGAGGTGTGGGATCGCAAGCGCTCGATGGTGCTGTGGTTTCCGTTCATCGCCAGCATCCCAATTTCCACGCTGCTTCTGCTCATGGTCTCATGGGATCCCGCCATCGGAAAGTGGCTCAAACGCACACCACTGCCATGGATCGGCACCATCAGCTACAGCCTCTACCTCTGGCACATGCCTGTGATGCAAAACTGGGAAAACGCATTGGAAAAGGCACCCGCCGACTCGTTCATGCACCACCCATTACCCGGCAGCGCACTCATGCTGACCATGATTTTCCTGGTCAGCTCAGCGAGCTACTATTTCATCGAAGCCGCCTTCCTCAGCCCGTCCACCTTGCGCAAACACAGGATCCACGGCCAGAGCGACGGAAAATAGCTGCGGCCTGCTACTATTCTTTAAAGCCGAGCGCAACCAGTGGCTTGCCGCCACCCCATTCGTTGGCAATCTCGCGCAACACAACAGGCTCACCAAAGCGCTTGATGAACTTCTTGCGCTCGGACTTCTTCTCCCAGTCCTTTTTCTCCATCAGAAACACGCGCGGCATCTGGTCAACCGACGACGGCACATTGTCCCACGATGGCCACTCTTCGACCTGCGGCCAGGCATAGAATACAAACGGCTGATACCCGCCTTTGTAGAGCACTGCCTTCTCGTCGGGCTCAAGCAGTGACTTCACCGCCAGTCCGGTCGGTTTGATCTTCTCACGCAACTGAAGGTGCGGCACGGCGGCAAAGACAAAGAACGCCACGACCATCGCCGCCCAAGATCCCGTCACCAGCGTCAAGCGGTCGATCTGTCCCTCGCCATGGATCGCCAGCAGGTGCCACAGAATCCACACGCCGACCACGACCACGCCGCAGCCAACTGCTGTAGTCAGCCGCGCGTCCACCACTGCGAAAAATGGGGCGACCACCGCCGCAATTCCTACCAACAAAAGCAGCCCCCGCAAAACACGACGCCACCAGACCACCAACGACTCACGCCCTGCATCCGCCATCATCGCCACCCCGTGGGTCAGCAACAACGTCGCCGGAACCATCAGCGGCAGCGTAAAGCGCGGACGGCTCGTTGGGATCAATACGATCAACAGGAACGCGATCAACAAGCCCCGCAGCAGCCCGTCGAGCACCAGGTCCTGCTCACGCGATGGAATCCCGACGCGCTCACGGAAACGCGCGAAATACAACATCACCAACGGCACCGCCCAAGGCAGGAAGTTGACCGCCGCCTGGACAATCGCAATCGGCCAGCCAACCCAGCTCACATCGTCGAGCGCAAGCCGGCTGGTGATTTGATCCATCCATGTCCCTGCCGCAGCACCGCCGTCCGAGGTATTGGAGCTGCTCGCCAAAAACCACGGCAAGGCAACCGCCAACTGCACGCCAATTCCAAGCCAATGCGCCGGATGCAATAACGCCTTCTTTTGCTTCTTCGCCCCGAGCAAACAAACCACCAATGCATAGAAAAACACCAAATGGACCGGCCCCTTCGCCAAAATCGCCAGCCCCAACGGCACCGACGGAACGAGCCAATACAGCCAGGGCGACTTCTCCTCACGCCAAAGTAAAAACCACAACAACCAACCAATCCCGAACAACGCAATATAAAGCGGCTCAATCTCAGCCAGCCTCCCCTTTTCCAACATTCCTATGTTGGTCAACAACACCACCCCGGCAAACAAACCGCCGGACAACCCGTACAACCGGCACCCCACGGCGGCAGCCGTCAGCGCCAAGGCGAGCACGGAGAGAACGGAGGGCAAACGCGCGGCCCACTCGGAGTAAGTGCCGGTCACAGAGAAGCTCGCTGCGGCCAACCAGTTCACCAACGGCGGTTTGCGGTGGTAGTCCTCGCCCGCTATCCGCGGCGTGATCCAGTCGCTAGTCTGCATCATTTCCATCCCCGGCAGCACACGCCGTGGCTCCTCGCCCCGCAGTTCAAGAGACGACAATCCGGGAAGATAGATCGCCGCCCAACAAATGACGACTGCGAGGAGAACGTGCCAGGACTTCATAAGGAGAGAAAATTTTCAAGAGCCAGCGGCCCGCATGACCGCACGCGCACCATGGTCGACACCCGCCACTGAATCAAGCCACGCGTACGGGGCTGAGGCTGATTCGTTTTTAAGGAGCCGCAGATGGGCGCAGAGGAACACAGATGGATTTGCCTGCGGCAAGACCTGATGCCCCTCCCTATCGATATCGCCATCCCAATCAATCGCACGCAGAGACGCGGCGACGCAAAGCACGGAGCGCCGGTCTCCAATCCGGCCACTGCCCCCCGCGCGCAGCGCGCTCATCAAAGGAACAATCCGCAATAATCCGCGCCCATCTGCGGTTCCTCTTCATAACCCGCAAAGGCTACCGCGCCCATCGCCTGAAAACTGAAAACTGGCACACTAGCAAACTCATAAAAAAATTCCGCCCGGCCACGCATTGCGCGACCGGGCGGAAAAGTAATCGGAGTCACAAAGGGCTCCAGGATTGAGGAATTGGCAGCTTACAGCTCCACTTCTTCAGCTTCCTGCTCCTTCATGGCTTCCTTGCGGGACATCTTCACGCGGCCCTTCTCATCGATACCGATGCACTTGGCGGTGACCATGTCGCCGACCTTGACCACGTCTTCGACTTTCTCGACGCGGAAGTCAGCAAGCTGGGAGATGTGGATCATGCCGTCCTTGCCTGGAAGCACTTCCATGAACGCACCGAAGTTCGTGGTGCTGACCACTTTACCGGTGTAGGTCTCGCCCACTTCGATCTCAGCGGTACGTGCCTTGATGAGCTGCTTGGCGCGCTCGAGGCCTTCCTGCTTGATCGCGTAGATGTGAACGGTGCCGTCTTCGTCGACGCTGAGCTCGGTACCACTCTCGGCCTGGATGCCGCGGATAACCTTGCCACCAGGTCCGATGAGGTCGCCGATGCGGTCTGGGTTGATCTTGACCGACTCGATGCGAGGAGCGTACTTGCTGATCGCAGGGCGGGTTTCGGCGATGCCTTCTGCCATTGCTGCGAGCACGTCTGCACGTGCGTCCTTGGCCTGGATGATCGCTTCCTCAAGGATGGTGAGTGGGATACCTGGAAGCTTGAGGTCAAGCTGGTAACCGGTCACACCCTCGGTGGTTCCGCAGAGTTTGAAGTCCATGTCACCGAAGAAGTCCTCGGAGCCGATGATGTCGAGAAGACGCTCGTAGCGCTTGATGTTGCCAGCTTCGTCCATGTCGGTCACGAGACCCACGGAGATACCTGCAACCGGGCGCTTGAGTGGCACACCGGCGTCCATCAGAGCCATCGATGCGGCACACACGGTAGCCATCGAGGTCGAACCGTTCGACGACATCACTTCCGACGACACGCGGATTGCGTATGGGAACTCGTCTTCCGATGCGATCACTGGCTCCACCGAACGCTCGGCAAGGGCACCGTGACCGATTTCACGACGGTTGATTCCGCCCATGCGGCCGGTCTCACCCACGGAGAATGGAGGGAAGTTGTAGTGAAGGATGAAGCGCTTGCTGTCGACGCCACCCACGTAGCTGTCGAGCATCTGAGCTTCGTCGAGTGGTGCGAGGGTCGCGAGTCCGAGTGCGGAGGTCTCGCCACGGGCGAAGAAGCCCGATCCGTGCACACGTGGGATCATTCCCACTTCACCAGTCAGCGGACGGAGGTCGCCCACGCCACGGCCGTCGGCACGCTTGCCCTTTTCAAGGATGGAAACGCGGAATGCCTTCTTCTGAAGGAAGTCGAATGCCTGGTCGATTTCGAACGACCCGGTGTCTGGGAACTTGGCAAGGATGGCTTCGCGCACTTCGTCGCGGAGAGCTTCCACTGCAGCACCACGCTCGTGCTTGCTTGGTTTGTAGATCGCGTCTTCGATGCGGTCACCTGCCACTTCGTAGGCCACGTCGAGGAGGTCCTGCTGAGCCACTTTGAGCTCGTACTGACGCTTCTCTTTACCGCAGAGCGAACGAAGTTCTTCCTGCGCTGCAACCAGCACCTGGACTTTCTCCTGAGCGAAGTTCAATGCCTTGATGAAGATCTCTTCAGGAACTTCATCACCAGCACCTTCGATCATGATCACTTCGTCCTTCGAACCAACGTACACGAGGTCGAGATCACTCTCTTCGCGCTCGTCGTGGGTCGGGTTGGCAACGAACTCACCGTCGATACGACCGACGCGCACCGCACCAATTGGCTTGGCGAACGGAATGTCGGAGATGTGAAGTGCGGCCGATGCACCGTTCATCGCGAGGATGTCAGCGTCGTTCACACCGTCAGCGCTGAGAAGCAACGCAACGATCTGGGTGTCGTAGAAGTAACCCTTAGGGAAAAGCGGACGCAATGGACGGTCGGTCATGCGGCAGGTGAGGATTTCCTTCTCGGTCGGACGTCCTTCACGCTTGAAGTAACCGCCTGGGAACTTACCAGCTGCAGATGCTTTTTCTTTGTACTCAACGGAAAGTGGGAACCAGTCCTGACCATCGCGAACCTTGGTCTGGGACACGGCGGTGACCAACACGCTGGTCTCGCCAAGCTGCACCATCACGGCACCGTCTGCCAACGGGGCAAAACGCCCGGCTTCGATGGTGATTTCTCCTGAGCCGACTTGGCTCGTTACTTTATGGATACTCATATTTCTTTTTCTTTTGTTTTCTTCTTTTCGGATAGGAAAGGGATATGACGGGAGCCTTCTACCAAGGCGGGTACCCGTTGTGCAAAACAAATCAGGCTCCGAGGTGATTCCCCCGGAGCCTGATCGCTGCGATTACTTACGCAGACCAAGCTTTTGGATCAGTTCCTTGTACTGCTCTTCATTTTCGCGCTTCACGTAGTCGAGAAGCTTGCGGCGGCGCGCAACGAGTTTGAGGAGACCGCGGCGGGACGAGAAGTCCTTGCGGTTGCTGCCCATGTGGGCGGTCAGGTGAAGGATACGCTCGGTAAGACGGGCGATCTGAACGTGGGAGCTTCCGGTGTCGGACTCGTGCTGACGGAAGTCGTCGATGTTGATGGTCTTTGCTTCGCTCATAGTAGTAGTCGATTTCGATTTGCCACGGATTGGTAAGAAGCCCCATGCGAGCGAGGAGCCCGGCACCGACAGCAGGAAGCTGAAAGATTCTCCAGTATCCAACCGTTCAGGCCGCTCGGACCAATCCGAGGTCGCATACCGTGACTCCAGATGGAAATCATATCGGCACACGACTCGGGGAACAAAGCACGCATCGACTACATTGCAATCCGTAACTTGAATATTCCCACACCACTTGATTCCCCGTCAGATCGGGACTATCGCCCGTATCTCTAGGCAAATTTCGCAACTTGATGCACTGCCCGGAGCGTAAACCAAAGCGAATACCCCCCGCCAAAGCGGCGCCTCCTCCCCCGGAGGACCGCTCCGCACCCGCTGCAATGATCGACCACAAGCCCAAAACCCTGCCGGCAATCATCCTGCCGGAGTGCGTATTACTCCCCCACTGCGGTCTCCCCCTCCACATCCACGAAGAACGCTACCGTGCGATGATCAAGGACGCCTTGCAGTCCCACCGCATGATGTGCGTCGCCACCAAGGCTCCCGATCACGACCTCACCCCGAACGCCAACGAAATCGAAGCCATCGGCACCGCCGGAGTCATCCGCGCCTGCGTCGGCCAAAGCGACGGATCATCCAATCTCATGCTCCAAGGCGTCGGCCGCGTCCATTTCGACCACTGGCACCTGGAGAACGACGCCCCATACCCACTCGCCGACCTCACCTGGATCGACGAAGACCAATCAAAGTCACCACGCCGAGCCGACGCCCTGCGCAACGAGGTGATCAATATCCTCAACGACCGCCTGTGCCAGGAGGAAAGCGACGCACGGCAACTGCTCGATCACCTCCAATCCACCAACGATCCCGGCCAGGTCGCCGACCTCGTCGCCTACCACATCCTGGGCGACGACACACAGCTCATGCGCAGCGTCCTCGAAGCAACAGACCACAGCGACCGCTTGGAGCTCGTCTGCGCACGGCTTCACACGTTCCACTGAGCTGCCCCCGGCATGCCCCGCTTCACCGCCCACAGCAACCCATCGCTTCCGAAGATCGGCATCGATCTGGGCTACAGCGCAACCGCCAAGTCCACCGGCATCGCCATTTCCTCAGATAGCTGGGTCGACACGCTCAGCTTCGGCAACTGCATCGAAACCGTCGCCTCCCGCCTCCAATCCGACGGTCCACACACGCTGATCCTCGAAGCGGTGCTCTCCACCTACCACACCCCGGACGGCAACCCAGCCATCCGCGGACCATTCGAAAAAGGGCGCGGCTGGTACCACGGCCCAGGCGTCACCACATTCGCCGCCGCCCTGCGCTTTCTCCGCGAACTGGATCGAAAACTCCCACCAGAGCTTCAACAGATCCCGTTGGTCGAAGGGTTCCTCAGCTACAAACCCGTGCGCACCCGTCACGAAGACGACGCCCGGCGCATGCTCGATGAGTTCGAAACCGCCGAGCGCTTCAGCCCGCATCCGGACAGCGAGCCCATTTGCCAGTGTATCGAAGGCGTTCCGGAAATCCTCCGCTACAACCCGCCCCACCAAAAATAGCGGAGCGATAAAAAAAAGCCGGCGTGCTCCCTACTCAGGCCGCCCGCCATCGATCGCCCACCAGTCCGCATCGCCATCCACCGCGATATCCAATAGCTGGTCATACTCGTCAGCCGGCATTTCCACACAGCCGAACTGCACCAGATGATCGTTGCTCCATTGCGTGTCCAGCAAGGTAAACCCACCGGCCCGCATCCGCTCGACCAAGTGCACCAAGCTCACCTTCGAGGCCTCACTCACCCGCGAAAACATAGACTCACCGAAAAACGCGGACCCAAGGCGCACGCCATACAAGCCGCCCACCAACTCGCCATCCCGCCACGCTTCCACCGAATGCGCGCACCCCAGCCGGTGCAGCTCCCAGTACGTCCGCACAATCGTCTCGGAAATCCACGTCTCATCCCTCTCGGCACAGCCCTCGATCACCTCGAGAAACGCAGTGTCCACCCGGATCTCAAATGGTTGTTTCTTCAACACGCGGCGCAAGCCCTTGGGGATATGAAACTCATCCAATGGAATCACCCCACGCATCTCTGGCGAAAACCACCCGATATGCCCGTCCTCCATCGCCATCGGAAACATGCCTGAAGCATAAGCCGACAACAAAAAATCCGGATCTATGATCTCTCCTATTGGGGCAAATTCACTCACCCCGCGACTATCGCATGCCACCATCAGGAGACAAGCCACGATCCCCCACTCCCGCCGTGATTCCCGCTTGCATTTCACACAATCCGGCCACTCCTTTCCCAATGCGGACCGCTCTCTATCCAGGCTCCTTTGATCCCATCACCTACGGCCACCTCGACATCGTTCAACGCGCCTCAAAGCTCTTCGACGAAGTCATCGTCGCGGCAGCACACAACGACGCCAAGAACCCGCTCTTCACCAACGAAGAACGCGTCGACCTGATCACCGAAACCCTCGCCAAGGCAGGGATTACCAACGCACGCGCCGTCACCTTCGACGGACTCTTGGTCAACTACGCCGAGCAACTCGGAGTCACCGCCGTGATCCGCGGCCTGAGAGCCATCTCCGACTTCGAATTCGAATTCCAGATGGCTCTGATGAACCGCAAACTCAAACCTGAACTCGAGACAATCTTCCTGATGCCAAAGGACGAATACTCGTATCTTAGTTCACGCATGGTCAAAGAAGTCGCCCGTCTCGACGGAGATATCTCATCCTTTGTCCCCCCACACATCGCCACCGCCCTGCGCTCCAAACTGAAGGCATAGTATCTTTCCACAGATTTCGCGGATTGACGGGATTTTGCGCAAGCGATGAGCGAAGTTTACGATCCACTCGCCCCTCACCCATAATCCCTCGCAAAACGTAAACACTTAACACGTAAAACCAGTATCTCAGGGTTAAGCGAAACACCCTTCCCTACTTCCTACTGGCTACACGCTACTTCAAAATGTCTCTCAACATTCATCTCGACGACATCCCGGTCGCCGGCCTCCACGTGGTCGGTGAAACCTCCGAGGACATCTTCCAACTGGCGGACAACGATGCCCGCCCACTCGGCCCACTTCATTACGACCTCCGCGCCTACAACTTCGAAGAAGTCGTCCGCGTAGAAGGCACGCTGGAAGCCGACTTCGAACTCGAATGCACCCGCTGCCTCGAGCACTTCCCCTACCACCACCGAATCGAAAATTACTCCGCTGAAGTCGAAACCGAAAATCGTCCAACGATCGATTTGACAGAGCGAATCCGCGAAGATATACTTCTCGACCTTCCGGCCTACCCGCATTGCGACGCAGCAAGCGACGACAGGGAATGTTCGGTCGGTGATCGGTTCACAGCCCGTCCAGACGACATCGACGATGCCGAGGAAGACGCAAGTGACCCTTCATCTCAGGATGGTCCTGATGTTTGGTCCGCATTGGACCAATGGTCATCCAACGACGATGAAAAATCGAATCCATAGCCGACTGCCAGACGGCGCCATCCTGAAACTTTAGAAAACTTAACCAACCAACCACCATGGCTTCTCCGAAAACCAGAACCTCCAAGTGCCGCAAACGTCAACGCCGCGGCGCCAACCGCTGGCACGCTCCTAAGTTCCAAACCTGCTCCGAGTGCGGAAGCACCAAGCCTGGTCACATCGCATGCCCATCCTGCGGCTACTACGGTGACCGTCAGGTGTTGGACGTCGACACTTTCTAATCACTCCATCCGGATCACCGGATAGATTAAGATTTCAAAAAGACCGCCTGATCTCAGGCGGTCTTTTTTCGTGCCCATATCCCAACACCCCAAGCCCCACCGCCGTCACACGTAAGCCTCCACTCAGCCTGACCTCCGCCGCCACGCCACGTTGAGCTCAAGCGCACCACCGCCCAGCTCACGCCACTCTCCCTGCACCAAAGCTGCATTTCATACCAGCCCGGGACGCAGCCCCTGAATACCGCCGTCTCCCCTACATCAGCGGCCTGAAAGCCCCTCCTCATCGCGCCCCCCACGGTCACCCGCAACGAGAACCTCCGCCACACGCCCCATCGCGAAGCGATCGCTTACCGGTTAGCCGGAGGTTTCAACCTCCGGATCCTGCCCCCCTCAAACCACCTCGTCCCGGAGGGACAGCTTACCCCACTCCTAGAACTGGAAATAGATAAAGTTCGACGACACCGGACTCCGCAGCGCAAAGGTCGCCATCACCAGCAGAAAGACCAACACCGCCTGCAACACCACACCGCCCCAGCGGTTCTCCCATCGCGGCCACACCCGCTCCAACCAACCTGTAGGCCCTGGATCCACGGCAGCATGGATCCACAAAGGCAACGCCAGAATCTGGGCATGCACCGCAAAATACAAGCCGGTCTCCCAGTCCGCCACCGAAGCCTCCCACGGCACCAGCGCGAAATAGCTCAACAGGTACTCTGTGTTCTGCTCACGGAACATCATCCACCCCACGTGCATCAGCACAAACGTGGCCAACCACGCGCCGGCCGTCCGCACCCAGCCCATCGGAGCGCCCCCGCTCTCGCCTTTCCCCTTCCTGAAACCGGACCACAAATGCTGCAGCGCCACCAACGCGCCATGGTAGAGCCCCCAGATCACGAAGTTCCAGCTCGCCCCGTGCCACAAACCGGACAGCCCAAAGGTCACCAGCAAGTTCACCGCCACGCGCCTGGGCTTACACCGGGAACCACCGAGCGGAATGTAGACGTAGTCGCGGAACCACGTGGAAAGCGAGATGTGCCAGCGGCGCCAGAACTCCGCCGGCGATGTCGCACAATACGGGTGACGGAAGTTCCGCATCAAATCGAAACCCAACAACCTCGCCGCGCCACGGGCAATATCCGTGTAAGCACTGAAATCCGCGTAAATCTGCACACCGAACGCAATCACCCCACCCGCCACAATCGGGAAGCTCGGATCCTCAATAGAGAACGCGCGGTTGGCAATCAACCCTGCTCCATCCGCAATCACCAGCTTCTTGAACATTCCCCAGCAAATCCGCACCAAGCCAAGCCGCCAGCCCGTCCAGTCCAGTACACGCGGCTTCTGGATCTGCGCCAGCAAATGCCCGGCGCGCTCAATCGGCCCCGCGACCAACTGCGGGAAAAACGACACAAACAACGCGTAATCCACCAACGAATGGCGGACCCGCTCACGCCCGCGGAACACATCCACCACGTACGACGCACTCTGGAATGTGTAGAACGAAATCCCCACAGGCAGCAGGATGTCGATCATCGGCCGCGACCAATCCCAACCAACAGCGTGAAACGCCGACCACACCGCATCGGTGAAGAAGTTGAAGTACTTGAAGCCACACAACACCGAGAAGGTCGCCGTCAGACTCGTCGCCAAAATCCGCTTCCGCCCGCGCGACCCCGCAGGCCGCGCGACCAACAATCTAGCCGCCGTGTAGTCGACCAGCGTCGTAAACCCCATTAACAACCCGTACCACGGGTGCACCCAGCAGTAGAAAACATAGCTCGCAACCAATAGCAGCACATTCTGCACGCGGTGCGGCAACCACCAGTACGCAGACACCAGCAACGCCAGAAATATCAAAAACTCGAGCGACTGGAATATCATGACAATTTCGTAGGCGAAGCAACCGCTGCACTCGCCGATCAAGGGCGCTATCCGTTTGCCATAACTAGCCACACGACTCAACCTCCGCCCACACCTCACCCCCAACTTCCCAATCCTCACCCAAATATCCGCGTATCCCGCACAAGATCGGGCGCTTCCACCACGTTGATCGACGATCACTTTGACCTCGCGCCCACATTATGGATTGATCAATCGGTACCCTCCCCGAGCTCATGACCCGCCCATGGTTCAAACTTCCGCGTCACTTCGCACAACAAATGGCCGCCCGCTGGCGCCGCCATGACAACACGGATGCCGCCGCCGCGCTCTCGTTCTACACATTGCTCTCCCTCGTCCCCGTCATGCTCGTGGCGATCACCCTCGCCGGCACCGTGCTCGGACGTCAGGCCGCCCAGGGGGAGCTGCTCAAAGTGCTGGAGCAAGTCATGGGACAGGACTCGGCCATGATGATCAACGACCTGCTACTCAACTACGCGCTATCTCCAGGCTGGAATGGCACCTTCGTCGTCACAGCGCTCACGCTCTTCTTCTCCGGCAGTGCCTCACTTGGCCGCACCCGCAAGATGCTCAACCGCATCTTTGAAATGGACCCCGCCCAGCCAGCCCGCAAATGGCCGGCCCGCCTCGCCAGCCGCGGCATCTCCGCTGCCATGATGCTACTCTTCGGCTTCCTCGTCGTCGCCTCGGCAATCTTCAGCACGGTGCTCGGACACTTCGCAGAGAACGCGGACTCGGAGCTTCTCAGTCGCATCCGCTTCTTCCACCGCATCCAGATTTTCTCATCCTATGCCGCCATCACCATTGGCTTCGCATTGCTGATGAAGGTCCTCCCCCGCCGCCGCCCGGTGTGGCACGCCGCCTTCGCCGGAGCCGCGGTGAGCGCACTGTTAGTCGCCTCGCTCAAGTTCGGACTCGAACTCTACCTCCACTACGCCCCGGGCCTAACCTCGATCTACGGCGGTGCCGCCACCGTCTTCGTTCTCTTCCTCTGGATCTACCTCGCCGTGCTCAGCTTCATCATCGGCGCAGAAGTCACCAGCATCCTCAACCTCCACGGCCAAAAACGACGCGACGCCCGCCGCCGCGCCGCCCTCGCCGGCCACCCCGGCCCCTACCGCGTCCACTCCCACAGCCCCCTGCTCGAACAAGAACAAAAGGACGACGAGGACTAAGCAGCCTCGTTAAACTCGACTCGCCCCCATCGCAATCGGCATCGCTGAGGCACGCCGCACGAATCGCTCCGCTCCGATTGCGATTTGGATAACGATAAGGATACAGACAATTACCGCGACGCCGCTCCTCGTTCCACAGCCCTCAGGCGCCCCCATTCCCCGAAGGGGAAATGCAAACCAGCCCAGGGTGACGGGAGCCTCAGGCGACCACACCGTGGGATTGATGCCCGCGCACAACCGGCCGAGCGGACGACCTCGACTAACCAGAGCACCCACCCGACGGCCGCTCAATCAGCTCCGAGACCACGGTTCGATCAGGATTGCGATACCGATACCGATACCGATACCGATATCGATATCGATATCGATAAGGATAAGGATAAGGATAAGGATAAGGATAAGGATAAGGATAAGGACGACTAAAGCCACGCAGGCTCAGTCACCTAAAACATAAAACCTAACACCCTAAAACCTTCCCAAAAAAAATCCGGCGCACGGGGACGGATCCCCATGCGCCGGACAATTTAAAAACTACCAATACAACCGCTCGCCTTAGGCGTAGCGCTTGAAGAGCAACGATGCGTTGTGACCGCCGAATCCGAACGAGTTGCTCAGAGCTGCGTCGACCTGCACTTCGCGTGCAGTGTTGGCGCAGTAGTCGAGGTCACACTCAGGATCTTGGTTCTCAAGGTTGATGGTCGGCGGGATGATTCCCTCACGCAGCGCTTGGATACAGGCAATGGCTTCCACACCACCTGCAGCACCGAGAAGGTGACCGGTCATCGACTTGGTCGACGAAACGATCAGCCCGTCCTTGGCATAGTCACCGAAGACCTTCTTCACTGCCTTGGTTTCGCAGATGTCACCAAGACCGGTCGAGGTACCGTGTGCGTTGACGTAGCCCACTTCTTCCGGGTTCATGCCAGCGTGGCGCAAAGCCATCTGCATACAGCGGGCAGCGCCTTCGCCTTCCGGCTGCGGAGCCGACAAGTGATACGCATCACCCGACACACCGTAACCGACGATTTCGGCGAGAATGTTCGCACCGCGCTTCTTGGCGTGCTCGAGTTCTTCGATCACCAAGCAGGCAGCACCTTCACCCATCACGAATCCATCACGATCGACGTCGAACGGGCGCGATGCACGCTCAGGCTCGTCGTTGCGGGTCGAAAGCGCACGCATGTTGGAGAAGCCACCCACACCCATTGGCAGGATGGTCGATTCAGCACCACCGACGAGGAATCCGTCTGCGTCACCGAACTTGATGATACGCCAGGCTTCACCGATGTTGTGGTTGGCGGTGGCACATGCGGTAACGATCGCCATGTTTGGTCCGCGCAGCCCGAGCTCCATCGAGACGAGTCCGCTCGCCATGTTCGGGATCATCATCGGGATGGTGAATGGAGAAACACGACCAGGTCCCTTGTTGAGGAGTGCTTCGTGGTTCTTCTCAAGGTAACCAAGACCACCAATGCCGCTGCCAAGCATCACACCGAAGCGATCGGCGTCGATGGAGTCATAATCGATGCCACTGTCCTTCCACGCCATCTTGGCGGCACCCATTCCGAGGTTGATGTAGCGGTCGGTGCGGCGGGCGTCTTTTGGTTTATTGAAATACTGCGAGGCATCGAAATCGCGCACCTCACCGGCGATGCGGCATGGGTAATCACTGACGTCAAACTGAGTGATCGGGCCGATCCCGCTCTTGCCGGCGATCAGGCTTTGCCAAAAGGTCTCCACATCGTTGCCCACTGGGGAGACGGCTCCCATTCCGGTAATGACTACTCTACGGTCCATAATCGTGTCTTTGGTGGTTTGTCGGGGCCATTCACTTGGATGCATCCTGATGACCCGAATCCATACGCCCTTTGAATAAGCCAGCCTCAGCCACTTGGCAACAGGGGAGTTGCCCGTTCTATGCAGCTATCTGACACGAATCCAGCATAAGAACAACGCAATCCACGCTCACAGACGCGGGCGATGCTTGTCTGGTCGGTTCACACGGCCACAATGCGGGCACGGCGCACACTCCTGCCCCCGCTCGAGCTTGTACCCCGCCATGCACCCGCGGCACACCAGATGCCGCTGCCAATCCTCGCGCTCGCGGCGTCTGCGCCTGCTGTTCAGGATCACCGCCACCACGGCGATGAACACAAGCATCCCGCAGATATACAAGATCACCATCTGTGAGAGCTCCAATTGAATCATAAGCGCATCTTATCCGTTCACCCCCTACCACAGACGCAGTTGCCAGCTCTGCCAGATACCCGGCTCAACCTGCTCCAATGGCAGCTTCGCCCCGATCAGAAAACGCCGCATCGCCGTGACCACTTCGGCCACCGCCCGGTCACCAATTGCCCCGGTCACCACCCCGTGGCGGTCCACTCGCAATTCAAAGCTCACCGTGCGCCCGAAGTGAGCCTTCCAAAACGCGTCGTCGAGCCCGTCGACATCAATCACCACCTCGACTCCGTCCGCACGCACCAACCGCACCTGCGTCGGCACCTGCCACTCCTGGGCCGGCCGGCCATCCCGCAATTCCGCCACACCGTCGGCCAGCGGCGCCAACTCGGTCACCACGCCGTCCAGCAAGCTCGGAAAGCGCTCACCCTCCAGCTCCTCCAACGCCACCGGCATCGGCAAAGCACTCAACTCATAGTCGTCGAATGAAGGTGTCAACCGCACGCCGGAGTCCAACTTCCCCGTCGAGCCCGCCGACACATCAAATGCATTCAGCGCCTCGGAATGCGCCAGCAGCACGCGGTTCGCCATCGGATCCGAACTCCGCAACATCAACACCCGCGCATCATTCCTCAGCGTCTGCCCACGCTCCGGCGACGCCAACTCAAACAGGTAGAACGCCACCAAATGCAACACCACCACCGCGAGCAACAACCAGCAGAACTTGAAGGACGGAAAACGGAAGCGCCGCCAGCTGAACATCAACTGCACCGGCTCGTCGTCCACGCGCTTACCCGAAAAGATGGAAAACCATGCCATAGCCCGCTCCGCGCTTACGAATCCGCCGGGGTTGCGGCAATCGCGACCGCAAACCCACGCGCGAGCACCTGATTCTGAATATCCATCACCCGCCCGTGCGGGACATAGCGGTCGGCGCGGATGATCAACGCCCCCACTTTACCATTCTCCTTACGATCCTCTGCGGCCAACGCATCCAGCATCGCGCCCAGCTCAGCATAGGCCACAGGCCTGCGGTCGAGCAAGATCGTCGGCTGGTCGCCCGCCGGTACCACCAGCGTGTGGCCCACATTGAAATCCCGCAGCACAAACTGACTACGCGGTAGCTCGATCGACGCACCAGACGGCACCACCAGATCCGAGCCCAACAAAAAGAACAACATCAGCGAGCACATCACGTCCATCACAGGCGCCACCAACAACAGCCCAGGATTGAATCGTAAAGTCGAGTGCAGCTTCATCAGTAGAATCTCCAAAGGCTCGTCAGGCAGCGCAAACGTTCATCACCACCCGTGCCAGCATCGGCATTAGCCTTTCTTGTGCGCCCCCTTTTGCCCCTTCTCATCAGCCACTTCGCTGCGCTCGTCACTGAACGACAAAATCTCGCGGTCGCGCTTCGATTCACTGATCAGGTTCACCACCTCGATCCCCGCACGCTCCATCTCACGCATCAGGCTGCGCACGTTCGACGCCAAAAACGAGTACATGATGAAAACCGGCACAGCCACCACCAGGCCCGCGGCCGACGTCACCAAACTCTGGTAAACCCCGCGGAAAAGCTGGAACGGCGACGCATAGCCACTCACCTCACTCACCTGAATGAACGTATCGGTCATCCCAAGAATCGTCCCCAGCAAACCAATCAACGGCGCCACAAAAGCAATCGTCGAAAGCACCGGCAGATAACGCTCGAGCCGCTGCACTTCCAGCTGCCCAGCCTCTTGCACAATCTCCTTCAACTCCGCACGCGGCGCATCATGATGCAGCACCGCCGCGTGAACCACACGCGCCACAGGCCCCGGAGTTCCCAAACATTCACGCACCGCTTCCGCATACTCTTTGCGACGCAGCCGACGCCCGATCCCCTCAAGCAACAAGCTCACGTTGATCGACGCCCGATGGTAATAGAGAAAGCGCTCTGCAGCCACAGCCATGGCAAAGACACTGCAGCCCAGCAATAGCCACATCAGGTGTCCGCCTTTTTCAATAATCTCCAACATAAGATGAGAGGCACATTCGATGACCTTCGGCGAACGATCAAGGAGCAATCCGCCCCACTGTCCGGAACCACGAAGTCCGCCAAAACCGCCTCAGTGTTTAACATTCCTTAAGAAACTCGGCAAGAGGAACTTCCAGCAACCCGCAGGACGACACCTGCGGTCGTGGCTTTTGTTCTTCCGCAGATGGATAGGATGATCGGGATCGAGCGGAAGCGAAGCCCGGGAACCACGTCACACATGGTAGCTTTTGGGGATCCGCAGATTACGCCGATGCCGCAGATTTTGAATTGGAGGTTCGGTGTCCCCACCGACATCGCCAGCTGGAGCACAGCGACCACTCCCCCATAACTCACGCAAAGCCCCCAAGATCCCAAAGGGCCTCAATTCGGCCACCGCAGACGGGGACGGCACCAGACGTCGTGGCTCTGTTTTTTCCACAGATGGACAGGATGAACGGGATGAGGCGGAAGCGGATAACGCTAACCACTCGGAACGCTAAGCTTCCGCTCGGCAAGCCCCCCCCCCCGCGCGCAGCGCTCTCTCTTCCGCACACCTCGACCACGTCTCACGTGGCGGCTTTTTGGGATCCGCAGATTGCGCCGATTCCCCAGGTTCTAAATTGGAGGTTCGGTGTCCCCACCGACATCGCCAGCTGGAGCACAGCGACCACTCTCTCATAACTCACGCATCCTGAAACAGCCCCCCAAAACCTCTGCGTCTCAGCGTCTCTGCGTGAGCCTTAATCCCGTCAATCATGTAAGTCCTGTCCAAAAAGCAAGGTAAGCCCCGCCCCCTACCAAGCCTCTATAACCACAACGCGCCGACGGGATCACTCCCGCCGGCGCGTGTGAATCAATCACATCGACCGCTCACGCAGCCTTCGCTTTCTTCGATTTTCCAAAGATCAAATACACACAAACCCCGGCACCGACCAACAACGCCACCGCAAGCACCGGACGGAAAACAATCCACGCCACGGCAATGGTGATCAACCCAGTCACCGCCGCCAGCAGGAGCGCCACAAACGCAGTGCCCGCCCCCACCAGGTTGCCGATGAATGGAACCACATCCGCCAGCACCGACAACGGAGCCATCAGCATGTTGAAGCCGATGAACATCATCACCAATCCAACCACACGCAGCACCCAGGTCATTACCTTGTTGTTCTCCTGAGCCGTCTCAAACATCGCCTTGGCCGACACCGTGCCTCGCTCAAGCAGGCTGATGGTACCACCGGCCTCGGTCTGATACGGTTCGAAGGTATCGCTCACTTGGGCCGCGACCACACTGACCTCCTGTTCCGGCACCTCCTGGAAGCTCACCCGCAGGTCCCCCACCACCGGCGCCGCTGGATCCGCCCCGATGAAAATGGTCGAACCACTGGCTGTCGCCTGACCGAATGTCGCCGGCACTTGGTAGTCCGCTGGCAAGGTGTACCCCTCAGCGCCGTTGATCTTACTGACCTGATGGTCCGCCAATGTGTAGGCGCCCAGCGTGACCGGCTTGGCAGTGAAGCGCGCACTTTGCACCCGCATCTCGGTCGGGTTGACATGATCTTCAGCCTGTTTGAAGTCGGCCGAGCGCTGCAGCTGCTCGCTCCACTCTTTCACATAGGAATAAGTGGTCACAGTCTCGGTACCACCGCCGAGTTTCTTCCGCGTCTCCTTCTCCTCGTTCTCCTTCCACTGGTACATCTCGACCGTACGCACCAACTTGAGCCCGCCGGTTGAAAGCCCAAACTCAGGGTCCGCCGGACGGTCGTCACTGGTGGCCAACCCGGAGGTGTGAACGAGTTGCCCGTCATGGCTGCTATCGATCGAATCCGAGGCCACCGAGAGCACTGCGCCTCCCCCTTCTTTCAGCGTTTTGTAACGCTCCACCGATCGCCCTTCGTTCCAACCCAACAACACCACCGCGATCACAATCAACACAAGGCCGACAAAGATCCCCTTGATCGACGATCCGATGCGGGAAAACCACGAGGTACTGGTGACTTCTGTAAATGTATCTGACATAAGCTACAATTTTCTAACACTAACCAAAAACTACGCGAGGTGAACGCGCACCCATCCAGAGTCAGGATCGTTACCCGGGCAATCCAATCCCGCGCGCACTTCGTACACGTGCTCCGCATACTTGCCTCGGTAGATCGCCGGCGCGTTGAGGGGAATGGTCACCTCACCGGTCCATGATTCATTCGCCCCTGCCGCCAGCGTCCCGGCACCCGTGACATTCAGTTCCGCGGTGTAGGTCGTCTCGCTGCGGTACACGCGGTTGTCATCGTCACTGCTGGTGCTCGGCACATCGATGCTCTCGACTCCCCGCACCTCGACATACACCCGGCTGAAATTCACATCGCTGTCGTTGGCCACCGCTTGGACCGTCACCTCGAACGGCTCACCCATCGTCACTGGCGCGGCCGTTACCGATACCTTCGCAGCATTTCCCGTGATCGCATTTGCCAATGACTTCACTTTGTCAAAAAGACCCATAATCAGATTGTGTGTTTGCTAATCTCCCCCGGAATCCGGTCCATGACCTCCGCGAGAAAGAACACACAAAGTAGCAATCACAGCCCGTGAAACAAGTGGAGCGCGGAGCATGCCCCCCCCCGTGCCAACGCAAGCCCAAATTTACATCCTGCAAATTTCCTACCCAGCGCTCGCACACCGCAGATGATGTCGACGTCTAACGTCGTGGTGTTGTATAGATCCGCAGATTACGCCGATTCCGCAGATTCTAATTGGAGGTTCGGTGTCCTCACCGACTTCACAGCATGGAGCGCAGCGACCACTCCCCTAAGACTGACGCAAAGCCTAAAGATCCCAAAGGGCCTCAATTTGAGAAACGCAGATGAGGACGGAGTCTAACGTCGAGGCTTTGTATTTTTCCGCAGATGGACAGAATTGCCGGGATGAGGCGCAAGCGATGACCTAAAGCCGCCTGGAGCGCTGAGCTTCTGCTCGGCAATCCATCCCGACCCGCGCGCAGCGCGCTCACTTCAGCACGCGAGAGTCACGTCGCTCGTGGTGGCCATTTGGGATCCGCAGATTAAGCCGACTCCGCAGATGAAAATTGGAGGTTCGGCCCCGCGTCCGCGGAACCAACTTCACCACATGGAGCTCAGCGACCACTCAGCCTGTTGAGACCCACGCAAAGCCCCAAAGGTCCCAAATACCTCCATTCAAACACCGCAGACGAGGACGGCGACCGTAGAACGCGGCTTCCAGCTTTACCGCAGATGGTCAGTATGAGCCGGATAGATCGCAGGCGCTTAGCCCCAATGGAAAAACCGCGAAACAAAACAACCCGCTTAATTCGACGGCGGTGCACACACGTCCGCCATCACCTCAACTGCTAGAACGCCTTTTCAATGCTTCTTTTTAGGTGTTGGCATGTAAATACCCCACTGATCACCCTCATTAATCAGAAAGTAGGACCGCGTTCTACCCTCAGACTTGATTACAACCCGATGCGATGGAGGTGGAGCGTAGTCAAAACGCGACCTCAATGGAAGCTCCTCCACATCACCCACCTCTTCAATGGTTATGACCGAATCCTTGGCGACGGAATACTTCAATTCCATTTGAATGAGTCGCTCAAGTAGCTCGGAGTCGTTGAAATCAACTAAGCAAGAATTAGATATGAGAGATTTATACTGCTCATAGTTCTTAGCATTAATGACTGCGTTCACCCTTTCAACAAAGGATTCAGCTTTGGTTTCTGAACCAAATACTGAAAAGTGAACAGCAAAGAACGAGATTACAACGAGCTTGAGCATACGGTGCATTCTAGCGTCAAAGGCCATGCACCCCTGACCGGGAGCGCACTTTCGACTGCGGGTTGAGGTTTATCTTACAGGTGATCATGGAACTCAGAGCGGGTCAGGGGTTGCATGCGCCGGCTTGTTCTCCTTTTGATTCGATACTCTTTCTCTCAAAATACTCCTCAGTGAAAACAGGCACATACTGTTTAACATTCTTATCAAGTGGCCATATCCCTAAATCAAAACACAGCAGAGCCAGCTTCTTCAAGTCATGCTTACGCCACTGACTCTCAGCTAGCGTGGGGATTGTTTGAACACCATTGCATTCGAAACATACTTCAATAGCTCGTTTCGCCTCTCCATCCGCGCCATAAAAGATGAAGATATGATGTGGAACATAGCAGGCAACGTGAGGCAATGCCTCACCACCTGAGAAAATTGCACTTAACAAGCTGTTGCTTTGCCCTGGTGATAAATCACTTTTTTCCTCCTGATATTTCTCCAGCAACCTGGTGTTGATCTCACCATCGCGGCAAAGCGTGAAAACGTCCGAAGAACCCTCTTCCCCTACATCCGGGATTCTGAAGCGATAACCAATTATTGCGGAAAAGTTCTCAGCGTTCCAGTCAGCAGGAATTCTAGGAAGTTCCTCGACTGGCAAAGCTCTAACTTTTTCCACATCTTGGTTGATAGCCCCATCTTGCCTCGTAACACATGAACCGAGAGTCATTGCAATTATCGAGATGATTAGACCTACTTTCAATTTTTCAGGAGAACAGTTTTATTACTACAGGGGTTGTATTTTCAGGGGGAGACAATACCGACGTCGCGAGCCCCTTGATTTGGAATCACTTCGGGACGGAGTGTGGAAAGTAGGGCTTATGGGGTCAAGGATTGCGGCGCGTTTGGTGTATTTTTTCAGTCGTTAGGAAGCCCCCCCCAGTGGACAATCCGGAAAACCATCGAGTCGGAATCCTGAAGGGGCTGTTGAACGGAACGCACCACACCGATTCATGAACTGCTCATGAGGTGCTCCCCCCTCCCCCAGGCACAAAAAAAACGCACCGGCGGGGATATCCTGCCGGTGCGTTGTGGTTTGCGGAGTTCTCCGCAAGAGGATCAATGAAGGAAGTGGCGGTGGCCGGTCATGACCATCGCGATGTCGCGCTCGTCGGCGGCGGCGATGACTTCCTTGTCGCGGATCGAGCCACCTGGCTGGATCGCGGCGGTGGCACCGGCTTCAGCGGCGGCGATGAGGCCGTCGGCGAATGGGTAGAGGCCGTCGGAGGCGACGACGCTGCCCTTGAGCGAAAGGCCGGCTTCCTTGGCTTTCCAGACCGCGATACGGCTGGAGTCGATGCGGGACATCTGGCCGGCACCGATACCGAGCGTGCGGTCGCTGTTAGCAAACACAATCGCGTTCGAGCGGACGTGCTTGACCACGCGCCAGGCGAACTTCATCGCCTCGATCTCGTCGGTTGTTGGCGGGCGCTTGGTGACGACCTTGTCTTCGATGTCGCCGAGGCCGAGGGCGCGGACGTCTTTGTCCATCACCATGAAGCCACCTGGAGCCGAGCGCACGACCGGGTTGGCCTGGACGTTGGCGTACTCAGGAGCCATGCGGATGAGGCGCAGGTTCTTTTTCTTCTGAAGGATGGCACGGGCATCGCTCTCGAAGTCAGGAGCAATGATAACGTCAGTGAAGATTTCCGAGATCACACGGGCGAGTGCTTCGTCGAGCGGACGGTTGCAGACGATCACGCCACCGAATGGAGCCTGGCGGTCGGTTTCGAATGCCTTGTCCCAGGCAGCGCGGATACCGCTGTCGTCGGAGCCCACACCGCATGGGTTGGTGTGCTTGAGGATTGCCACGGTAGGGCGGCGGAACTCGGAGATGAGGTCGGCCGCGCCTTCGATGTCGAGCACGTTGGTGTAGGAAAGATCCTTGCCCTGAAGCTGCTCGAAGTAGTCACCGAAGTTGCCGTAGAGGCGGGTTTCCTGGTGTGGGTTGTCGCCGTAGCGGAGCTGTGCGTAGAGCGGTGACTTGATCTCGAGGGCTTCGCTCTTGCCTTCGTCTGGCGCGAGGTAGGTCGAGATGGCGGTGTCGTAGGCAGCGGTGCGCTGGAAAACTTTGATCGCGAGTTGCTCGCGGGTCTTGAGCTGGGTTTCCCCGTTCTCTTTGATCTCGCCGAGCACCTTGTCGTAGTCGGCTGGGTCGACCACCACGGTCACCGAGTTGTAGTTCTTGGCGGAGGCGCGGAGCATTGCCGGACCACCGATGTCGATCTTCTCGATCGCCTGGGAAAGGGTCACGCCCTCCTGAGCCACGGTCTCCTCGAACTTGTAAAGGTTCACCACCACGAGGTCGATCGGCGGGATGTCGTTGGCCTTGGCCTGGGTGCGGTGGGTCTCGTCATCGCGGCGGAAGAGCAATCCACCGTGGACTTTCGGGTGCAGCGTCTTCACGCGGCCGCCGAAGAGCTCAGGGAACCCGGTGTAGTCGGAAACGTCGGTCACAGGGAGGCCTGCGTCGCGGATCGACTTGGCAGTTCCACCGGTGGAGAGAAGTTCAATCCCCTGGTCGTGGAGACCCTGTGCAAATTCGACAAGTCCGGTCTTGTCTGAAACGGATAACAGCGCGCGTTCAATCTTCATAAACTCGATATCTGGAATAGCCCGACGGGACGGCCGAAACCACCGCGGTTTCGCAACTTGCAACTCGCCGCCAATCGAGGCAAGAGGAAATCCTGCCGAGGCGCGCGCCATCATCCACCGATCCCCGAGCGCATGGGGATCATGGCTACTCTGGCGCACGATATTTTTGCATGCCCACCTGGAGGTAGCGACCTTTTCCGTCGATCGACTGGTCGCCGGTGCGCAGGTAATAGGTCGGCGCGCCATCTTCCTCGGCGGGATCCGGCACCGGGTTGTACTTGTCCCCTTCCTTGTCGCTCACCGGTTGGTAGAGCCAGTACTTCCCGTCGTCGGTACGCCCAACGCGCAGCATGTCGAGATCGTTGAAGCGCTTTGGCTTGCGAGCGCGGCGGAAGAGTGGCTCGCCATCAAAGCGGCACACCTCGCGCCACAGATCATCAAGGTTGGCTTCTTTGTCCCCCTGGGAAAACAATTCCAAGTCCCCCACTCCGGTGGTCGACACAAATTCCTCCACCTCGGTGCGATGCATCGAATCAGCCAAGCGCAATCCGGCCACCACCATCATGACCACCGCGAAAAATGCCAGCACCTTGCCTGACGACTGACGCGGTTGGTTATTTTCGGGCGCTCCGGATCCACGTCCGAACTCGTCCTCTTCAGGATGGCGGTTGATTGGGCTCACGGCGGAACCATGGCACCACACAGCCAGCACTGCAAGAGGCTCATCCATCACGCCAAATGCAGGGCAACGCGCAGCCACTCGTGCCACCGCCACGAGCGGGTATCGGTCATTTCAGGGACTTGCGCCACCGCGGAACCTGCAGCACACTCTACCAACTCGTGGGGCGCGGACGCATTGCCCCACCATTCACGGAGCCTTTCTAGCTATGAATATTGTTGTCGACGGAATGGGCGGAGATTTCGCCCCGAAGAATGTCATTGAGGGCGTAAAGCTCGCCCTTGCCGAGCGCAAGGACATCACCAAACTCCTCCTCACCGGAGACGAACAGACTCTCAAGAACGCGATGCAGGCCGCAGGTCTCAGCGACCGCCGCATTGAAATCGTCCACGCCAGCCAAGTGGTGGACATGCACGATCCCGCCACCGCCCCGCTGCGTCAGAAGAAAGATTCGTCGATCACCGTCGCCGCCGACCTGGTCAAAAAGGGCGAAGCCGAAGCGGTCTTCTCCGCCGGCCACACCGGTGCCTCGGTGGCCGCCACGTCGGTGAAATGGCGCATGCTCAAAGGCGTCGACCGCCCGGGTATCGCCTCGCCGGTTCCTGCCGAACACGGACTCGGACTGATCCTCGACGCCGGCGCCAACGTCGACGCGAAACCACAGCACCTCGTTCAGTACGCGGTGATGGGCTCGGTCTACCTCAAGCACGTCATCGGCGTACAGTCGCCAAAGATCGGCCTGATGTCAGTCGGCGAAGAGGACCACAAAGGCACCGATTTCACCCGCGAAGTCTTCGGATTGCTCAAGGACGCCCCGGTGAACTTTGTCGGCAACATCGAAGGCAACGACATCTTTGATAAAGGCATCGACGTGATCCTCTGCGATGGATTCACCGGCAACGTGGTACTCAAAACCTGCGAAGGCACGGCCAAGATCATGTTCAAATGGTTGAAGTCGGAGATCAAAGCGAGCCCGCTGCGCATGCTTGGCGCGCTGATTGCCAAAAACGCCTTCAAGTCAGTCAAGGAACGCGGCAGCTACGAGAGCTACGGCGGCAGCCCGCTGCTCGGAGTCAATGGCATCTGCATCATCGGTCACGGCTCGTCATCCGCTCTGGCGGTGAAAAACGGCATCCGTGTCGCCTGCGAAAGTGTCAGCCACCGCGTGAACCCGCACATCGAAGAAGAGCTCGCCAAGCTTGGCAAGTGACCATCCATGGCGTAGGGATGTGCCGCGTTTGCGGTCATCCCCAGGATCACGCCGCCCACTGATTTTCCAAAATTTCACTTAGCGAATCCCATGTCTGAAATTTCCCTCTACCCGGTTCAAGTGGCCGGCACCGGATCCTACGTTCCGGAAAAAGTTCTGACCAACGCCGACCTGGAGAAACTCGTCGACACCTCGGACGAATGGATCACCACCCGCACCGGCATCAAGGAACGCCGCATCGCCGCCGATGACCAAGCCACCAGCGACCTGGCCACGGCAGCCGCCAAGGCAGCTCTTGAAGACGCCGGCATCACCGCCGCCGACCTCGACTTGATCATCGTCGGCACCGTCACGCCAGACATGGCATTTCCAGCCACCGCCTGCTTCGTCCAACAGAAGCTCGGCGCGAAGAAGGCCGTGGCTTACGACGTCTCGGCAGCCTGCTCGGGATTCCTCTACGCCATGAACATCGCTGCCGCCCAAATCGGCGCCGGCGCGATCAAAAACGCCCTCATCATCGGCGCGGAGAAACTCTCGTCACTGGTGAACTGGAATGACCGCAACACCTGCGTGCTCTTCGGCGACGGCGCGGGCGCTGCCGTGCTCACCCGCGGCACCGAGGACTCCGGCAAGATCCTCGCCACCCGCATCGGCACTGACGGACGCCAGACAGGTATCCTCAAAGTGCCATGCTCAGGTACCGCACCAGCTCCGGGCGCGGACGATCCATCGTGCGAAACCGAAAACGGCACCATCTTCATGGCCGGCCGTGAAGTCTTCAAACACGCGGTCACCGCAATGAAGAAGGGCTCGCTCGACGTCATCGCCGACGCCGGCCTCCAGCCTGGCGACATCGCCAAGGTCATCCCTCACCAGGCCAACCTGCGCATCATCGAAGCCATCCGCGAACGCCTCGACCTTCCGGAAGAGCGCATGTTCGTCAACTTGCAGAAGTACGGCAACACATCGGCTGCCGCCGTTGCCATCGCATTGGACGAAGCCCACAAAACCGGTGCCATCCAGCGCGGCGACAACATCGTGCTCGTCGTCTTCGGCGCCGGCCTGACCTGGGCCGCCGCTACCATCGAGTGGTAAGAGCAATCCGCTGAGCTTGATTCTCACGCCCGCGTTAACGCACTCCCCCGAATCATTTCAGGGACGCGTTGCGCGGGCGTTTTTATTTTCCTACCATCGCCCCGCCCTCATCGCCTACCATCGCCGGCACCACCGCCCGATCCAACTTTACCATTTTCCCAGACGTGTCCTATCGCAGCACTCCCACCGACACCACCAAGATGCCTGGCGGCATCCCGTACATCATCTCGAATGAAGCCGCCGAGCGGTTCTCGTTCTACGGCATGAAGGCGGCGCTTGCCATCTTCCTCGCCAACTACCTCGGAGTCATGGGCGGCACGTCCATGAGCGAGACCGAAGCCACCTCCTACGTCTCGTTCTTCAACTCCGCGGTCTATTTCACCCCCATTCTCGGAGCCATTCTCTCGGACGTCTTCCTCGGCAAATACAAGACCATCATCAGTCTCTCCATCGTCTACTGCCTCGGCCACCTGGCGCTCGCCTTCATGGGCATCGGCGGAGTCGTGCAGTTCTGGCTGCTCAGCGGGCTAGGCTTGATCGCACTCGGAGCCGGCGGCATCAAATCCTGCGTCTCCGCCCACGTCGGCGATCAGTTCGGGCGCGGCAACGCCCACCTGCTGACCAAGATCTTCAACATCTTCTACCTCTCGATCAACTTTGGCGCCGTCGTCTCTAACCTCGCCATCCCATTGATCCTCAAATGGCACGGCCCGCACTGGGCATTCGGCATCCCCGGCGTGCTGATGGCTCTGGCCACCGTCGCCTTCTGGATGGGGCGCAACAAATTCATCCACGTCCCGCCACACGGCCGGCATTTCTTCGATGAGCTCTTCAGCCGCGATGGTCGCAGCGCCTTGTTCAAGCTGATCCCACTGTTCCTTTTCGTGGCGGTGTTCTGGTGTTTGTTCGACCAAACCGCGAGCACCCTCGTGTTCCAGGCCGAGAAGATGGATCTCAATGTGTTCGGCATCACCGTCCTGCCATCGCAGATCCAGGCCGCCAACCCGTTCCTCATCCTCGTCCTGATCCCGCTCTTCACCTGGGGCGTGTACCCGTTGGTCGGAAAGATCGTGCCACTCACCCCGCTGCGCAAAATTGGTGCCGGTCTTTTCCTGATGGCCGTTGCGTTCGCTGTGACCGCTTTGGCGCAGGAGTCGATCGACGCCGGCAACACACCGAGCGTCTGGTGGCAGATTCTCGCCTACGTCATCCTCACCGCCGGTGAAGTGATGGTCTCCATCGTTTGTTTGGAGTTCGCCTACACGCAGTCGCCGAAGAAGATCAAATCGTTCGTGATGTCGCTCTATCTGCTTTCCGTCTTTGCCGGCAACCTCATCACCGGCATCGTCAACATCTACATCCCCGCTCCAACACCGGAGTTCGACACCCAGGGCACCAATATCGGGTTAGACCAACAAGCCGGCACTCTCGACGACCTGCAACGCCAGGACAACGTCATCGTCTCGGCCGTGACCGACGACCTCCAAGCCGCCGCCCAACGCGTGATCACCCATTTCGACACCCAGGGCGAACTGCCGGAATCCCTCGACAACCTGCCACTCGACCCGTGGGGCAACCCACTCACCTACCAGCGCCTCCACACCAAACAAGCACGTATCGTGTCGATGGGCCCTGACGCAGAACCCACCACCCAGTGGGATCTCGGAGTCACACTCGAAGTCCACAAAGCCGACGAATACGGCGAGGGCACATGGCTCTACGAACAACGCAAAAAACAACAAATGGAGCGCTCAGTGGACAAGGAAGCCTCGTCGTTGACCACCACTTGGTTCGCCGGTGGCCAGCCTCGTCTCGAAGGTGCCGCCTATTTCTGGTTCTTCACCAAACTGATGCTCGGCACGGCCATTGTCTTCATTCCATTCGCAATGGCCTACAAGCCCAAGACCTACCTCCAGGATCCCGCCGGCGACCACCCGTCCGCCGAGGCATAATCCAGATGCCGCGCGTAGCAAACCGTAGTCTGTTGCCACCCCACCTGCTGCAGGCTACGGTGCCGGCCCGATCTCCCATATTCAGGCCCGCTCCATGATCCCACTCACCGACACACACTGCCACCTCGCCTCGCATAAGTTCCCGGCAGAGGAACTCGAATCACTCGTCGCCAACGCTCGCGAGGCCGGAGTCACGCGATTGGTGACATTGGGCACTAGCACCGACGACTGCCCGCGCCAGATCGAGATCGCCAAGCAGTTTCCCGGCACGGTTTTCGCCTGCATCGGCATCCACCCATGCGACGTCACCGAAACCACCGACGGCTGGGACGAGCATCTGCTCTGCCTCATCGAGCAGAACCCGGATCAAGTCGTCGCCATCGGCGAGACGGGGCTCGACTACTTCCACCCCGCTCCCGAGGGCTGGACGGACGAAGCCTATCACCAACGCCAGCGCGACCTGCTGCGCCGTCACTTTGAGATCGCCGAGCAAACCGGCCGCAACATCGTGATCCACACCCGCGACCGCAGCGGCAAACAATCGCTCGACGATGCATTGGAGATCGCCCGCGACTTTGCCGGCAAAGTACGTCCGCTTTTCCACTGCTTTCTGGGGCCCACCGAGAACGCGGATCCAATTTTCGAGATCGACGGCATCGTCTCGTTCACCGGCATTGCGTCGTTCAAAGGCAAGAACGCCCACGACACGCGCCAAGCCGCCACCCACGTCCCCCTCGACCGCATCATGGTCGAAACCGACGCCCCCTACCTCGCCCCCGAACCCCACCGCGGCAAACGCAACGAACCCGCCTTCGTCCGCCACACCGCCGACGCCATCGCCCACCTGCGCGGGCTGACGACAGATGAAATCGCCACCGCGACGAATCTGGTAGCGGATGGGTTCTTCAGGTTTCCGAGCACGTTTTAGGTGAGTTAGGTTTTTTGATTTAGGCTCCGCGCCCCGGGCGTCGCTGGAGGGTCGACATTCCTGTCGACATCTGAAAATCCAACGGAGCGCAGCGACCTAGCGACCAATCTCCTCGCTGAAAGCGAGCCGCAAACCAGCCCAGGGTGAGAGGAGCCTCAGGCGACTTCACCCTGGGATCCCGCCAATACGACAATACCGCACCCTGACAGGGTGCTGGCAACGTGTACCCACGCCCCACAACAGCAACGCCAACCGTGGATACAAAGCAGCGATTCTCGCTGCACTCCCATAGGGATCATGCGGCTACGCCGGAAGGGGTTGACGGCCGGACTGGAGACCGGCGCTCCGATCACTACCTAAAACATAAAACCTAACCACCTAAAACTTCTCCGCCCACTCCTTCCAACGCCCAAACCACGACAACTGCCAACTAAACGCTGAAAACTAGCAAACTTAAACCCTATGATACGGCGTTCCGGCTTTGATGTTATAAACCCGATAGATCTGCTCCATCAGGATCAGAAGCGCCATCTCGTGCTGGAGGGTCATCGTTCCCAGACACAAGGTCAGGTCACAAGATTTGCGTAACTCTTCGGTGTGCCCATCGGACGCCCCGATCAACAACGCCACCGTCTTCACGCCGCGCATTTCCCAGGCATTCACCTTTTCCACAAAGTCCATCGTCGTCCACGACGCCCCCCGCTCGTCCAGCGCAATACGAAAACATCCCTCACTCGCCTTCAACAAACGCTCGGACACATCCTCACGGCTGCCATCGCGGACCGTCACGATTTCCAGCTTCGCAAACCGACGCAGCCGCTTCTCGTAATCAGCAACACCGTCTTTGGCAAACTTAAGTGCAGGTTTCCCCGCGATGATGACTTTCCAGTTCATGGGATGATGCGAAACGCTCGGTTTTTATAGCAACGAAAAACACAAAAAGCCACAAAAGGAATGGGAGCTGACATCCGCCAGCTCCCATAAAGTTTTCGTGCTTTTTGTGGTATCCCCGCCCCCACAGATACGAGGACAAAGGATCAAGCCCTACGCGCCCGATTATCGGGTGCGCTTGATCAGCCAAACAGGAAGCTCGCTGATGGCGACGCGCTCCTGCTCCATGCTGTCGCGGTGGCGGATGGTCACGGTATCCTTCAGCTCTTCACCTTCGTCACCGAGAGTCTCGAAGTCGACGGTAATGCAGAATGGCGTACCGACCTCGTCCTGACGACGGTAACGACGCCCCACGGCTCCGCTTTCGTCGTAGAACACATTCATCAGCGGCGAAAGCGTGGCCTCGATCTCGCGGGCGATGCGCACTTGCTCCTCGCTCTTCTTGAGCAATGGGAAAATCGCCGCCTTGATCGGAGCGATGCGTGGTTCGAAGTGCATCACGGTGCGCTTCTCTTCTTTGCCCTTCTCGTTGGTCAGCGTCTCTTCGTCATAGGCTTCACAGATCATGGCGAGCACGGTGCGGTCGCATCCGGCGGATGGCTCGACCACGTGTGGGATGAACTTCTCCTTCGTCTGCTCGTCGAAGTACTCCATGGTCTTGCCCGCGTGATCCTGGTGTTTTCCAAGATCGTAGTCGGTGCGATAAGCCACCCCTTCGAGCTCCTGAATACCAAATGGGAATTCGTATTCGATGTCGTAGGTCTTCTTCGAGTAGTGAGCGCGCTCACCGTCCGGCACATCGAGGATGTGAAGTTTTTCACGAGGGATCCCGATCTCGCCATAGAACTTGATGCGCTCTTCCAGCCACTCGTCGGTGAGACGCAAGCCGTCGTCCGGATGGCAGAAGAACTCGATCTCCATCTGCTCGAACTCACGTGAGCGGAAGGTGAAGTTACGTGGGTTGATCTCGTTGCGGAACGCCTTACCGATCTGGGCAATACCAAATGGCAGCTTCTGACGCGTGGTCTCGAGCACGTTCTTGAAGTTCACGAAAATGGTCTGCGCGGTCTCCGGACGAAGGTAGGCCACTGCGTTCGGATCGTCTTCCGACGACGACGCGCCCATCTGGGTCTTGAACATGAGGTTGAACTCACGTGGCTCGGTCACCAACGATCCTGTGGCCGGGTTGTAGCGGGTCGTGTTCTCCACCGGCTCGGAGGTCTCACCTGCGAGCTGAATCTTCTTCGGCGACAACTGCTGGTCCTTGAGGAACTGCGAGTAGTACTGCTTTGCAATCTTGCGTGCCTTGTTCTCGTCCTGGTTTTGATCCGGGTAGATCAACACGGAGTAAGGACGCTCCACCGACCAGTCGGTGTCCGGGTACGATGCACCGGTGTAATGATAGGCCACACCAGTCTGCGGCTCGATCTGGTCGGCGCGCAATCGCTCCTTGGTCAGGAGGTCGTCGCACATTGGGTCGGAGAACCCGCCGACGTGACCAGAAGCGGTCAGCACCTCACGGTGGGTCAGGATTGATCCATCGAGACCTTCGATATCGTCGCGCTCGCGCACGGTGCGGCGCCACCAGTAGTCCTTCAGGTTCTTCTTCAACTCAGCCCCGAGCGGACCGTAGTCCCAGCATCCGTTCAGTCCGCCGTAGATCTCGGCCGACTGGAAAATGAACCCACGGCGCTTGCACAGGCTGACAATTTTCTCCATGCGTTCGGGGTCGGTGTTGGTACGCTCTGCCATAGTATGTGAGGGATGAGTAAGGTTGGTTATAAATTCGAGCTGTCACACTGCCCTATCCTACGCCAATGGCAAGCCTTCATCTCATTGCCGACGCCCCACAGATCGCGACTTGAATTCGCGCCCCATCCCTCGGAAACTGACATCACCCGCGATCCCGGTGAAACTCCACTGCGGATTCTCGCGTAGCGTCCGCCCCAACCTCTGTCTACCGCCTTGAGACTCGACACACAATCCACCTACCGCTGGCAAAACGTACGCCGGCGCGACATCATCCGGGTTCCCGAATCCCGGGTACTGCGCTGGTGGATCATCGTGGCGCTCGTGTTCTCAATTCTCGTTCACCTCGGGCTCTTCATGTACTTCGGCGACTTGATGATCCCGCAATCCGCACGCGGCGACCGCAAAGTCAGTGATGAGCCTGTACTCGTCCAACGGGTGGAGCTCGACCAAACGACTCTTGATGCCTCCCAACGCGCCGCCGAACAAGACCAGGCACCGGACATGGACCTGAGCCAATTGGAGCAGGAAGAACTCGACAGCGAATCGCTCGACGCGGAAATCGACCTGCTCGAGCTGCAGGAAATGATCCCGGACGACCGCGAGATCGCGTTCTCCCCCGAGTTCGAAGAACCAGCCAACCTGGCGCCAGCCATTTCAGAAGAAGCCTCAGCCGCTGTGCTCGACGCCTCGCTCAGCTCTCTGGAAACCACGTCCGTCGCCGCCAGCGACGATGCACTCAACGCACTGGAAACCCACCTCAGCCACGCCCCCGAGGCATCGGACAAGCAGATGGCCATCAACCTGGCCAACTCGGACTCCGCGCTCTCGGATCAAAAGGACCTGATGGATCAGATCCGCAACGCAGCCGACCGCCAAGGCCGCGGTGACGCCCTCGACGGCTTCGCTACGCTCGACCAATTGGTAAACCTCCCCGGGGGCAAACTCACCGACGCATCGAAACCCATCTACATGCCTACCGATCTGCTCTTCGACTTCGGCGAACACCGGCTGCGCGAAACCGCCAAAACATCGCTCATGATGCTCGGCGTGCTCATCGACCGCAATCCAGACACTCTTTTCGTCATCGACGGCCACACCGACACCATCGGCAGCGAAGAATCCAACATGGCACTCAGCCTGCGCCGCGCCAATGCGGTGAAATCCTGGCTGGTCGAAGCGCTGATGATTTCCCCAGCCCGCATCCAAACCCGCGGCCTCGGCGAAACAAAGCCCATCGTCTCGCCCACCGGCGATGCCGACGCCCAGCAACCCAACCGCCGGGTGGAAATCCAAACGGTCAAAAAGGACGCCCCGGTCCGCCGCGCGACACCTGTCACCCCCGCCGGCCGCTGATCTGTCCGAGCTAAGCTCCCCCTCCTATCGGTTCGCCTTCAAGATCCCGGCTCGGTCGGCTGGTGACAATCTCCGCAGCGGCACCTCGTAGCGGCGCTTGTAACGGTCCATAAACCAAACATCGTCGTCTTCCACGCTCATCAGGCGCCCAAAAAACGTGCGTCCCTGCGTATCTTTCCAATCGCGGTATCCATTGCGCCGCAGGGTCTCGATCCAGCGTTCTTCGCTCTCGCTCAGCTTCTCCAGATCCGCCTCCAACCGCTGCAACCAACCTTTGACCGATGCATCACTGCGGTATCCGCGGTAGCGGGCAAACTCCGTGCCATCGGCGCGAAGCAACAGAACCACCGGTGCGCCGCGCGGTTTGTAGCGATCTTTAAAGCTCTGATAGTACTTACTGTTGCGGGTTTCCTGGTCGCCGTAATCGATCTTCAATCCAACAAAGCGCTCGCCCGCCATCTTGCGGAACTCATTGGTTGCGAAAACCTGGTCACGGATCGCACGGTCAGCCGCCCCGGAGCGCGAGTTCGCCATCCACACCAGTAGCGGCAACTCCTGGTTCTGCGCTGCAAGGATCGCCTCGCTGCCACTACTCATCCACACCGGCCGCCCGGAACCGCCCGCGCCCCCTTGCTCCCCGAACTGGTTCCCCGAAGACACTTCGTCTTCATCGAGCGCTGGCAAGACGTCGGGCAAATCAGATCCTGCGTCGATCGGAGTGATCCCCTCCTCGGTATCCACAAACTGCTCAAACTCGGTGATTGCCGCCTCCACGCCCGCGTTGTCCGCCTCCATATCGATCTTGAACGCATCGCCCACCGCGCCAGACGCCTCGTTGGTCGGGTTCTCCACGATGGATCCATCCGCAGACTCGGAAGGCCCTTCCGTAGAAACACACCCCGTGAGCGCCAAACAAACACCACACACCAAACCAAAACCCGAGCGACTACGTAACCAATTCACCCCGGCATTCATGCTCATTCGTGTCGTCATCGTCATGCAAAAATTCGAACAAATCCAATCACCGCCCATCCGCTAGTGGTTGCAACAAGCGAAGCATCATGGCAAGAGTGTGCGCGTTTCCAAGGAATCCAAGGCATTTTCAGTTTGGTTTGCAGATTCTTGTACCCCAAACCACGCACACGCCCCCACCACCCTATGACAATTCACCAGATTGCACGCAAAGTTCTCCCGCTGATCCTAGTGATCATGGCGTTGGCCCCACTCACCGCACAAGCGGCAGGTGGAGGAGGCGATCTCAAGCCTGCCTACCCAGCCACCGAGACATCCCCCGCGCAGTACTCGGTTTTCCCTACTCCGCTCAACCAATACGAGCCAGTCGTCACCGAAGACGGATCCGAGCCGGGCATGCTCGACGTGATCAAATCGCGTGCCACTCCGTTCAACGTGACGGTGACCTTGATCTTCCTTCTCGCCATCATTCACACGTTCATGGCGGGCAAAATCACCCACCTCTCCCACGTCGCTCAGCAGCACCACGAAGAACAAATCAAGCGCGACCGCCGCACCGCCGAGGACAAACCACACATCGGCGCCAAGGACGACGTCTGCTTCAAGGCCACCATGCTCCATTTCCTCGGCGAAGTGGAAGCCATCTTCGGCATCTGGACGCTGGCACTGGTCGGAGCCACCGTACACTTCTACGACTGGCACAACTTCACCCTCTACCTCGACAAGGACCGCAACTTCACCGAGCCGATGTTCGTCATCGTGATCATGGCGATTGCCGCCAGCCGTCCGGTGCTGCGCTTCGCCGAAGGTGCGATGAAAATTGCCGCCAACCTGGGCAAAGGCAGCCCTGCTTCGTGGTGGCTCGCCGTGCTGACCATCGCTCCGGTTCTCGGATCGTTCATCACGGAGCCGGCCGCCATGACCATCGGCGCCATGATCCTGCTCAAGCGCTTCTACAAACTGAAGCCGAAGAAGAGCTTCGCCTACGCCACGCTCGGTTTGCTCTTTGTGAACATTTCGGTAGGCGGCACCCTGACCAACTTCGCAGCCCCACCTGTGCTGATGGTTGCATCGGGATGGGAGTGGTCATCCGCTCACATGCTGGCTGACTTCGGGTGGAAAGCAGTCATCGCAATCCTTCTCTCCAACACCGCATACTTCATGTTCTTCCGCGCGGAGCTCACTCGCCTGGCAGATGCCGCCGACGGCGTGGAAGACGGCGAAATCCACCCGGAGCGCTGGGAAGACCGTACCGACCCAATCCCGGCCTGGATCATCATCGTGCACCTCGGCTTCCTCGCTTGGACCGTTTTCAACGCCCACCACCCGGTGCTCTTCATCGGTGGGTTCCTCTTCTTCCTCGCCTTCGTCACCGCCACCGAACACCACCAGAACCGCATCTCGCTGCGATCGCCATTGCTGGTCGGGTTCTTCCTCGCGGCCCTGATTGTCCACGGCGGCCTCCAGAGCTGGTGGATCGAGCCAATCATCCTCGGCCTGCCAAATAGCTTGCTGATGCTCGGCTCCACGGTCCTCACCGCGTTCAACGACAACGCAGCCATCACCTATCTGGCATCCACTGTCGACGGCATCTCCACCGGTGCCCAGTACGCGGTGGTCGCAGGTGCTGTGACCGGCGGCGGATTGACCGTCATCGCCAACGCGCCAAACCCTGCAGGGCAGTCAATTCTTGGTAAGGCCTTTGAAGAAGGCATAAATCCGCTCTTCCTGGCCCTCGGCGCTTTGTTCCCGACAGCGATCTGCTATATCTGCTTCGCTATCCTACCGGCACTGGACGGCACCGTTCACTCGGACGAGCCAGCCAACCCGGCAGCCATCGAACAGCACGTCGAATCCACCCAGGAAGCGCCAGCAGCCCACTAATCGTCACCTCTATGTTCACAGGAATCATTGAAGCACTCGGAACGGTCACCGCGATCACTTCATCCGAAGGAGGCGGCCGCATCACGGTAGCTCTCGATGGATTCCAAGCCGCCGATCTGGCGGAAGGTGAAAGCGTCGCGGTCAACGGCTGCTGCCTGACCGTCACCACCACCGACACCGACGCCAACACCGCGTCATTCGACCTGCTCGCCCAAACTTTGAAGGTCACCAACCTCGGCGGCCTCAAAACCGGCAGCATCGTCAACCTCGAGCGCGCCATGCAGCTCGGCGAACGCCTCAGCGGACACATCGTCCAAGGCCACGTCGACACCACGGCAGAACTCGTCCGCGCCGAACCCACCGGTGAAAACGACCACCTGATCGAATTGCGACTGCCCGAGGAAACCATCCTCAGCGTCATCGACAAAGGATCGATCTGCCTCGATGGCATCTCGCTTACCGCGGCGGAACTCGATGATGAACGCTCGCTCGTGCGCTGCTTCATCATCCCCCACACCTGGGTTCGCACACGCCTGCACAGCCTCACACCGGGCGAACGCATCAATGTTGAGTTCGACGTCGTAGGTAAATGGATAGCACGCATGACCCCTGCGGTCGGCTAAGCTCTCTCCCCCTCCCATTTCCACCTACAGATTTGACCGGTTCCAGATGAAGTCGCTGATCAACCTTTTCAAGAACAACCGCCAGTGGGCCGACGGCATCACCGGACGCGACCCAGAGTTCTTCGCCAAGCTCTACACCCAACAAGCCCCGGAACACCTCTGGATCGGCTGCGCTGACAGCCGCGTTCCCGCCAACGAGATCACCGGCCTGCTTCCCGGCGAACTCTTCGTTCACCGCAATATCGCCAACCAAGTCGTCCACTCGGACCTGAACTGTCTCTCGGTCATTCAGTTCGCCGTCGACGTGCTCAAGGTGAAACACATCATCGTCGTCGGCCACTATAACTGCGGCGGCGTCAAAGCAGCGATGAACCGCGAACGCCACGGCCTCGTCGACAACTGGCTCCACCACGTCGTCGATGTGTGCAAAAAACACGCCAAGCAGCTCGAAAAAATCACCGACGAAACCGACCGCGCCGACCGCCTGTGCGAACTCAATGTTGCCGAGCAGGTCATGAACGTCGCGGAAACGACCGTCATCACCGACGCCTGGGCCCGCGGTCAGGATCTCACCATCCACGGCTGGGTCTACGACCTTCGCGACGGACTTTTGCGCGACACCGGTGCCTTCGGATCGAGCGCGGATGAGGTCGCCGCTGGATACAGCGAAGCCGTCGCGCCAGGCAAAAAGGCATTCCCTCTTGAGCGCTCGGTGTAGATTCTTCGTCCCCATCCACTGGTGACAGGCGTTTTCCATCATTGAGATGCGATGGAAAGGACGTCAGGCGAGCAGAAACATTGAAGACCGCAGAGGCCGCGGCGGTCGAGGCAAAGGTATGGCTCTGGGAGGCATGGGCACCATAATCGTGGTGGTCATCGCCCTCCTGCTGGGCGCCGACCCGATGACCGTGCTCGACATGGCATCGCAAGGCCAGCCGCCCGCACTTGAGCAATCGGCGACCACCACCCCTGCCGACGACGAAGCCGCTCAGTTTGCCGCCACGGTCCTCGGCGACACGGAGCGCGTCTGGGGGGAATTGTTCCAGCAATATGGCCAACAGTATCGTCCCACCACGATGGTCTATTTCACGGGCAACGTGCGCTCTGGCTGCGGCCTGGCCTCGTCCGGGGTCGGCCCCTTCTATTGTCCGGCCGACCAAAAGGTTTACCTCGACCTCTCGTTCTTCCGAGAACTCAGTGACCGCTTCGGCGCGCCAGGCGACTTCGCCCAGGCCTACGTCATCGCCCACGAGGTAGGCCACCACATCCAACACCTCTTAGGGATCAGCGGCATGGTCCACCGCGCCCGCGGAAAAGTCAGCCAAGCCGAGTACAACGAACTCTCCGTCCGCCTCGAACTCCAAGCCGACTTCCTCGCCGGCGTCTGGGCCCACCACGCCCACAAGCGCTTCGATATCCTGGAACCCGGCGACCTCGAAGAAGCCCTCAACGCCGCCGACAAAATCGGCGACGACACATTGCAAAAACGCGCCAAGGGATACGCAGATCAGGAATCATTCACCCACGGCACGTCCGCCCAACGCGTGCGCTGGTTCAAGCTCGGCTTCGACACCGGCGACATCAATGGATTGACCAGCGGTGGACTCGGCGACACCTTCTGCAAGGATCAGCTCTAGGGCATCGAACGACGTGCGGCTACGACGAGAACTCCTCAGGAAATTATCCTCGTTTCCTTAAACAATCCCTTGACCGCAGCTGATATCCGAGTATGGGTTCACGCTCACGCGCCCGTGACGGGACGCACTCACCATTTTCATTCAATCACCAACCGAATTTCTCATCATGGCACAGGTCTGCTCCATCACAGGTAAGCGCAACGTTTCAGGTCGTCGTATCCACCGTAGCGGTCTCGCCAAGAAAAAGGGCGGTGTCGGTCGTCACGTGACCAAAGTCACCAAGCGCACCTTCCAGCCAAACCTTCAGAACAAGCGCATCTGGGTTCCAGAACTCGGCCGCTTCGTTCGCGTCCGCATCTCCGCCAAGGCGATCAAGACCATCTCGAAGAACGGCGCATACGCCACCCTCAAGAAGGCAGGTCTTATCTAAGCCTCCCGAAGAGACTCTTTCCAAAGCGCCCGCGTGGATCACTCCACTGGGCGCTTTTTTCGTGCCCTCTTCCAGCGGCGGAGCTGGCCTTGGTTCTGTTTTAGGAACCGCAGATTCCACCGATTCACTGGATGGTCCGCAGGCATCTCCTCCGCATACCGTTCGCGCTGCCCAAAATCCGCCCCAAGTACTACGATCGCCCCCCATCCAACTCCCTCTTCGGACCCGTGAAGCGGCGGAGCTCGCCGTGGTTCTATTTTGGGAACCACAGATTCCGCCGATTTGCAGGATGGCCCGCAGGCGTCTTCGTCCCATACCGTTCGCTGCGCTCTGCGCGTGTTCTCGCGCTCTCAACCGCGGTCTAAGGACTTTATGAAGCGCTTTTGCTGAAGACTCTTTGTTCCGAAATTGAAGAGCAGCCCTCTCTCATACCCTGTGGCTTTCAAATAGTTGATCACTTGAGCTGACTCATTTGCGCCCAGATCAACCATTGCCTTGATCTCGACCAATACCGCTCCGTAGCACACAAAATCCGCGCGGTAACCAGCATCCAGCTTCTCCCCCCGGTACATAACAGCCAGCGCCACTTCACTCTCAAAGGGAATCCCCCGCCTTGCGAACTCCAACTTCAACGCCTCATGGTAGACCCGCTCTAGAAACCCGCTTCCAAGCTCCGAATGCACAGCCATCGCGGCCCCAATAATCTCATAGGTCTGCAGATCACCAATCACGCCCCCAATCTAACAAACAAAAAAACAACAACACAAAATAATCCGCGAGAATCAGCGAAATCTGCGGTTCCATAAAACCGAATCAGGGCAACCTCCGCACCTCTACTTGTTCCCGGGCGGCGTGCGGTGATCGCCGAAGTACTTCTCGCTGCGGTAGCGCAGCCAGACGCGCAGCACCTGCGGAACTTGATCGCGTTGTTCTTTGGTGAGCGTCTCGTAGAGCTCCATTGCCGCATCGCGCTCGCGGCGGCAGGCTTTGTTGCGATGAGCGTCCCAATGGCCACGCGCCAGCCTGATCCTGCGGTTGACCTCTTTGATCAGGGCACCACCCACCAGAGGCTTGGCATTGGTTTTCTTCTTCGCCGGCATCGCCTACTCGTGGCCCTCCACACACGGCACCATCACCGCGTCGCGCATGCCATGGATGATCTTCTTGTCCTCCGGACAAATCGTGGCGTGCACGCCACCGAGGCGCACCTGGTTGTCCTCGCGCCCGACGAAGAAATATGGCGTCAGACGCACCCGCCCCTTCATCATTTTCACGCTGCCCGTGGCATCGTCCCAGTAGCTGTGCTCGACGACGCGCCCCTTGCGGAACTCCTGCATCACGAACGGTTGCTGCGGGAACGACTCCTGGGCCTCCTTCAGAGCCGCCTTCCACTCGTTGCCCGAGACATCGTGCCCGATGGTCACACCGCGGCTGCCCCACGCCGACTCATCGAACCCGCTGATCTTGAGCACCAGCTCGCGCTCCCGTTGTGAAAATCCAGCCACCTCGTCCCACGACGCCGCATCCAGCCTCGGCAACACAGCCTGAGGTGGCAGCGGCGCTGGATCCACCATCCAGCCATATGGGATCACCCGGCTCAATTCACGCCAGTGACCGCGGCGCATCAACTGATCCCACACACGGCGCAAACCAGGCGTCCAGAACAAGCCCAGCCACAGCTTCTCCTCAAGCCACGGTTTCGGCGGCGCGCTGATGCGAACATCACCCTGCGCAGCACGCTCGATCAATTCTTTCGCCCCCGGAATCTGCTCCCAGTCGAACAACTCGAAAAACCGGTACACATCGCGACCACTCGCGACCTCGGCATTCTCCGCATCCTGCACGGAGAACCGTCCGCCATCGAGCTGCGTTAGCAACCAGTCCATCTCCGGACGATAGTCCCCACTCTCCTTCGACACCAAAATGTCCGCACCGTCGGGGAAAAGCGACGCAAAGCCATCGACCATGCCCGACGCCCCACCCAACACACGATCGCCCAACGCGGCGTAACATTGGTTCAGCCAGCCGACCAGACCAATCCCACCCGGCACGCTGTCGAGCTCACTCATCGCAAACCCATCGTCGGTCAAAATCAGATCCGGACGCAGCACCCGCGGACGCTCCTCGGCGCAGGCCATCCCCGCGTCGATCAGCCAATCCGGCTTGCCAGCAGTCAGCACGTCCGCCACCCACGGCACGTCTTTCCCCTTACGACTGCGCCTGAAAATCACATCACACGCCTCGACATACTTCCACAGCAACTGGCCCAGGCGCTCCAACTGGCGTACCTCCTCGGGCGCGAGCACGAAAGGGTCCGGCGAAATCCGCCACTCCTTACCCGCAAACAAGCCATCCTCGGGCATTGCCGTGCGGATCGCTTCCACGCGACCTGCCGCATTCATACCTGGCTTCAACTGCTTTCCAAGTTGGTGATTCATGTCTGTCATCAGCTCGTGATTCGGGGCAAGAAAGAGAGAGAACCTGCCAACGCTCGCTCGTCGCAGGTAGGTCACTATTAGTTCATCGAACGCAGTGCGCCGCGCAACAACTCATCAGAGGTCGCCTCGGCGGCCGCGTCGCCCAGCGACTTGACCACCTTCGCCACCGCCTTGTTGGCATCCGCCTGCTTGTAGCCCAGTGAGATCAATGCGAGCACGGTCTCAGAACTGGCTTTGTGAGCTCCACCAGCGGCACCGGCTTCGGCAACCGCCTGCCAAGCATCCGCGACACCCACTTTATCTTTCAATTCGAGCATCACGCGCTCCGCCGTCTTCTTGCCCACCCCTTTCACCTTCGACAGCGCCGCCGCATCACCGGCCACCACACAGGCGCGGAAATCCGCCACGGTCATGCCACCGAGCACCGCCATCGCCAGCTTCGGCCCGACCCCGCTGACCCGATCAATCAACAGACAAAACAAATCCCGCTGGTCGGCATTGGCGAAGCCATAGAGAACCTGTGCGCTCTCCCGCACGTGGAAGTAGGTCAGCACCTTGACCTCATCCCCCACCCGCACGGCATCGAACGTGCCAATGGGAACTTCCACCTGATAGCCCACACCGTGCACATCAACCACCAACTGCTGTGGCATGTTGTACTCCAACCGACCTTTGATAAATGCGATCATCGCCGCCACCATCGACCCGACGCCCCAACATCGTCAAGAGCGCGATACAGCCGAATCACCGCCCCACGATCACCCGCGCCCGAGGACAAACCACGCTCCTGCGCGCATCCCGCTCCATTCGACTTGCCGCAATCCGTGCCCCGCTCCATGGTCATTGGCGTATCGCCTAACGGATTGTCATGAGTTCCTCCACGACCAACGTCCCGATTCTCTTCCCCCGCCCGCTGGGTCTGAGCCTCTGTGCGCTGGCTCTGGTTGGCGCGGCCCTCTTACTGTGGCCACTGCGCCCGGTGGACGAAGCCGCCACCGAAGCGACCACCGAGACCATCACCCCACCACCTCTCGCCACGTCCGCCGCGCTCGCCTCGTGGATGGAGGCAACGCTGACACCACCCACAGCCGACACCAGCGCACAGCTCGAAGCCGCTTGGGACGACTGGCGCGGCAAGTTCAGCACACTGCCCAAGTTCCACGAACTTCCCGCCGCACTGAAGCTCCGCTCGTTCAGCGCCGCCATCACCGAAGACCAACGTTACATCATCGCCGCCGGCTGTGACTGGGATGCGGAAACATTAAACGAAAAACTGCGCCCGGTACGCGATTTGCTCGCACAAAAACGCCCGCACCGCGTCGATGCCTACCGCTCGGAAAATGGCGTACTCATCGAACAACACGGCCCACCTGAGGCATCGCATTGGCTGCTACGCCACAACGGCTGGCTCGTCATGACCAACCATGAACCGTGGATCAAGCCACTCACGTTCGCGGTTCAAGAACCGGTTCCCTCTTCCGAACTCAATCTCGATCCCGCCTTTCCCGCCCTGCACCAACTGATCCTTCCCCAAGATCAATAGCCCACCGTGCCCAAGAAAAAGTCCAGCTCCACTGCCCGCACCACCGGCGCCGCCAAGGCATCCGGCAAGGGCAAGGCCGCGTCGAGCTGGCAAGACCGCGCGATCGCCCGCATGGCGGACACGCCGGGCATGCGCGCCATTACCACCGCGCTGGCACATGCCGAACGGGAGATGACCGTATTGGCTCCCGACATCGTTCCTCCCGCCCAGGCATTCACGTTGGCGACGGTCGTTAACCAATGCCGCCAATCCGCCTCGGTCATTTGGCTGGTCTGCAATGACCTGCGCCACCAGGAACGCATCCAAAGCGAACTCGAAACCTGGGGACTCACCGCTCACTTCCTCCCCGAGCTGGAAAACGTCCAACTCGAAGACGCCATCCTCGACCCGGAAATCGGCGCGGAACGACTCAACGTCCTCCACGCCATCCTCAAACACCGCGACAAGCCAGCGGCAAAACGCTACCCACTCGTCGTCAACCTGCTCGCCAGCTCGCTCGACGACGAGGTCGCCCTACCCAACCAACTGGTGCGCAAAACGCTCACCGTCCGCGCCGGCGACGAGTTGCCACCAGACGAACTCAGCGACCAACTCAAGGCAGCCGGCTACGAGGAGCACCCGCAGTTGTTTGCCCGTGGGCAGTTCGCGGTGCGCGGCGGCATCATCGACATTTTCTCGTTCCATGCCGACGTCCCGGTCCGCCTCGAGTACTTCGATACGGAACTCGAAAGCCTGCGCGAGTTCGACCTCAACTCCCAAACCTCCATCAGCAAGGTCAAAGAAGCCATCATCGTGCTGTCGGATGGCGAACAAGAATCCGCCGCACCACTGCGCTCGTGGATCGAATCAAAGGACGATCTTGTCATCGGCTGCGACATCGCGGAGCCACCGGTGGATCTTTGCATCTGTGACGACCCACCGGAGTCCGCCACAGACCAACCAATGCTCGAAATCGACGACCTGACCACACTCGGGTCGCCGGTCGGGTCGTTCGACGTCGGGGAAATGCTGCTCTCAGAAGCGAAGCACGCCGCGTTCGTCAAACAAGTCCGCGAATGGAACCAGACCGGCTGGGCGGTGGACATGGTCTTCTCCAATGAAGGGGAAATCGAGCGCTTCTACGAGCTGCTCTCGGATGCACCGGATGTGCCCGCGTTGATCGGCTGCCACATCGGCAAGCTCTCGTTCGGCTTCACCGTGCGCTCGGCCCGTCTGGCGGTACTCTCGGCCGACGAGGTTTTCGGTCGATTCCAGGTGACCCGCGCCCGCAAGCGCTTCAACCGCGAAGTGCGTCAGCGCCGGGTAGGTCACGCGGTGGATATCAAAGAACTGCAACCCGGTGACCACGTCGTCCACATCGACTACGGGATTGCCAGGTTCCGTGGGCTCGTTCCAAAGCCAGACGCCACCGAAGACGATGCCGCCAGCGAAGTGTTGGTCCTCGAGTACGCCAACGACGCCCGCCTCTACGTCCCGCTCGACCAGGTCCACCTCGTATCGCGCTACGTCGGCACGTCGGCCAAGCCGCCAGCCCTCCACACGCTCGGCGACCAGCGCTGGCAACGCCAACGCAAGAAGGCGGAGAAGTCGATCTTTGACTATGCCGCCAAGATGCTCGCTATCCAGGCGGAGCGCGAGCAAACCAAAGGACTGAGCCACTCCGCCGACAACAAATGGCAGTGGGATTTCGAGCATTCGTTCCCATTCCGCGAAACCACTGACCAGCTTGCAGCCATCCGCGACACCAAGGCCGATATGGAATCGTCACGCCCGATGGACCGCCTCATCTGCGGCGATGTCGGGTTCGGCAAAACCGAGGTCGCCATCCGCGCCATGTTCAAATGCGTCATGGGCGGCCACCAGGCGGTGCTGCTTTGCCCGACCACCGTCCTGGCGCAACAGCACTACGAAAACTTCCGCCGCCGGATGTCGGACTACCCCGTCACCATCGCCCTGCTCTCGCGCCTCCAGAAGCCCGCGGAACAACGCAAGATCCTCAAAGGCCTCGCCGATGGGTCGATCGACATGGTCATCGGCACCCACCGCGTCGCATCCGCAGACATCGAATACAAGAAGCTCGGGCTCGCCGTGGTCGACGAAGAACAACGCTTCGGCGTGCGCCACAAGGACGCATTCAAGGAGCGCTTCCGCCTCATCGATGTGCTCACGCTTTCCGCCACCCCCATCCCGCGCACGCTCTACTTCTCACTCATGGGCGCACGGGAAATGAGCACGATCGAAACCCCGCCACCCAACCGCCTGCCGGTGCAAACCACGGTCTGTCCGTACGATGAACGCATCATCCGCACCGCCCTCCAGCGCGAACTCAAGCGCGGCGGTCAGGTCTATTTCCTCCACAACCGGGTCAAGACCATCGAGAAGATGAAGGAGAAGCTGCAGGCGCTCGCCCCGGACGCCCGCATTGTCATCGGCCACGGCCAAATGGACAGTCGCGAACTGGAGGACGTGATGCACACCTTCGTCCGCGGTGATGCCGATGTCCTCATCGCCACCACCATCATTGAATCGGGCATCGACATCCCTAACGCGAACACGATCTTCATCGACCGCGCGGATCGCTTTGGCCTGGCGGACCTCTACCAACTGCGCGGACGCGTCGGCCGCTCGGGCCACAAAGCCTACGCCTACCTACTGCTGCCGCGCGACATGCTTACCGTCGGCGACGCCCGCAAGCGGATGAACGCCATCCGCGAATACTCGACACTCGGAGCTGGGTTCAAGATCGCCATGCGCGACTTGGAAATCCGCGGCGCCGGCAATTTGCTAGGCACCCAACAATCCGGACACATCGCCGCCATCGGCTTCGACATGTATTGCCAACTGCTCAAACAGTCGATCGCCCAACTCAGCGGGAAACCAAGTGGTGGCCGCGCCGACGTGCCACTCCACATCGACTTCCTCGCATTCTCGGAGGCCGACTACGTGCGCTCACGCAAACCGGTAAAACGCGAGAAGAACGACCAGCCGAAGGCCAAAAAGCTCCCCGCATTCCTCCCATCGGATTACATCACCGATCCGAAACTACGCATCGCCGCCTACCGCATGCTCGCTGAATGCGTAAGCCAAAGCGAAGTCGATGACTTGGAGAAAAACTGGGTCGATCGTTTCGGCAAGCTCCCCCCTGCCGCATCCCATTTGCTGCTCGCCAACCAACTCCGCGTCGCCGCCGCCCAAGCCAATGTCAGCGCCGTCGAAATCAAAAACGACCGCCTGATGCTCACAAAGAACCGCGACTACATCTTGATCAACGGCAAGTTCCCCCGCCTCGAAGCAAAAGGTGCCCCAGCCAAACTCCGCCAAGCCATCAAGATGGTGAAGACGCTGTAGAGGTTGCTAGTGTTCAGTTTTCAGAAGAGTGCTGGTCGGGCAAGCTTCCAACACAGCGCGGCCACCTAGCTTCCACTCAGCTTGGGCGCTCCCCACGACGGTGAGGACACCGTCACTCCATGCACCGCACAACCTTACATCGCCACATGGAGGCTCGACGTCCTCGTCGACCAGCGTGGTGATCGCTCGCTTTCCACTCACTGTGGGCGGAGCTCCCCACGACGGTGAGGACACCGTCACTCCATCCGCCGCACAACCCGGCATCGCCAAATGAAGGCTCAACGTCCTCGTCGACCAGCGTGGTGATCGCTCGCTTTCCACTCACTGTGGGCGGAGCTCCCCACGACGGTGAGGACACCGTCACTCCATCGCCGCACTATCTGACATCGCCACACGGAGGCTCGACGTCCTCGTCGACCAGCGTGGCGACCGCTTCTTCTCCCCGAAAGGGTGCGGGAAGCTGGAGCCACACCTCGCAGTATCTCGAACGCTCCACGTATCCCATCGCCGCCCGTCCATACAAAGCAGCGATTCTCGCAGCACTCCCAGACGCCCCTCACTCGTCGACGCCACCTAACCACCCTACTCACATCTCCAACCGCACAGCCCCCACGACTTCGCGGCGGCTGCTGCCGAGACCGTCGATCCCGCATTCCAACACATCGCCGGGGGTCAGGTAATCCGGTTCGTCCATTCCCATCGCCACGCCCGATGGCGTACCTGTCAGGATCACATCCCCCGGCTCCAGCGTCATGAACTTACTGATATACGAGATCAAAAACGGCACGGAAAAGATCATGTCCCGCGTGTTACCCGACTGACGGTGTTCGCCATTCACATCGGTCCAGAGGCCGAGGCGGTGCGGATCATCGATCTCATCGCGGGTCACGAGATATGGCCCTAACGGCGCAAAGCCATCGTACGACTTCCCTTTCATCCACTGACCGCAATGCTCCTTTTGGAACGCGCGCTCACTCACGTCGTTGGCCATCATGTACCCGGCCACCGAATGCATCGCATCGGCCTCGCTCACCTCTTTGGTTACACTACCAATCAGAAGCGCCAGCTCCACCTCGTAGTCGAGTTTCTCCGCATCAGGCGGACGCACCAGCAAATCATTCGCGCCACAAACCGCAGAGGTTGCTTTCATGAAAAGCACCGGCTCCTCGGGCGCCGGGCGGTTGCCGAATTCCTTGGCGTGATCCAGATAGTTCAACCCAACGCAGATCAACTTACCCGGACGTGCAACCGGTGGCCCAAGGCGCACGTCGGCATCGACCTGCGCCAGTTTGGTCACGTCACCGTCGTCCAAGGCACGGCGCAGATTGGCAAAGCCACCATTGGAAAAAAACTTCGCGTCGTAGTCGTCGACCAGCAACGACACATCATAACGCACCCCATCGACTTCAACGCCGGGACGTTCCTCGCCCGGAGCACCAAAACGAATCAGCTTCATGCTTTGCTTTCAGTTAGACCGATGCATTAAATGCCATCACCAGCAGGTGCTGCAACAGAAGAATCAATACCGAGGCTACGGTAGATCTCGCGCGTCGCGTCGCTGCGGTTGAGCGTGTAGAAGTGAATTCCATCCACATCATTGTCTAGCAAATCCGCGCACTGCTGGGTCGCGTAATGCACGCCGATGCGGCGAATCGCCTCCGGATCATCGCCACCGCGTGCCAATGCCTTGAGCAACTTGGCAGGGAAACATGTCCCGCCCGAAAGCTCGGCCATACGACGCATCCCGCCCAGAGCCGTCACCGGCATAATCCCGGCAATGATCGGCACATTGATCCCAGCCAAACGGCAGCGATCGCGGAAGTCGAGGAAGGCGTGGTTGTCGAAGAACAACTGGGTGCAGATGTAATCCGCGCCGGCATCCACCTTGGCTTTCAGATAGTCCATCTCCAGCAAGCGGTTCGGAGTAGCCGGGTGGCCCTCAGGGAATCCTGCCACGCCGATCCCAAACCCACGGCCGCCATTGGCCACCAGCGCGCCGCTCTGCTCGCGTTCACGGATGAACTTCACCAGATCCGATGCATAGCGGAAGGCATCCTGCGAGCGATCGTAGTTCGGCATGCTACGCGGCGGATCTCCGCCGAGCGCGAGCAGATTGCTGACACCGGCCTTGGCGTAGTTCTCAACGATCGACGAGATTTCCTCCTCGCTGTGGCAGACGCAGGTCAGGTGTGGGATCGGATCCAGCGTCGTGGTTTCTTTCAGGCGCACGACCAACTCGTGAGTGAGCTCGCGTGTGCTGCCACCCGCGCCGTAGGTCACGCTGACAAATGCCGGATTGAGTTCCTCCAACTCACGCATCGTGGTGTACAGGCGCTCAAGCGCCTCCGGCGTGCCGGGTGGGAAAAACTCAAAGGAAAAGCTTGGGCGTCCTTCGGACAAAATGTCGCTGATATGCATCGCTCATACCCATGGCTGGGACTAACGCCGAAATCAAGGCGGATTCACCCGAATGGCCCACGATCCACACCGGGTATCGGACAGCTTTGCGAGGTGCCGCAAGGATCGCCACTCCCAAGGAATGCCAAGCCCCGCACGCTTGATGGGCGCTCCCAGGATTGCTCGTCGATACAAAGCAGCGATTCTCGCTGCACTCCCACACACGCTCCTCGCGCAGGCCCTCGGCCGCCCTACTACCCCACGATCCGCACCGGCGTGCCCGGTCCGACCATCTCAAACAACTCGGCCACGTCGGCATTACGCATCCGCACACAGCCGCAGCTCGCCGGTTCTCCGATCAGCTCCTCGTGGTTGGTCCCGTGAATGTAAATGTAGCGCTCTTTGCTGTTCGCGTTCTCCTCATCCAGCCCCGCCAACCAAAGGATGCGCGCCACCACCAAATCGGCATCAGCGTCGAACGCGTCATCGCCCACATGTCCCACCGGCACGCGGCCTTGGAACACGGTATCCAATGGAGCATCCGCCCCGAACACTTCGGAGATCTCAAAATTCCCCGTCGGCGTCTGGTAACTTCCTTCGGCAAATCCCACGCCATTGCGGGCGGTCGACACCGGATACCGGCGCACACAAACACCAGCGGCAAACACATCCATCGTCTGCGACGCCACATCGACCACCAATTCATCCGCGGCACCGGCATGCTCACGCTGCACGTCATCCGCCGTGGAAACCAAAGCCGGCACCTCGAGCGCCACGACCACATTCTGCCCCCCCATGCCCGAGGCAATTTTCACCAGCACCTCACCAGAATCGACCGCTTCCACCGCTTCCGGCACACGGGCGCTGGCACCAATTCCACACAGCCCCGGAAGGTTCGGCGGCAGCCACCCTTCGCGTCCGCAGACCGCCAGCACCGCCAGATCAAACGCCCCACTCGCTCCCATGGAGTGCCCGGTGTACGGCTTCATCACATGGAGCGACGGCAGCACATCACCCGCCGGCCAGTCGACCAGCGCAGTGCGCAAGGCATCGGCTTCGGCCCGGCCATGCACCTCCGTCCCGCTGGCGTGCGGACAAATCGCACGCAGCGACCTTCCGTCCAGGTCGTTGCGCATGCGGTCGACCAGATCCCTCACACCGGGACCGCCATCCGGCACGCCCAGCAGATGTGCGGCATCCGAGTTTGTCCAACATCCGAGCAACCTCGGCCACGTCTGCGCCTCGTCGGCACATGCATCGTCCACCGCTTCAAAAACCATCGCCGCCCCCGCCTCGCCAGGCAAGAAGCCGGCCGAACGCGAATCATACGGGTCATTCACTCCATTGCGCGACAACATGTCCGTCGCCGCATAGGCTTCGAGCAACTCCGGTGAGACCGGCAAATCCACACCGATCACCAACACACGTCGCACTTGGCCGAAATGAATCATCATCCGAGCCATGTCCACCGCAGCCAACCCGGCCGAACACCCATTGGCCAGCACATGATACGGTCCGCGGATCCCCCACTCGATCGTCACCGCCGCCGCGATCTCACTGTGCATCGAGTTGGTCGCCTCTAGAATCCCAACCGGTCGGCGCCCCGGCAGCGGCGTCAACCACCCGCCTATGTTCCCCCGGCTGCTGCCTACCACCACGCCCATGTCGGACAAATCATCCCCCTTGCGCACGCCGGCATCCTCCAGCGCCATCTGCGCGACATCCATGGCCAACGCGGTGGTCACTCCGAACATCCGGCGCTTCAAAGTCCCTCGCCCGGCCAACAACGCGAGCGGCAACTCACGGTAGGCCTCCAATTTATCCGTCATCATCGGCGACTCACCGAGCGGTACGAACGCATTGCGCCGCGCGATCAACGACTCACGGGTTGCCTCCCATCCCTTGCCCAGGGCACTCCACATCCCGATTCCAGAGATTCCAATGTCAGTCGTTGTCGTCATCGCCTCCATCATCCCCACGCCCGCCCACAACGCAATCGGGAATTCCAATGGATCGTCGTCTCAACCACAGACGCCGCCCATCACTCGACAATCAAGTCGAGCTTGTAGAACCCATGAGGCTGATCTTCAGGAATGCTCTCGCTTTGCAAGGCCCCATCGGCCACGCCCTCGCGCACGACGGTGCTCCAATCGACCAAGTCGGGCGAATAGAGCAACTGATAGCGTCTCGTCAGCCCGGCATAACCGGTACCGCCAGCCGCTGGCACGGTGAAATAGACCGCCCTTGGTGCGTCACCGATCGAAAACTCAATCCGATCAGCCACCGCTGGGTCGAGCCCCGCCACATATTCGTCCCCCACACTGACCCCGTCGCCATCGTCATCGGCGGCCGGATCCGCAGCGGCAACCCCACTGAAGTGTGCCAGCTCCCACACATCGGGCAGCTTGTCATTGTCGGTGTCCGGGTTGGCCGCATGCAACAAATCCAAATCACGCTGGTCCACGATCCCGTCGCTATTGGCATCCCCGCTCGCCACCGAGCCAATCGGCACCTCCTGGCCGAGCCTGCCGAGCATCAAGGTCAAGTCATCGCCATCGACCAGCCCGTCGCGGTTGGTATCGGCCAGATAACCGGCGAAGAGCGACAGGTCGATGTTTTCCATAAAGTCCCCGTGATGGATATCGGGAAAGTTGTCGAAATCCGGATCATCACTCAGCTCGCCGACATTGAAGGTATCCAGTCCGACGGTCGATTCGAGCATGCTCCAAAGTTCACCCGGCTCGTACTGACCACCCCAATACGCCTGACCGTAATAAGTACGCGTCACGTAATCGATATTCTGAGACTGGTGCGCCAACAGCCCCTGCTGGGTCACCTCGCGTGCGGTCGCGCCGCCGAGCTCATCGTAAGGCGTCTCCCAATAGTTGTGGAACAAATGACCAAGATGGTTCGCGTCGTCGAAATCCGCATCGTGCACGTAGAACTTGGTCACCGCCCACGCCGGCAATGGATTCCCCTCGTCGTCCAGAATCGTCACACTCGAATCCGCCGCCATTGCATAAGCCGCGACCACCGCCGCAGAAGTGTGCCGATGGTCCAAATGCCCGTAGTCCCCGCCGCTGTCGCTGGTGAGCAAGACCTCCGGACGCAACTTCCGGATCACCCGCGCAGTGTACTCCACCGGATTACCGGTAAACGGCGACAAATAATCCGCGGCATCGTCGCCCGTATTCGGAAACTGAGTCCACGTCTCCAAGGTTTCGATGCTGCTTCCTCCATCGTCGAAGCGCGCAAAGATCGGCTCGTATTTGACCCCGTAGGCTCTCGCCGCATTGCGCATTTCATCTTCCCGCAAAAAGCGGTCCGCTGGGTCGCTGACAGAAATCCCGGAGTCGCCGCTGGTCATCGACATCATCACCGTCGGTAAATTGCGCACCTGACTGTAATAAGCCAGCGTCCCCCCGTAGAAGAGCCCCTCGTCATCCGGGTGCGGGTTGATCACCAACAATGCCGCCTTCTCCGGCAGAGGCTCGAACGCAAAAGCCGTGAGAGGAATCTCAAACGATCCACGGTTCGCCCCATTGGTCTCGATCTGCAACGTCGCCCTCACCGTGCCCTCTGCTGCCGATGTGTTGAACCGAACCATCAACTCCACACTGCCCGATGGGGCCACGCTCGACGGATAGCTGCTCAAGCTGAAATGGTCCGCATCCACCCCTGTCACCAGCACACTGCTGATCTCCAAGTTCTCAGTCGCCCCGTAGTTGGCAATCGTCACCGCCAGATCCAACGGCCCAACCACCGAGTCATAATCCCCGAAATCAAGCGCCGCCGGTGTGACCACCGCATGCGGGTCGGCTGCCGGACCATTGTAGGCATTGTAAAGCGCCGCAATCTCCTGATCGCTCAGTGCAGCGTCATAAGATGCGACACCATAAACCCGCCCGGTCGGCACATCCTGGGTGCTGCTTGAACTAGAACCAATGTAACCCCATCCGCCATCAAGCCGCCAATCTCCCTTGTCCGCATGGGTCTCGACATAAGCTCCATTGACAAACAAATCGATAGTTCCCTCATCGTCGTTCCGACGAAAAATCACGTGCAGGTCCTGGTCGAACACGGAATCCGCCTGCAACGAATAATCCACCTCACCGGGCAGCGTGATCCCGAATTTCCCCGTGTTCTGCCACTGCTCCAGCTTGAACACATTCATCTCACGAGCAGTGGAGTCCCCACCCACCGCGCCAATCGCCATCGAGCCACTGAAGTCCGAGAAGTTGAACAAAAACTCCACCGTCGCGCCGTCCACCGGCTTCCCATCCAGCGCATCCAACGCCCCGAAATTGTAGCTCCCCCCACTGCTCCCATCGAAGCTCCACCCCGCCCCGCCATTGATCGACGCCGTGACATTCGATCCAGTCGCCTGCGCCTGATCCAACCAATCTGTGACACTGCCCGCCCGGAGCTCCCCGCCGAGCAGGCCGCTAGCCCAGCAAATCACTCCAACGAATAGAATCCCAACCGGCTGCCGTCGGGGCCTGATCGGCCGTAGCTGGCATGAGCAATCGAAGCTGGGGCTGCTGTGGACATTCATAAACAATCTCTAACTAGTTTCCATTATCTCCCCACCCGACAGAGATTGTCCCGCTGCCCTCATAGGAACACGAGGGCACGCACACATCCCAGCCACCACCTGCAATTAACCGACAGCATCCCCCGGCACATTCTTACACATCCAGCGTGCCCCCCCGCACTCGAGAGCGCCCGCCGACCCATGAGCCGGCTACAGTGTTTCCTCGATCAACTCCCCGGACCACGAAAAAGCCCGCCAGAATCTCTTCTGACGGGCTTGAAATGGTTCCGAGGACAGGATTTGAACCTGTGATCCCCCCGCTGCGGGATTATGAGCCCAAGTCACACCATCTGCCACCACCTCCAACAGCCGCAGCGCGGACACGAAAAAGCCCGCCAGAATTTCTTCTGACGGGCTTGAAATGGTTACGGGGACAGGATTTGAACCTGTGACCTTCAGGTTATGAGCCTGACGAGCTACCGGACTGCTCTACCCCGCGATCTTGTGGGCCGCTCTCGCGGTGCGGTACTATAGTCGGTCAGAAAGTAGGTGCAAGTTCTTTTTGGCTTAATTTTCGCCAATTTCCCAACACGGCATCGAACGATGCCTATTCGCCCTTCTTCGCGCTGTCGGCAGGTTCGTCCTCGAACCCCTGCACCGACCAGATGCTGGTCGGGTTCACATTGAGCTCGTTGACGCGATCGCGGAAATCCTCGGGAAGCTTGTCTTTGTCCTCCGGCGTCTCATATGGACCGTCGAAAACCTGCTTGCCCTCGCGATCCCAAACTTTGACGTGAGTCTTTCCATCGACTCGGCTGATCACGATACGGCCGTTATTGTCTACCGACGTCATTGAGTAGTGCATGTGCCCCTGGCCACCGCTAGCGGCTTCGAAGCGCATGGCAGCCGCACGCTTGCGCATCGCTTCCATTTCGGCGTCGAGTTCCTCGATCATGCGCTCGAAGTCCTCGTGATCGCCCATCTGAGCGCGCATCAAATCATTCATGCGGTCGGCGAAGTCCTGACCATGCACCCGCTTTTTGAACACGGAGTCACGGTTGTCGTCGGCACCAGAGACCATGGCGAACCGCTTGGGCCGCTCGACCAAAGTCGCACCAACGACGAGCGATTGGTTCCGACGACGGATGCTCAAGCGCACCACCTCCCCCACCTTCTTCTCTGAGAGACTCTTAGACAGCGCGGTCACTCCTTTGAGCCATTCCCCGTCAACATGAGTGATGACGTCGTCACGGCGCAGGCCTGCCTGCTGAGCCGGGCTGTCTTTGATCACAATATCCACGACCACTCCCGCTCCGTCAGGCAAACCCAAGTGCTTACCGACTACCTGAGGCAAGGGGCGCGTGCCAACACCAAGCCACGAGCGTTGCTCTTGGACCGCCTCCTTCTGGCCGTCGGCTTTCACTTCAGCCGCAGGCGCCTGCTCGGTCACCTCGGCAGCGAGCCCTGGAGACGCCAGCGCCACTACCAATGAACATCCAATAGATGTCCCCCAGCATTTCATCGATTTTCCAACCATCTGGTATTCAAATAATTAAAAACAACGAAACCTCACCACCAGAACCTGAGCAACGCCACGTTAGTAAAGGTCGACTTTTTCCAATGTGATTTGCTCACAAGGAACTTCGACAATCACTTCCGATCCCGTGTCAGGGTCGACAAACCTCACCTTCTCCATCTGAAACTGCGAGACTTTGCGGTACACCGCACTTTCATCATCGGCGGAAACGTACTCGTGGTCCTGATTCACCACCTCCTGGTCGAGCGAGGCTCGAGCCAGCATGCCGTGAGGCAGCGCCGGAACATTCGCGCTCTCGGCCAGGGCATCCGCCGGCTTCTCCACCACAGGCTCGTCCACATCCGCAGTGAGCTCTGATGGGGCGACACCCGTAGGCTGCAGCGCGACAAAAAGCGCCACGGCAGCGGCCGATGCCATCGGGACCAATGGCCCGCTCCACCACGCACGACGCGGTGTGGCCGCCGGAACCGGCATCTCCTCCTCGGGATCCTCGCCCGCATCCATTGCGGCAAACAAGCGATCAGCGAACTCATCGCTCGGCCCTTTCGGGACCAATGCACCAAGTCTCGCTTCCAAAGCGCGTGCTTCGGGATCAAGGAAGTCTGGATCGTCGTAGTTCATTTGTGGTGTCAGGGGGCAAAAAAGTCTTGGATAATAGTCACATTGGGCGGCAGGCCCGGATCAGATGACCATGAGGTTCTTGAAGTAGGACTCGCGTCCTTTTCCGAGGATTCGGCGCAAGCCTTCCATCGCGTAGCGATAGCGTGAAGCCGCGGTGTTCTCGGAGATTTCGAGGGTTTCGCCGATCTCGGCAAAGGTCAGCTCACCCCAGATCTTAAGCGCCACCACTTCGCGCTGGGCGACTGGCAATTTGCGCAGAGCTTTGGAGATCTCGTCGTTGCGTTCGGCTTCGTCAAATGGGTCGTCGAAGTAGCTGATGCCACGTGCATCCTCCAGCTCAATCACTTTCTCCTCACGTGCCGTGCGGCGTGTCTCACGACGACCGAGGTCGATCGCGGTGCGGCGGATTGCGGTGTAGATCTCCGCGGGATCTGGAGTTTCGGTAGGCGGCACGCCACCGGCACGCTTCTTGCGCGCATTCCAGACCTTCAAAATCGCATTGTGCAGTACATCCTCAGCGTCGGATGGTCGGCGCAGCTGCTGCCGGGCGAACATCATCAACTTGGTCGAATTCTCGTCATACCAGCGGCGCCATGGGTCGCTGCCTGGGTTTCCTGAGTCCGGGTTGTTTTTGAGCATGATGTAGGAGGATAGATGGTTCACTTCGGGCAGGCTCGTCAGCCGCCCAAATGGATTACAGGCGCTCAAGCGTCGCCCCGAGTGCGGCCTATTTATTTTTTTGCGTCAGTCTGCAGGACAATCAACGTCCGCTCCCAGTGAGCCGGACGCCAGCCAGAGCCGCAGCGGCAAATCCACGCCGGATTACCACTTAAACCAACTGGTCGCAATCCGCGTAAGTGCCCGCTGGCACGTCTGCCGATTCCTCACCGGCCGCACGCAGCGTCACCGTTCCCTGAATCGTCACTGGCTCGGTGAAGCGCAGGTTCCCCTTCACCACCAAAGCCTCACAGTCGATCAACGACGGCACCTTCGCCGGGAAGCGATCGGCAAACCCGTCGACCAGTTTGTACCACTTGGAATCCAAGTCGATCACCGGCGGGCGTCCCTGACGCGCCGGGTCCAAACGCACGGCACCATCCGGATCAATCCGATAGGCATCCGACCGCAGGCCGAGCAGATCGTTGGTGGTCTTCACCGGAGCGAACCGGTCGCGCCCAACCACGATGGCCGCAGCGCCTTCGAAGCACTCGATCGCCGCTCCCATGGCGGTTTCCAATTGAATCACCGCTGGAGAATCCGCGTCGCGAGGGTCCACGGTTTTCCGGTTGGTCATCACCGGCAGCGGCAAAAGGCCACCGTGGGAATCCATCACCTGCTCCAGCACATCGAGGCGCAGCCACAGGTTGTTCGTGTTGAAATAACGATGGCGCTCAATGTCTTGGAACGCATCCACATCGGAGTCAGGACACTGGGCTGACTCGCGGAGGATCAATCGCCCATCGCTCTTGCGCACGGCGAGGTGGCCGCCCTTGCGGTCAGCTGCAGTACGGCGCGTCACCTCCATCATCATCGGCGCCCCACTTTGAGCGAAGTAGGTCAGCATCTCGGGATCAAGAGTCGCGCCGAGGTTGTCCGAGTTGGAGACGAATGCGTAGCGCACGCCCGCGTCGAGCAGTTCGCGCAATTTGCCCGAACCGACCAGAGTTGCGTACAGATCACCGTGGCCCGGAGGGCACCATTCAAGCGATGGTTCTGCCGTCCACTCTGCAGGCGTGCCGCCCTCAACCAGACGTTTTGGCACCATGCTCTGGAGCATTTCCTCCGCACGCTCACCGCCGGCGATCCCTGCGAGATAGTCCATGGTGTCGCTGCTGGTGCTGAAGCTGTTCATCAACAGCAAGCGCCCTTTCGCGCCGAGGCTCTGCTCTTGTTTCTCAAGTTGGCGCACGATCAGTGAGAGGAACGTCTGACCTTCCCGCACTTCGAGCAGCGACTTCGGCCCCGCCAGCCCCATGCCAGTGCCGAGTCCTCCATTGAGCTTGATCACGACCGACTGAGCCAGCAATGCGGGATCCGCTTGCACGTCCAAATCAGCCACCTTTGGCAGATCGCGGGCACTCTCGATCGTGGCTTCCGGGATGCTGGTATCCACCCCTTGGTCGACCAATTCGAGGCCTCGGAGAAACTGTGCAATCGCGGCTTCGGACTGCCCGGCTTGCTCCATCTTCCGGCGGAAGGCTTCTAGATGCTGACTCATGGTACGATCGATCGTTGATTAGTTGTTGAACAATCCCCGAAGCAGCTCGCTTCCGGCTTTTTCAAGATTCTCGCGCGCTTTCGGATCCCTGCTGATCTGGTCCAGCAGTCCCTTCAGGTAGTCCTTCGGATCGGGCAATTCGTTGGTAAAATCAACATCCGGATCCGCCAACTTACCCTTTGATGCGAAATCCAGTGTCAGGCGCCCGCTTTTGAACAGCGACTCGCGCACATCCGCCACAAATTGCTCACGCAACTCACCAGCCGGCAGCATCTCCTTCTTCTCATTGATCTGACGCAGCGCCGTTGCCGACACCACATCATCCCCGATCACCGAGAAATCAAAGTGATGGGAATCGTTGCTCAAACGCAACTCACCACCGGCTGCGACCACGAGGTCAAACTGGCCGTACTCCGCATCGAGTGGCTGAACCAACCGAATCACTTCATTTTCCATCCGGGCAACCAGGTCCACGCCGCCTTGCGGAAAAGTGACCGAATCCGCCAAGTACTCATCGAGCGTGATGCCAGCCTGAGTCAGCTTCTTGAGCTTCTTGCGCGCCTTTTCCAATGATGGCAGCACGGAAATGTCCGAACTGTCCGCGATCTTCATCGTCAAATCCACACCAGCCACTTCAGCGCCATCCGAGTCCGATGCCAGATCGACATCCGCCTTACCTGCCAGATCAAAGACCGCCAGTTCAAACGAATCCTTGGTGCGGATCACGCGCAGCTTCCCTGCCAGATCCAATGGCACTTTCTGAGCAGCGGGCACCCCTCCGTCGGTCATAGCAACCTTGCCGATCGTCAGTTCCAGTCCCTGCACGTTGAGCTCGGTCTTGCGGCCGTTGATCAACAAACTCACACCCGTCTCCTCGATCACCACCTGGTTGATGCCTGAAAATTCGAGCAACTCGCCACCGCCAGAACCGGCCGGAGCCGTCCCCTCTTGTGGCCCCTCGGACTTGCCCACCTCTTTGCCATTCACAATCAGCGGCTTCTCCACCAGCGACGACAAGGTCACATCGCCCGACGAGCGCATCCGCCCGAGCACCGAACCGCGGAAGAAGCGCAACTCGCGTACCTCCACCCGACGCGCAAGCAACGCGCTCAGCGAAACATCCATCTCCACGGTTTCAAATTCCAACACAGGGGACGCCATCGCACTGCGCTGCGCCAATGGCATGCCGCTGTTGGCGACCTGATCCCGGTGGCCGATCTTAATCTCGCTCACCTTGATCCCCGGCGTCGTGGAAAACACATTCACCTCAATTTGGCCGATCTCGACGCGCGCGTTGTAACGACTCTCCAACTCCTGCACCACATTCTGCGGTGTCACCAGGTTGGCCACCGCCGCTTGCAATGCGTAGACCGCACCAGCAGCTACCAGCAAAACCACAATCAGCGCTGCTACCAAAAACTTCTTCCGTTTCGAACGAGGCGCAGCAGCCTCAGGTTCCTTCTTCTCTTGCTGTGACGTTTTGTTCTCGTCCATGCCGGCACTGTACGAGGATGCAACGCCGACGCAATCATTCTCAGCCGAGCGTTTTGTAACCGCTGGCCCCATCCACGCTTCCTCAGGTCGCCCGCTTGGCACCAAACAACCGCAAGTGCAACCGATCGGCAAACCGGAATCCCTCACGCAAACACGCCTCGATCACCAATTCACGATGCGCGTCAATCGCTTCGGCGCTGCGCCCTTCCGGCATCAACATCACCCGCGCCACCGGCAGACCAAACCGCTCTACCAATCCCCGCACCTCATCCAAATCCTCAGGCGCGGCAATCACAAACTTAAACCACGCCTTGCCCGAGGCGACAAACGCATCAAAAGCCTCCGACCGGATCCTCTGCGATTCTTTGTTCCCCGAGTTGGCCAGCTTCGGGCTCACATTGAACTGATTCACCCGCTCAAGCACTTCCGCGGACGGAACACGCGTCCCATTCGTCTCGACCTCAAATACATACTCCGGAGAAATCGCACGCAGAGCGTCCATCAGCGCCACCACTCCCTCTTGCTGCAGCAACGGTTCACCGCCGGTGATCACGACCCGCCGTGTTTCGTACGACGCGATCTCCCGCGCCAAACTCCCGGCGTCGACTTCGATCAGCTGATCATCCTTGCGGAACTTCTGGTAACCCGCCTTTGCATCATTCTCGTGAACAAATGGCGTCCCTTCCCAGTTCCAGGTATAATCCGTGTCGCACCAGATGCAGTGCAGGTTGCACAACGACAACCGCACGAAGACCGCAGGCGCTCCCACACTAGCCCCCTCTCCCTGCAACGTGTGAAAGACTTCAGGCCCGCCTTCATAACGCGCAACCTTGAGCATTACAGACGCCGGATCATCAGCAGAAGTGTTAGCGGTGGTCTGGGAATCGGACATGGATCAATCGAATCGAAAATCTTTCTGGCGCGGTTTGCGCTGGGGGCGGCGTCCGCCACGGGCACTGCGGTTGACCGCAAAAATGGCATCTGCTCCGTCACCCTTCGCATGGTAAACGATCTCGAGCAATTCTCCGAGCCGGCCTTTCGGAAAGCCCCCTCCCTTTTCCGTGAACCAATGGAGGTAGTCCCACGGCAACTCGTCGATGGGCAGACCATTCGGCGGGTAGTTGTCGGGCCCATATTTGCCAAAGGGCATCGTGGTCGCCCCGATCTCCATCAAGAGCCGCTTGAATTCCTGTTCTTCCATCTGCTTGAGCGGGTCAAAAACTGCACCACAGCCGTGATCACTTGCGAGTCACCACCGGCTTGCGGCGGCGCGGGTAGAGCGTGCGGCACATCTCGCACACCGTGCCGTCACAGCCGCGCGCGGTACATGCATCACGGCCGTAAAAAATGATCTGCAGGTGCAGTTTGTTCCAAGCCTCGCTCGGAAAGAGCTTCTTCAAGTCGGCCTCGGTCTTGGCCACATTGCGCCCATCAGTCAGCCCCCAGCGCTGCGCCAGACGGTGAATATGCGTATCCACCGGGAATGCCGGCACCCCGAATGCCTGCGCCATCACCACCGACGCAGTTTTGTGCCCTACCCCAGGAAGCTCCTCCAACGCCGCCATATCCTGCGGCACCTCGCCTCCATGCTCGTCGACCAGAATCTTCGACAACTGGACAATCGCAGCCGCCTTGCGCGGAGCCAGCCCACAAGGTTTGACCACCGCTTCCACAGCCTCCACCGGCTGACGCATCATTTCCTCCGGCGTCCCCGCCAGGGCAAACAACTTCGGCGTCACCGTGTTGACCCGCGCATCCGTACACTGCGCCGACAGCAAAACCGCTACCAACAAGGTATACGGATCCGTGTGGTCCAGCGGAATTGGCGTCTCGGGATACAACTCCTCGAGACGCCGCATCACATGCTCTGCGCGTTCTTTTTTGGTCATGCGCCCACCGTAGCCAAGAGTCGCCACGGGGAAATCAAAATCACGCGTCGGTCGGCAAATCCGCCGCACTCGACAAGCGCTTCTTCAGCGCATCGTGCATCTGACGGCAGTGACGGTACTTGCGACGCCCTTTGAGAATCTCTTCGCTCTTCTCGTAGTCGCCCCACTCCAAAATCTTGATGTCCACCTTACGCACGCCCCACCAGCGCATCTCCTTTGCCGACATCTTGTAGAGGTCGATGGTGTTGGTTCCAACCAGGGCGCTGCCGTAGTCATCCACCACGTAGGTGAACGGAAGCCCGTCGATCTTGAACTTGGTGCCCAGTGGGTAGCGCGACCAATCCGCCGCAGCCGATCGCACCTCGCCGTACTTCAGCTCAGTACCGGCAGCACTCTTGGTCTTGTACTTTTTGTGGTCCCACTCCTTGGCGTGGTACGCCGTCGTACGAACCTTCATCTCCTTGGTCTGATCGCAATACTGCGGCATCCCGTGCTTGTCGTAACCGAGCACCTGGCTCGCATTCGAGGTAGTACAACTCACTCCACCGAGCACAACGGCCAAACCTGCGAGCAACAAAGAAAACTTTTTAATCATAATCTGTGAAACTTGGGGATTTCCAAGGGCCGCTATTCATCGCCGGAAAACCTTCCGCAGGCTAGGAAGCCCAGCGTCCGATCTCAAGCAATTAATCAAGAGATGCTTACAATCAATGGAAAGTAAGCACTCCGGCCCACCGGTCGCGGCATCATCGCCAGATCCGCCCCGTGGTCAACCTCATCCACAGCGAATCTGCGCCTTCCCCATGATCGGGATTGCGCCGCACCTCGAAGCATGGCACATCATGGTCGCTGCGATCCCGTCACCCCGATTCCCATGAGCCAACCCACCGCACTGCAATCCGCTGCCGCCACTTTGGTCGACGTTCTAACCAACGCGCAAGCCAGAGGTGAACGACGCGTATGGCTAGGTCAAGACGGTACCGCGGCGCTGCAGGAGTTGGCGGATCTCTCCAACCCGGCAAGCCAGATAGAAAAGCTCACCGCCGCGCTGGAGGATGAGCTGGGCACTTCCATACTCAACTCCGCCGGCCCGATCGACGCCTCGTTAGCAATGGTCGGCGATGGACCAAGCCAGGACGACATGGACCTGCGCTCACCGTTCTCTGGCCCTGTCGGAGACAAACTCAACGGCATCCTCGGCGCGATGGGACTCAACCGCGACAAGGTCTTCCTCACCCATCTGGCCCGTGCTCGCCAGAAGAACTGGAAACAAACCATCGCAACATGCCTTCCGCTCACCAAAGCGGAACTCTCCATCATCGCTCCGAAGCTGGTCATTGTTTTCGGCGAGCGCGCGCTCCACGCACTCACCGGCGACGACTCCCTTTCTCTGGACTCGGTACGAGGGAAACCCATCGAGTACCGCGGGCTCACGCTTTTACCTACCGCTCACCCATCGGTGATTCTCGAAGCGGACTCGCTGAGCCCGGAAGAAGCCACCAAGATCAAGCGCGCCTTTTGGGAAGACATGCTCGCCGCGATGGAGCACCTCAGCCTTCCAATCAGCGAGAAACAGCGCAACTTCTTCAAGCGCTAACAGCTCCTCATCGGTCACGCCATGGTGACCGTTCATTTGGCTCGAAGTACCGAAAGCCGACAGATTGCTCCCCCTCCATCTCAACTCGATGACTTGCCGGGGAGCCTGCGGATGCATCCTCAGGTGCGGTAGCTCCAATCACCTCGCGCCGGACGTGCGGTTTACCCCGGTGCCCCATACCACGTGTAAACCGTCCCTATGGGACGCCTCATCCGTGCACTCATATCCGGAGGTTGAAACCTCCGGCTAACCAGTAACCTGTCGCTTCGCGACAACCTCGACAACCTCGACAACCTCGACAACCTCGACAACCTCAACAACCTCAACAACCTCAACAACCTCAACAACCTCAACAACCTCAACAACCTCGACAACCTCGACAACCTCGACAACCTCGAAGATCGAGAGCCAACACATAGCGACCAACGTCTTCATTACGGGAGCCCAATCACACATCGGTCGCGCGAAAATGACCGCCCGGCCCTGCAACCGCCGCGTCCGAGGGCACAAAAAAACCTCCGGCAGCCGAAGCCACCGGAGGCACACAATATGAAGCTATCTAAACGCTCAATCGCGGCTTAGAAGTACAAACGGGCACCCACGAGGTAGGTGAATCCGTCGAACCCTGTGTCCGAGCCGTGACCAGTCGCGTTAGCGTACTCGACACCAGCCATGAACTTGAGGTTGTGGCTGCAAACGTAGTAGTTCAAGCCAGCATAAGCGGCGAAGTAGTCTTCAGCAGCTTTGTCAGCCACACGACGCTCGTAGCGCTTCTGGATCACCACGTCTCCGTCGGAGTACTGGAGGCGGCCCACAGCTTCGAGCTTGTCGGTAACCTTGTAGGATGGAAGAAGCACCACTCCGGTCACGTCGGTACCACCACCGAAACCGCCGATGACGTCAGCGATCAGGCGGAAGTCACCGTACTGACCGTCGTAGCTCAGGGAGACCACGTTCTCAGCACCTGGAGCCGCGTTGCCGCTCTGGTCGGTGTAGGTGTAGTCGAGGCGGATGTCCTGCTTCTCACCAAGCTCGTAGCCGATGCTACCAAGGAAGAACGCACCACCGTCGGTGTCGAACCACTCGTCGTACTCACCTTCGAACTGCGAAGCGTACACACCACCGTGGATGGTCACTTTGTCTGCACCGAATTCACCGTGCACACCCCAAGCCTTCTCAGGAGTCAGCTGGTTGACGATCGCGGAACGCTCAATGGTAAGGATCTTCTTCGACGAGATGCTGTACTCGCGGGTGATCTCAGGCTTCTGCTTACCAGCGGAAAGGGTGAATCCGTCGGTCACCTTGAGGGAGGCCACAGCTTCGTCGATCGAGTCGAAAGCGACGTCGTCGCCGTCGTCGTCAAGACCGTCGATGTTCCAGTTGTTTTTGATCTTCAACTTCTTGTTGAACATCTTGGCCTGGGCACCGATACGCCAGCGGCGTGTTTCGTACGAATCTTCGTTACCCTGGTTGGCGTCCACCCAGTGGTACTGTCCCTGGTAGCGGCCGATGATCTTGAATTCGTTGACGATGTCGTTGTCGAACTTGAAGGTCGTCGCCTTGAAAATCTTCTCACAAAGTGGGGTCTCTTCGACCGCTGGAGCGATTGGTGCCTTGGTCGACTTGGCCGACTCACCTGCCTGTGCCGAAAAAGCACCGAGGAGCGCCACGGAAGCAACAGCTGCTGCCTTAACGTTGAGGTAGTTTGTATTCATCTAGATTATGGATGGTGTGTTTTTCAAACCGCTCGGCATCGCCCTGAATCACAAGCCAACGCCCAGCGGAAAGGTGTTTCGATCCGTCCGGCAGCTCTGAACCACTTTCCCGATCGACGGCGATACCTAGATCGTTTGCCGTTAGGAGTCTACGCCGCGTATGTGACAGTTACGTTATATATCAACCAGCGTGATAATCCGCCTTGGCTGTGGCGACGAACACAACCTCGTCGGCGATGTTCTTCGCCAGATCCCCCACCCGCTCAATCGAACGCACCAGGAACACAGCATCTACCAACCAGCGCGCACTGTGTGCCTTCCCCCGCCCATCGCTGGAGAGGCTGTCGATAAAGTCCGAGATCAACTGCGCATGCAGTTGGTCAAGCTCCGCGTCCCGGCGGCGCACCGATGCAGCCAGATCGACATCCGGCCCCTCGAGAGCATCCAAGCCATCGCGCAGCTCGTTCACCGCCATGTCAAACAACGGGCGTACCCGCTGCATCTCGGCAAGCACATCCGGCTCCCCGGCCTCGTTGGCCTCTACCAATGCCAGGGCACGCTTTGCAAGCTCGGCCAACTCTTCCGCCAACTCCATTGCCACGGAGCAAACGCGAACTCGAGCCAAGACATAACGAAGATCCGTTGCGACCGGGCGGAAGCGCACCAGGATCAATCGCCCGGCATTCTCCACATCCGCCACCGACCTCTCGATGGAGGCTGCCTCTTCCCGCACATCCTGAAGCCCGCGCACATCGCCGGCCATCAATGCACGCTCGACGGCCTCCAGGCCCCCTACCAATACAGGTTTCAGTCCGGCGACATCGGCGCCAAGAGATTTCAGAGCATCATCAAACTGGGTCAAAATATGGCCGGAATCAGACATGGAATCAGATAGTGAAATGGGAATTCGTTAAGTAAAGCCACACAGACACAAGCACCGCTAAAAATGCGCTATAAATGTTAGTCACGCGCAGCGCGCGTCTGTATTTACGGATCGCCGAAGATACCACAGCAACGCATTAAACAACACCAGCATAGAAGTCATTTTTGTGACAATCCAAGCGTTGGCAGAACCCACAAAAATCGGTTTGTGTTTTATCGCTTGGGCAGGACATCCCCTCTGGCTGTCACCGCCCAACACCCTCTACTTACACACCAACCCAAAGAAAAAATGACACTCAAGTCTATCGCCCTCGCAGTTGCCACCGGCGCCGCTCTGACCATCGCCGCCACCGCCCAGAACAAGATCGCGATCAAAGGATCCGACACCCTCGGTGCCAAGATGGTTCCTCAGCTTGCTGAAGCCTACAAAGCTCTCGGCAACGACGTGAACTTCGAAATCGCCGCTGAAGGGTCCTCCCAGGCATTCACCGCACTTGAAGGTGGAACCGCTGACATCGGCATGAGCTCCCGCGGCGCCAAGGACAAGGAGAAGAACAAGTTCACCGCTGCTGGCAAAGACCTCGTCGAGCACGTCGCAGGCGTCGACATGATCGCCGTTATCGTTAATGAGTCGAACGGCGTGAGCGACCTCACCAAGCAGCAAATCGAAGGTATCTTCACCGGTGACATCACCGACTGGAGTGAAGTTGGCGGCAAGCCAGGCAAGATCGCTGTGTACACCCGCAACACCGCATCCGGCACCTACAAGACCTTCCAGAAGCTTGGCATGAACAAGCGCGACTACGGTTCGGCTACCCAGAAGATGGCTGGCAACGAGCAGATCGCATCCGAGTGCGCCGAGAACCCAAATGGCATCGGTTACGTTGGTCTTGCCTACGTCAAGAAGGACGGCATCAAGCCAGTGCAGGTTGAAGGCGTGGCTCCAACCCCGGAGAACGCATCGGATTACGCCCTTTCACGTAACCTTTACTACTACACCGTGGGTCAGCCTACCGGTGAAGTGAAGAAGTTCATCGACTGGGCCACCACCTCGCCAATCGCTGGCAAAGTGATTGAAAAGGTCGGCTTCATCGCTGCCAAGTAAGCACACCTCACAGCGCGGAATCGTTTTCTGCGACTAATTCGTCACAGACCGCATAGTTGCCTCCGGGCCAACTATGCGGTCTTTCTTGTGGCAAATTCCGGGCATCTGCTCCGGTCACTTTCCAGCTATCGCCCCATGAAGATCAGCAAGCGCAATTCGCACGACAACCCGTTCAAGAAGAGCCGCGGTGAGAAACGCATTCTTGGCATCCGGGTACAGTCGCTCATCAAGTCCTTCTTCGGCACCAACGCGGCCACGGCGGTAGTGGTGATCGCAGCGATCTGCTTCTTCCTCGCAAAGGAAGCTGTGTTCTTCTTCCCGGACTACCGCGAGAGCTTGCGCGTCTACCGCTTGTCCGGTCAGGAATTTGTCGACTACATGCGCGAGGAGTCGTCGGCTCACCGCAAGGTGGTCTCCCTCACCGCCCAGGCCTACGGCAAGGAGGTCTACGGACGCACCCAGCAGTGGGAAGACGTACTCGAGACCTACAACGAGCTCCTCTACAACGCCAAGAAGGCAGCCAAGGGACCACGCAAACTCAAGGACCGCGCCCAGGAGCGCGCCGAATCCATCGCCGCTGAGATTGACCCATCAATCAAAACCGCCGCCGAGAAAGAGATCGCCCAGGCCAATGTCCGGATCAAAGAACTGACAGACAACTGGCTCGCCGAAGCCACCATTGAAGACCTCGAGCGCCCTGAGGGCAAACCAAGCAAGGACGACTTCAAGCGCGCGATCGAAGCGGTACAACACAAGATCGCCACCGACGAAGAACACCCATTCATCACCCAAACCAAGGCCGAGCGCGACGAGGCAAAAGCAAAAGCGGTTGAGACTCTCGCGCCATTCCTCGACGGCCTCAACGCCTTGCGCAAGTCACGCTCGGAGCTCGACGCGTTGATCGACGAGCTCGTCCCGCATGCACTGAAAACCAAGGGCCTCGCCGAAGCCTACAAGAGCGCCATCGCCCGCCGCGCCGCTCTGGAACAAGGCGCCGCCAACCTCACCACCGAGGAAGACCGCCGCCGCGCCGAAATCGAAGCCGCGCGTATTCTGACCACCCCTCCGGCCTACGCCGAGCGCAATGCCCCGCTCTACGCCTCGCGCGACCGCCACGCCGCCGCCATCGACTCCCTCTTGCAGGGCACCCGCGCCGCGTTGCCAATGCTTGACGAACGCTTACTCACCGACAACAAAGCCCGCAAGGCATTCAACCAGGCCAAGATCAAAGCCAAGGAGCTCGAAGAGGTCACCAACACAGCCCGCCAACAAATCCGCTCTTGGAACCACGAGGAAAACTACTCCGGAGCCCGCACGTTCTTCGGCTTCTTCTTTGGCAAACAATGGGTCACCAACAGCTCATGGCAGGACTTCTACGGACTCGCCCCACTCTTCTCAGGGTCATTGATTATCGCCCTGATCGCCTTGGTCATCTCCGTCCCGTTCGCGGTTGGTGCGGCGGTTTACGTCAACCAGTTGTCGTCTCCAACCGAGCGCAATCTGATCAAGCCGGCAATTGAGTTCATCGGCGCGATCCCATCGATCGTTCTCGGCCTTTTCGGCATTCTCGTGCTCGGCGAACTGCTTCAAACCATCAGCAAAACCGAATGGCTCGCCGACCTGCTTCCAGGCTTCCCAATTGACCAGCGCCTCAACATGCTCAACGCAGGCACGCTGCTCTCGTTCATGGCGATCCCAACCATTTTCACCCTTGCCGAAGACGCCCTCAACAACGTCCCACGAGCGAATACCGAAGCTTCCCTCGCACTCGGTGCCAGCAAGCTCCAAACCGTCCTCAAAGTCGTCTTCCCCGCCGCGCTCTCCGGCATCCTCGCTGCCGTGCTGCTCGGGTTCGGCCGCGTGATCGGCGAAACCATGGTCGTGCTCCTCGTGGCCGGCAACCGCATCGCAGTCCCAGACTTCTCCAAAGGCCTCGGCGTCATCACCGATCCGTCACACACCATGACCGGCATCATCGCTCAGGAAATGGGTGAGGTCAGCGAAGCCAGCTTGCACTGGCGGGCCCTCTTCATGGTGGGCTTGGTTCTGTTCCTAATCGCCCTCGTGCTCAACTTCGTCGCCCAAAAAGTGGTCAGAAAGTTCTCCAAGCACAACTAACCGCCCATCCGGATCCACGATTTCCAGCACACCTTCCAATTGTTGCCACCCCATCCCTGATTTCCCCATGAGCCAGGCACCATCCAATGTCCCGTTTGTAGGCCGCAAGAAGCAAGGCCGCTCCAAAGAACTCACTGTGCGCGGTTTGTTCATCGCAGCAACCTACTTCATCCTTCTTTGCGCCGCGTTCATCTTCGGCAAGATCATCTACCAAGGCACGCCGGTCCTGTGGCAATACGGAAGCCACTTCCTGACCCGCAGCCCGGAAACACTCGTCGTGAGCGAGTTCGACCAGTCCAAGGGCATCCGCATGCAAAAGGAGGACTTCGAGGTACTCGGCATTTACAATCCGGACTTCGAGCCGGCAAACCTCACCGAATCCACCGAGACATCGACTCTCGAAGTTTTCGAACTGGCTGCAGGCTCCCATTTGATCATGGACGGCTGGCTCAGCACGCTTGAAGAACACAACGACGACTTGTACGTCAATTTCAACCAACGCAGCAAGGACACCACGCTGGCAATTGGCTTCGAGAACGATACCACCCTCGTCTTTGACGAAGCCACCTGGCAGCAGATCGGTGCTGGTGTGGAATCGTCCCTTGAGCTCAAGGCCAACGAACCACTGGTACTCGAAAACACCGTACACGACATCGTCGTTCCAGCCGGCCGCACCACTCTCACCAAATCCACACTCACCGCGCTCGACCCCACCGAGTTGATCTTCATCGTCCAGGGCATTCCTGCCGAAGATGATCCGGAGTCGACCCCATTCGAAGTCGAGATCCCATCGGAGCAATCCCTCCGCTTTAGCGACGACCTCTTCGAACAAGTCACGGATACCGACCAACCGCTGCCGGTGGCATCATCGACCGCGAGCGAAGTCACAGAGACCCGCCGCAAGGTCATCGTCTCGGCCGGCCGCTACCAGTTGCCATTTGATCTCGCATTCACCATCAAGGCCACCAACCCAGGAGCGAACATCGGCCTCCGCCAAAGCTCGCCGGACGGTGTGATCGTCGCCGACTTCGACAAGCCGGTCACGCTCGTGCTGCCACAAAACGAGCTCGCCGGCTTCCAGGCCGACCAGCCACACATCCCACTCACCTCAAAGGGAACCCGCACCACCACCCGCGATCTCGTCACCTTCGACATCCCGGAACCCGTCGACCTCTCCATGCCTAACCGCGAACGCGTGGCAATGGCGGAACTCAACGACTCGCTCAAGATCGCCAACGAAGACACCTACTCGTATTCCGGCGGCGGCGTGCTCGGACCACTCGTGGGAACCGCGCTTCTGGTCACACTCTGCATTACCGTCGCTCTCTTCGTCGGCATCTCGGCAGCAGTCTTCCTCAACGAATATTCGAAAGACGGCGTCTACCTTAAAAGCGTGCGTCTGGCGATGCTCAACCTGGCAGGCGTCCCTTCCATTATCTTTGGTCTGTTCGGCCTTGGATTGTTCGTGTTGCTGGCTCCGCGCCTGACGTCGACTCCAAACTCAAAAGACGCGTTCCGCATCCCATTGTGGCCAGCCATTGAGCAACCATCGCTGCGCAAGGCCGAGCGGGATTCGATCATGATCTTCGAAAAAGGCACCAGCACCAGCGAAGCCACCACCGCAGCCACTGTCGCCGGCGCGAAGCAATTCTACACCGGCCGCACCTACCTCTCGTTCGAGGGCTGGGGCACATCCATCCTCGCCGGTGGTCTCACCCTGGCCATCATGGTGCTACCTGTGATCATTACTTCCTGTGAGGAGTCACTCAGAGCCGTGCCGATGGGCTTCCGCGAAGCGTCACTCGCACTGGGTGCCTCCAAATGGCAAGCCATCCGCACCGCAGTTCTGCCCTATGCGTTCCCTGGCATCCTGACCGCCTCGGTGCTGGGCATCACTCGGGTCGCCGGTGAAACCGCACCGATCATGTTCACCGCCGCCGTGGCAGCCCGCTCGGAACTTCCTTGGGAAGGAATCGGTAACGACGGCTTGCTCAGCGGCATCGAATCATTCTTCTTCCAGTCGGTTCAAGCCCTGCCTTATCACATCTACACTGTCGCAGGCCGCATCCCGCAGTCCGAGTTCACCGAGCCAATGCAGTACGGCTCCACGCTCCTCTTCCTTCTCGTCGTGATGTTGTTCGCCGGGCTTTCCGTCTGGCTCCGCATCCGCGCCCGCAAGAAGCTTTCCTGGTAAGATCCACCCCTTTCCCGATCACTTTCAACCGTCCCCATTCTCATGTCCACCACACCTGAATCGACCACCGAAAAGTCGGCTCTCATCGAGATCGACGACCTCTCGTTCAGCTACGACAACGGCAAAACCAATACGCTCAAGAACATCTCGCTGGATATCCCGGCGCAAGAAGTCACCGCGTTCATTGGCCCGTCGGGTTGCGGCAAATCCACCCTCCTTCGCTGCCTCAACCGCATGAACGATCTGGTCGACAGCTCGAAGATCACCACAGGCGAAATCCGTATTCTGGGCCAGGATATCAACGCTCCCAAGGTCGATGCCATTCAGCTGCGCAAGCATGTGGGCATGGTATTCCAGAAGTACAATCCGTTCCCGAAGTCGATCTACGACAACGTCAGCTACGGCCTGCGGATTGCCGGTGAGAAGAACAAAAAGCGCCTCGACGAAGCCGTGGAACGATCCCTCCGCAGCGCCGCCCTCTGGGAGGAAGTCAAAGACCGCCTCCACTCCAGCGCCCTCGGTCTCTCCGGCGGCCAGCAGCAGCGCCTGTGCATCGCACGCGCCATCGCCGTGCAGCCCAAGATCATCCTGATGGACGAGCCATGCTCGGCTCTCGACCCCATCGCCACCGCCAAAGTGGAGGAACTGATCACCGAACTCGCCTCCGAATTCACCATCGTCATCGTCACCCACTCGATGTCCCAGGCCAGCCGTGTCTCAAACAACACCGCATTCTTCTACCTCGGTGAGCTGATCGAGTTCGACCGTACCCAGAAGATCTTCGGCAACCCATCGAAGAAACAAACCGAAGACTACATCACCGGCCGCTTCGGCTAAGTTTCCAAGTACTCGTCACGGATCCATCCCGTCGCACATTCGCGGCTCGCCGATTTCCCGCTTGGCGGATAAACTGCCCCACCCTCTACCGCAACCCGGTACCTCCTCCAGATGATCAACCAAACACCTCACATTTCTTCGGAACTCGAAGGAGCCTTCAAGCGGGTCAATCAAGACCTGCTCACGATGGCCAGCCGCAGTCGTGCGGCTCTAGCCGATGCGGCCAAAGGGTTCCTGACCCGAGACAACGCACTCTGCGAAGCGACCATCGAGGCGGATGACCAGATCGACCGGCTGGAAAATGAGATCAACCGTGCGCTGATCGAGTTGCAGCTGCGCTTCCGCCCCGTCGCCATCGACATGCGCACCACCATCGCCAGCATGCACTTGTGCAGTGCTTTCGAGCGCATCGGCGACCAGAGCGTGACCATCGCCCGCCGGGCCCTGGTACTCAACACCACCCCGAAACACCGCCTCGCCGACGGCATGGAGCACCTCTACGTCTCCACCCGCAAGCACTTCGAGGACTGCCTCATCTCCTACACGGAGCGCAACCCTGAGCTCGCCGTCGAGTCGATCGAAGCCAGCAAACCTCTGCGCGAACAAATCAACCAAACCATCGACAACCTCGCTGACGAACTCGTCGAGGGCTCGAGCGCGGAAGACCTGCAAACAGTCATCGACCTGATCGTCGTCGCCCGCTGCATGCGCAACGTGGTCAAACAAAGCATCAACGTCGCCCGCGAGGTACTCTTCCTCAACGAAGAAGCGGTTTAACACATCGGATTACCCCAGTTGATCGAAGATCGCATCGATCAACTGGTTGCTCACAGACGCGTCGAGCCCGCGGATCGCTCGATCGATGGAGTGCTTCCTGCCGACCACTCCGAAGATCAGCACGCCCACCCCGGTGGTCCCGATCAACGCAGCGCCGACCAGAGCCCCCTGAGTCACGTAAACCACAGCGGCCAGGCTCATCAACAACACGCCGGCAACAGCCAGCACCACACGCTTCCACGTAGCAACGGTCTGCACGCGCAGACTGCGTACCGCCTCGCGCGAAGCCACCGTCTGGCGCTTTGCCGCCTTGCGCGACGCCCGAACCAAGCGGGCGCGCTGTTTTTCATTTGGAGCCTTCATTGGGGCTAACGCTCATTGCTCACGCACCCGCGGCCAGCCAAGTGGATCGAGATGATAGTACCGCTTGAGTTGCTCGTAGAGCTCCGGCTCGTCTTCCTGCAGTTGGCGGGGTTTCTCAAAAAACGTCTCGGTAGCGACCGCGAAAAACTCCGCAGGGTTGGTCGCACCATACTCATCCAGCACAGACCGGCGGCCGTCCTCAACGGCATCCAGCAAGCGCCTGTAGGCCGGCGCAAATGCAGCCGCCCAGCGCCTGGCCTGCTCACTGCTAGACAGCTCAGGCACACCATCAGCCACATCCGATTGGTCCAGCTGATGCGCAAACTCATGCATCACCACGTTGTGTCCGTCGTGACGGTTCTCCAATCCTCGCTCCACCGAGTCCCACGCCAGGATCAACGATCCCGTCGACCACGACTCACCTAGCAACACATCACCCTGATCATCCTCATCCCACACACCTTCCCGCCGTGCGACAAAGGTACTCGGATAGATCAAGATCGACGCCAGCTTGTCATACGGCGCCAGCGCTTTGGCGCCCATTGAACGGGCACGCCCAAACACCAACAAACAAGCCTGTGCACCGATCACCAACTGCATCTCGCGCGTGACCTCGTCCAGCCCTCCGCACGCCTCAAATCGCTTCTCCTCGAGAAACACCCGTAGCACACGGTCAAAGTCACGGCGCACCTCATCCGGCGCCAAATGGTAAAACCAAACCCGCTCCGCCAACAATTGCTGGTCCTCTGACGGCAGCCCCTCCTCCATCCATCGCGTGCGTCGTCGCCGCTTGCGCGCGCCCAACACCAAGGGCACCGCTGCCAGCGTGAATATCGTCGCCGCCCCCAACGCGCCGAACCAATGTCCCGAATCCGCTAATACCGGGCTCACCGCTTTTCCCCCTCGCGGTTGAAGGCCACACAGTCGTCATAGCGGATCAAGTCACCGCCAAACAAATCCAACGCACTACCAATCGTCAGATCGACGTGCCCGTTGCTCAACCGGTTGACCAACTCCAAATCGTCAATCGATCGAGCACCGCCGGCATACGTCACCGGGATCGGCGACCATTCACCCAGCGCCTGAACCAACTCTTCATCGATTCCTCCGCACATCCCTTCGACATCGGCCGCGTGGATCAAGAATTCATCGCAGAACTCGGCAAGCCGCTCGAGCGATTCCCGATTCAGCGTCATGTCGGTCAATGTCTGCCAGCGGTTCATCGCAACCACCCAGCCTCCATCCGATTGACGCCTGCAACTGAGGTCGATCACCAGGCGCTCGCGCCCGACAGCTGCTACCAGCGCATCGAGCCTGTCCTGACGGAACTTGCCCTCCGAATCGAAAAGATAGGACGTGACAATCACGTGGGACGCCCCTGCAGCAATCCACTCGGCCGCATTCTCCGCAGTGATGCCACCGCCGATCTGCAATCCGCCCGGATACGCGGCCAATGCCGAGCGCGCGGCTTCGTCATTGCCCGGCCCCAACTTGATCACGTGCCCGCCTCGCAGCGCGTCCTGCTTGTACTTGGCAGCAAACCACGCCGCATCACGCTCACTCACAAAGTTTGTCTTCAACCCCTCGCCATCATCCGTCAACGAGCCCCCAACGATCTGCTTCACCTGCCCTGAGTGGAGGTCAATGCATGGACGGAAACTGGTACTCCCCACGCCGTAACTCAGCGCATTGGCAAAGCGCGGCACGCCCACACCGTCGCCATCCACCCAGCGTCGCTCGGCCTCCCCTCCAAAAACCACGTCCTCGTCGATCATCTCATCCTCATCAAAAATGAAATGCCCGCAGAAGTTATCCCCCTCAATGACGCGTGGTAGCCAACGCGCGTCGTCCGCCCACATCTCGTCATACGGAACCGCATCCACATCACACCACATCGGCACCGCCTCGTCGGTCTCGGTCGGTTCCCCCGAATACGCATCGCACGAGAATACCGTGCAGTGGATCGAGAGCCCGTCGCGAAACTGGAAAAACAACTCGCCCCGCTTGAGCAACGCCTCAGGCTCAACCTCAATCATCAACTCCTCACGCACCTCGCGCACCGCGCAGGACGCCGCATTCTCGCCCGGATCAATCTTACCTCCCGGACCATTGACCTTGCCCGCGCCAATCCCCCGCTTCTTGCGCATCAACAAGATCCGCCCGTCAATCATTACAAACAACAACGTGGCGTGCATCGTAGGACGCCAACGGGACCAATCAATTTGCGTGCAGGAGGTAAGTTCGCGGGTGTCGAGTACGATCATGACCCCGAATCGATAACGCGATCCCAACGATCGCGCCACCATAGAATCGTGCCATCTCCGCCCTTAGTCCACGGTTGTGCCTACTACGCCGGTCCCGAACCAGATGCTTATACCATTTGAACGGTCAAGTTGGCGGAATGGCGGAGAGCTTATTCGAGTGAGGTAAGGCGCGAACCGCGATGCTAGAGGGCTACCTGAGCTGTGAGCAACGCAGCATCACTCAAAAAGATCCCGCCAAGATCACTTTCTTCATCTCTGATCCTACTCACTCAATCCCCATCGGTTCCGACAAGGTGACCGTTTAAATGGTATTATTCGCCGTGACAAGTCGCGGCGGCCAATTCACCGCTCCCCTCCAAGGTCAACACCAGCGGATGACAGCACACCTCACAGTCGTAATCCAGGATGCAGGGGCGATCCGGTGGCGGGGGTTCCAACATGGTAAAAGACTGCCCGCAGTAAGGGCATGCCACTTCGACTTCCAGATCGATGTCGTCGCTTCTCATAATGGTGTGACCGGCACTCCCCGATCACTCGACAAGATGCCAAATTAGAGCATCTTACGGAAGTCTAATCCCCATGACAGAGCCGAGCCAGAACCACGAATCCGATCAAATCCCATGCGACCCGCTGAGTGAAATCAACCGCAGACTGGCCGACTTGGGAGTCGAGGAAGAAGACCTGATCGAACGCTTCACTCTGGGAGAGGGCTCCGGTGGCCAGAAGATCAACAAAACCCACTCCTGCGTCCAGCTCCGGCACATCGGACTCAACATCGACATCCGATGCCAGGATTCGCGCTCACGCAGCCGCAACCGACTCCTCGCCCGCGAACGCCTTCTCGAAAAGATCGAAGAGCTCAACCAACAACACTCGCTGGCAAAGAAACGCCGCCGCGCCGCCCAACGCGCCAAACACCGGAAACCCGGCGCCGCCGCAAAAAAACGCCACAGAGAGGCGAAAACCCGCCACTCGCGCAAAAAAGACCTGCGCCGCAAACCCTCGCAGGATTAGCCCGGATCGGTCCAGATTCCCTGCACACTGACCGGCATTCCCCGCCTTCGACCCACGCAAATCCGATAAAGATTCGGATGAGGATAAAGACAAGGAAACCCATTACCCACGCGCAGCGCTGGTGGTAAGGCATTCCTGCCGTCGATGGGTAATCCCACGCAAAGCCCCAAAGATCCCGAAGGGCGACCAGTTCCGGAATAGGCGAACGGCACGTCGGTCACCGCTGGTCGCGTTTTTTTTTTCCACAGATTAGAGGATTGAGGGATTCAAGTGGGCTGTGGTGAATCCCTCAGAATGACGTGAACCACTCTCTATCCCGCCGCCGCGGGATAGCTCCATCGCAACACGCTTGCCGACCATTCCCCGATGGACCAATGGCTCTCCTGTCGTTGCTCGCAATGCGCCATCATCCGTTTGGCGCCCGAACCACGCACGCGCAGCGCTGGTGGGACGGCATTGCTGTCGGCGATGGGAAACCGCACGCAATCCCCCCCAAGATCATCAAGGGAGCCAATTTCAACACCGGCCCCACCAACATCATCCCTGAAGGGGAAGCGCAAATCAGCCCAGGGTGACGGGAGCCTCAGGCGACCACACCCTGGGTTTTGCGCACGCCCCCCACCCGGCCGAGCCTGTGACACCACCGAAGCGCAACGGAATACCGATGGCCACCCCCCCGCGCCGAAACGCCCGTCCGCATCCCCAATCACAAAAAAAGCCCGCCCCCTCAAATACATGAAGGAACGGGCACACACACAAATTCCAGCCACTAACTACTTGGGCCCTCACTCAGTTTCCTCATCACTTTATCGAGTGAGAAAGACGCCGCCTCCTGACGCGGAGGAAACTCTTTGAAGGTCTCAAGGAACCCACCCACAAATGCCTGCGCCGGCACCAGCAGGAACGCACGATCGATCATCCAATCGTAGTACGTGTTCGAGGTCTCTTCAGCGCGCTCGTACGGGTCACGACGCAGGTTGAAGATCAATGGCACACGCAGCGGAACAAACGGCTCCATCCAAACGCGGAAGGTTCCCGTGGTTTTCTGCTCCATAAAGATCACCTTCCAATCCAAGTAACGCAGTGCGGTCAGATCCCCATCATCAGAGAAATAAAAGACCTCCTTACGCGGGCTAGCTTTTGCCTGAGGCTCTTTCAAATGCTCGGTAAGATCGTAACCATCGAGGTGGACTTTGTAGTCACGCCCCAGAGCCTCACTGGAATAACCATCAAGCAGGTCTTCCTTGATATCCGCCTTCCCTGCAGCCGCCAGGAATGTAGGCAGCCAGTCCATGTGGTGGACGATTCCATTGCTCACGGATCCCGGCTTGATCGTCCCCGGCCAGCGCACAGCACAAGGAACGCGCCATCCGCCCTCCCAGTTCGTGTTCTTCTCTCCTCGGAACGGAGTGGACGCCGCATCCGGCCACGTATTGTAGTGCGGACCGTTGTCTGTGGAATAGTGCACAATCGTGTTATCGGCGATCCCCAATTCGTCCAGAAGGTCGAGAAACTGACCGATATGCATATCGTGCTCCAGCATGCCGCAGGTGTACTCATCCGCATTCGGGTACTGCTTCTTGATCTGCGCCATCTTCTCCTCACTCACATGGGTGCGGAAGTGCATCCGGGTTCCGCTCCACCAAACAAACCAAGGCTTCCCAGCCTTCTCCTGACGCCGGATAAAATCGATGGCAGCGGCCACCGTCTCATCATCCACCGTTTCCATGCGCTTTTTGGTCAGCGGCCCGGTATCCTCAATCTCACCTCCGGCCGTGGACTTGATCACACCACGAGGACCGAACTTTTTATGAAACTCAGGGTCCTTCGGATAGTCGTAGTTCTCTGGCTCTTCTTCCGCGTTCAAGTGGTACAGATTGCCAAAAAACTCATCAAACCCGTGGTTGGTGGGCAAATGCTCGTCCCGATCCCCAAGGTGGTTTTTTCCAAATTGCCCCGTGGCGTACCCTTGATCCTTGAGCAACCCGGCGATTGTAGGATCCTCGACCATCATCCCCTCCTTGGCTCCCGGCAGCCCGACCTTGGACAGTCCCGTCCTGAACACACTCTGCCCCATGATGAAGGACGAGCGCCCGGCAGTACAACTTTGCTCGCCGTAATAATCGGTGAACAACATGCCCTCGTTGGCGATCCGATCGATATTCGGCGTAGTGTACCCCATCAGCCCGCGGGTGTAGGCACTGATGTTGGACTGACCGACGTCATCGCCCCAGATGACTAGAATATTGGGTTTGTCAGCGGCGTAGAGGCTCACCGCCGAAGCGACGCCGCACAACCATGCAAGCGCCATCCGTTTGGCTGAGAACAATTTTGTTCGTTTCATTGGGTATCGAGGTACAGTTTTCAGGCTCCGTTTCCCGCCAGCCGATCGACCATGGTGGTCCTCACGAAATGTGGGTTCACGCGCCATTGTCGCGAGCTAACCACGCGGACGGGTCATGAGATACGGTCATCCGTACTGCCTCGGATGCGGGCCAGCACGCCAGCCCATCAAAAAAGCCAGCCCTCATAACGAGAGGCTGGCTTTTGTTGGATGAAAACGTCACAGCGCAGGACTACCGCGCTGAATCCGGTCGGCGGTAACGTTGCTCGATCACCTTGTCATCGATCACGAAGGTCGCCTCAATCGGCTCGCTCGGTGCCGTCCCGTCTTCCGACTCATAACGCCAAACAATCACAGGGAACTGCTTGCTCGGATCGTCCGGCATCAAATACAAGCGGATCACGTACGGCGCATTGTCATCCAGCGTATCCGCCGGCTCCTGACCTTCAGCCAATGGGGAAACCTTCACGCTCACGGTATTCTCTCCTCGCTTGAACCCACCCAGCACCAACTGGGCGGCCCGTGTGGCGCCAAAGGAATGATCACTCACACCGTTGATCATGACCTCTGTGCTCTCGTTAAAAGAGATCGCGAACACTTTGCCAATGAAGTCGGGCCGTGGCGCCAGCTTGGCCACCTTGGGCAGCACCCCGTCCACCACGAACCCCGGCTCGTCGAGAAAGCTGTAATCGAAGCGCCGCATCTTCGCCCGCACTTCCGGCATCGGATCCAGATCGAGCATCTGAATCCGCCCGACAGCCCATCCGCCTTGCTCTCTACCAAACCAAATCACCAACAAATTCTCCGGCGGACGCTTGCCCTCCTCGATCAAGCCCGCGTCAAAGCGCCCGAAATACACCAACTGCGCCTCGTCACCTACCTGACGCGCTCTGACAAAACGCAGACGCGAAACCTGCGGTGCCATCAACGGCGACTCAAACAAAGCCCGTGGGTACGGCAGCTTCTGCGACACGATCTGGTTGCGCACCTCATTCTGTAACGCCTGGGTCGATGAGCTCTGCCACGCATCCAGATTGCGGTCACGCATCGCCCCGGCCCACGCCCGATACACCCGTTGCAAGCGATCACGCAGCTCACGCTCCCCAGCTCCCGGTGCCTGCGCTGTCGCCGGCACCACCAGAGCCAGACACAAAACCAGCATCATCAGCCGCATCGCCACCGTCACAAAGCGCGACGAAATTCCAATTGTTGAAGCACTCATTGTCATCACGCGCCCACCCTGCCGCGATCCCCAATCGATGACCAGCCCGTATCACGGGAATTTTTGGCGGCACTGAGCAACCGTTTCCTGTTGCCGAAATTGTCGATTGCGGCAATCATGTATGCCCGCGCTACAGGATCGCCACGCGGAATTGCATCTCACTCCGATTTCCCTCCGTTCGCCCATGAATTCCCTCACCGCTCAGCGTGCGATCCGTTCCGTAGACCGGAACCGAGAACTCCTCGCACGAGGTGAGCATTTCCTTTACGGAGATGAAGACGACCAATGCGAGCACCGCGCGCTCTACGTCTTCCACGCGGATCCCGACGCCGCAGTGCGTTCGCCCAACGGAGTTCCAGCCATCCTCTTCTTTTTCAGCAGCATGTGGGACAGCGGACAAGTCAGTCAGTTCGCCCCGCATTGCCTGCACTTCGCCTACCGCGGCATGACCGCCATCGCCGTCGATTACCGCATCCGGGACACCGGAGGCAACGGCATCATCGACGCCCTACAGGATGCCCGCGATGCGTGGAAGGAAGTCATCAACAACGCCGGCCCGCTCGGCATTGATCCATCAAGAGTCGTCGTCGCCGGAGGTGGCGGTGGCGCCTGGCTGGCCGCCGTGCTCGGCATGGGCCTGCGCGAAGACAAGGATGTCGACGTCCCCGTCGTGCTGCCCGTCGCCCAGGTTTTCTTCAACCCTCTGCTCGACCTGCGCCTCATTCCAAGCGCCTTGCCATGGTTCGCCACTCGCTCGGCCATCCGCGGATTGAACCCGATCAAACAGATCAAGAAAGGAACACCGTCCACATTCATCGCCCACGGCTCGAAGGACCGTACCCTCCCGATCAAAGTTTCCCAGCGCTTCGCCCGCAGCATGAAGCGCAAGAAGAACCACTGCGAGCTCATCCCCTACGACGGGGTCGACAACAGCTTCTACAATCTCAACGTCAACGAGCGTCTCTACGAGAACTCCATCCTCGCTGCCGACAGCTTCCTCATCGGCGAAGGCCTGCTGCCGCCATCGGACTTGGAAAGCACACTCCAGGCCTAAGCCCATCGCCCGCCTCGTCTCATGACCACACAGGCCGAATCGACCACGCCCGCCGCGTCGGGCTACGCCATGCCCCCGGAATGGGCAGCTCAGGACGCCATCTGGCTCAGCTGGCCCAACCGCGACAACCCACATTGGAGCGCCACCGACGGCGCCGATGTGATCCAGTCCAAGTTTGCTGAAATCGCGACCGCCATCAGCCGCTTCCAGCCTGTGCGGATCAACGCCAGACCGGCAGACCACGAGGCCATCCGCCAGATGCTCGAGCAGACTGGCGCCGTGATGGATCGTTGCGAATTGTTCGCCCACCCGCATGACGACGTCTGGTGCCGAGACCACGGACCAATCTTTGTGGTGAACCCGAAAACCAACTCACTCGCGCTCACCGATTGGGGGTTCAACGGCTGGGGAGAAAAGTTCACTCCATTCGACACCGACGACACCATCCCATCGCAAATTGCGCAGTCTCTCGGGCTGAAGCGCTATAATGCCGGGATCATCCTCGAAGGAGGATCGATCGAGATCAACGGCCGCGGCCAATTGCTCACCACCGAAGCCGTGTTGCTCAACCCGAACCGCAACCCACACCTCACCCGCGAGCAGATCGAGTGCAAGTTGCGCGACTTCCTCGGCGTCCGCGACATCCTGTGGCTCGAATCTGGCATCGAAGGCGACGACACGGACGGCCACATCGACGACCTGGCTCGCTTCACAGACGACCGGACCATCGTCGCCGCCGTGGACAACGACCCACAATCACCGAACCATCAGGTGCTCCAGAGCAACTTGAAGCGCTTGCATTCGTTCCGCAATGCCGACGGCAATCCATTCCGCATCGTCGAAATGCCCCAACCCGAGGCCTGCGAGGTCCCGGGCTGGCGCTTGCCGGTGCTTCCCGCCAGCTACGTCAATTTCCTCATCCTCAATGGGGCCGTTCTGATGCCGACCTTCCGCCAGCCGAAGAACGACGAGCGCGCCCAGACAATTCTTGCCGAGCTCTTTCCTGACCGCCAAATCATCCCAATCGACTGCCTCGACTTGGTCCAGGAAGGCGGGGCGCTTCACTGCATCTCGCAGCAACAACCTGCGCTGGGTTAATCCAGACGCTCAGGCCGAAACGACACCACATCCACACCCGGACTGAAATGACACAGCGCGCTGGATTCGTCGACCTCCAGCCCGAAGGGCTTGAGCAGATCATTCTCAATCAGCTCGACCGCGCACTCCCTCAGCGGCCACTTCTTGTGATGAACCTCCACTCGGTAATAAGCGCCTGCCACGCCCACTGAGTAGAGACAATAGCGCTCGCTTAGCCATTCCTCAAGCGTACCTGCGGCCGCCTCAAACTCCGGTCCCAGCGGTTTGATCATCGCGCGGAAATTCACCGCACTACCATAGCGGCGGCTCACAAACTCCCGCACTCCGTCACGCTGAATGTAAGCCATTCGCGCATACTTGTACGGAACCCCATATATTGCATTGCCCCCGACGACCAATGGCAGGTTCGCCGCATCGAGACTGAAGAAAAAGACACCGGGCTTGCCGCCGTGGGTGACGTATGTCCGCAAGTTCAACTCGGGAAAGCTACGGAAGGGAAACACACAAGGCATCCCCTGCGGCGCCACATCTTCCATCATAAACGGCACCACCGAAACCCACGCATCGCCCGCAAACCGGTCGATCTCATATTTGGCAGGCACCAACTCCCTCAGCCGCTTCGCGTCTACCTTGTAGTGCACGAAAGCCAAATCATTCCACGACTGCCGCCAGCGCCACCGCTGGTCGGGTAGCGGCCACGGCCGGTGGTCTGTGAATGCCAATGAGGGATGAGCCATATCCGCATGACCCTACCGAAAGAAGGTCCCTGCCCCAATGCATAACAAGCTCACCGCGATCAAAAAAATAACCGGCGGCCACCCTGGTGACACGCCGGCTGAAAATCAGTACGTTCGCGCAGACTACCGCTCCGCCGGACGCAGCTCGACAATCCCGTCGGAATACACCGGAACGAATCCCGACATCCTCCCGACATAATCAATAAACTTGGTCACCGGGATGTTGTTCAAACTCAACTCAGTGATGGTCTCTTTGTCCGCCTCTTCCGCCCTGGCAAACACGACGAAGTTCACGTTGAGCCCGGGATTATCGGAAACCTTGACCAACTCCGGCACCTTCTTGCGCAGATAGTCCACCGCCTCATTGAGCGATGCGTTCTTCAAAGTCACCTCTTTGATCACCAGTGCCGACAACTCATCTTTGAACTCCACCTTTTCCGCAGCCTCCTTGGCATCTTTGACCTTCTTCAAATATGCGCGTGACGGGATGTGGTTCGGCATCTGGCGCAAGATCTTGCGGAACCCCTCCTCTGCCACCTCGTAGTTGCCACGTTCATAAGCAACTCGCGCCTCGCGGAACAAACCATCCACCGTCTTCCCTCCCCTGTCGGCAGCCGCCGGCAGCACAACCGAAAGCGAACACGCCACGACGGCCAAGGACCGCAGGCACCGACTCAATCCAAATGGGGTATGAAATTTCATAACGAGTAACTTATCCCAGTCAGGAATCAAAAGACCACATAAAAAGTAAATAGCTCGCGACAATTTGAAAAACACCGACAACACCTCCACCTCGCTCGCGCTCCCCGACCTACCATTGCCACGCTAACGCGAGTCAAGCTGGAACACCTGACCAGACACAGCATCCATCCGCACCAAGTTGACCACAAACTCAGCCGCCTGCTCTGCCGTGTTGAACTGCCCCAACGCATGCGCCGCCCGGGCCCGCTCCTTGACCGCATCACTGACTTGGTCGGTCATCTTCGTCTCAAGAAAACCAGGCAGCACCGCATTCACCCGCACGCCTCGGCCCCCTACTTCTTTCGCTAGTGCTTTGGTGAACCCAATCAGCCCCGCTTTGGCGGCCGCGTAGTTCGCCTGCCCAGCTGGCCCGCTCAGCGCCGAGTACGACGACACATTGACAATCGCCCCCCGCCGCCGTTTCACCATCCCACGCACCACAGCGCGCGCGCATCGTGCCGCGCCATTCAAGTTCACATCGATCACCTCGTCCCACTGGGCCTCGCTCATCTTGAGCAACGGCGTATCGCGCGTAATGCCCGCGTTGTTGACCAGCACATCCACCGCACCCAGTTGGGAAAAATAGGCGTCCACCGACTCGGCAGACGCCACATCCAACGCATCGCGCCCCGGCGCATGCACCATCCAGCCAGCTTCGGCAAAGGCTTTAGCCAGGGCACTCCCCAGCCCTCCGCGCCCACCAGTGATCACCACCACAGGTGCATCCTGATGGACCGAAGAACTCATCGTCATGGGAACTCTGAACCCGTTGCCGGCTATTTGCCGAGCAACTCTTTCATCACCTCGATGCAGCGACGGTTCTCATCCATCGTGCCAATCGAAATGCGCACCCATTCAGGCAGTTTGTATCCGCGCATCGCACGCACGATCACGCCCTTCTTCATCATCTCGGCAAAAAGCTTATCGCCGTCGCCCACCTTCACCAACACGAAGTTGGCAAAGCTCGGCACGTACTCCAGCCCCATTTCCTCGAAGCTCTGCTGGAAGAACTCACGCCCTTCGTCGGTCAGCGCCTTGGTCTTCTGCTGGTGCTCTTCGTCGAGCAAGCCCGCCAATGCTCCGGCCTGGCCCACCATGTTCGTGTTGAATGGCTGACGGCACTTCTGCAGCACCTCGGCAAGTTCAGGCTTCATCAACCCATAACCGGTGCGCGTTCCTGCGAGCCCCTGGATCTTGGAGAACGTACGCAGCACCACCACGTTGCGCCCTTCACGCACGTACTTGAGCGTGTCCGGCGGAGTGTCGAGGAACTCATAGTACGCCTCGTCAAAGACCACAATCACGTGATCCGGCACCTTCTCCATGAAGCGGTCAATCGCCTCCTGATCCACGAGCGTACCGGTTGGGTTGTTCGGGTTAGCGATGAAAACCTCACGCGTGTTTTCGTCGATCGCCTCGGCCATCGCATCGAGATCGTGCACGAACCCAGGGTCGGCAATCTCTTTGGTCTCCGCACCAAAAAGCGTCGCCATCAGCTTGTAGACGACAAACGCATGGTCGGCGGTCACGATATTGGTGCCCGGCTTGAGGAAGCCGTGCCCAAGCAGCTCGATGATCTCATTCGAGCCACACCCCAGCACGACATTCTCTCGCTTGAGGTCGAACTTGTCGGCAATGGCATTGCGCAAATGGTACGCCGCTCCGTCCGGGTAGATGTTCACTCCCTTGACCGCGTCGGCCATCGCCTCGATCGCCTTCGGCGACGGACCCAATGGGTTCTCGTTCGACGCCAGCTTGACGATCTGGTCCGGCTCCAAGCCCATGTCGCGGGCCACGTCGTCGATCGGCTTGCCTGGCTCGTAAGCCACCAGGTCACGCAACTGCGGGTGGGCAATATCCCAAATAGATGAATTCATAACAAATGAATGGATAGATTGTTCAGCGCGCGGTTAGCCGCGCACGAGGTACTGCATCACACCCTTCTGCGCGTGCAGACGGTTCTCGGCCTGGGTGAAGATCTCCTGCTGGCGCTCCTCGAGCAACTCGGCGGTGATCTCCTTGCCACGGTAGGCTGGAAGACAGTGCAATACGATCGCATCGTCCGCAGCCTTCTTGACCATCTCGTGGTTGACCTGGAATGCCTGAAGCGCGGCTTCGCGGCCATTATCTTCCATGTCTTCCTGGCCCATGCTCACCCAGACATCGGTGTAGAGCACGCTGGCGTCTGCCACAGCCGATTCCACATCACCAGTGAAGGTCACGTGCCCCGAGCTAAACTGCTGCTGGTATTCCTTCGAAGGCATGCACATCTCCGGTGCGGCAATGACGAGCTCGAAGCCAAGTCGCTCGGCCGCCCACATCCACGAACGGGACATGTTGTTGTCGCCGTCACCGAGGTAGACGATCTTGCGTCCTTCCCAGGTACCGAAGCGCTCGCGCACGGTCAGGAGGTCCGCAATGATCTGACATGGGTGCTCTTCGTCGGTCAGCGCGTTGATGGTTGGAATGCCCGAGTACTTGGCAAATGTCTCGACGTCGCTTTGTTCGAACGTGCGGATGATCGCGCCGTGCACCATGCGTCCGAGCACGCGGGCGGTATCTTCGATCGGCTCGCCACGTCCGAGTTGCATATCACGGGCCGAAAGGTAGAGCGAGGTGCCGCCCATTTCGCGCACGCCCACTTCGAAGCTAACCCTCGTACGGGTCGAAGCCTTGCTGAAAATCAGTCCCCAGACCTGGTTGTCGAGCAACTTGGCATGAGCGCTATGGGCGCTGCCGCGATCACGCTTGGCGGCTTCGCCGAGTTCAATCATGCGTTCAAGGTCCGAGGCGGTGCAGTGTTGGATTCCGAGAAGGTGCTTCATAGCAATGATGGGGAGATTTTCTTCTAATTCCCCGGCTATCGGGGAAGCGACAAGGTGAGACCGGATCGGCCATCGACGCAACCATTTTCGGTGACCACAGCGGATTTGTCACGAGGCCGACCAAAGCCCATCCAAGACAATTCCCCCCCGCTGCCCCACACCGCAACGACAGCTGGATCGGCACCGCAATCTATCAAACGGGAACCTGTTGGATCAACGCCCTAGCCTTTGCGCGCGGTGTAGATCGACGCCACACCAAACGACAACGGATCCGCTTTCGCATCGCGCAAGCCATTGCGCTCAATCATCGCCACCATGTCTCCGCCCGAAGGGAACTTCTCAATCGTCCCCCCAAGGTACGCATACGCATCGCGCTGGCCGGTCAACGTGCCCGCCACGTTCGGCAGCACCTTGTGCAAATAGAACCGATACGGCGCACGCAGGATCCCGGTCGGCAACGAAAAGTCGAGCACCAGCAACAAGCCCCCCGGACGCAACACGCGCCCCATCTCCTTCAACCCCTGGTCCCACGAGGCCATATTGCGCAAACCAAACGCCACCGTCGCCACGTCGAATGAGTTGTCGGCAAATGGCAAGGCCATCCCGTCGGCCGCCACCAGATGCTTGAGCCCGCGCTTGCGCGCTTCGTCGAGCATCGGCACGCAGAAGTCCGCACCCACCACAGTCGCCTCGGGCACGCGCCCCTGGATCTCCGCCGCCAGATCCCCCGAGCCCGTCGCCAGGTCGAGCACATCTTTCGGCTGCTCGGCCGCGACAATCCGTCCGACCTTTTTGCGCCACAACACATCAATCCCCAAACTCAACACATGGTTGGTCACCACGTAACGATCGGCGATTCGGGCAAAGGCACTGCGGACGTATTTGGGATCTTGCATGGCTTTTATCTTCGCTAATGACATACATCATCCCCCACCAATTGCCACCGCTCATTCGCCAACGCTCCCAATGCACGCACACAAAATGAGGCCGGGCGCATCCACGCCCGGCCTCAGCAATCTATCTGCGATCACCAGCGACCCGCCAAACCGAGCCTCTGGGAACCCGCCCGCTACTCTGCGGCCAGCTTGAGCACTTTGTCCACGCGCTCGCGGATCGAGCGATACGCCTCGGCATCGTTCACTGTATCCGCCACGTAACCAGGCACAATCTCACCCAACTTGTCACGCCACTCGTCCAATCGACCAGCAAAGCACTTCTCCAACACGTCGAGCATCACCGACACTGCAGTCGATGCACCCGGACTCGCACCCAGCAGAGCGGCCAATGAGCCATCACCCGCCGCGACCAGCTCGGTACCAAATTGCAATACCCCACCCTTGCGCGGGTGTTTCTTGATCACCTGCACGCGCTGACCAGCAATCTCCAGACGCCAGTCCTCCGCCTTCGCTTCTGGGAAGAACTCGCGCAACTCCGCCATGCGGTCGTCACTGGTCTGCATGCACTGGTCGATCAGATACTTGGTCAGATCCATGTTATCAATCCCCACCGCCAACATAGGCACCAGGTTGGTCATCTTCACCGAACCCGGCAGGTCCAGCAGCGACCCCTCTTTGAGGAACTTCGGCGAGAAGCCCGCAAACGGGCCGAACAACAAAGTCTTCTTGCCGTCGATCACACGGGTGTCCAAGTGTGGCACCGACATCGGTGGCGCCCCCACTGCAGCCTTGCCGTAAACTTTCGCCTCGTGACGCTCAACCACCTCCGGGCGATCACACACCAGGAACTGACCGCTCACAGGGAAACCGCCGAAACCCTTGCCTTCCGGAATGCCCGACTTCTGCAGCAATGGCAAACTCGCGCCACCGGCACCGACAAACACAAATGGAGTTACAACCTCACGCACCACGCCCAGATCTTTGTTGAGCACGCTCAACTTCCACTTGCCGTCTTTAGTGCGGTTCAAATCTTTCACCAGGTGGTGTGTTGCGATCTTCACACCATCCTGAGCCGCCAGGAAGTTCACCAAGCCCTCGGTCAGCGCACCGAAGTTGATATCGGTTCCGCCCTCGGCACGGGTGGCTGCCACCACTTCCTCGCCATCTCGACCAGCACCAAGCAATGGCGCCCATTTCGAAACTTCGTCCGCTTCCTCGGTGTACTCCATATCCGCGAAGAAGTGGTGCGCGCTCATCTTCTCGAAACGATTACGCAAGAACTCTTTGTTCTTCTCACCACGCACAAAGCTCATGTGCGGCACCGCGTTGATGTAGCTCTGCGGATCCCCGAGAATCCCCTTCTCCGTCAGATATGCCCAGAACTGCTTCGAGGCCTCAAACATTTCGTTGATCTGAATCGCCTTGGAAATATCCACCGATCCATCAGCCGCCTGCTTGGTGTAGTTCAACTCACACAAAGCTGCGTGTCCGGTGCCCGCATTGTTCCACGGATTGGAGCTCTCTTTGGCCACTTCCGCCAACGCCTCCACAATCTGGATCTTCAGCGATGGGTCGAGTTGCTTGAGCAACACCCCAAGGGTGGCACTCATCACACCTCCACCGATCAATACAACGTCGGCTTCCGGCATGGTCTCACGGCGAGGAGTCGAATCAGACTTGGTCATCGCCGACAGTCGCCACGCATCGTCAACTGTCAAGACCGCATAAACGCAATCTTAGCACCTATCACTCAGCCTTAAGCACATCCCACAATCCACCATTCAATCCCTAATCCAAAGCCCTCCTTCTAAGCAAAAAAATAACCGGAGCGCGTTTCCGCACTCCGGTTACTTTTAGATTAGGCATCCGGTCAGGCGACCGGATCTAGAGGCTTCAGGATTAACCCTCGCCCTCTTCGTCCTTGCTGGATGGGCTCCAGTCGTCGAACGAGAGGTTGTTGAATGCCTGCTCCAGTCCGACCATGTCGGTCGATGGGCGAAGCGATTCGAATGCCTGGGTCTCCTTGCGGAGGCTCTCTTCGTCGTAGTCGGCAGCCTTGATCGAGAGGCCGATGCGGCGCTCTGCACGGTCGACTTTGATAACGCGAGCTTCGACTTCGTCGCCCACCTTGACCACGTCCTTGACCTTGGCCACGTGCTCTTCCGAAAGCTGGGAGATGTGGACGAGGCCGTCGATGTCGTCTTCGAGCTGAACGAAGGCACCGAACGATGCGATCTTGGCGACGGTTCCCTTGACGAGATCGCCGACCTTGAAGCGGCCGTCGATTTCTGCCCATGGATCGGTCTCAAGCTGCTTGACGCCGAGGCTGATGCGCTGGTTGACCTTGTCGATCGAAAGCACCTGAGCTTCGATTTCTTCGCCCTTCTTGAGGACTTCGCTCGGGTGGTTGATCTTGCGGGTCCAGGAAAGGTCGGACACGTGGATCATACCGTCGATACCGTCTTCGAGCTCCACGAACGCACCGTAAGCGGTGAGGTTGCGGATTTCGCCCTTGATGGTGGTACCGATTGGGTAACGCTCTTCGATCTCGTCCCATGGGTTGGTCTCGAGCTGGCGCACGCCGAGGGAGATCTTCTGCTCGTCCTTGCTGATGCCGAGGACGACCGCCTCGAGCTCTTGGTCAAGCTCAAGCACGTCGCTAGGACGCGAGATGCGCTTGGTCCAGGAAAGCTCGGACACGTGAATAAGACCTTCGACACCCTTCTCGATTTCGACGAAGGCACCGTAAGGAACAAGCTTGGTGACACGGCCCTTGATGGCCTGGCCCACTGGGAACTTCGCTTCGATGTCTTCCCATGGGTTGTCGGTAAGCTGCTTGAGGCCAAGCGAAACACGCTCTTTCTCTTTGTTCACGTCGAGGATCACCACTTCCACGTTCTGCCCGATGGTGAGCATTTCCGATGGGTGGTTGATGCGGCCCCAGCTCATGTCGGTGATGTGCAGGAGACCGTCCATGCCCGAGAGATCCACGAACGCACCGAAGTCGGTGATGTTCTTGACCATGCCGGTGACTTTGTCGCCGATCTTGACTTCCTCGAGGAACTTGGCACGAAGCTCTGCGCGCTCTGCCTCGATGACTTCGCGGCGGCTGAGAACCACGTTCTTGCGGTCGTCGTTGATCTTGACGATCTTGAACTCGTACACGTTGCCGACGTACTCGTTGAGATCGCGTGGTGGGATGATGTCGATCTGCGAACCAGGAAGGAATGCTTCCACACCAACGTTGACCATGAGGCCACCCTTGACGGCACCCTTGACCTTGCCCTTGACGAGACCACCAGCTTCGTAAACGCCGACGATCTTCTCCCAGTTCTGGCGATGAGCGGCCTTCTCTTTCGAGAGCACGACCATTCCCTCATCGTTCTCAAGACGCTCGAGGAGGACTTCGATCTCGTCACCCACCTCCACGTCTTCATCTTCAAATTCTGCTACAGGGATCGCGCCCTCGGACTTATAGCCCACGTCGACGAGGATGACCTGTGGTTTAACTTCGAGGACGATACCTTTGACAATCGTTCCCTCGCGGAACTCGCGCGTGTTCTCTTCGATGAGCTGCGTAAGTTCTGGCGACACTTCGGTCGGGTTAAGACTCATAATGTTGGTTCTTGGTTTGGTTACTTGGTTAACTAGATCACTTGGCTAATGCTTTGCTTATGGCACCGCAGACCAGCAAAGCTCCGACATCCCACGGTAATGAGTGAGCTGCGAATCTAAAGCCATCCCCCAGCTAAGCAAGGGAAATTGTACCTGATTCAGACGGGGCGGATTCGACGGAAAAAGCGGATCACAAAAGCCAAATACCCGCACCGGAAAAGTTCCCTCACGCAGAGACGCGAAGACGCAGAGGATCAGCAAGCCTCGACCAGCTCCTTATCTTTACCCGAACCTCTTCTTTATCGAAAAGCACCTCGACCGCTATGCAACCAAGGATTCGCCCCACACAAAGACCCAAAGTTGCTTATCTCCCCTCTGGGATCTTTGGGGCTTTGCGTGAGGCACGACGCAATTCACAGACGCCGCTTTTTCATCGCTGGCAGCCAGGATAAGGACACCTATGAGGATAAGAAGGCCGCGGCGCAGGCAGGCAATTGAGGCCCAACCACGAAGACACCACGATCCTAAAAATGGGAACCATGTTGGTCATATAAATCACCCAGGACCATCTGCGATTCCGTCGAAAATAACCTCTGCGTCTCCGCGTCTCTGCGTGAGTTCCTTGTTTTCCGATCATGGTCAGCTATTCCTCACCCCTTTGGGATCTTCGAGTGTTTGCGTGAGAACCCATCGCCCCCCCCACGGCGCCGAAACACAAAAAAAGCCGCTCACCGGAATTACCAGTGAGCGGCTTGTGCCTTTTCAGGCGAAAATGGCTACCCCGCAAGGATTCGAACCTTAACTAGCTGAACCAAAATCAGATGTGCTACCATTACACTACGGGGCAGTTGTAATGTGTCCGCCGTTTCCGGTGAACGGCTCTATAAAAGCACGCTTTGAGGAGCATGCAAGTCGTTCCATGAAGGAAAAACCAAAAAAGTTTCAGCGGCACTTGATCCCCACCCCCTGTCGGCGAATCGTAGCGCCATGAATCTCACAGACATAGCTTATGGCACGTGGTCCGGCGGAAAATTCATGCATTTTGGCAAACCGCTTGAGGACGAACGCTTCCGCAGCGTCATCCGCCACGCATACAACTCCGGAATCCGCACATTCATCACCGCCGACGTCTACGGCGTTGGCCGCGCAGATCAGTTCCTCGGCGAGGCATTGGAAGGAATCGACCGCTCAACTTATTGCCTCGTCGGCACCATCGGCCACGATTTTTACACCGGCCAACGCGTCGGAAACCGCGGCTACCCACGCTTCACCGATCCGGAACTTCGCAGCCCGCGCGAATACGCAGACTACGTCAAAATGGCGACCGAGAAATCCCTCGAGCGCTGCAAGGCGGAGAAGTTCGATTTGCTCATGCTCCACAACCCGGACGAACGCGGCTACACCCGAACTGAAGTCTGGGAAGCCATGGTGAAAGCCAAGGACGCCGGCCTCACCGACCGTCTCGGGATTGCCCCCGGGCCAGCCAACGGCTTCACCCTCGATATCGTAAAGTGCTTCGAGGACTACCACGAAGCCATCGACTGGGCGATGCTCATCCTTAACCCGAACGAACCATGGCCAGGCAACCTCGCGCTGCCGGCAGCTGAAAAGTTCGGCATCGACGTGCTCACCCGAGTGGCCGACTACGGCGGCATCTTCTGGGGCGACGTCAAACCAGGCCACGAATTCAAAGCCGGCGACCACCGCACCTACCGCCCGGAAGGCTGGGTCGAACACGGCTACGCCAAGCTGGAGAAAATGATGCCAATCGCCGAGAAGCACGGCCTCACCCCAATCCAAATGGCCACCATCTGGAACCTCTCCCACCCTGCCGTCAAATCGGTCGTCCCAACTTTCATCGACGAAGCAGGCGAAGCCAAACGCTACGAGGACAAGATCAACGAACTCGCCGCCACCCCGCGCGACTTGCGCTTCTCGGAAGAGGAAGTGGCCGAGATCACCCGCATCGGCGACAACACCGGCTGCATGGATCTCAAAGGCGCCAGCAAACGCCACGAAACCAGCACCCGACCTGACGAATGGCCAATGCGTGACGATCTGGTAGACATCGCCGATCGCTACAACCTCGGACAGTCGTGGTAATCTGAGTTGCGGGTAGCCGGCGGAAAATAGAGGGATCAACCTTCTCGCACCGCTGGTTACCCGCACTCCTCTTTTTTCAGCAGCAATGAATCAGGACGCCAACCACGACTTCTACCTGCGCCTGCGCAGCAAGATCACCCGCTGGGCCAAAACTCCAGGCGGCAAACGCCACCACCTGCTCAACACCTTGCTGCTGGCTCCTGATTTCTTCCACCTGCTGTGCAAGCTGTCAGCGGATCCCGAAGTACCGCTGAAACACAAAGCACAGGTTGCCGCGGCTCTGACCTATTTCGCCGCTCCAATCGACCTCATGCCTGAGGCTCTGATGGGACCGGCCGGCTACGCCGATGACGTCGCCCTCGCCGCCTGGTGCCTGAACCAATTGCTCAACAAGGTCGACGCCTCAGTCGTCCATAAACACTGGGCAGGAAACGGCAAACTCATCGACCAAATCCGCCGCGTGATCGACACCACCGACAGCAAACTCGGCGGAGGTGTCGCCACCCGAGCCGCCCGCTGGCTGGAGCGCAAAACCGCCCTGACCGCAAAGTAGCGGAGCAGTAGCGGCACTTTTTGTCCATAGGACCTATTTCCGCCACCCCACCTCGACCGCTGACCTAAAGCGTGTCCACCTGGAAGACATTCACCTTCTGTGATCCTGAGACGATGGTGTCGCGAGTGATCCGCGTTTCAAGCACCTGCTCAATCATCCGCTCCTCCGCCTTCGCCGCCATGGGGTAGGCATCCATCAAGGCCTGCATCGGGTTGTGATATTCTAGGATGCGGAACCCATCCTCCTGGTCGTACGTACAGCGCGCCATGTACCCGTCAAGGTCACGCAGATTCGCCAGCGCCGTGGCACGCTCGACCACACTCTTGCCCCGCACCTTGTTACGGTACGCTTTCGCCTTCGCCAGGAAATGGTTGAACAAAAGCTTCTCCGGAGCATTCACTCCGTGCACTTGACCGACCACTTGAAGCAGCCCCATAGCGAGCTCATTCCCCGCCTGCGGAAACAACCCCTCCGCCTTCTCCGTGAGCCGGTAAATCTTCTCCGGACGCCCCACCTTTCGCGGGCGTCGCCACGTATCGAGATAGCCAATCTTCTCCATCGAAACACAGTGCTGCTTGATGCCCATGTAGCTCCGCCCAAGCTCCTCGGCAATCTCACCAACCGAGCGTCCGGACGACTTTTTTAACACAAGGAGGATGTCAAACCACTGCGGGCGGCACAGGTCACGAAGAATGTGAAAAAGCATGGAGAAATCGTTGTTTGAAATTAATTACGCAATTTACGGAGAAGGCGCTGAGCGGCAACCATAATCACTAGAATGCTCTGATTTATCGCTCGAACCACCATAAAGCCTGCGCACCGCGACCCTGAAACTTATTCACAATCCGCAGTGAATAACCTTGCGGGGATAGAACCCAAGATCCGCAATCATTTAACCATCAAAGTTCTGGTGATAACTGCGTAGAAACCCCATTTATTAACATACAACGTCCAAAACGTGCCTGTTGGGAGTTGAGTAGAATTATGAGTCCTCTCTGCAGGCGGCGATCCCCCTGCTCCGAAACGAGCCCTTTCAGCCACGCAAATTGCTCACAGAGATCCGCTCGCCCATCTCAATCCGCAGACAATAACTCAGCGATCAGCGACTTCCCCTCTCCGAAAACACCCGTTATTCACAGACCAATCCTCTCACTCAAACGAGCACGAGAATCACCTGATCTAGGTCCTCGCTCCCCCTTCAGCCCCCTCATTTCCGCGGCTGTGAATTTGTGAATAAGCTCACCCGATCCGACTTCCCGACTTCCCGACTTCCCGACTTCCCGACTTCCCGACTTCCCGACTTCCCGACTTCCCGACTTCCCGAGGTTATGTACGTCAAGTTCTGCAAAAAGGGTTTGATGGATGATGATCAGGCTGCGGACGTTTGATTTGAAGTAAGGCTGAGCTTTTGGGCTTCTTTGAGGTGATCCATGTTCAGGTAGCGGTGTTGATCGATCCACTGCTCATGGACTTGATGCGTGACAGCCCGGATTAAACGTTGGGCTGCAGCCTGGTTGGGGAAGGTTCGGATAATGTGCGTACGACGCTTAATCTCCTCATTGAGTCGCTCGAGCATATTCGTGCTTTTGAGATGCTTGTGATGCTCTCTGGGAAGTCGATAAAAGGTGAGCGTTTCTTCGATCTCACTTTCGACCCAGTCACAGAGCTTGTGGTATTTGCCTCCCCACTTCGCCAACCATGCCCGCAGATCCTGACGCGCTTCATTGATGTCTCGACGGTCATAGATCCAGCGCAGCTCGGTGCAGCAGTCGTCGTCATGCTTGCGAGGTAGATGATCAAGAGCGTTGCGAAGGAAGTGGACGTAGCAGCGTTGCCACAGCGCCTCGGGAAGCACTTCGCTGATAGCTCGTCGCAGGCCGGCATGGTTATCAGTCACGCAGAACTCAACACCCGTCAGTCCGCGTTGCTTGAGTTGAAGTAGGAAGTTCTTCCAGCTGCTTCCGCTTTCCCTTTGATCGAGCTCGGTAGCAAGGACCTCCCGTCGGCCATCCCAACTGATGCCAATGGCGATCAACACAGCCTGGCTGCGCACCACGCCGTTCTCTCGAACCTTTTCGTAGCGGGCATCCAGGATGAGGTAAGGATAAGCGTGGTTGAGCTTGCGTCGGGCAAAGTTCTCAAGCTCTTCGTCCAACGTTTTGTTCAGCCTGCTTACCACACTGGCGCTGACCCGGTGACCGCAGAGCTCCTCGGTGATCTGCGCGACTTTACGTGTCGAGACGCCCTGCACGTACATTTCGATCAGGGTGCTTACCAAAGCCTTCTCGCTGCGTTGATAGCGATCGAAGATCTCGGTGCTGAAGAGTCCGTCGCGATCTTGAGGGACGCGCAGCTCGATCCTTCCTACCCGTGTCAGGAGACTGCGTTGATAACTGCCGCTGCGATAACCTCGGCGTCTGTCGCTGCGTTCTGATTTTACCGCCTGGAGTGTCTCGTTCATTTCTTCTTCGAGCATCTCCTGCATCAATTTCTGAACCAAGGGCCTCAGAAAATCTTCCTGCTCGGCAAGAATACTTTTCAACTGCGGCGTTGTGGTCTTATCTGGTCGTGGGGTCATGGTGTGACGATTAGGGGTTCTTGTTTTGTTAAAAACCTAATCAATCATCATGACCCTTTTTGCAGAAGCTTTGGCACACTACCCTTCCCGACTTCCCGACTTCCCGACTTCCCGACTTCCCGACTTCCCGACTTCCCGACTTCCCGACTTCCCGACTTCCCGACTTCCCGACTTCCCGACTTCCCGACTTCCCGACTTCCCGACTTCCCGACTTCCCCTATCTTTCCCGTTTGAGACAACGCGATCTTGCTGTTTGTTGTGGTCACATCATGGCCAGCCTTTTCATCAAATCTCGCTCCCGCATTTTCCACGGTCACGACTGGGTCATGGCCTACGAAGTCGACCACGCATCCGGCGATCCAAACCCGGGAGATGTCGTCATGCTCAAGGACCTCAAAAACCGCGTCCTCGGCAGTGGTATCTACAACCCGAACTCGCTCATCATCGCTCGTCGCATTTCGCGCCGGAAGCAGAAGCTCAACGAAGACTTCTTCCGTCGCCGCATCGAACGCGCGATCGACCACCGCACGTCGAGTCCGATCGACCCTCGCTATTGCCGCTTGGTCTGGAGTGAATCCGATGGCCTGCCTGGTCTCATCGTAGACCGTTATGGCGACCACTTGGTGGTTCAAACCACCACCTTGGCGATGGATCAACACCTGGACATCATCACCAAAGTGCTCGTTGAGCTGGTAGAGCCGCAATCGATCATCGAACGCAACGACGCACCAATCCGTCGCGCCGAAGGATTGGAAGAACGCAACGGAGTACTCTTCGGCACCGACCCGGGCGAGGTCACCATTGAAATCAATGGCATCACCTTCACCACCCACTTGCTCGGCGGCCAGAAGACTGGCTTCTACCTCGACCAGATCGACAGCTACGCCGCCGTCGCCAAGCTTGCCGAGGGCAAGCGTGTGCTCGACTGCTTCACCAATCAGGGAGGCTTCGCGCTGGCCTGCGCCAACGCCGGTGCCACATCAGTCAAAGCCATCGACATTTCGGAGCCCGATATCGAACGCGCCAAGAAGAACGCCGAAGCCAATGGCCTCAGTGAGCAAATCGAGTGGGTCGCCGGTAATGTTTTCAATTACCTCAAAGCCGCGACCAAGGACATCGACGACGACGGCAATCCGACCGAACAGTACGACATGATCATTCTCGATCCTCCGTCGTTCACCAAGAACCGGAAAACCCTGCCCAACGCGATGCGCGGCTACAAAGAGATCCACCTGCGCGCGCTCAAGCTGCTCGCTCCGGGTGGCCTCTTGGTCACCTATTCCTGCTCACACCACGTCAGCCGCAGCGAATACCTGGAAATGATCAACGGCGCAGCAGTCGACGCCAAACGCAACCTGCGCCTGCTCGAGTCCCACGGACAACGTCCGGACCACCCGATCATCCTCGGCATCCCGGAAACAGAATACCTCAAAGGCTTTGTGCTCGAAGCCATCGCCTCGTGGTAATGACGCGGAGCTCTCGCTGGTCTATTTTTGACAGGATTCACATGATCGACAGGATGGAACCGCTTCCGCGAAGCACTGCATTCCGCCCAATGAGGAAGTTCATACCGGTCCAATTCAAGCAAACATACGGCAAGCGCCTCCTTGGCTAAGCGCCCACACACCAGCAATGGCGAACGCGCGATCTTGCCGGAGCGTCCCGCTCTCCCTCAGCAGCCCCCACCAAATCCCCATCCACTAATAACCAGCCCATCATTTCCCCATGACCCGCCCACATCTCAGCTCCGACGCTTGGCAACAAGCCGCGGCCCGCTATGTGGAGCAAGTCCGCCCGTGGACCGACGCCTGGCGCAAGCGCAAGTCCATCCGCAAGCCCCATCCGGTCTACGATTTCCTCTTCACCTACTACTCGTTCACTCCGGCTCAGCTGGAACGCTGGAGCCCCGGAGTGGACGTAGTGATGGAGGACCCAGCTCAAGCCGCGCACGATATCGTGCGCAGTCAGTTCCTCCAGCATCGCGAGGGCGTCTCCGTCATCGCCTCCGACGGCCTGCCCGAAAAAGTGCGCACGCGGCTCGACTGGATCCGTCAGCTATTAACCCGCACCGCCAATCGCCCCGGACAATTCGGCTGCTTCGGGCTCCATGAGTGGGCAATGGTCTACAGAGGCCGGGAAGTTCGCCACGAGAAGACCCTCGAACTGCGCCTGTCCCAGGAAGAGATCGATGCCGTAGTCGAATCCCGCCCGCTTTGTTGCACTCATTTCGATGCCTTCCGCTTCTTCGCCGAAGACGCACGGCCGATGAACCGATTCGAGCCGACCTACGACTCGCGGCAGGAAATGGAGCAACCCGCCTGCCTTCACAGCAACATGGACCTCTATAAGTGGGCGTACAAATCCACCCCGTGGATCCCGTCAGAGCTGGTTTGGAAATGCTTCGCACTCGCCATCGATTGCCGCGAAATCGACATGCGAGCATCCGCCTACGACCTCTCACCCTTCGGCTACGAGGCGATCCCCGTGGAGACTACCAGCGGCCGCCGCGCCTATGAACAAGCGCAGCGGGAACTGGCCGCACGCGCCGCAATTCTCAGGCAAGAACTCATCGCCGCCCTGGACGCCATCATCGCCCCGGACACCACAGCCCCTCGCCCGACGCCCCAGCCCGCGCGTAATTAGCGGCAATTCTATGCAATTTTTGCCAGCTCTGGGTATCCAGTGCTACAAGTACCTCCCCCACGGTCACGAAAAGAACATTTATTATGCCTATCTCGTCCACCGACAAATCCTTCTCCTCCGCAGCTCCCGGCTACTGGGCAGACCAGAACATCTCGGAAGCCGACTGGAACTCCCACACGTGGCAACTCAAGAACCGAGTCACCACACTCGAGGAGATCGAACGCCACATCAATCTCACCGACGAAGAACGCGAAGGCATCATCCTCACCGGATCGAAACTCGCAATGGCCGTGACCCCTCACTTCTTCAACCTGATCGACGCCAACGATCCCAACTGCCCGATCCGCCGACAGGTCATCCCACGCGTCGAGGAAACCCAGCTCTCCAAGGAAGAAATGGCCGACCCATGCGGCGAGGATAGCCATATGCCCGTCCCCGGCCTCGTCCACCGCTACCCGGACCGCGTCCTCTTTCTCGTCACCGACCGCTGCGCCTCCTACTGCCGTTACTGCACCCGCTCGCGCGTGGTCTCTGGCGTGGGCGACCAGCATTTGGAGCTCCAGTTCGAAATGGCATTCCGCTACATCGAAGAACACCCGGAGATCCGCGACGTCCTGCTCTCCGGCGGCGACCCATTGCTCCTCTCCGACGCCAAACTCGAGAAAATACTCACGCGCTTGCGCTCGATCAAACACGTCGAGTTCATCCGCATCGGCTCGCGCATCCCAATTTTCCTACCGCAGCGCATCACTCCACAGTTGTGCGAAATGCTCGCCAAGTTCCACCCACTCTGGATCTCGGTTCACGCCAACCATCCGAAGGAACTCACCAGCGAGGTCAAGGCCGGCCTTGAGCGCCTCGCCAACCACGGCGTGCCGCTCGGCAACCAGTCGGTGCTCCTCGCCGGCGTGAACGACTCGGTCGAAGTCCAACGTGCCCTCGTCCACAAGCTGCTGATGTGCCGCACCCGTCCGTACTACCTCTACCAGTGCGACCTGATCAAAGGGTCGGCCCACCTCCGAGCCAGCGTGGAAAAGGGCATCGAAATCATCGAAGGACTGCGCGGCCACACCACCGGCTACGCCGTGCCACAATACGTCATCGACGCCCCGGGCGGCGGCGGCAAGGTTCCAATGAACCCGAACTACCTGCTCGAGCACGACAACGATCACGTCCTGATCCGCAACTTCGAAAACAAGCGCTTCTCCTACCCTGAAGCCAAGCAGAGCTCGCCAAAGGTCGAGTGCTGATCAGCTGATCCTCGAACACCGCAGCAGATCATCAATTCATCTCAGGGAACCGGACGTCCACTCGTTCGGTTCCCATTTTTTGTGCCCCTCCAAACCACGCGCAGCTCTGGCTGGACGAGATCTCTGTCGACCTCCACCCCCGAAACCCCGCAACGAAACCTTCGTGATCTTCGCGCCCTTCGTGGTTACCCGATCCTCTGTGGACTCTGAGCCCTCGGTGGCATTGAAAGCAAAAATACGTTGCCAACCGTAGCGCTCCCAGGCTCGCCGGATTGTACCCGGCCACCAAACCCAACGGAGCGCAGCGACCACTTCCTCCCCTCTACTCCACCACCGCAATAATCGAGCCAAACCGGTTGCTGAACCGCGTCATCGATTTCCCGGTACGTAGCTGACTGATATCTCCATCGAGGAACAGTGCGTCACGACAACCAAAGCGTGCGAACACTTGGGCGAACTCATACAAGTTGGGCTTCTTGGCCGAACGGATCTCGGTGATGATCAAAACCACCTCCCCCTTGTCATTCACGCCGACACCATTCCGATGAAGCCTAGAGTCGGAATCCTTGAGAAAAGCGGGGTGCACTTTACCAGCCCTGATCAAAAGCGGCCCCGACTGCACCGCCCAGCGCACCCCGGCGGCATGCGCTGGATACTCATTCGCCCGCACCACTGCGGCTCCCTTGGCGCCGATCAAAAACACACCATTGGGCTTGAGAAAGAAGTTCCCATTACCGTCGGCCAGATTCAGCGGCTGCTGTTGCTCACCCGCTACCACCAACAACCCACTCGGAACTCCGCCAGGCTCGAAAATCCCGCCATTCATCAACGCGGCTACCTTTTCACCCTGTTCATCAAGATAACGCGCAGCCGCCGGAAACCGCCGAAGAATCCTCCCCTCGCCGTCCTTCCACACAATCCGCACCTTCTCCGGCGAAACCGTCAGCACGCGGTACGCCACCCCATTGATCACATGCCGCACAGGCTCGGCAGAGAGCCCACTGCCGCCACAAAGCACCGACAAAAGCAATACGATCCACCTCCTCATTGAACCAGCAGTGTAAATCCAGCCCTGAGCTACATACAATTCGAATCCCCCGTTCACCCGCCGGAAAGAAGCCTCCAGCGATGCATGGTCACTGGCCGCGAAAACCAGATGTTACAGTCGTTGCGGCCGTGAAGCACTGCCACCTCGCCAATCCCCGGGTCCGCCTGGATCCACCGTTCCTCCCCCAAATAGGCCAGGACGTGCACACCATCGGTCGTCACCGCCAAGTCGCCGGGCAACAGCCCATCATAGCTCATGTCGCGGATCTTCCCACCCGCCCCCAGTGGCACCGTGTAATCGCGGTAGCCCTCACTCAACGCTCTGGCACTGGCATCAAACCACCAGTGCTCAAGCCACAACCGCAATGCCCTGCCATTGGCGTGCCGCACCCCGTACACCAACAGAGCATCACGCAACGCACGCCTGGGCAAACCAGAACAATCAATCCCCCGCTCGGTCTCACCGCCCCAATGATAGGAGGTGCCTTCAAATCCCGACATCCTCGCCACGTAATCGTCCCGCAATTCTTCCGCATCAATCGGGCGACCGGGCAGCAAAAATGGAACCGCAAAAATCAACGGCAACATTAACCAGCAAACCCGGAAGGTTCGACGCATCCACCACAAAACCAATGCCCCAATCCACGCCCCCACCAAACAAGTTAACACTCCAATCCTCAGGAGTGTGCTGTTGACCGGATGCAATGCCAGCACAGCAAAACACGCAATACCCCCCAACAAGCCAATTCGGATTAAAGATATCGCTCTCACAGCCCCCTCAATAACGGACCAAAGAACCACCAACCATCACAAAGGGACACTTCACATCGAATTCACCGTCCGTTCACAAAGCACCACGCCGTGCTCGTTCAACCTTCCCATAAGTCTTATAGGCCCTATCAGGGCCTATTTCTCCACCGCCGTCCCACCAGTACTCACCTCCCGAATTCAGGGCAAAAAAAATCCCCATCTCCTATTCGGAGATGGGGACCATCAAGTTCTGGCGGCGACCTACTCTCGCATGGCCTATCGCCACACTACCATCGGCGCAACGTCGTTTCACTTCCGGGTTCGGGATGGGACCGGGTGGGACCAACGTGCTATAGCCACCAGATGGCAGCCACGATGCCGATTCATTCGTTTCGTGGCTGGTAATCTGATGACCAGTTGCCTGGTTTCAGAACTTGATGAAAAAAGATCTACGCGAACAACTCAGTCTGAGCTGACGTGTGAGTGAACCTCCTTGGGGTGATTCACTGATATCTGTATGCAGAAGAGGTAATAAGAAACACAATCTTGTGTCTTTCGATTCCCGTCATTCCTGACGTTCGTTTAGAGAAATAAAACCAATCTAAACAAGAAGAACAAGTCGAACGGATGATTAGTATTACTAAGCTGAACATGTTGCCATGCTTACACCCGTAACCTATCAACGTGGTGGTCTACCACGATCCTTCAGGGAAAATTAGTCTTAGGAGGGGCTTGGCGCTTAGATGCTTTCAGCGCTTATCCTTTCCGCACTTAGCTGCCCAGCAATGCCCTTGACAGAACAACTGGAGCACCAGAGGTGCGTCAAACTCGGTCCTCTCGTACTAGAGTTTGAACCCTTCAATTTTCCTACGCCCACAGAAGATAGAGGACCGAACTGTCTCGCGACGTTCTGAACCCAGCTCGCGTGCCGCTTTAACCGGCGAACAGCCGGACCCTTGGGACCTTCTCCAGCCCCAGGATGCGACGAGCCGACATCGAGGTGCCAAACTTCGCCGTCGATATGAACTCTTGGGCGAAATCAGCCTGTTATCCCTAGCGTACCTTTTATCCGTTGAGCGATGGCAATTCCACATTCAACCACCGGATCACTTTGACCTACTTTCGTATCTGCTCGACTTGTGGGTCTCACAGTTAGGCTGGCTTATGCCAATGCACTCGAAACGCAATTGCCAACTGCGCTGAGCCAACCTTCGCGCTCCTCCGTTACTCTTTAGGAGGATACCGCCCCAGTAAAACTGACCGGCTGCCATTGTTCCCCTACCTGATTCAAGGTCAGAGGTTAGATTTTCCAATACCAAAGGGTGGTATCTCACTGGCGGCTCCACATATCCCTAAAGATATGTTTCAAAGCCTCCCACTTATGCTGAGCATTGAAACCGAAAAATCAATAACAGCGTACAGTTAAGGTGCATAGGGTCTTTCCGTCTTTCTGCGGGTAGACGGCATCTTCACCGTCATTACAATTTCACTGAGCATCTGGTTGAGACAGCGGCCAACTCGTTGCACGATTCGTGCAGGTCGGAACTTACCCGACAAGGAATTTCGCTACCTTAGGACCGTTATAGTTACGGCCGACATTCACCAGGACTTGGGCTCGGAGCTTCGCTCGAAAGCTAACACCTTACCGTAATCTTTTGGCATTGGTCACGTGTCACATCGTATACGTCGACTTTCGTCTTAGCACAATGCTGTGTTTTTGCTAAACAGTCGGTTGGCCCGGTTCACTGCGGCCCCCAATAAAGGGGCACCCCTTATCCCGAAGTTACGGGGTCAATTTGCCGAGTTCCTTAACCAGATTTCACTCTTACGCCTTAGTATACTCAACTCACCCACCTGTGTCGGTTTACGGTACGGGCTCCTTAGCGTACCCCGCGACTTTTCTAGGCGGTTGGATCATGAAGGTAGGTTCAGCCGAAGCTTCCCCTCTGCCACTTTCAATCGGCATTATCAGTCACCACCCGCGTCCTCGCGGATTAAGGTTCGGAGGTGCTGGAATATTAACCAGCTATCCATCGCCTACGCCTATCGGCCTCGGCTTAGGTCCCGACTAACCCTGGGACGAAAAACGTTGCCCAGGAAACCTTGGGTTTACGGCGGACGGGGATTTCACCCGTCTTATCGTTACTCATGTCTGCATACTCACTTCCCAACACTCCACCGTCAGTCGCCATCGGGCTTCAATGCTGTTGGGAACGCTCCCCTACCACACTTCTATAAGAAGCATCCAGAGCTTCGGTATACCGCTTGATCGCCAATTATTTTAGGCGCAAGATCTCTCGATGAGTCAGCTGTTACGCACTGTTTAAATGGTGGCTGCTTCTAAGCCAACATCCTCACTGTCAAAGAAATCTCACATCCTTTCCACTGAGCGGTATTTGGGCACCTTAGCTGCTGATCTGGGTTGTTTCCCTTTCGACTATGAAGCTTATCCCCCATAGACTCACTGCTGTGTTTCACCCCACGGTATTCGGAGTTTGATTGAGTTTGGTAACCGGGTATGGCCCCTAGCTCATTCAGTGCTCTACCCCCGTGGGTCAGCACACAACGCTGCACCTAAATGCATTTCGGGGAGAACCAGCTATCACCGGGTTTGATTAGCCTTTCACTCCGACCCACAGCTCATCCGAGCGTTTTTCAACACACATCGGTTCGGTCCTCCACTGCATTTTACTGCAGCTTCAACCTGGCCATGGGTAGGTCACCTCGGCTTCGGGTCCAGCGCCAGCGACTATGTCGCCCTATTCAGACTCGCTTTCGCTACGCCTCCGTCCCGGAAGGACTTAAGCTCGCCACTGGCACTGACTCGCAGACTCATTAAGCAAAAGGCACGCCATCACCCCATAAAGAGGCTCTGACACCTTGTAGGCATGCGGTTTCAGGTTCTATTTCACTCCGCTCGCAGCGGTTCTTTTCACCTTTCCCTCACGGTACTTGTTCACTATCGGTCACCAACTAGTATTTAGCCTTACGCGGTGGTCCGCGCAGATTCACACAACGTTTCACGTGTGTCGTGCTACTCAGGAACATCCTAGGGTCTCTTCAGATTTCGATCACGGGGCTATCACCCTCTATGACGCAACTTTCCAGATGCTTAATCTATCTTCAGAAATCCCACATCGGAGTCCTACAACCCCAGGAGCAAGCTCCTGGTTTGGGCTCTTCCGCTTTCGCTCGCCACTACTTACGGAATCGATTCTCTTTCTTTTCCTCCGGTTACTGAGATGTTTCACTTCACCGGGTATTGCGACCTCTTGCCTATGTATTCAGCAAGAGACGACTGAGTATTAACTCAGTCAGGTTACCCCATTCGGAAATCCACGGATCAAAGCTTATTTGCAGCTCTCCGAGGCTTATCGCAGCTTATCACGTCCTTCATCGCCTGTTGGTACCAAGGCATCCACTGCATGCCCTTATATACTTGTTCTCTTGATTTAGATCAGTAAGTAACTCACCCCCTCAAGGGAGGATCATTACAAAATTTGCCGTTGTTAGTATTTCTACTAGACGTCAGGATAGAAATCATTGTCACACAATGAAATTGTATTTCTATATTACTTTTTATCCTGCATACAGATATCAAAGAACCATCTCTTTTGGGTCACCGTCGTTCCACTCAAACCAACAACGTCTCAATAAATGGTGGGCCAGACAGGACTTGAACCTGTGACCTCACGCTTATCAAGCGCGCGCTCTAACCAACTGAGCTACAGGCCCTTCATTTGGCGTAGCCAGTAGCTGGCAGCTAGTAGCAAGGTTTCCCTTCCTACTCCCTACTTCCTACTCGCTACTTGAAGACGTTGGTGGAGGCATGGGGATTCGAACCCCAGACATCCAGCTTGCAAAGCTGGCGCTCTACCAACTGAGCTATACCCCCGTTGGAAAACGGTTTTTGTGGAAGGAGAAGTAAAGACTAAAATGTGCACTGCGCGATTCCAAACGCACTCAAGGTTGTGAGTTGTCAGTTCATTTCTTCCCTGACTGCGCCTGCCTGTTTCCAGACTTATGCTGCAAGCAGCACTTAGGCGTCGACCTATTTGCCGGATGATTCCGTGAGACGGACCGGTCAAATTACTCCTTAGAAAGGAGGTGATCCAGCCGCAGGTTCCCCTACGGCTACCTTGTTACGACTTCATCCCAGTTACCAACTACACCTTAGGACCGAGTTGCGATACTTCGGGTGCGGTCGGCTTCCATGATGTGACGGGCGGTGTGTACAAGACCCGGGAACGTATTCACGGCGCCGTAGCTGATGCGCCGTTACTAGCGATTCCAGCTTCATGTAGGCGAGTTGCAGCCTACAATCCGAACTGAGCCCAGTTTTGTAGATTTCCTCCACCTCGCGGTATCGGTTCTCATTGTACTGAGCATTGTAGTACGTGTGCGGCCCTGGGCATAAGGGCCATACTGACCTGACGTCGTCCCCACCTTCCTCCCAGTTGATCTGGGCAGTCTGACTAGAGTCCCCACCATTACGTGTTGGCAACTAATCACAGGGGTTGCGCTCGTTGCGGGACTTAACCCAACATCTCACGACACGAGCTGACGACGGCCATGCAGCACCTGTGCACGTCCAACCGAATTGACAGTCTGCTTTCACAGACCTACGACGGCATGTCAAGCCCAGGTAAGGTTCTTCGCGTTGCATCGAATTAAGCCACATACTCCACCGCTTGTGCGGGTCCCCGTCAATTTCTTTGAGTTTTAGTCTTGCGACCGTACTCCCCAGGCGGCTCGCTTAACGCGTTAGCTCCGGCACGAAAGGGGTCGAATCCTCTCACACCAAGCGAGCACCGTTTACTGCTAGGACTACCAGGGTATCTAATCCTGTTCGCTCCCCTAGCCTTCGTATCTCAGCGTCAGTAAATGTCCAGAGTCTCGCCTTCGCCACTAGTGTTCCTCACGATATCCACGCATTTCACTGCTACACCGTGAATTCCAGACTCCCCTCCATTACTCTAGCGTGGGAGTATCGGGTGCAGTTCCGAGGTTGAGCCCCGGGCTTTCACACCTGACTTTCCACGCCGCCTACATACGCTTTACGCCCAGTGATTCCGAACAACGCTTGGGACCTTCGTATTACCGCGGCTGCTGGCACGAAGTTAGCCGTCCCTTCCTCTCCAATTACTATCAAATACTACATCTATTAAACATAATACCCATACTCATTGGTGACAGGAGTTTACGACCCTAGGGCCTTCATCCTCCACGCGGCGTTGCAGCATCAGGCTTTCGCCCATTGTGCATGATTCTCGACTGCTGCCACCCGTAGGTGTCTGGACCGTGTCTCAGTTCCAGTGTGGCCGGACATCCTCTCAGACCGGCTACCCGTCGTTGTCTTGGTAGGCCATTACCCCACCAACAAACTGATAGGCCGCGAGCCAATCTCGAAGCGGCAGGCCCGAAGGTCCCTACCTTTAGCAAGAAATGGAATCCCATCTCCGCCACATGCGGTATTAATCCAACTTTCGCTGGGCTATCCCGCCCTTCGAGGCATATTACTCACGTGTTACGCACCCGTTCGCCACTAGGAATGCATTTAGCAAGCTAATCACATTCCCCGTTCGACTTGCATGTCTTATCCACGCCGCCAGCGTTCGTTCTGAGCCAGAATCAAACTCTCCATAAAGAAATTGGTATTGGCGTATTGCCAAAAAGTTTTCAGTCCGATCAAGCAGCTCCACAGCCACTTGCCAGACCCGTGCGATAAACTTGTCACCGCACAGTACACATTTTAGCCTTTTCTTCTCCAATTCATACTGACACTCTCCGGCCAGCACGAATCCAACTTTTCAAAAGATCTCACACGCTCGGACATAAAAAAACGACCACCTTCGCTCAACTCTCGTTGAAGCAGCAGGCGATCGACTTCGCGTCGTTCGCGTCCGGCTCGTTCCGGCCGGGCTTGAAGTATACGCACGCCCAAAGTCCCCGCAACTCATTTTGAGGCGGAAGGTGCGAATTATTCGCATATTCACACCCCGCACCCACCCCTCAACCCGCTGAAATCCAGCAACGTACGACGGTACGAATATTCACTAAAAATTCGAATTCGCCCCCCCCCACAACCACAGATCAACAGGCACGCACACCCCGGGAGTCGACAGCAACGCCTCACGCAAAGCCCATTCGCCGTGGGCACAAAAAAACCGGCACCCTGGATGGGTACCGGCAGTAAGTCTCATCTAGCGCGGTTCTGGCAACTCAAGTGCCGCAATGGCCTCCATCGTCTTATCGGCGTACGCTTTATAAAGTGCTTTACCTTTGAGCCCCTGGGCCTCGATCTCGGAGAAATCCACGGGCTCACCAACGACAACGGTAATCGGCACGAACTTCACCTTCTCGTGATGACGGGACAGCGCCTCGTACGCACCGAAAACGCGAACAGGAAGCACGGGGGCTCCACTCTTGGCAATCACCAGCCCCACCCCAGGTTCGGCAGACTTGACCTCGCCGTCGTCGGATCGAGTCCCCTCTGGGAACAACAACACACGCTCGCCACCTTTGAGCAGACTAATGATCTTCTTCAAGCTGCTCATATCCGATCCGTCACGATCGACCGGGATCGAATACAGACGCGGCAACAACCAGGCGAAGAACCCCTTGAAGAGCGTCTTGCGCGCCAGGTAGTTGATATGGTTGTGAAAACTCACACCCACCGCCGGTGGGTCGAGAAAGCTGACGTGGTTAGAAGCAATCAGCGCCGGTCCATCTTCGATCAGATTTTCGCGGTTCACGACCTTATGCTTGAAGCCGACCTTCAAGACAACCCAGCAGAGGAAGCGGAAAAAGCGGTAGATCATGGACGGGGCCCTCCAAAGTCAAAGTCTCCGTTCTCCAAATTATCGCCGATCTCAGTGACCACCTCATCGATGGTCATCTCCGAGCTATCGATAATCACGGCGCCCTGAGGGATGGTCAGCGGCGCACTCTTGCGCTGGGAGTCCGCGCGATCACGCTGGGCGATCTGGTCGGTCAGCCCCTGGGCAGCACGACGCTGCTGCCGGACTTCCTCGGAAGCGTCGACATAGAATTTATAGGGAGTCTCAGGAAACACGACCGACCCGATATCGCGACCTTCCATCGTCACTTCGTAAGCATCAGCCAACGCACGCAGGCGCTCGACTACCAGCTCCCGCACCGCAGGGACCCGCGCTACTTTGGAAACCGCACCATTCACCTCGGGCGAAGACATCAACTCCGATGCCACCGGCTTACCCTCGATAGTCACTTGGGAAATCCCGTCGACCATCTCTGCGGAGAGCTCCAGCGAGCCTGCTGCCTCTGCCACAGCTACTTCATTATCGACGTCCACGCCGGCATCCAACATTGCCCAAGTCGTCGCGCGATAAAACTCACCAGAGTTCACAAACGACCAACCCAAAATCTTCGCCAGCGCCTTGGCGACGCTGCTCTTGCCCGACGCCGCCGGACCATCGATAGAAATCACTCGGTTCATCACTAAGAAAATTTAATTTCAACCACTCTAGCCGAGGGGTTCTCCCGCCAGCGCATTGCCCAATACGCTATCGAAGCCCGGATACGACGTATCGATACACGCCACATCCTTGATCACGGTTTCACCTTTGGCGGTCATCCCGGCCACGGCGAATGCCATCGCGATACGGTGGTCATGGAAGCATTCAAGCTCGGCTCCGTGCAACAACGCCCCACCTCGGATGACCATACCACTGTCACGCTCGGTAACGTCAGCTCCCATGGCCTTGAGGTTTTTCACCACGGCGCTAATGCGGTCGGTTTCCTTGACGCGCAACTCGGCGGCGTCGCGAATTTCGGTGACACCATTGGAAAGCGCGCCAGCCACTGCCAGCACTGGGATTTCGTCGATAATGTTGGCAATTTCATCGCCTTCCATCACCACGCCCTGCAACTTCTTACCGGTCACTTCGATGTCGCCCATTGGCTCACCATCGTCCGGCCCGCTGGTCACGGTAATTTTGATATCCGCCCCCATGCGTTTGAGCACGTCGAGGATACCTGTGCGGGTTGGATTCAAGCCCACACCCCGCACGATCAGTTTGGCACCAGGACGGGTAGCAGCAGCCACCAACCAGAATGCGGCGCTGGAGATATCGCCCGGCACGGTGATGTCGCGGGCATCCAGCTTCACCGGGCCCTCAATAGCGACCAACCCTTTGCCATCGGTCTCCACCGGCACCCCGAAATGGACAAACATACGCTCGGTATGGTCGCGGGTTTCCGCCGGCTGATGAATACTGGTGCGCCCCTCACAGAACATACCGGCAAGCAACACGCAGCTCTTCACCTGGGCGCTGGCCATTGGCAATGTGTAATGCACGGAGTGCACTTCATTGCCACGGATGGTAAGCGGCGCAGTCTGGCGCTCGCCCACACCTTCCGCCTCGGCACCCATCAACTGGATCGGCGTGATGATGCGCCCCATCGGACGACCGCTTAAAGAAGCATCGCCCACGAGAGTCGACTCAAATGGCTGGGCGGCGAGCACACCTGCGAGCAGGCGCATGGCGGTACCCGAGTTACCACAGTCAATCTCAGACTGTGGGGCCTGCAGGTTCATCCCAACACCTGTGATCGTAAGCTTGGTCGGCCGCTGTGGGTCCTCGCCCTCGGCAGGAGTCACCGTGGCGCCAATACCTTCCATGGCACGAGCGGTACACAAACAATCGTCACTGGCGAGGAACCCCTCGATATGGGATGTCCCATTCGCCAAACCGGCAAAAATCGCGGATCGGTGGGAGATGCTTTTATCTCCAGGCACCGAGATTTCACCCTGCACCGGATCGGCCTGATGGATGGTCAAATTCTTCATTAGCGGCATTGTAGTAGGGTTGAACAAAAGATCAAAAAAAGCAGTGCGAAATCGTCTAGGTGGCGTCGGTGGTTTCTCACAATGTAGCCAAGTCATCGCGCAAAGCCTTGGCCTCTGCCAACAACGCGGTCAATCGCGCGGCATCCGCTTGCGCAACGGCCTGCTCGAAAGCTTCAAGCGTTTTGCCAGCCTCCTTAAGGGCCTCGGCCACCGCTTGTTGATTCTCCAATAAAATCTCCGTCCACATCGCCACGCCCCCGCTGGCCACCCGACTGGTGTCACGCAAGCCATTACCCGCGAAGCGCCCCATCTCCGTATCCTCGCGGAGCGCACCAATCGCAGCTACTGCAGCCAACACATGCGGCAAGTGACTGATTTTCGCCACCACAGCATCGTGCTCGGCCGCATCGATACTGTGAACCTCACAACCGACCTCGGACCAAAAGCTCCGCACCACCTCAAGAGCGGAGTCGGACGTCGTCTCGCCCGGACAAACGAAACAACGTGCCCCGCGGAACAAGTTCCGGTCCGCCGCCCCGATCCCCGACTGCTCAGAACCACACATCGGATGAGCCCCGACAAACGAAACTCCCGCTGGATCCAGCACAGCCGGCAATTCCCCTGCCAGCGAGCCCTTCACACTCCCCACGTCAGTCACCCACAGAGGTCGCTCACTTTCGGGCAAATTGGCGATACGCCGCGCCAAATCGGGCATCACGCCCACCGGCACCGCCAGCACCACCAACTGCACACCACGCACAGCCTCCTCAAAATCCGTCGTCACACGCCCCGAAAAACCAGCACCAATCGCTCCATCCAACGCAGCCTCACGCCGCCCCCACAAACGCAACTCCTCCAGCCCGGCATCACTCAATGCCAATGCCAGCGAACCACCCAACACACCAGGGCCAATAACCGCGACTGATTTCACTGCACACTTCATAAATTCTCCACTCCTATCCCCCCACCCGAAAAGCAACGCAACCCTCAAGTCCCGTCACTATATAAAAAATCACGGCCGGAGCGGCAATCCATCCACTCCGACCGTGATCAGTCAAAAACTACAGCCGATTAAGGCACGCGGAAGTATTTCCCTGGCGCGTACGGATCCTCGACGATCACCCCGGGGCGCATGCCGCGGACGTCGGCATGCCCTGCATCTTTGTTATGCGGGCTGTAAACCAATCCCTCCTTGCCTGGCACCGGGATAGCGTAAGGAATCTCCAACTTGGGCTCAGGCTCGGCAGGCTTTTCATTGTTGCCGGCCACATTCGATGGCGGTGCCGGCTCTGGATCCGGGTCAGGTGTCGTCACTGGGTTCCGTGGCGGGGTGGGCGTGGTATCCAAGTCAATTGGCGCGGGATCATCCACCGACGCAGTGGAAACAGGCCCCGGGTCACTGACCGCAACCGTCGCCCCCGGATCGACCGGAGGAATCGGAGCAGTCCCCCCACCCGTCACAGTCCCCTCGTATCCATAACGATTAGGTGACGCGGTAAGAGCCGGGTTAACACAGGATGATAGAGCGACCACCCCGAGCAAGGTGAGCGGAAAAAGTAGAGCTTTCATATCAATGGGTCTCGATAAACGATAAAACGATCCGCACCGTCGATGCGGATCCAATTGCGTTGGTACATTAAGAAAGTTTCTCAATCGGGCAAAGATGAATTCCGGCGATGGACGCAAAATTAGCGAACAACCGCCCCCACCCCAGCCCGTACCCAACGCGGACCACAATCGAACGTGACGAACCCACCTCCCCTTTCGAGTCAATTATCGAAGGCCGCAAATCAGCGCCCCCCACAAGACGCCCGTGGCTTGCATTTCCGACGGATCGCCTGATGGTAAATTTCAGACCATGAGCAAATCCGCAGACAACCCAGAGGTGACCACCGAGATCACCATCACCGGCAACCTGACCCACAAGGCCTTCCACGCAGTGGCGAAAAACGGCTACCGCTTCGTTGCCGTTTTGCCCATGAAACTTGCCGACCAAGCTGAAACAGTCACTCCAGGAAGCCGCTGGATCGCCCAGTTCTCACCGTTTGACTTCAGCAGTGCCCGTTTGGTCGAGAAAGTAGCAGACGCGGCCGAGTAGCACACCACGCCACACTTCCCCGCGAAGTAACGCAGGGAGCATTGTAACACACGCCCCGTCATCATTTTTGCAGTCCAGGCACTGTGATTTTCCTCGCAAATTGGAGGAATTGAGGCTTGCCGGAATCGAACCATTGCGGCTCAAATGGAACCAAGGGCTTCGGCCTTCATTTGATAACCCAAACCAAACTTTCTGATCATGAACGAATCCACAGCACCTAATACCGGCGACCACCTCAAAGAGAGCGGCAGCCATCTCAAGGAGTCCAAAGCACACGCTGTCCAAGCTGCTGAAGAATTGCGCGCTGCAGCATCGGAAAAAGCCCAACAGCTCAAGTCCGCAGCCACCTCCAAGGCAGACCACCTGCGTGAGTCGGCATCGTCCACAGGCAACCGCCTGCGCACCGCTGCAGTCGATCGCAAGGACCGTATTTCCCACCTCACCGAAGAGAAAATCGCCGTCACCAAAGAGCGCGCAAAACAGTATCACGAGACCGGTGAGCAATACGTACGCGATAACCCGACCAAAGCCATCTGCACCGCCCTCGGTGTAGGGTTCGTCGTCGGTCTGCTTTTCCGTCGCTAAGACATTATTCAGCCAACTGACCAGTCGCCCCCCCCATTGGCGAGGAAGCGGTCAACCAATTCACGCCGTGTGGATCACCAGTTGATTCACACGGCATTCTTTGGCTTGTTGGGCAAACATCCCGCATGAACTCCGACTCACAGCCTCTCCCACCCGATTCCAGCGACCCGCCAATGCATCATGACGAGCCACCGTCCCAGCCACGGCCAGCAGCAGACGCCCCAACCGGCAGCGCAAAAGACCCCGGCTACTTTGAAGGTCTCAAACAAGATGCCGAGGATCTCAAGCAAGCAGCTGCACGCTATGCGTCCGCCCGGGCACAATTGCTGGGTATCGAGGCGAAGGAGGCAGCATCAGAGATTGGTGGAGCGGCCGCTAGATTGGCAGCCGCAGCGTTTTTCGGAGTCATCTTCTATCTACTCATCATCGCAGGGCTGATCGGTCTTGCAGAACATTACCGTCCTGACAGCTGGCCGATCGCCACGTTGATCATCGCCGCAGCTCATCTCATTCTAGCGCTTTTGCTATTTTTCTCAGGCAAGCGCAATCTGAGCAACCCGGACCGCTTCAGCGAATCTCTCAAACAATTCGAACACGACCGCGAATGGCTGAACCAAACATCGAAGAAGCACTAGACGATCACGAGCTCAAGCAGAGATTGGTCGCCGAACTCAACGCATCGCGTGCGGATCTTCGACGTTCGCAGGCCCGTTTGCGCCAACGGCTCGACCTCAAAACCCAGGCTCAGGGTATCTTCCAAAAGTACCCGGTCGCGGTGACCTCGGCGGCATTGGGTGGAGGCGTCGCATTAGCAGCCTCACTCACCGGATCGAAGAAATCGGAGGACAAACCAAAGAAAAAAAAGGGCCTCGTGCGTACCGGCCTTGGTTTTGCTACCGGTTTGGTAGTGAAGCCAATGCTTAAAAAATGGGCCACCAAACAAGTCGACGCTCTCGTCTCAGGTCGCACATCACGCTGAATTTCCAGTGGCGCGATCAGATGATCGTGTCACTGTCCGTTTTGCGAACCTTCGCTACATCCACTTTTTACTAAAGAATGTCACGGCTCAGGGCATTGAAACACTCGTTAGTTTAACAAACCTGTTTCAACCGGCGACGACCACTCCCTCTGCCAGGCATTCCAAAGAAAACCCCTCATGGATAACACCACAGAAGATACCGTACCCGTCCTGTCTTCCGTCGACGAGTACCTCCACATCGGCAAGGAGTACGAATGCTCCGACATCCACCTGGCAACTGCAGCCCCGCCAACCTGGCGCCGCTTCGGCGTGCTCCAGCCCATTTGGGAAAACGCGGCTCCACTCACAGCCGAGGACGCGGAACGTCTCGCCGACCGCTTCCTGACCCCAGAACAGAAGGAACGCTTGGACAAAGTCGGCGACGTCGACTTTGCCTACTCCAACGAGGAAGGCCGTTACCGTGCCTCCGTCGTACGCCAGCGTCTTGGGCTGGACATGACCTTCCGTATCATCAACACGAACATCCGCAGTGTCGATGATCTTCAACTCCCTCATGCCGTCAAACCGTTGACGCAGTATCAGAACGGACTGGTTCTCGTTACCGGCGCCGTCGGCTCTGGTAAATCGACCACGCTCGCCGCGCTCGTCGACTACATCAACGAGGACCGCGAAGACCACATCATCACCCTCGAAGATCCAATCGAAGCTGTCTTCGAGTCCAAGGGCTGCCACATTAACCAACGCGAAGTCCACACCCACACAGAGTCGTTCGCCAAGGCGCTCCGTGGCGCCCTGCGTGAAGATCCGGACGTCATCATGGTGGGGGAAATGCGCGACCTTGAGACCATCTCACTCGCCATCACCGCTGCGGAGACCGGCCACTTGGTGCTTGGAACTCTCCACACCGGTAGTGCTGCCCGAACCCTCGACCGTGTGCTCGATGTGTTCCCTATCGACCAGCGCGAGCAGATCCGCATCATGGTCAGTGAATCGTTGCGTGGCGTGATCTCCCAGCAGCTCGTCCCACGGGCCGACGGTACAGGCCGCGAGCTCGCGCTTGAGCTGCTCGTCAACACGCCGGCCGCCGCCAACTGTATTCGGGAAGGCAAGACGTTCATGCTTCCGGGCGTGATGCAAACCGGTAAGAACGTCGGCATGATCACGATGGACGATTCCCTCCGCAAACTCTACGACAAGGGCTTGATCACCCAGGAAGAAGCCCTCTCCCGCTGCGAGGACAAAACCTCGATGCAGCAGTACTTCCAAGTTTGAACCTCCTAACTCCCTTTCAAACCCACCATGGCTCAAATTGACCATTACTTCCGCGCACTCATCGAAGTCGGCGGATCCGACCTCCACCTATCCGAAGGACAGCCACCCAAGGTGCGTGTCCACGGCGCTGTAACCGCCCTTGAAGGCGAGCCCGTGCTCACCCACGACGTGATGCAGGCCCTCCTTTCGGAAATCTGCGAACCCAACGCCTTCGCCAAGTACATGGAGACAGGCGACTTGGACTTCGCCTACGAAATGGACGAAGACTCGCGTTTCCGCTGCAACTACCTGAAGCAGCAATACGGACTCGCCGCCGTCTTCCGTATCATCCCTACCAAGATCGCCACGCTCGACGACCTGGGCATCCCGGAGGTCGTCAAATCCTTCGGCCACCTGCGCAGCGGCCTCGTGCTCGTTACCGGCCCGACCGGCTCGGGTAAGTCCACCACGCTCGCCGCGCTGATCGACTACATCAACACCAACATGTCACGCCATATCGTGACCGTTGAGGAACCGATCGAATTCGTCCACCGCAACAAAAACAGCATCATCACCCAGCGGGAAGTCCCAATTCAGACTCCGTCGTTCGCCGATGGCCTGCGCGCCGCGCTGCGTGAGGATGCCGACATCGTGCTCGTCGGTGAGATGCGTGACTTGGAAACCATCTCGCTGGCCCTCACCGCCGCGGAAACCGGTCTGTTGGTCTTTGGTACGCTCCACACCAACAACGCCCGTAAGACCGTCGACCGATTGGTCGACGTCTTCCCATCCGACCAGCAAAGCCAGGTGCGCACCATGCTCGCGGCATCGCTGCGTGGCGTCGTCGCCCAGTTGCTCATGAAGCGCAGCGACAAGCCAGGCCGGACCGCGGTCAACGAGGTGCTCGTCAGCACGCCGGCGGTGAGCGCGATCATTCGTGAAGGTGCCACCCAGAAGCTTACCGACGTCATCACCGGCGGTAAGCAGCACGGCATGCAGTTCATGGACGAAGCAATTTGGGATCGCCTGCGCCAAGGCATGGTCACTCCGCTCGAGGCCTACATGAAGTCCATCGACAAGACCCGCTTCAAGAAGTTCCTGCCACAAGAGCAACAGGAACTCGGCAACGCCACCGGCGGAGCTCCGGACGAGGACTAACTCCCCGGACAGACAAGCTAAAAATTAACGCGCGCTTCGGACGACCCGGAGCGCGCGTTTTTGTTTGTCCGCAGATTATCCAAATAGAGATTCCCCATTGGAACGCCTATCGGACCCTTTTCAACTTCATGACGAGAGGCCGCCCCCTTCGCTTGAGGGTCAGAGTCAGCAAGTTGCCGCCGTTCAGCTCATAATTAAACAACTCATCACCTCCACGCTTGGCATGAGCCTGTCCCGCCGGAGCATCATCCATGATCATGTAAATCACTCCATTCCCTACGGCATAAAAACGATCGTCCGAAGCCGGGGGCACTGCGATCTCTCGCCCATCTACACGCTCCGGCTTCCTCTGAATCACGGTCGTCACCGACCCGTCCCCGAAAAACTCAATAGTGAACGACTCAACCCCATCCGGCAGCCCGACGAGCTCAGTGGACTCCCACTTCCCGATCAAAACGTGCGCCCGATCGAGCCACTCGACAGCATCTAGTGAACCTTCCTCGGCTGCAGCTGCCTCAGGCGACCACAACAAGCTGAGGCAGACAGCTACAGCCAAACTATAAAGCTTCTTCATAGCTAAAAACTAACCACAAGGCACCCTGATTACTACCTCTTCACTCAAAGCTCCAACTCACTCGTCATAAAATCTCAGCAATCGGCGTAATCTGCGGATCACAAAACAGAACCATAGAGAACTCCCGACTACTTCTCCAGCGTGCGCATGACACGTTTGTATTCAGGCCAGCCGCCGGCAAGCACGTGGGTCTTGATCGGCAAATTCAGCTCGCGCAGTTCCTCGAGCACCCGGTGGCTTTCGTCGCACTCGGTCGAGGCACAGTACAAAATCACGGAGGTCGAATCGAGCTCCACGCCGCCGCTCATCTCCAGATTGAAAAGCTCTTGGGACAAGTTATCGCCCTCGAGCACCGACACGTTGATCGCGCCGTCGATGTGCTCATCGGCATACTCCGCGCGCGGGCGCAGATCCACCCACAGCACTCCATTCTCCTCCGCCTTCTTCAAAGCTTCCTCTACAAGGATTTCGCCATCGCGCAAATCCGCCTCTGTGATCCCCACATCCAGCGTGGATCCATCCGGATGCACTGCTTTCACCACCAACGAAGCCACACCGATCAACACGGTGACAATGAGCACTTGAATAAAAAATCGATACATAGGGGAAGGAATCTAACGCGCGAGTCCAAAAATTCTGCGGCCAACCTACTCGCGAACCGCCACAAATACGATGTGATTTTTATACTTCTCGATCGGACAGTCCGTTTCAATCTTGAGCAACCCCAATTGCGGCACATCCAATTTGCTCGGAGTCACCCGCACGCGGTAATGCCGGCCTTTCTCGACCTCGTCAACAATCACCGCAAACGCAGGACGCGTACAACGTGCCGCCGTCACGTGGATCGGATCGTCGCCGGGGATCTTCACATCGAAAACCTGTTCCCCGCCCTCGCCACCGAGCGCCCACTCCAACTTCTTCGGCCGCACTTGGACCACTTCCGGCACCGTCACCCTCACCGTTAAGTCCTGCTCGTGGAACGCACCGTTCGCATCGCGCATCACAACGGTTAGTTTCTTTTCCAATTTGCCGCCAACCGCCCCCACCAGAAACAAGGCATCCACCGCACTCTTGCCACCGGGATCCACCTTTTGCTTCGGCCCCGCAGTGAGACACGCCCCGCAAGTGCTGCGGAACTCCACAATCTCCACCGCGATGTCGTGTGGGTTGTGGTACGGGAAACTCACCGGCACCCGATCCTGCTCGGGCGTCGCATCCGCCTCCCGCAACGTCACGTCAAACTTCAGCGGCCCGCCCAGCGCACCCGTCACCAACGCGTATCCAAACAACCAAGCCGCCCTGCTCAGCAAGCGATTAAACAAACCAGACATAAAGGAAGCAATACACCAAGACTCCCGTGATCGATACATAATACCAGATCGGGAAGGTCCAGCGAGCAATCCTGCGGTGCTTCTCAAAGTCTCCTTTGATCGCATGCTTCATCGTGATCAAAATCATCGGCACAATCGCCATCGCCAAGATCACGTGAGATGCCAGCATTGTCAGGTAGATCGCCTTCCACGTTCCTTCACCAGGAAACGGAGTGTGCACCCCTTTGACGTAAATCTTGTGCGCCACATAGCCTACCAAAAAGATCGCCGACGTCACAAATGCCGACACCATCATCTTCCGGTGCAACTCCTTTGCTCCCATCTTGATGGCAATAAACCCAACCGTCAAAAAGACCACTGCCGTCGCATTGAGGCACGAGTTCACAAAAGGCATGTCATGCATTGTCATAGCGCAGGACACCTAGCCCGAAATCTGCACAATTTCCACGGAAAGAACGCAAATTTCTACGTGCATCGCCCCCGCTGCTTGTGCAAGCTGTGGCCACTATTTTGGAAATCCAAACTAATTGAGCAATCCCCCCCCGATGCCGTACCCGCGCCCAGCCCATGCCTCCCTGCGCACCTCCTCTTCCGGATGGTGGTGCGCTCTGATGGTGGCACTCGTGTTCATTGGGACTGCGGTCGCGCGCACCGTGATTGTCATCGACGCTGGGCACGGAGGGATCGACAAAGGCGCCTACTGGGGAGGCGTTCGAGAGAGCAGGGTCGCTCTGGCCACCGCCAAGGAGCTCGAAAAAGAACTCAAACGCCGCGGCTTTCGCACCGTCATGACCCGCCGCACGGATAAGTTCGTACCGTTCAGCGAACGCGCACAGATCGCCAACCGTTACCCCAAAGCCATCTTCGTCAGTATTCACTACAATGCATCGACCAACCGCTCGGTGCGCGGCATCGAGACCTACTACCTCAGCCGAAAAGGGCGAAAGCTCGCCTCCAACGTCCAGACCGCCATGATGGAGCACGTCCGCAGCAAGGACCGTGGCATCCGTCGCCGAAATTTCAAAGTCCTGCGCGACACCAAACACCCTGCCATTCTGGTCGAATGTGGGTTTATCTCCAACTCATGGGAGCGTAAGCGCGCCAACTCGGCCTGGTACCAGCGCGCCATTTCGAAGCTCATCGCAGAGGGCATCGCTCGTTATTTCGGGTATTAGAATTTGAGAACAACATTCTCATGCCCTCCGGCTGGTGGTTGATGCTAAACCTTCAGCATGAACTCAAACACACCGCCGCCACAGGGACCGCCGCTGTACACGCCTTCGCCCACAGATCCCGCACGCAGGGACAACGAGAATCTCAAGCTGTTGGCTATCTTCCACTTCATCTTCGCCGGGCTTTACCTGCTCGCCATTCCATTTCTGATGCTCCAATTCACCTTGATGAATAGCATCACCAACATCGACCCCATGCAAGGCGGGCCCGACATGAACGCCTCCCCTCCCCCCGGAATAGTGACGGAGATGTTCGACACCTTGGGTTGGTTCTATCTGGCCATCGGAATCATCATCCTCGGATTCGTGGCAATTGAGACCATCTGCGGCCTATCGCTCCTCAAGCGCAAGAACCGCATCTTCTGCCTCATCGTCAGCGGACTCAACTGCCTGAGCATCCCCGTCGGCACAGCTCTCGGAGTCTGCACCATCATCATGCTGACCAAAGAATCCGTCATCGCCCAGTTCGAGCAGGCCGACCGCCAACACGCATCCCGCTAAGCATTTGCCAACCGCCCCGAGGTTCGATCATCATCAGGCGAATCTCTACCTATTCGGTTGTGTCGCCGAAAGGTTGTCGTGGAGTCGCTGCGCTCCGATCAGGATCTGGATAACGATAAGGATAAAGAGGTCCGTCCGACGCAGCACCGTTCGGCGCCCCCCACGGCGGGCCGTCCCTGAAAGGGACTCGCAAACCAGCCCAGGGTGACGGGAGCCCCAGGCGACCACACCCTGGGTTTTCCGCAATCCCCCCCCCCAGCCGGCCGAGCGTGAGATACCGACGAAGCCAACGACCTACCCGAGGGCCACTCACACAGCGTCGGCACACCTCCTCCTTCTAGAGAAAATTCGCGCGAATCCGCGCCATCTGCGCCCCCCCAGAAAACGAACCACGTCCGGTTCCGCCACACGCAGCGACCTACTCCGCAGCCCCCTGCAATCGCGCCGGCACGTCCTTTACATCAATTCCAGCCGCCGTCAGCACGTCCCACACTGTAATCAGAGTCCCCAGTGGCGCGCGACGGTCCGGCTCAAGTTCAAACCGAGCCAGTCCATTGCTCATCACTTTGCGTTCTTCGAGCAAGGCATGCATCTCCAGCGGCGTCGGCGCTTCGTTGCCGTCCACGAAAACCTTGCCCTGCTGGTCGATTGAAATCACCACATCAGCCGGTGCTGCAGCGGTTCCGCCAATGTTCGATGCAGTCGGCAACTCAATATCCAACCGCCGCTCGACCACAGTTTGTTCCTCCGTCGTCGTTTGTGCCGACTCCGAGGCCTGATCCTGATCGTCCTCCGTCTTGAACTGCATCGTCACGACGAAGAAAATCAGCAAGATCGCCAGAATATCGATCATCGACAACACCGGCACGACCGGACGATGACGTTTTCGGGTGAGAATGTTCATGGCTTGAAATGTAGAGTCGGTCGAATCTCCATCTGACGATGCTTAAGCCGCGTCTCCCTTGCGGCGTGCGCGGTTCAAATTGCTCACCAAGCCGAGCAACGCGACCTCTGCTTCGGTCGCGCGCAGCTCCACCTTGCGGGTAATCGCCGAATGCGCGATCACCGCCGGAACTGCCACAGCCAAACCGGCAATCGTTGTGGACAATGCCCGCCCGATACCAAAGGCAATCTCGCCAACATCCTTGTCCGCCTCGGAGAGCCCGCCAAACACCTGCACCAATCCCGCAGCCGTTCCCAACAGCCCCAGCAACGGACTGATCGTGATGATCACTTCCATCGCGCTGAGACCCCACTGCATCGCCACCATCATCCGGCGTGCTTTGACCTCCACCGCCTTGCCCACTTCCTCCTCGGTTGCCCCGAGGTTCGCCTCATCAAAGGCCGTCACGATGATCTCACGCAGCGGCGACTCATCTTCGCTCTTGTCCAACTCAGCATACAACGGCTCCATGGTCGGCTTGCCGTCCTGCCCCGCCGCTTGGCCCAATGCCTTCCACAACCCCGGAGGCATCGTACGGTCGGTACGCATCGCAAACGCGCGCACTGCGATGATGAAAATCAAACCGACACCACAAGCAAGAATCAGCCACAGGAAGAAACCGCCCTGCTCGAAAAACTCACCGATCGAACTATAAAGCACGGTGTTGGCAACAATAAATGGGGTCATGAAGTTCATGGATTAAATAGGTTTAAAGGCTCGAAAGGGATTAAGAATCAGCGGGCTCAACGAACGAAAAAGAGGAAATCAAACTCCACCTCAATGGGCTCGTCACCGACCTCGTCGCGGAAGTCGTCTGGGAATGCCGGAAGTTTCGTATTCTCCACCGCTTCCCGGGTAAAGTTCTGCTGCACGGTCGTCGCTCCCTCCGCGTACTCGACCACGACGCGATCCACGCTGCCGTCGCGACCGACAGTGACCGTGGTTTTGATCATGCCATTGGTAATGTGCTGGCCGTTCACCGGATCGTGGCACGCCCTCTGCCAGTTGCGGGTGATACGCTTTGAAATAGCCGCCAAATACCGCCCCGACGCAGTCCCCCGCGCCGCCAAGCTATCGATTCCATTGCGGTTGGTGCGCCCCTTGAATCGGCGCTTGATACGCTGCACATCGCCGGACCCTCCCGCCATCTGAGCGGTTTGCGGTTGTCCCGCGCCACTTTCATCCAACTCGGTATCCCCCTCGCCTTCCCCATCCACTTGTCCGTCACGGAACTCTACCGCCACCTGATCCAATCCTGGAATTGCTTCCACTTCGTCCACGGACTTGGACGCCCCCTCATTCACATCCACGGTATCAGCTACCGGCACCACCTCGGTCGGAGGTGTCTCCACCGCGCCCGATCCATCCCCTTCACCACCATTTCCAGGGCTGTCCGCATTGCCTAGCTGACTATCGATCAGCGATGCCAAACGGTCATCGGCCCGCCCATCAGCAGTCGTTGGCACGTCCTCGCCATTCGGATCCGCGGCATCCATCGAAGATCCAGCAGCCATGTCCTCCGAACTAATCCGATCCGTGTCCTCAGGCGGCGTCAGCGATTTCATGCCAACCGCCTCGCTAAATTCTGTGAACCGCTTCCTCGGCTCCACTATTTCTTCTTCCACCAGAACCTCTTCTTCCCATTCGGCGGGCAGATCCTCGGCAGCGCGCACCACAAAACTCGTCGGCGGCAAAATCATCACCTCCGCCACTTCTTTGTCCGGTTCCTGATCCTCCGCCGCCAAATCCTCGGTAACCGCGTCCGCCTCTTTGTCCGGCTCAGCGGCCACAATTTCCTCCACGGGCATCTCGTCGCGTTGTTTGAGAACCAACGTCCACAACACATCCATCGCCACCACGATCATAAAGACCGCGATCACAGAGCAAACTGCTCCAAGCCACAAATGGAGGGGACGAACCAACATGGAAATCAAAGAATCCGCGCCGGATTCATACGCTGCACGTCAGCGTCACACAAGCCTCCCCTTGTGCGGATTGTGTGACAGCCGATTAATCCCGCACGAAGTAGCTCAAGTTCTCGAGCTCCACGGCCAAGTCCACGCTCTTCACCACGACATCTTCGGGCACTTCGAGCACCGCTGGTGAAAAGTTCAAAATCGCCTGCACTCCGCTGTCCACCAGGTTGTCGGTCACCTTTTGCGCCGCCCCCCCCGGCACGGCCAGAATCGCCATCTTCACCCGATGCTCACGCATCACCTGCTCAAGCTCATTCTGGTGCAACACCTTCACCCCATCCACCTCGCGCCCAACGCTCTCATCATCGGTATCAAACGCGGCGATAATCTCGAAGCCCTCTTTGCGGAAGCCTCCATAGCGCAGCAAGGCAGAGCCCAAATTACCAGCACCGACCAACACCACGGGCTTCAGCCGGTTGCGCCCCAGCACATCGTGGATCATAGCCGTCAGCCCTGCCACCTCGTAGCCGATCCCCCGAATCCCGAACTGCCCGAGACAAGCCAGGTCCTTGCGCAGCTGGGTCGACTTCACCCCGGCAACTCCGGCCAGCGACTCGGACGACACCGTTTCCACACCGCTCTCCTCCAATCGTCGCAAGCAACGTTGGTAGATCGACAACCGGTACAGAGTCTTCTTCGGAACGGTCAAATTGGTGGGCTGGTCGCTCATAATTAAATCGTGCGCAATTCCGAGGAATAACTCACGATCCCGCCGGACTGCGGCCTACTATCGCCGCCACTTGTGAAAAATCCCGAACTTTTTCACATGACTCGAATTTTCCTCGAAAACCCGTTGCCCCACCAGCCCGACGCGCCACAATGCCCCGCAAGATCCACCTAAACATTCTCTGACCATGACCCATCCCGAACGCATTGGCAGCCGCATCTCCACCTGGGGCGAAGGCCCGATCTGGCACGCTGAAAAACAACGACTCTTCTACGTCGATATCGAGCAACACACCGTCGTCTCATTCGACCCCGCCTCCGGCGATGAACAATCGTGGGAAGTCGGCGAGCGCGTCGGCTTCGTCGTCCCCCGCTACGGATCGGACGATCTGATCATCGGCGGCGACAACGGCATCCACATCCTGAATGTCACTGACGGATCTCTCACCACCATCGGAGATCCGGAAGCCGGTATCGAAACGCACCGCTTCAACGACGGCAAATGCGCGCCGGACGGCAGGCTCTTCGCCGGCACCATCTCGATGGTCAAGAAACCGGAAGCAGCCCTCTACCGCGTAGATCCCGATCACTCCATCACCAAAGTGGTGGAAAACGTCACTAACTCCAATGGCATCGTCTGGAGCAAAGACGGCTCCACCTGCTTCTACATCGATACCGCCACCCGCAAGATCAGCGCGTTCGACTACGATTCCACCACCGGCTCGCTGACCAACCGCCGCGACGTCGCAGACACAGACCCCATGGTCGACGCGTCACCAGACGGCATGGCAATCGACACCCAGGACCGTCTGTGGGTCGCCTTCTGTCACGGCGGATGCGTTCTCTGCATCGACCCCGCCACCGGCGAGTGCGAGCGCCGCATCGACTTCCCATGTGTCGAAACCACCGCCGTCGCCTTCGGCGGACCGGACATGACAGACCTCTACGTCACCACCGGAATCCACAAATCCATCGAAGAAGATCAAGCCGGCAGTCTTTTTGTCGTGCGCGGAGTCGGTGCCACCGGCGCCCCCCAACCACAATTCAAAGGTTGAGACCAGCCACCTCCTCTCAGCGGGTCGCCCACTCCGGGCGGCCCGCTTTTTTTGTATCCCCCTCAATACAAATCACCGACAAATCAAAAATCCTACCAAATCGGCACGATTTCTGATTACGTCATATTTTTTACATCTGAATAACAAACCCCGGTGACATATTCACCGCCCCAACACTCAACACAGAAGCGAAACAATGATCAGCAAATCATTCTCCAAGACCGGCGCACGCTGCCAGGTGACCTTCAAACTCAAACTCGAAGATCCAACCGTCGCCGTCTCGGTCCTCGGTGATTTCAATGACTGGACGCCCGGCGTTCACACGCTGTCACTGCGCAAGAGCGGGCATCTAGGGACAAGCATCAGCCTTCCGGCCAACCAACGGTTCGCCTACAAGTTCCTCACCGCCGACGGACAGTGGCTCAACGACGATGCCGCAGACGACTACATCGCCAATGAATGGGGAGAAACCAATTCAATCGTCGACACGTCGACCATCACAGCATCCATCCAGTCGACCACTCCCGGGAAAAAAGTGACCGCCAAGGCCAGCTCCCCAAAGAAAAAGGCTGTAAAAGCGAGCAAGCAGCCCGCCGCGGGCAAGAAGATCACTAAAAAAGCGCCGAAAAAGAGCCGTGCAAAGGTGTAAGCCACAGCCTCAATCGGCAAAAACACAGACTAATTCGTAGTTACCGCTTGGCAGAGGGCATTAATACGGTGTTCAGTTGCCGTCTTGCCCCACGAGGAATGAAGAGGATTGCGGAAGAAACCATTCAACAAGTGCTCCAAGCGACGAACATCGTCGACTTGGTCGAAAGCTACTTTCCGCTCAAGCGCGTCGGTGGCAACTTCCGCGCCAACTGCCCATTCCATCAGGAAAAAACACCCTCCTTCTACGTCAGCCCCAGCCGCCAGAGCTTCAAGTGCTTCGGCTGCGGCGCCGGAGGTACCGCCATCCGCTTCGTCATGGATTACGAGAACATCTCGTTCCAGGACACCATCAAGAAGCTCGCGGACCGCGCCGGTATCGCACTGGTCGAACAACAACTCGACCCTAAAGAAGAAGCCAAGCTCAAGCGCCGCTCGCAAGCGTTGACCGCGCTGCGCAAAACCGCCGAGTACTATCACGAGCTTTTGCTCAAGTCGCCGAATGCACAACACGCCCGCGACTATCTGAAGAACCGCGGACTCTCACGAGACACCGCGCTCAACTGGATGATCGGCTACGCCCCGGCATCCGATCGCGAATTCTTCGACTGGGCCCGTGAACAAGGACTGCGCGGCCGCGCCCTGGTCGATGCCGGCATTGCCTCGCTGCGAGACGAACACGACCCGTCACGCGGACTCTACACCCGCTTCCGCGACCGCCTGATCTTCCCCATCTTCAACGACTACGACGACGTCGTCGGCTACTCCGGCCGCCTGCTCGACCCCGAGTCGAAGATGGCAAAGTACCTCAACTCACCGGAGACCATCGTCTTCAACAAGAGCAAGCTGCTTTTCGGACTGAACAAAGCCAAGCGCCCGATCGGTCAGGCCAAGCACGCCATCCTGTGCGAGGGACAGATCGATCTGATCGCCGCCAGCGAGAACGGCGTGCAAAACATCGTCGCCCCACTCGGCACTGCCTTCACTCCGGATCACGCACGCATGCTGCGCCGCTACACGGAAACCGTCGTCATCTGCTACGATGGAGATGCCGCAGGAGTCAAAGCTGCCGAACGCTCGCAAAAAGAGCTCGCAGATGCTGGGCTGGTCGTCCGCGTTGCCCGCCTGCCTCAAGGGGATGACCCGGATTCCTTCATCCAGCGCGATGGCGTCGACGCCTTCCGCCAACTGATCGACAACGCGGTGGACTTCTACGACTACCTGCTCGGGCACAAGGTGTCGGAGATCAATATGAGCGATGTCGGTGACCGCACGCGACTGGCGCGCGAACTGGCGGAGAAGATTGGCGAACTATCGGACAAAATGTTGCGTGAGACCGTGGTGCACAAAGTCTCCGCCCGCCTCGGTGTGGATGACAAGTTGCTGATGAAAGAAGTCGCAACCGCCCGCAGCCGCAGCCAAAACCAGGAGCGCAGCCGTGCCGCTGCCAGCGAAGCCCGCGGCGACATCCCACACGACGCCGAACCCGTTGCCCCCAAGTTCTCGATCAACTCTGCAGTGCTTGAGCTGCTCTGCCACATTGCCCTGTCTTCAGAGAAGGGCCGCAAGATCATCGCCACCTCTGAGTGGAAACGCGAATGGCTCGACGACGTCGAACACGGCACAATCCTCACTGAGATCCTCGACGCAGAGTTCGACGCAGACAACCCTAGCAGTGTAAATGCGTGGTTAAGCCATCGCCCGAACGAGCAAGAAGCGTACTTCTTCGGTGTGCTGGACAAGCCATTACCTACCGAAAAGTTACAAGACTGCGTGCTCGACGCCTTGGAAAGGCTGCGCCGTCAATCGATCCGCACGCGACTGGGCGTGGCAAAAGCTAGACTGCGCGACCCATCCCTCCCCGCTTCTGATTTGCTCGCTCTTCAAAAAGAAGTGCTTGCCTTGCAAAATCGTCTTAAGAATACTGCGCCCCCTGAAGATGCGCCGTCACGTACCGCCTCACCAGCACCAAAAGCTCAGGAACCCGCGCCGGATCCAGCTAATGACGACCCATTTTAACCGGTAGGCGTACCAGCTAATACCGCCCCATCACTTTCCCCCTCCCCCAATCATCCAGATCTGACCATGGCAGACAAACGCCCAAGTAAAAAATCCACCCCGGCCAAGCCGAGCGCGAAGAAAAAGAGCGCAGCGAAAAAGCCCGCGGCCAAAAAATCTCCTGCCAAGAAAAAGCCGGCGGCCAAGAAGTCGACAGCGAAAAAGCCTGCAGCTAAGAAGCCTGTAGCCGAAACTCCCGAGGTAACACCAGCCGAGGAACCTCAAGCCCAGCCAGCTCCTGCAGCTGAAGCTGCCCCAACGGGGGCTGCCGCCGAGGCAACAACACCATCCGGCCCACTCACCATGGAATCGCCGGAGGTGAAGGCAAAACTGCGCGAGATGATCAAACTCGCCAAGGAGCAGGAGTACCTCACGTTCGACGATATCAACGAACTACTGCCGGAAGATGTCTATCAGCCGGAACTCGTCGATGAGTTGCTCAGCCGCCTGCGCAGCATGGAATTTGAGGTGATCGACGCCAGCGATGTCGATAATTTCAAACGCACCAACAAGACCGACGACGTCGATGAGGACGAGGAAGAAAGCCCTCGTCGCCGCGCCGGCCAAAAACAGGAAGGCCTCGACGACCCGGTCCGCATGTATTTGAAGCAGATGGGCCAGGTGCCACTGCTCACCCGCGAGGAGGAAGTCGAGATCTCCAAGCGCATCGAAAAAGCCGAAAGCGCCGTACAACGCCACCTCCATCACTTCGGCTTCGCCAGCGATTCGTACCTCCTTATGGCCGAGAAGCTGGAAACCGGCCGCGAACGATTCGACCGTGTGATCCTCGACAAAAAAGTCGAAAACCGCGAGCGCTACATGAACGCGCTGCCAAAACTTTGCGAAACCGTTCGCACCATGCGCGGTGAGGTCGACCGCATTCACGAGAAGCTCTTCAATGCTACGGACTCCGATGTGGAAGCGATCCAAAAGGACATGGAAGAGCACATCAAGAAGCTCTCCAATAAGTTCAAGCGCTTCTACTACAAGCAGAAGGTGACCGAAGAGTTCATCGACCTTGTGGACTCGTACATGAACGAGATCGACGAGATCGAGCGCATGCCTGCTGGTGGCACCAAGCGCCTGCAGCGCATTGCATCGTTCCGCCGCCGGACCTGGTGCACGCCGAACGAGTTCCGCCGCCGCCATTCCAACGTGAAGCAGGCATTGGCGGATGCCCACCAGGCCAAGTCCGAAATGGTGGAAGCCAACCTGCGTCTGGTGATCTCGATTGCCAAAAAGTACACCAACCGCGGACTTTCGTTCCTCGACCTGATTCAGGAAGGCAACATGGGCCTGATGAAAGCGGTGGAGAAGTTCGAGTACCGCCGTGGCTACAAGTTCTCCACCTACGCCACATGGTGGATCCGCCAGGCCATCACCCGCTCGATCGCCGACCAGGCACGCACCATCCGCATCCCGGTCCACATGATCGAGACCATCAACAAGCTGATGCGCGTGCAGAAGCAGTTGGTCCAGGAATACGGTCGCGAAGCCACCCCGGAAGAAATCGCCGAGGAAATCCACCTTCCTGCCGAGCGCGTCAATGCCGTGCTCAAGATGGCACAACAACCCGTCTCATTGCAGGCTCCGGTCGGCGACGGCGAGGGCGAAACCCAGATCGGCGACTTCATTGAAGACAAAGCCAGCGAAAGCCCGATGGAACTGACTTCGGCAGCTCTCCTCAAGGACCGCCTGCGCGATGTGCTCGACTCCCTCACCGAGCGCGAACGCGAAGTGCTTGAGCAGCGATTCGGTCTGAAAGATGGCTACTCGCGCACTCTCGAGGAAGTCGGCAAGCAGTTCCGGGTCACCCGCGAGCGCATCCGCCAGATCGAGGCGAAGGCGCTGCGCAAAATGCGCCACCCGACCCGCATCCGTAAGCTGGAGGGCTTCATCGAAACCTCCGCTCCGTACTAATCCGGAACGACTTGAAAATTTATCGAGGGGAATTTGCGAATTGGCGCAACTTCCCCTCGTTTTTTGGGTTCCCTTCCCCGATGAGCCAGCAAGACCAGAAACCATCGATCGAAGAGCTGATCGCCAACCACCGTGAAGTCCCCCCATCGGCTGACTTCATCGAGCGCACTCTCGCGGCCGCCCGCAACCTCCCACAGGATGCAGCGCAGCCGGAACCTGCGCGCTCACCGGCTGTCGTACGCTGGCTCGGCATAGGCTCAATCGCGGCCGCCGCCGCACTCGCCATCTCCATGGTGCTCAACCCGACATCCCCTGCCGCCCCTAAAGAACTGACAGCCACAGAGCCGGCTACCACCACCGTCGAGCTCAACGCAACCGCCATCGTCGCCGCAGCAGAATCCGACGCAGAGCGCGAAGCTCTCCAATTGCTGCTCGCTCTCGAAGACCGAGACACCCTCCACGACGAAGACATCCTCGCCTTCGCGTTCTGACCTGACGCACGGCACTCTCAATCTCCCCCACTGGCCTCCCGGCGGAAAGCTGTGCTATGGTCGCGGCGATGAATCGTACCGCCTCACTCATTGAAGCCACCGCCGAGCAACCACACATCACCATCGAGGAGCTCGCTCCCGACTATCCGGTGATCCACGTTTCCAATCCACAGGCCACCGCCAGTATCGCACTTCACGGCGCCCACCTGATTTCCTACCAACCGTCCGGTCAGGATCCCGTCATTTTCACCAGCCGCGACGCAGTCTTCCGCGAGGGCAAAGCCATCCGCGGCGGCGTTCCGATCTGCTGGCCATGGTTCAGTGCCCACCGCGATGCGGGCAATGGGTACCCGTCCCACGGACTCGCCCGCACCAGCTTCTGGCAACTTGAGCAAATCGAGTGCGGCGCCGACACCACCACGCTCGTGCTCAGCTTTACCACCGACGGCAGCGACGCTTCCTGGCCATACGCCTGCAAGGCCACGCTCACCATCACCGTCGGCTCCACACTTGCCATCTCACTGCGCAGCGACAACCTCTCGGACTCGGCGATCGAGATCAGCGAAGCGCTCCACTCCTACTTCCAAGTTGGAATGGCAGATCAAACCGAGGTCATCGGTCTGCAAGGATGCGATTACGTCTTCAGCCTCAGCGACACCGAGGTGAAATCCCAAGACGCACCAATCGTCATCAACGAAGCGATCGACCGCGTCTACCACTCGGAGGCCACCATCGAAATTGCCGACCGCTCCAATCAACGCACGATCATCGTCGAAAAACACAACAGCCAGACTACCGTCGTCTGGAACCCGGGCGCAGAAGCTGCCGCCGCTATGGGCGACCTCGCCAATGACGAATACCACCACTTCGTCTGCGTTGAGCCCGCCAATGCCTGGCCAAACCGCATGACCCTGGCCCCCGGCACCAGCCACACCTCGTCGATGACAGTGTCGGTGAAATGATTCCCTCCCCGTTGGAGCAATCAATTTGGCTCCAACGGGTTCCACACTTTCTCGAACCCAAGCCCCTCGAAGTCCCGCACGTTCGCCGTTGCAAATCGAGTAACCCCGTGGTGTTGAAGGGTCAGGGCCAGCCTCACATCGAACAACCGACGTCGAGCAAAACCAGGTCTTGCGGCATAAGCCCAAACCTCGTCCATCACCGGAGCATTCTCCACCACCATCCAGTTCGGGTTATGTCGGAACCGTTGAACCACGCCTGCCGCTTCAGCCGCAGGAACCTCACGCCCGAAAACTTTGGCGTTCCTCAACAGAACATAGAGCTCCACCAGCACCAGCTCCGACATCACAACATCCTGACGAGTTCCACACTCCATCATGAACGCTCTGGCAGCAGCGTGCTCACCAACTCCAGCATGCAGCGCATAGAGCAGCAGGTTTGTATCAACGCCAATCATGACTCAAACCCACGCTCGATCTTGTCGGCGAGATAATCCTCTCGCTCTTGCTCCGCAACCCGCTGGATCTCCTCCGAACTTGTAACTGCACCATCCCCAAGCGGCACGATCGGCAATTCCCAATCCGTATCCAGACACGGCTTGTGAACGCTAGCCATGTACTCCAGACCGCGACGAAATACCTCGGCCAATGACCACTCCTTGGCCGCCGCGATTTCCTTGGCTCTCTGATACAGCTCATCAGGCACCGTGATCTGCGTCTTCACCATGATGGTAATTTACCACATGTAGAATTTTCCACCGAGCCAAGCAGGCAAAGATTCACGATCACCACAGCTTCCTGTCCAACGAGCGCAGCTGGATCGCCTCCATCACGTGGGCATCGGTGATCTGGTCGACACCCTCGAGATCGGCAATCGTCCGGGCGACTTTCAAGATCCGGTCGTGCGCACGGGCGGAGAAGTTGAGCTGAGTCATCGCGTGCTCGAGCGACGCAGCCCCCTCGCGGTCGAGCTGGCAATACTTCGCCACCATTTTCGGGCCTAGGTAGGCATTGGTCAGAGAACTCTCCGCCACCGGTGCCACGCCGTCGGCCTCTTTGCGGAACCTTTCCACCTGCACAGCCCGCGCCCGCTCGACCCGCTCGCGGATCACTTCGGACGCCTCGCCTCCGCTCGACGCCGCCAAATCACGATACTCGACCAACGGCACGTCGATATGAATGTCGATCCGGTCGAGCAATGGTCCGCTGATGCGCTGGCGGTACATTTCAATCTGACGCGAAACACACCGGCACTCACGCTTCGGATCACCGTAGTAGCCGCAAGGACACGGGTTCATCGCGGCCACCAACATGAAGCGCGCCGGAAACGTCAACGACGCTGCCGCCCGGCTAATCGTCACCCGCCCGTCCTCCAACGGCTGACGCATCACTTCCAGCGTCGATCGCCGGAACTCCGGCAGCTCGTCCAAAAACAATACCCCGTGATGCGCCAACGACACCTCCCCCGGACGCGGAACACTCGTCCCTCCCAACATCCCCGCCTCACTCACCGTATGATGGGGCGACCGGAATGGACGGGTTCCCACGAGCCCCGCCTTGGAGTCCAATAGCCCGGCAATAGAGTGAATCTTGGTCGCCTCGATCGCTTGTTCTTCGGTGAGCGATGGCATGATCGTCGAAATCCGCTTCGCCAACATCGACTTCCCAGTCCCTGGCGGCCCGATCATCAGCAAGTTGTGCCCGCCGGCACAGGCCACCTCAAGCGCCCGCTTCACACTGTGCTGGCCCTTCACCTCATTGAAATCCACATCGTGCCGCGCATGGCGGGCAAACAAAGCCCGGCGGTCGAGCTGGTGGGGCACAATCTCCTGATCCCCGGTGAAAAATCCATACGCCTGCTCCAGCGTCGCCACCGGGATCACAGCAATCCCACCGACCACAGCGGCTTCCTGCGCGTTCTCCCGCGGCACCATGATGAAGTTCACGCCCCGCTTCTTGGCCTCGATTGCCACGGCCAGCACGCCCCGCACCGGCCGGACCTCCCCATTCAACGCCAACTCGCCCACCACCACGGCAGCCGCCATCTGATCGCGCACAAACCTCGTCTCATGATTGTCCTCGGCGGCAGCACAAATCACCCCGAGAGCAATCGGCAGGTCGAACGCCGGCCCCTCTTTGCGGATATTCGCTGGGGCCAGATTGATCGTCATGTGCCCGACCGGCATCTTCATCCCACTAGTCACCACCGCTGCGGACACCCGCTCGATGCTCTCCTTCACCGCAGCATCCGGCAACCCGACAATCACCGTCTTTGAGTCGTCCCCTCCCCGCGTGTGCACTTCAATGATCACAGGGATCGCCTCCACTCCGTGCACCGCCGCCGAAAAGACTCGTGATAACATTTAAACGTTATCACAAACCAAACAGCAACCTATCAAGAGCAATCCACCTAAATCAAGTCACCCCCGACCCGGCAGAGCTCGCTTGAACTCAATGCGGCGAATTGCGCATGAAATCCGCAATCTGCGCAAAGAACTGCGCCATCACCACTCCTTCTTGCTGAGGGATCCCCACCTCGCGCATCGACTCACCCATCAACGTCAGCCACTGGTCGCGCTCCACCGCTCCAATCACAAACGGAGCATGACGCATCCGCAACCGCGGGTGCCCACGCTTCTCCATATAGGCCGTGCTTCCGCCAAAGCGCATCACCAGAAAGTCTGCCAGCCGTTCTTCAGCACCGTCCCAATCGTCGTCAGGATACATCTTCCCCAATATAGGATCGGTCTTCACCCGACGATAAAACGCAGCACTCAGCTCACGAAGTTTCTCTTCGCCCAGACGCTCCACCAGATTGTCCACATTGATCTCACTCATTTCAGTCCGCTTTCCGATCTCAAATTGCTCCAAAGCCCACTAGCAACGTGGCCGAGCATTACTCTCAGCGCGAATCCAACGAACGCAACCCATCTCATCCCGCGCCCGGATACCACCGCCCATTTGCCCCCTATCCAACGCCCGCCCCCATTCGTATCCCATCTAGCCGGTCCCCAACCCCGCCCGTTTTCGCCATGTCATTTACTCCCGACCAACTCATCGTTCTTGCCGTCGTGGTCGGGTGCACGGTTTGTTTCATCAAAGAATGGATCGCTACAGAAATCACCGCGATGATAGGCGCGGCAATCCTACTCGCCACCGGCATCCTGAACCTCGATCACTTCACCGCCGGCTTCGCCAACCCGGCCCCGCTGACGATCGCGTGTTTGTTTGTCGTCAGTATCGCACTTGAGCGCACCGGTCTGATCGAAACTCTCGGCGACCAATTCCTCCGCCTCGCCAAAGGCAGCCAGACCCGAGCGTTCCTGCTCGTCATGTCCTTTCCGCTGGTCATTTCAGCCTTCACCAACAACACACCGGTCGTCGTGGTCATGATGCCCATCCTCGTCGCCTTCTGCCGCTCAACCGAAGCCAAGCCATCCAAACTCCTCATCCCACTCTCTTACGCCGCGATCCTCGGAGGCACCTGCTCGATGGTCGGAACCTCCACCAACCTGGTCGTCGACGGCATGGCCACCGACTTGGGCGTCGAGCCCTTCTCGCTCTTTTCCATCACTCCGCTGGGAATTGTCTACAGCATCATCGGGGTCGCCTACATGTGGTTCTTTGGCCGCCATTTGCTCCCCGACCGCGAGACTCTCGGGTCGCTACTAACGCCAGAGATGAAACGAGAGTTCCTGGTGCAGGTCGAGGTGGGAGAAGACTCGCCTCTGATCGATCGAGCTCTATCCCAGCTTCTCGCAAAACAACTCAAAGGCATGCATGTGCTCGAAGTCCGCCGCCGCGGCGTCAACGTGCTCGCCCCACTCCCTGACGTCGAGCTCCAACCCGGTGACCGACTCGTTCTGCGCACTGGCCGCAGCGGCATCGAGAAACTCAAAAGCACCGAAGACACCGACCTCGGCTGGGGCAGCGAACTCGGCCTCGAACCCATGGAATCTCGCGAAGCCCTCATGATCGAAGGTATGATCGGCCCCGACTCACCCATGGCCGGCCGCACGTTGAAACAACTGCGCTTCCGCCAACGCTTCAATTCGCTCATCCTCGCCATCCACCGCCGCGGCACCAACATCACCAACCAACTCGAAAGCCATCCCTTGCAGTTCGGCGACACCTTGCTCGTCGAGGGCACCAACGAAGGGATCGAGCGTCTGATGAACCAACGCGGCTTCGTCACCCTTTCCGAGCCCCGCCAACAAAAGTTCCGCCGCAAGCGCGCCCCCATCGCCCTCGCCGCCATGATCGGCTTCGTCGTGCTCGGCGCGTTGAACGTCGCCCCCACGCTCACCCTCGCATTTCTGGCCGCACTCGTCGTCGTCGCCGGCGGCTGCGTCACCCCCACCGACGCCTACGATGCCATCCAATGGCGCATCATCTTCCTCATCATCGGTATGCTCGGCATCGGCAGTGCGATGCAATCCAGCGGCACCGCACAAACCCTCGCAGAAGGTCTCACCGCCGGCATCGATGTCTTCTCCCTCAGCCCATTCTGGCACCCCTACGTCCTGCTCTCTCTTGTCTACCTGATGGCTTCAGTCTTCGCCGAACTCATCAGTAACAACGCGGTCGGAGCCCTGCTCACCCCCATCGCCGTCAACCTGGCCAACGCCGCTGGCTACGATCCGATCCCCTTCATCGTCGCCATCATGTTCGGCGCCAGCGCATCCTTCTCCACTCCCATCGGCTACCAAACCAACACCTACGTCTACGGCGCCGGTGGTTACCTGTTCAAAGACTTCATTCGCGTCGGACTGCCGCTCAATATCATCCTCTGGATCGTCGCCAGTGTCGCCATTCCGTTGTTCTGGGGATTCTGATAATCCTGTTAGTTTAGGCGTCACATCTATAAGTCTTATAGGACCTATAAGACTTATAGGAAGAATCGTTCGTTCTCTCTCAGCCCTCCTCCCTCTCCTCAAATTTCACGATTCCCTCTTGAAGGAAAGCCGACTGACCACCATGGTGGCGCGTGCCCTACAGGTTCGAACAACGATTGATTTCGTCCACCTAACCGCACGACTCCGCTTTCTCCCCCTCAATGGATTTCACGACTGACCAACTCATCGTCATCGCCGTCGTCATCGGCTGCACGATTAGCTTTATCAAAGAATGGCTGTCCACAGAGCTCACCGCGCTGCTGGGCACGGCCATTTTGTTGGCTCTTGGAATCCTCGACATCTCCGACTGGGCGCTTGGGTTCTCCAACCCCGCACCTCTGACCATTGCCTGTTTGTTCGTGGTCAGCGTGGCGCTGGAGCGCACCGGCTTGATTGAAACGCTGGGCGATCAGTTCCTCCATTTTGCCAAAGGCAGTGAAAAGCGCGCCCTGCTACTGATCATGACGTTCCCGCTGCTAATCTCGGCAGTGATGAACAACACACCGGTGGTGGTGGTGATGATGCCAGTGATCCTCGCCTTCTGCCGTTCCACCTCCGCCAAGCCCTCCAAGCTGCTCATCCCGCTCTCGTACGCCACCATCCTCGGCGGTACGTGCTCAATGATCGGCACCTCCACCAACCTGGTGGTCGACGGAATGGCCCGCGACATGGGCATTGATGCCTTTTCGCTCTTTTCCATTACTCCGCTCGGCATCATCTACGGAATCGTGGGCGGAATCTACATGTGGTTCTTCGGCCGCCATTTGCTGCCGGAGCGCGAAACCCTCAGCTCATTGCTTACTCCGGAGATGCGCCGCGAATTCCTCGTGCAGGTTCTCGTAGGTGAAGAATCCCCACTCGTAGGCCGCGCCATCACCGATCTTCTCTCGAAAGAACTCAAGGGAATGAACATCCTCGAGGTCCGCCGCCGCGGGGTCAACGTCCTGCTCCCACTCCCAGACGTCGAACTCCAACAGGGCGACCGACTCGTTCTGCGCACCGGCCGCACCGGCATCCAGAAACTGCGCGACACCTCGGGCACCGACCTCGGCTGGGGCAGCGACCTCGGACTCGAACCGCTGGAACAACGTGAAGCCTTGCTCATCGAGGGCATGGTCGGCCCGGATTCCGACCTCGCCGGCCGCACACTGCCGGAACTTGCCTTCCGCCAGCGATTCAACTCGATGATCCTCGCCATCCACCGCCGCGGTGCCAACATCACCAGCCATCTGGAAACCCATCCGCTTCAGTTCGGCGATACCTTGCTCGTCGAAGGTACCAAAGAGGGCATCAATCGACTGATGGCCGAACGTGGGTTCGTCACCCTTTCCGAGCCCAAGGAGCAGCCCTTCCGCCGTGAGCGCGCACCGGTCGCCATTGCCGCCATGGTGGGCTTCATCGGCCTGGGCGCGTTCGACGTGCTGCCTACTCTCACCCTCGCCTTCCTCGCCGCACTGACCGTGGTCATCGGCGGCTGTGTCACCACCCGCGACGCCTACGAAGCCATCGAGTGGCGCATTATTTTCCTCATCATCGGCATGCTCGGAGTCGGCAGCGCCATGCAAAGCACCGGCGCGGCGGAAACCATCGCCAACGGCTTGGCTGGAGGCGTCTCGACCCTCGGACTTCCCTCAACCATCCACCCGTACGTGCTGTTGGCGGTCGTCTACCTGCTGGCCTCCATGTTCACCGAACTGGTCAGCAACAACGCCGTTGGGGTGCTCCTTACGCCAATTGCGATCAACCTTGCACAAGCCTCGGGCTACAGCGCCATTCCATTCATCATCGCGGTCATGTTCGGCGCCAGCGCGTCGTTCACCACCCCGATCGGCTACCAAACCAACACCTACGTCTATGGTGCCGGTGGGTACCTTTTCAAAGACTTCGTCAAAGTTGGTCTACCGCTCAACCTGTTGCTGTGGGTTGTAGCCAGCATCACCATCCCGCTGCTTTGGGGATTCTAGACGGCACCCTGCCTAAAATCGAATCGAGCGGTCCACGCTGCCCCCTTTCGTTTTGGACCGAATCCCTCAGGTGGGCGTTGTTCCAGGCCAATCTGGTTGTCAGTCGAGGATTCCATCGATTCAATGCAATATTCCGGCGTGCCCGGCCGTTTGTGGGTGCGCCTAATTTCCAGCTTTCATGATCATGTCACGCACCTCATCATTGACCGTTTCCCTGGCATCCGTCGCACTCTGCGCCACCGCACTGGCCGGTGACCCAGCTACCGACGTCTGGCCAAAACCACAAAAGGCCGTCACCCAGCAAGCCGATATCGCAGCCAACCAGCTCGACCCCGCACAAGTCAAAGACTTCACTGCTTTGGTCGGTGCCTTCAGGGCCATCAATGCACGTCCATCCGGCAAGCTCGGCATCACCACCACCGTTGGAGATGCCGCCACCCCCATCCTCGCCAAGGCCAAAGTCAAAGACACCCCGGGCGCCTACGTCCTGAAGGTGGATGGCAACGGCATCCAAATCGCCGCAGCCGACGACACCGGCATCTTCTACGCCACCCAGACCCTGGCGCAAATGATTGCCACCGACGGCAAACTCAGCCACTGCCGCGTGGCCGACTGGCCGGACATTCCATTCCGCGGGTCGATCGAAGGATTCTACGGCAAACCGTGGGAACACGCACGCCGCCTCAGCCAGATCGAGTTCTATGGGAAATACAAGATGAATGCCTACATCTACGGGCCAAAGGACGACCCGTATTCAGGCTTCAACTCCCACCTCTGGCGCGAAGAATACCCAGCCGACCAGGCCAAACAAATCACCGAACTGGTCGAAGCCGCGAAAAAACACCACGTCAACTTCATCTGGGCCCTCCACCCTGGCTCGTCCATCCGCTGGGATGACAAGGACGGCGACGGCACCCCGGACGACATCATCGTCGCCCAGAAGAAACTCGAGGCCATGTACGACCTCGGCGTGCGCTCGTTCGCGGTCTTCTTCGACGATATCGGCGGCGAAGGCGCACGCGCCGAAATGCAGGCCAAAATGCTCAACCAGATCAACCGCGACTTCATTAAAAAGAAGCCGGACGTCACTCCATTGATCATGTGCCCGACCAGCTACTCGGGCTCCGGCGCCAATGAATACAAAACCAGGCTCGGCGCACAGCTCGACCAGGACATCGACATCATGTGGACCGGCCCGGGCATCTGCGCGGACATCCCTGCCCCAGCGGTCAAAGAAGTGTCCCAACACTGGCAGCGCAAACCATTCATCTGGTGGAACTGGCCGGTCAACGATTACTGCCGCACCAACCTCCTGATGGGCCGCACCTACGGCCTCGACAAGGAAAACAAAGACCTGCTCTCAGGCTTCGCGTCCAACCCGATGGACAAGCCGGAGGCCTCGAAGCTCGGATTGTTCAGCATCGCCGACTGGGCGTGGAACGTCGACGCCTTCGACTCGGAGCAATCGTGGCGCGCCGCCTTCCCTCGTCTCTTCCCAAGCGTGGCGGAGGAAATGTTTGTCTTCGCCAAGCACAACTCTGATCAGGGCCCATCGTTCCACAACTACCGCCGCGAGGAGTCGGTGGAGATCAAGCCTGCCGTCGACAAAGCACTCGCCAACTACCGCCAGAACCAGCAACTCAGCGCGGAGGACGCGCAGGTTCTGCTCGCCGAGTTCGCGGAGATCACCGCGGCTGCCGATAAAATGATCACCACCCTGCCACAGACCGATCCCGCTCTCTGGCACGAGATCGAGTTCTGGGTCAAGTCGTTCAAAGCCCTCGGCGATGCCGGCACCGCTGCCGTCAAACTCGCCTCGGGCAAAGGAGGCGACGGCAATGCCCACCTGGCTTTGTTCTCAGTCATCGCCAATAGCAAAGCCCTGCAGCAGGACTTCTACGACGCCCAAAAACAACGCCACTTCGAAGAAACTTTCGCCAGTGACAAACAGTGGGCAAAAGGCTGCAAAGTCTCGACTCTCGTACTCACCCCATTGGTCGATGAACTCTTCAACGCGGAATGGGCCAAGGCCGCCGAGAAGATGGGCGGAAAACTCGCCGCAGACAACGCAGCCTACCAGGCATTCTCCAATGTCGATTCGATGCAGAACCTCCAGGCCGAACGCGACGGCAAGTACGTCAACCTCGCCCGCATCCTAGAGGTCGTGAAGCTCCAGCCGAACGACCACATCGGCCTGGCTCTTCCCGAAGGCGTCTTCGGCAACTACATCCACATCAAGCTCGACAACGCGGCCGCTGCCGATGCCTGCAAGGTGGAAGTTTCAACCAACGGAGACAACTGGAAGCCGTTCAACGCACGCAAGGGCGGTGGCGAACTGCAAAACCCACTCAACGTAAACGACAAGATCCGCTTCTTCCGACTCGTCAACAGCTCGGACAAGCCAATCGAGTTCCGCATTGAGAAGTTCAAGTTCGACGTCCCTGCCGGTGCCGCAGCCAACTCGGTTGCCGCCACCACCGACGGCGACCCAACCAGCTTCTACACCATCGACAAGCCACAAACCCTGACCGGACCAAAGGCCGCGAAAAAGGCCATCGTCCTCAGCGACGCCCCGGCCTCCGCCATCCAACAAAATGGCAACCAGGTGACCATCACCCCACCATCCGGAGGCAAAGTCCGCATCTTCGAAGTGGTCTGGCAGTAACTTCAGCAAACTACACCCAACGCCCGGCAGAGAGCCCTCCTCTCCGCCGGGCGTTTTTTTTGTTCCCATCCGGAGCTACCTCGCTCAGGAGGGGGATACTCACGCAGAGACGCAAAGACGCAGAGGTGCCCTAATTGCACGTAGACATCTTCAGGGTTGATAGCCACAAAAAGGCTTCGTCTCTCCGCAACACGCAGCACCCCATGGACCGCCGGTTTCCCATCCGGCCACCAGATCCATCCGGAGCGCAGCGACCACACTAACAGGAACGCCTCACCCAAAGGCGCTGACAGACAAAACTCTGTGTCCTCTGTGGTTCAAAACAGATCACCCGTGAGCGTTTTCAGTGGTCCGCAGATGACGCCAATTCCGCAGATTTCTTTATTGGCATCATCAGCCCTCTGGAGTCCAGACCATCTGCTCCGAGGACCATTTCGCACCGACGGCAGGAATGCCGTCCCTCCAGCACTGCGCATGCATTGGCGGAGCTCAAATCATGGTGATCTTGTGAATCCTGTCCAAAAAACGACTTACTGCGCTCTCCTCCTCCACCACGACCACTTGTGAAGCTCCATCGCCGGCACAATCACCAACGCCAGTAACGTCACCGCCATCCACGTTTCGGCAGACACCGGAGCCGTCCCCAGCACGCCCTGCATGATCGGCAAATGCATCACCGCCAGATGGATCAAAAACGCAGCAACCGCGCCCACCAGCAGAATCGGGCTGCGCAATGGAGAAATCCCAAATGCAGAGCGCGTCTCCGACCGACAGTTCCCAATGTGAAAGTTCTCAAACAACACCATCATCAACAACAGCGCATTGCGCGCATCCGCGTCAGCCCAACCTCGACTCAGCATCCAATCAAACGCACTAAACCCAATCACCCCCATCACCAACCCGGCCACCACCGTCCGCTCGATCATCAATCGGTTGAACACCGATTCCCCAGGAGGCCTTGGCCGACGCCGCAACACATCACCCTCCCCGCGTTCAAATGCCAGCGCCACATCCTGGATCCCATTGGTCACCAGGTTCAACCACAGGATCTGCACCGGCAGCAGCGGCAGTGGCATTCCATTGGCAATCGCCAACCCCATCAGAACCAGCTCCGCCGCGCCAGTGGAGACCAGCAGGTAGATTACCTTGCGGATGTTATCGTAGGCGATCCGCCCCTCCTCCACACCGGCCACAATGGTTGAAAAGTTATCGTCACTGATCACCAAATCAGCAGCCTCCCGCGCCACGTCCGTACCGCTTTTCCCCATCGCCACCCCGATATTCGCCGCACGCAAAGCCGGTGCGTCGTTCACTCCGTCTCCCGTCACGGTTACAAAATGACCATTACGCCGCGCTGCCTCGACGATCTCCAATTTCTGCCGCGGCGCCACCCTCGCGAACACGCGCACGTCCCGCACACGATCGGCCAGCGCCTCCGACTCCAACCCCACCAACTCGGGGCCCGTTACCACCTGGGCTTCGTCATCCGCCAACCCCAGATCCCGCGCAATCGCCAGCGCTGTCACGCGGTGATCCCCGGTCACCATCGTGATCTCCACCCCCGACTCATGACACGCAGCCACCGCGTCCCGCGCCCCCGGCCGCAGTGGATCAAGCATTCCCACAAACCCCAAAAACGACAGCCCAGATGGCACCGCCGGCGCATCCCCCGACTCCGCCCCCACATCGGCTCCCCCCTCAGCCAGCGCCAGCACCCGCAAGCCACGCCCCGCCATCTCCAGAGCTTCCTGCTCAAGCCCGGCGATCTCCCCGCCACACATGGCCAGCACACGCTCCGGCGCCCCTTTGACAAAGACCCGCAACCCGCTCTCCCCTCGGTTCACGGTCGCGGCAAACTGATGCTCCGCCTCGAACGGGATCTCATTCACCTGGGGGAAGCGGTCCAACGTCGCCTCACGCAGCCAACCTAGTTTGTGACCGAACGACAACAACGCCACATCCACCGCATCACCGCGCCCCACCCAGCCACCATCCCGCGGGTGCAGATCCGCCTCGTTGCACAGCACACACGCCCGAGCCAACCGCTCCAACCCTGGCTCACTCCCAACCGCCACCGCCTCGCCCGACGCAAGCACCTCGCCAATCGGCGCGATCCCCTCACCCGTCACCGTAAACACACCACCATCCGCCCCGCGCACCTCACGCACCGTCAATTCATTCACCGTCAGCGTCCCCGTCTTGTCCGTCGCGATCAACGTACAGCTCCCCAAGCCCTCCACCGCCGTCAGCCGACGCACAATCACCCCGCGCCTCGCCATCCGCGTCGTGGCAATGGAAAGCGCCACCGTCATCGCCACCGGCAGCCCCTCGGGAATCGCCGACACCGCAAGCGCCACCACAAACAAAAACATCTCGGACGCATCGTAGTTCCCCAGCGTCACACCCAGCAACCCGATCAGCGTGGCAAGCGTCAGCGTCCCGCCCGCAATCGCATTGGTAAACCGCTCCATCCGCTTGAGCAACGGCGGCTTCCCTCCCGTGGCCACCGCCACATCCATCGCCAACTGCCCGACATGCGTGGCACTGGCCGTCGCCACCACCACGCCCTTCGCCCGCCCGCGGGTCACGATCGCTCCCGCGAACCCCATGTTCAATTGATCGCCCACCGTCGCCGACTCGTCGCCACACCACTCCGGATCCTTTGCCACCGGCAACGATTCACCTGTCAGTAACGATTCATCCACCTCCAATCCATGGGCGCTGAGCAAGCGCAGATCCGCCGGCACCCGGTTGCCCGACTCCAGCCACACCACATCGCCCGGCACCACCGCATCCGCCGGCACTTCGCGCACTTCGCCGTCGCGCACCACCGCCGCCCGGATCCGCAATAACTTGCGCAACGCATGGCTACTCTGTTCCGCCCTCCACTCCTGATAGCTCCCGATCACCGCATTGATCCCCAATACCGCAGCAATAAACCCCGCATCCTTCACATCCCCAATCACCACCGACACCACCGCCGCTATCAGCAAGATGTAGATCAGCGGACTACAAAACTGCCGCAACCCAATCCGCCACAACGGCGTCGGCTGGCACTCCGGCAAGCGGTTCGGCCCATAGAGCGCCAACCGCCGGCCGGCCTCGTCTTCCGACAACCCATCCTCACGAGCCTCCAACGCCTCCAGCACAGCATCACGCGCCAGCGCATGCCACGCATGCCACGCATGGCACGCCTGACCAACCGCACTGGATTCTTCCGCACTCATGGGTAACCAACGCAAAAACGCACTCACCACTATGCCGTCACCGAGCCCCATCAATCAAGCCATCACCCACCAAAGCTCCCGCCCACTACCGGATGCCCATCGTCGCTCATGGATCTAGCTCGCAGGCCATCTTCCGATGATACTCACGCAGAGACGCAAAGACGCCAAGTTCCCACATGCGGTCGCCAGAGGTTAGCACAGCCCCCCCTCGGACCGCCGGTTTCCCATCCGGGCCATCCCGCAGGCGCGGAACTACGCTGGAAGCGTAGCTATCGGAACGTAGCGACCACTCCAAAAACCTCACCCACCGACCGATTCCCCGTCAATCCTCTTGTCCTCCCCACTGCGCCCATTAACATCTCCAAACCTCCAAAGAACAACAGCGCCCCCACACTCGCCAGATCCCCGACCTCTGGATCACAGCCCCCCGCATTATCACCGCGCCCCCACTACCCCTCCCCTAAGAAAACTGTTTTCCTAAAAATATGAAACGGCTATTGACTCTTCTATTCGCAGCAATATCGATTCCAGCAATTTCTCAAGGCGACGATTTGCCTAGGAACTGGGCGGCGCCAACAGATGGATTTGAATGGCCCGCTTCCCCGAAAGGCGCACCGGTCTTCCAGACCAAATGGCACAAGATTGCTGATTTGGATGAGAGCATTCGGGAATTGGCAACGATTCAGATCAAGGGCTCAAATGAAACGCCACCCGAGCAAGCGAATATTGCTGAGGTGGACTTGAATGGAGATGGGAAGAATGAAATTTTTCTACGTATTCCACGCTTAGGTGGTACCGGAGGGACATTTTTTCTCATTTTCACTCCCGAAGCCAAAGGCTATCGAGTGATCGGACAGATGCAGGTCGTCGATGTAAAATTCGTAGAAAAGAAGCGCGGATGGTATCAGATAGAAACGAGTAGTCGCGGCGGTCCTTCCGACTACGCAAGAATGCTCCTTACCTTTGACAAGAAGGGCTATGAGATGACCAGATTGGAGAACCATGATCTCGCAGCAAGAACAATGATGATTCGAGACTTACAAGGAGAACAAGGCGACGCTGACTAACACCTGCCCCGTCGCGAGTTCAATCTTCCATGGCCGTTGAACCCACAACCCGCAGTCTAAGCTGCGCCCACGGGCAGGTGTAGGAGGCCTTTGACGTTCGGTAGAAAATAGATGAGCGAATCAAAAACAGTCGAAGCCACGCTTATGCGTCTCATTCACTTGCTTGAAAAAGCAAAAGAAGACAACTGGGTCATCTACTTTGGAAACGCATTGGAACGGCTCCAGCAAGGCAACACTGAAAAAGCAAAACAAGTAATCCGCAGAGCCTATGGCGGGATGTGCAGTTTCAACGATCTAGGTTTGAACTTCATCACCGACAAAGAATATGAAGAAGTACTGAAACTAAGAAACGAACTTTGGGAATTGAGTAAACCAACCAGCCTGATAAAGAAAATATTTGGCTGAAGACATACCGAACAAGGCAGTGGAGGCGATGCCTACAAACGCTCGCCTCTTTTGTCACGAGCCCATGAACAATCGATCCAAGAGAGGACTACTGGTTGTTGTCATTGGAGCAGTGCTTTCTGCTCTGCCTTTACTCTGGCCACTGACTACGGATCAGTATGACCCGTATTACGGCAAGGCTCCGCTGTGGATCGTTGCAAATTGCGGGGTGATTGCTCTATCCGCACTCTATTGCGGAGCCACTGCCATGCTTTTCGAGCGATGGGTGTGGCTTTGGGTGCCCGCAGTTGGATTGCTGATGCTGCCTGTGGCTCTGCTCGCAGGCTTCATCTTCTGGATGATTGGCCTCTTGCTGATCCCTGTCGGCCCTGCGCTGCTATTGACATCGGGATGGATTGCAAGCCTGCCTCGCAAGAGTGCTCAAGAGGGCCCCGCGGCATGCCGGAACACCCGCGCGTTGCATCCCCCCATCACGCCCGGCTCATAGCTTGGCAAGCGCATCCGCAGCCTCTTCCGGCACGTAGTGGGTTGCCTATCTAATGTCTCCCACCATGCAACTCCAAGGCATCCATCACGTGGCGGTGATCTGTTCGGATTACCAGCGATCCAAGACCTTCTACACCGAGGTGTTGGGGCTGCGTGTGGTGGCGGAAACCCACCGCAAAGAGCGCGGCTCCTACAAGCTGGATCTGGCGCTTGCCGACGGCACGCAGATTGAGTTGTTTTCCTTCCCCTCCCCGCCGCCGCGGCCGACTCAGCCGGAGGCGCAGGGCTTGCGTCACCTCGCGTTTGCGGTGGCAGACTTGGAAGCTGCCGCGGCCGAGCTCCGCCGGCATGGCATAGAGGTCGAACCAATCCGTCAGGACGAACTGACCGGTCGACGGTTCACCTTCTTCCGCGATCCGGACGACCTGCCGCTGGAACTCTACGCCACCGGCGAGAAATAGGCCCGACCGGAATGGCACTAACTTAGGGAGTTTCGTCGTGTCGGGAGCGGCCTGCGGGTGGGCGCTGAGGTTTGGCGGGATCGAACGCTTGGCCGGATGGGGGCGTCGATTAACCCAGGGTGTGGTCGCCTGAGGCTCCCGTCACCCTGGGCTGGTATGCGTCTCCCATTCAGGGAGGAATTGACGGCGATGGGTCTTAAGTTAGTGCCATTCAGGCCCGGCCGCACTCTCATGTCGCCCGAGCCAATCGAACACCAACGCGCTGAAACTAGCCGTACCATGAAAGATCACCTAGGGTGACACGTTGAGATCCCGCGCGGAAACGCTGACTGGTGAAGCACCACACCGTCATCTACGCCAACCTGATTATGAAAATCCCCCCATGGCTCACAGTACTCGCCGGAATGACTTTGGTTCTATTCGAAGTCCGCGCGGAACAACCCAACATCGTCCTACTGCTAGCCGACGACTTGGGCTACGGAGAGCTTGGCTGTTATGGCCAACAGGTGATCCAAACGCCGACACTCGACAAGCTTGCAGCGGAAGGAATGCGCTTTGAGCAGTTTTACGCAGGCTCGCCGGTGTGCGCGCCGTCGCGAGCGGTCTTGATGAGTGGAAAACATGCAGGCCACACGTCGATCCGAGGCAATTTGGGGGTATTTGACGGCGGCGAGCGCCGCAGGGTCGCCCTGCAACCAGACGAAACCACGATGGCTGAGATGCTCAAGGCCGCGGGGTACCAGACGGCATTTGTAGGCAAGTGGCATTTGGATGTCGCAGAGGATCCCTCCACCTGGGCATTCTCGCGCGGCTTCGATTTCTCGGTCCAAGAGCAATGGGATGCCCGCAACCCATCGCGTTACAATGCCAACAAACATTGGATCAACGGAGATCAGGAATCCATCAACTACGACATCACCCGCTACGACTGTCTGGACGAATTCCGCACCGATCTTGCGTTGCAATTCCTCGACGAAAAAGACGATGAGAGACCCTTCTTCTTAATGATGTCCTACCGCGCGCCGCATGCCCACGAGCGCAAGATCGGAAACCAAACGCTCTACGCGGATCGCGGATGGACGGAAATGCAGCGCCGCCATGCTGCCAAAATCACCCTGCTCGACCGCGAGGTCGGGCGCCTCCTGAAGCGCTTGGAAAAGGACGGCGATCTGGAGAACACCCTGGTTTTGTTCACCAGCGACAACGGCCCCCACGTGGAAGGGCAACACATCCCAAACCCATTTCAGAGCTCCGGCCCATTCCGCGGCCACAAGCGCGATGTCTACGAGGGCGGCATCAGGGTACCGCTGATCGCCTATTGGAATGGGAAGATCCAAGCAGGATCGGTGACTCGGCATCTGTCGGCCTTTTACGATATCATGCCAACGCTGGCGCAGGTTGCCGGAACCAGCGCGCCCGATGACACCGACGGCATTTCGTTCCTCCCCGAGTTGCAGGGTAAGGCACAAGCCGAGCACGAAGCGCTCTATTTCGAGCTCTTCCACGTCGGGAACTCGCACTTCCGCCAGGCGGTGCGCCAGCAGAACCTGAAAGCGGTGCGTAACGGGGAGAACTCTGAAATCGAGCTCTATGATCTAAGCACGAATCACGTCGAGAGCCAGAATCTAGCACCTCACCGACCTCAGGAGGTGGAGATGATCAAACAACAGATCGACAAATCGCATCGCGATACCCCGGGCTTCTCTATCCAAAAATAGAACTCCGGAACGAACCCTGGACTACGCGCCCGGCTGCTCGAAAGAGATGTCGATCCCGGCGCGGGTCCAGTAACGTTGAAAATCCTTTTGAAACTGCTCCGGCGTGCGCTTGCCATAAAGCAACGGAGCCACTTCAGCATGTGCCTTCCCTTTTTGAAGAGCGCGAAGGTACTGCTGGAAAGCCTTTTTCCCCGATTCCCCATCTCCGTTGAGCATATAGTGAACGAGCAAGGTCGCCACGCCATAGTGCACAGCGGATCGCTTGCCTTCCCCTAGCAAATCGGCGTCGAACTCGAGCTCTGAAAATGCCATCAACCGGGCCAACGGCGGTGAAACCACCTTGGTACCAAGTCCGAATCCCGGTTCATACGGCTTTTCGACGATGGTATCCTCCATCTCCGCGTCCTCGAGCAACTTTTCCATGTCGCTCTTCTGATAATCGGGATCGAGCAGGTATTCCTGGTCTTCGACTTCCGCAACCGGATGGACAAAGAAACGCTCCACCGGCCGCTTCATGCTGGATGGAGTAAACTTTCCCGGACGGTACGGGGTGATCCGCATGAAGCTCGCCAGTCCACGGTCGAGCCACGACACCTTCGTCCACGCAGGATCCGCCAATTGACGAACAAACAAGGCTACCAACTCCTGGTCACGCCCCGAGGCATCACTGGTATAACCGTTTCCGATCTCCTTGACTCCGAGAGCCTCCAAGGTGATCAAAACTTCTCCGTTTCGCGCATTATAACTGGCCTTAGCTCCCATCAAGCCCCCCGCCATCCGGTAGTCCTTCTCCGAAGCAAACAAACGTACAGGGAATTTCTCCGGCTGCTGCTGCCGAGGCTTGGTAAAGTTCAGCGGCACCTGGGCACAGTAGCGGTGGGTCGACTCCAGGAGAATCATCAAGCGTTTGCTCAACGATTTTGACAACCTCGCTGATGTGCGGACACGGTAGTGCGCGCTTTCACAGACATAGTAATCATCGCCCTCCTCTGGCTCGATGAACTTGAGATCGGGCGAGATGTCAGAATCGATCACCGACGGCCACGGATCCGAAAAATTAGGCTCGACCGGACGGGCCGCGGGCTTGGCTTTTTCCGGCCTGGTCTGGCGTTCATTAGGAGCGAATGGATCACGTAGCTGGTCTGCGCGAAGTTTGCGGGCGAACTCGGTACGGGCGAAGATCCGGTCGCGGCCGGCAAGCTTCTCCATGGCAATCCAGACTTCCCGACCATTGGCCAGACGGACGCGCACCCCGCGGGTCATGTCCACCTCCAGCAATTCCGCCTGGACCTTGCGCCCCTTTACATCCGTCCACGTGCGCATTTCCGCCGATGCGAAGGCTGTGCCTGCAGCCAGTGCCGCGCACATTAGGAACCTCCATCGTTTGCGAAAATCCATACTCATCAATTGGTGGATGATGAGATAACAAGTGATCCTTTGGTCCGTCAACCATGCTTCATCTTCAAAGCCAGCACATTTTCCTGAGGTGCTCTCGTGAGGAATAGCTTTGAGGCGGCGCAATGACGGCAGGAATGCCGCGCCTCCAGCGCTGCGCACGCATTTATCACTCCACCTGAGGATCTCATAACTACCGAGGAATCCCATCCTTCCAGCCTCCTCCCGGTGCACTCTGTGTCATCAGTAGATCCAACCGACATCGCCCGAGAGTGACTGAATATCAGTCATGATCGCGCCTAGCTTCATGGTGAAAACTCCGCCATCAGCTAATCGGCGAACTTCACATCCAAGCCGCGCCTCTTCCACACCATGGAAAACATGCGCTCGTGATAGTCAAAGTCGCGGGCACCCAACAAGGCTTCATTCGCCTCCTCAGAGCTGCCTCCCCGCAGGACTACCCTCGCATAACGTTTCAAAGGCTCACCATCACCGCGCTCGGCATCGTGGGCAAAGTAGCAAAACCACATCAACGCACCCGCATAGTGGGTGTTGACTTGTTCAGCGGCATCCTCGTCCTGCAAGCTCATCCCGATAAAGGCTCCCTGATCCATCTGCAAAAACGACTCCATCGACGGCAGCGTGAACACAGTTCGCATCGAACGCCCCGCCTGTCCCCTGCCCGGAACACGGGTCAGATATTCCACGATCGACCTCTCAATCCCCCGCAAGTCAAAGCTCGATGTACGCTGGGGAATCACCGCGACATACTCGGCCAGCCCCTCACGGAACCATGGGTTGCCGTCGAGCAAAGTTCCCGTCAATTGGTGGGTGATTTCATGCACCAAAGTGGAATGTTCTCCGCCAGAGTCCATGACATAGCGTCTTCCAGCCTTCCGCACGCCGATCGATTCCAGCGGAACCAGACAGGTGTCACGCCCAGTGTCGTAGCTACCCGAGCTGCCCGCGGCCCCACCGGCAGCCAGATACTCACGCTTGGTACTGAAGAGTAAAATCGGATAACGGGTACGCCGCTGCTGCTTGAGCTGGTGAGGGCGCAACCCGAGCGGCAACGCCTCGCATACCGCGTGAGTTCCCTCGAACATCCGTGCCATCATGGCTACCACGGAAGCATCCAATTGCTCGTCACACACAAAGCGGAAGTTGTCCGAGTACCAGCAATAGAAGGTTCGCCCCGCCCTTTCGTATGATTTGTCGGTCTCGACCTGAACGCTACGAGGAAAAGCCATGCGCCCCGGCCAACTCCCGTTGAGCGATTGCTCGACACCGTTGGTCGTATCCCCTCCCTCTTGGTCCTTCTGCCATAGAATCAACCAATTGCGGTCCGTAGCGGATAAATCCGCCAACCGCATGCGGACATCCTGCCGGTCACGATCTCGCCGCAACACCACAGTATCGCCCTCAATCGACACGACCTCGGCGACCAAGCTGCGCCCGCGAACATCCATCCATGTGCGCACCTCGGATGCCTGCACCGCCACAGCAGAAAGCCCGCAGGCAATCAACAACGAACGCAGCAAAGAAGTAATCCTCAGCCTTCTTGTCAGGTTTAAACGCACCCAGTGAGCATGCCAGAGAACCCCAACCAACTGCAACCGCATTTATCGAAGACCTGGAAATCAAGGAAAAACAAGGCATCCAGCACGTTGCGAACGAAATGCGCAGATTTCAGCTTGCAAAGAGAAACTTAATCCTTAGATTCCTCACCAGTTTACTAATATTTAAACTTTTGCAACTCTCCCACCCCGCGTAATTCATCATGGCTACCGCTACTCAGAACGAAGACCACACCCGCTCGGCTCCTGTTGAGAATCTGTCGAAGAACGAACCGCTCAAAGTGGGCAGCAACTACCTCAAAGGCACGTTGATCGAGAGTCTGGCCAATGCGTCGACCGGCTCGATCAGCGCAGACGAAGGTCAGCTGCTCAAGTTCCACGGATCGTACATGCAGGACGACCGCGACCTGCGCAAGAACCGCCGTGCCCACAAGTTGGAGCCGGCCTACTCGTTCATGATCCGCGTTCGCGTGCCAGGTGGTGTGACCACACCGGAGCAGTGGCTCGCGATGGATGAGATCTCGGACACCTACGCCAACGGCACCATCAAGCTGACCACACGCCAGGCGTATCAGTTCCACGGTGTGATCAAGAGCAACCTCAAGCAGACAATTGAAGACATCAATTTGTCGTTGCTCGACACGATCGCTGCCTGCGGCGACGTGAACCGCAACGTGATGTGCAACCCGAACCCATACCAGAGCAAGCACCACGCAGCGGTCCTCGAGTTGTCGAAGCAGATTTCCGACCACCTCACCCCGAAGACCCCGGCTTACCATGAGATCTGGCTGAGCGACGAGGCTGGTGAGAAGTTCAAGGTGACCCAGGAGCCGGAGCCCATCATTGGCGACTCGGGTGACGAGGTGGAGCCGATTTACGGCAAGACCTACCTGCCGCGTAAGTTCAAGATCGTGGTGGCAGTTCCACCTAGCAACGACGTGGACATTTACGCCCACGACCTCGGATTCATCGCCATCATCGAAGACGACAAGCTCGTCGGTTACAACGTGACCGTTGGCGGAGGCATGGGCTCGACCCACGGCAACACCGACACATTCCCACGCTTGGCCGAAGTGCTCGGATTCTGCACGCCGGAACAAGCCGTGGCTGTGGCTGAAGCTGTGGTCTCCGTACAGCGCGACTTCGGCGACCGCAAAGTGCGCGCCCACGCCCGCCTCAAGTACACCATTGAAGACCGCGGCCTCGACTGGTTCCGCGACCAGGTCGAACAGCGACTCGGTTACAAGCTGGGTGAAGAGCGAGAGTTCGCATTCGAAGACAATGGCGACCGTTACGGATGGGTTGAAGACGAGGACGGCAACTGGCACCACACGCTCTTCGTTCAAGGCGGCCGCGTGCTGGACAAAGGAGACTTCCGCCTGCGCACCGCGCTGCGTGAAATCGCCAAGGTCCACACCGGTGACTTCCGCCTGACCGCCAACCAGAACCTGCAGATCGCCCGCGTGACGCCTGAGAAGAAGTCCGAGATCGAAGCACTTCTCAAGGAGTACCAGATCGATGCGACCTTCGAGCGCACCGCCCTGCGATTGAACTCAATGGCCTGTGTGGCACTGCCAACCTGCGGCCTCGCATTGGCTGAAGCCGAGCGTTACCTGCCGGATCTGATTTCCCAGATCGACGACGTGGTCGAGGAAGCTGGACTCGCTGAAGACGCGATCACCATCCGCATGACCGGCTGCCCTAACGGCTGCGCCCGCCCATTCCTGGCCGAGATCGGTTTCGTCGGACGTGGACCAGGCCGCTACAATCTGTACCTCGGTGGAGGATTCTCCGGCAACCGCCTCAACAAACTCTACCGTCAGGACATCAAGGACAGCGAGATCGTAGACACCCTGCGCCCGATCATTCTGGACTACGCCCAGAACCGCAACGAAGGCGAGCGCTTCGGCGACTTCGTCATCCGCAAAGATTACATTACCGCCACCGTGCAGGGCAGCGATTTCCACGCCAACCTGCGCCCCGACGTCGTGGCCAAATAACCATCACTATGGCAGATCCACTCACATCCAACGAAGCCCTCGCCTCCACGGAAGTCTCTAACGAGACATTCGCCGCGATGGACATCGTGGAGCGCATCCGCTACGTCGCCCGCCAATGGGACGGCGAAGTGGTGGCGACCACCAGCTTCGGGGCCCAGGCGGTGGTGCTGCTGCACTTGCTCAGCCAACACGCTCCGGATGTCCCGGTTGTGTGCGTTGACACCGGCTACCTTTTCCCTGAAACCTACCAGTACGCCGAGACCCTCCAGCGTGAGCTCGGCCTTGAGGTGAAGTTCTACTCGTCGCCAATGACACCGGCACGGATGGAAAGCACCATCGGCAGGCTGTGGGAACTCGGCGAGGATCAGGCCAAACAATACGGACTGATCCGCAAGGTTGAGCCGCTCAACCGGGCAATCAAAGAGCTGGGCGCCAAAGCCTGGATCAGCGGAGTGCGCCACGCGCAGTCCAAAGACCGGGCACAGCGCACGTTCATCGAAAAGCAGAAAGCCACCACCAAAATCTATCCAATCCTGGATTGGACGGATGAGGAAATCGCAGACTACATCGATACCCACCAGCTTCCGCAGCATCCGCTCGTCGCGCGTGGATTCGTCTCAATCGGCGATTGGCACTCCACACGCAAACTTGAAGAAGGAATGAGCCAAGAGGACACCCGCAACCACGGCAACGGCCGCGAATGCGGACTCCACCTTGACTCCAACGTCTCAGACTTCCAAATCTAACCAAACCAACACTGAACCACCCAATACCATGTCAGCTACCATCAGCAATTCATTGGTCGACGCCATCGGCAACACCCCACTGATCAAACTCAGCCAGCTCCCTGCCGCAGACGGCGCAGAGGTCTTCCTCAAAATGGAAGCCCGCAACCCGCTCAACAGCGTCAAGGACCGCATCGGCAAGGCCATGATCGAAACCGCCGAGCGCGAAGGGAAACTGCACTCCGACAGCATCATCATCGAGCCAACCTCTGGCAACACAGGCATCGCTATCGCATTCGTCGCACGTGCCAAGGGCTACCGCTGCATCCTCGTCATGCCTGAGACCATGTCGATCGAGCGCCGCGTGCTGCTACACATGCTCGGTGCTGAACTCGTGCTCACTCCAGGGCCGAAAGGCATGGGTGGAGCCATCGCCAAGGCCAAGGCTCTCGCAGAGGAGTACGGCGAGAAGGCATTTGTCCCTAGCCAGTTCGACAACCCAGCCAACCCACAAGTTCACCGCGAGACCACCGCGGAAGAGATCTGGGAAGCGACCGGCGGCGACATCGACGTGTTCATTGCAGGCGTTGGCACCGGCGGCACCATCACCGGCGTGTCCGAAGTGATCAAAGGCCGCAAGGAACTCCACACCGTGGCAGTCGAGCCAAAGGACAGCCCGGTCATCTCCGGTGGCGCCCCAGGTCCACACAAGATCCAGGGCATCGGTGCGGGATTCATCCCAGGCAACCTCAACACCGAAATCCTCGACGAGGTCTTCCAGGTGTCCAACGAAGATGCCTTCGCAACCGCGGCCACACTGACCGCCACCGAAGGTATCCCAGCAGGCATCTCGACAGGTGCGACCGTTTACGCCGCACTTGAGATCGCCAAGCGCCCTGAATTCAAAGGCAAGAAGATCGTGGTGATCGGGGCCTCGGGCACCGAGCGCTACCTCTCGACCCCGCTGGCAGAATCCGCCCGCGAGTTCGTCAGCCAGATCCCGACCAGCGAGGTCTAATCCCGCCCGTCAGATCCTCTCTCATCGATCACCCCGACCGCACTCCCCATCCAATCAGGGATCCTGCAGTCGGGGTGATTCTTTTTTTTGCACCGAAGGTCAATCACTGTATGGTTCCACACTCTCGCTAGAATAAGAGAGCTTATCTGCAGTCAGCTATGAGCGAGCGCATTGTGATCAAAATTGGTACCGGCGTACTGACCCGCGACGCCGGGATCGGTATCGACGAACCTATTGTCGCACGCCTCGCCGACACCCTCGCCACACTGGCCGCCAGCGGCCATGAGATCATCCTCGTATCCAGTGGCGCGGTCGGCACCGCATTGAGCGAACTCGCTATCGACACCCGCCCTACTGATGTCGCGGAACTACAGTCATTGGCCGCCATTGGCCAGGCGCGACTGATGCAGATCTACAACAAGCACCTCGGCACCCACGGACTCACCGCGGGTCAGATGCTGCTTACGTACTCGGATCTGGAGTCTGACGGCAGGCGCGAGCGGGTGATGCGCACGCTGGAAGCTCTCGTCGCCCGCCCGAACGTCATCCCCATCATCAACGAGAACGACACAGTTGCCGTTGAAGAACTGCGCTACGGGGACAACGACACCCTCTCAGCGGTGATCGCCACGCTGGGGCATGCGGACAAGCTCGTGCTGCTCACCTCCGTCGACGGCCTGCTGGCTACCGGTCCAAATGGCGAATCGTCGACGATCGAGGAGATTTCCGATTTCACCGCCGCTCTCAGTCACGTTAAAGATGAAAAGGGCCGGCTCTCGGTTGGCGGCATGGCCAGCAAACTCGATGCGGCACGCCGAGCCGTTGAGAATGGCGTGGAAACCTGGATCGCCAATGGCAAGCGTTGCCAAAACCTGCATGACATGCTCTACGGCAACGACAAACGTCGCACGCGCATCACCCCGACCCCGCCCCCCCCTAAAAGTTAGGTTGGGAAATGTTTGTCAGACCAAGCCCTTTTCATACAATCACCGCCTTTTCAATGCCTCAGATCACCCTCGCCCTTCAGAATTCAAGCCCGCTGTCCACCTCACCGGCCACAAGCGAGCAAGGAAACATGGCACCCTCCCTGCTTCCGCGATTCAGCGAACCCGATCTCCGCGGCTCATCCCGCACAGCGGGATAATTCAAACCCTCCCCCATCAATCGTTTCTAGCCATGCCTCTGACCGCCTTTTCTAAAAAAGCCATGAAGCCTCTCAACCTCACGGAATCCATCTACGACATCCAAATGCTGGCAGACCGCTTTGCCATCCCTGGCTCACTGGTCGAGGGCGGATCATTCGGCAACGGGCTGATCAATGACACCCTCGTCGCCACATTCGAAAACGACGGCTATTACAAGCGCTACATTTTCCAACGCATCAACCACGAGGTCTTCAAGGATCCCGTGAGCCTGATGGACAACGTCGAGCGGGTTTGCACGCACATTCACAACAAGCTGACAGAAGCCGGCATCGACGACCTCGACCGACGCGCCCTGACGCTCCTTCGCGAAGCCGACACCAACAACGCACTGATCCGCGACGAAGACGGCAACTACTGGCGCGGCTATCACTTTATCGAGTTTTCAACCAGCTTCGACGTCGTCGACACGGAAGCACAAGCATTCGAAGCCGCACGTAAGTTCGGTGAGTTCCAGTCGCTCCTTGCCGACCTCCCAGGCGACCGACTGGCAGAGACCATCCCAGACTTCCACAACACCCCAAAGCGCTTCGAAGCTCTTGAGAAAGCCATTCAACAAGATCCACTTGGCCGCGTTGCCGACGCAGGCCCGGAGATCGAGTTCGCCATCTCCCAAAAACCGATGGTTTCGCGCCTCATCGAACTGCACAAGCAGGGGCTCATCCCAGAACGCATCACTCACAACGACACCAAACTCGGCAATGTCTTGCTCTGCGACAAAACCGGTAAAGGGCTCTGTGTAGTGGACCTCGACACCATCATGCCGGGTCTCACTCTTTATGATTTCGGCGACTTGGTGCGAACCTGCGTCTCTCCCGGTCACGAAAACGACCGCGACACCTCAAACCAATATGTGCGCCTCCCCATGTTCCGGGCACTGGCCGAGGGTTTCCTCGAGGAAACCGCAGACATCCTGACCCCGGACGAGCTTGAGCAAATGCCCTTCTCAGGACGCCTCCTCACCTTCGAAGTCGGCATCCGCTTCCTGACCGACCACATCCTCGGCGACCCCTATTTCGGAGCCAAGCGCAAAGACCACAACCTTGAGCGCTGCCGTACGCAGTTCGCCCTGGCCCGGTCACTTGAAGAGAACGAGGCGGAGATGCAGAAGATCGTCCGCGAGATCATGGCCGCGAGATCTTAAGACCTTGAACCAAAAACGGGCGCTCCGGAGATTTCCGGAGCGCCCGTTTTTTTACCCTTGAGCAAATGCCTACGCGTCGATCGACTCGATCGACCACGCAATGGTCTCACCCGCGTACATCGGCACCACAGGGTCGACATCACCATAGGTTGCCGGCACGTCGAATGGACGCTGCACCAGCTTCACCTTCTTCGCCGGCGGGGTGACTCCATAGATACGCTGCGCGTTGTCAGAAATGAAAGCCTGCAGGTTCTCCGCGCAGCCATTTTTCGTGAACAAGTCCGCCAACACCTGAAGTGCAATCGGCGCCGTGAAAACACCCGCCGCACAGCCACAGCACTCTTTCTTATGACGAGGGTGAGGCGCTGAATCACTACCGAACATCAGCTTCGGATGAGCCTTCAGCGCAGCATCAAGTAGTGCCGCTCGGTCCTCCGGACGCTTGGCAATCGGCTTGCAGAAAAGGTGTGGGTTGAGCATACCGCCCGCCACGTCATCCAGCGTGATGAGCAAGTGCTGCAACGTCACGGTGGCGAAAAGGTTCTCGTACTCGTCGAGCAACTTCACCGCATCCGCCGTGGTGATATGCTCCATTGTGATGCGGAGTTTCGGGAAGGTCGTTGCCAAGTGACGGTAGATCTCAAGGAACTCTTTTTCCCGGTCCATCACAAATCCGTGGGTCTCGCCATGGATGAGCAAAGGAATACCAAGCTCTTCCATCCGGCGGATCGTTGGTTCCGCGGCATCAATCGCCTTCACTCCTGCCTCGGAGTTGGTGGTTGCCCCCGCAGGGTACAACTTGATCCCAATAATATGCGGCTTGGCAGCCTCCAGCTCCTCCATCGAATACTCGCGGAAAAAGAGCGTCATGAACGGATCAAAAACATGATCACCAATCGCAGACTCAATGCGCCCGCGGTAGTCATGAACCATATCGAGGCGATCGACAGGTGGCACCAGATTGGGCATGATCACCGCGCCGGAGAACGATTCAGCGGAGAGCTTTCCGACCTGTCCGAGCATTTCACCATCCCGCAAGTGGAGGTGCATATCGAGTGGGGAATTGAGGATCATCGACGATTCAGCCATAACGCCCCATCATCGCCGCAATCCCGCGTTACCGCCACCGGAAATCTCTCGGTGGCCTCAGAGATCAACTGCGGGTATCAAGCAATGCAGCCTCGTCAGGCAAGGCGCGCTTGAAGTGCAACTGCCGAATCCTCCGATCGTCCGCCCGCGTCACCGTGACCATGAAGTCTTCCACCGCGATCTTCTCGCCTTTGGACGGCACCCGCCCCAGAAGGTCGGTGACGTAACCACCAATGGTGGAAACCTGGTCGTTGTTGAGCACCAAATCCGTCACGTCCGCAAGCTCGTACAGCCCGAGCGCTGCGTCCGCCAGAAACTCATCATCACTGATCTTCACAAACTCATCGACCTCCTCGTCGAACTCGTCGTGAATATCCCCGACCAACTCGGCAATCACATCGTCGAGGAACACGACCCCGACCGTCCCACCAAACTCATCCACTACCATTGCCAGGTGCGCATGTTCTTTGAGGAAGAACTCCAGCAAGCGGTCGAGCTTGATCTTTTCAGGCACAGGCAACAACGGGCGCATGATATCCACCAGATTATTGACCGGATCATCCTCCACCAACTCAACCAACCCTGAACGGGCCGCCGCGAGCTTGAGCATGTCCTTGATGTGCACCATTCCCATCGCGGAGTCGAGATGCCCACGAACCACCGGGAAGCGGGTGTGACGCGATTCAATCGCCAACTGCAGCTTCTCCTCGAATGGCAGGTCCATGTCCAACGCCACTACCTCACTGCGCGGCGTCATGATATCACGCGCACAGAGATCACTCAGCTCCAGCGCATTGACCACAATCTCCCGCTCTGTCTCGGTCACATCCGTATCCTGCCCAGAGGCATGAATCAGGCTCTGCAACTCCTCAGAGCTGTGCACGACGTCGCCCTCTTTCACCGGACGAACACCAACCGCACGCAGAACCGCCGCCGCCACCTGCTCAAGCACAAAGCTCGCAGGGTAAAGCAGCCGCCTGAACACCAACAAAATCCATCCACATTGCAACACGGTGCCCTGCGGATTCCGAATACCGATCGACTTCGGCACCAACTCACCAAATACCACCAAGCCACTCAGCACCATCAACAAAGCGACCACGCCACCAAACAGCGGCGCCATCTGCTCGTCCGCAGTAGCCCAGCCCAACATTTCCAGCACGCCCATCACCGGCTCCACCACCATCGGCACCGTCAGCACCCCGATGGCCATTGTGGACGTCGTCATTCCCATCCGAGTCACGGACAGATACTTCTCAGGCTTCTCGGCAATCCTACGTGCCAATGCAAGCCTCCGCGAGACTTTGCCTGCGCTAGCGCCATTCCCACCATCGCCGCCTTCCACGTCACGAGACTCCTCCTCAATCCCCACACCACGGATCTTCTCGATCGCAAACTCAGAGGCGACGAAGATCGCATTGAGCACCAGCAACAAAAGCAACACGCCCAAGCGGAGCGCGATGTTCCCCCAATCGAATGCGTACCAGTCTTCTAATGCGGCCAACGGCAGACTATTCATGGTCAGATCCGTTGCGCTACTCGTGATGTAAAATGTCGTCGCGTTCATTATCGGGCGATCCGCACCGATGGTTTGTCCACAGAATGGCTGGCGGATCGAATACGGGGTAGTCAGGACGTCCCCCCGCGCGTCCAGGTCAACTTAGTTAGTGATGGAAACGTTCAAGGACAAGTAAATTTGGCGGCAGATACCAGCGCCACTCAGGCACCGTCTCCATCCGCCACAGAGCGAACATCAGAGCTTCTCGTAGTTGCCGTCGCACCGCTTCTCCAAAATCGTAAACCCGGCCTTCTTGGCATCGGTCACCGACATCGGCTTGGTAATCTTCGGTGTATTGATCTTGCTGATCACTTTCTTCACCGGCGACTTGCACAATGGACAAACCTCCAAGGGCTCACGATCCGCAGGGCGCCTCAACTCAAACCCATTGCGGCACGAGCGGCACCCCTTCTCAGGATCACTTGCGATGTATTCGTAAATCGGCATCTTGAAACTCCAGGCGGATGAGCAATCCACTCAACCAACCCTCAATTTAAACACAAAGAACCGGACCGACACAATGATGGTCGGCCCGGCTCGGAAAATGTTTAATGGCTTAGGAACTGCAACTGGATTACCAGCTCGACTTGGTCACACCTGGGATCAACCCCTTCGAAGCAAGCTCACGGAAAGCAATACGCGAGAGCTTGAAGCGGCGAAGATGACCATGACGACGTCCAGTCTGCTGGCAACGGTTCACCACCCGAGTAGGGGATGCGTTGCGTGGAAGCATGCTGAGACCAACATAATCCTTCTCTTCAATGAGCTTTGCGCGCAGTTCTGCGTATTTCTCAACAGTCTGCTGCTTCTTCTTGTTTCGTGCGATCCAACTTTTCTTAGCCATAAGCGTGAGCGGTGAATATATCCACCCAGATCAGCAATCAACCAGTTTTCACAATAAAATGCACGAATTCGCGCATTCGAAAATCCAGATCCCCCCACCAACCGCCCTCTCATGAAATCCTTCAATATGGGCACCCCGCAGTGAGACTATCGCCGATTAATAGACGCAACCCACCACGATGTTGCGATTTCCTGTTGAGGTAAGCCCGTGAGAGTTTATTGATACCCCAATGCCGCCTGTGAACCACGCGCCCCAATCACCATTCCCCTTCGAACTGATCAGCGACCACCTTTCAGTCATCGAAAGGGACATCCGTGCACAGGCTGAACTGTTCGAACCCGAAGTCCGCGACTATTTCGCCTACGTCTGTGACACCAGCGGCAAGCGCATCCGCCCCGCCCTGGCCATCCTCGTAGCCAACGCGCTGGACAACTGCCACCACGAACACCACCGCCTCGGCGTCATCCTGGAATTGATCCACTTGGCGACACTCATCCACGATGACATCATCGATGGTGCGGACACCCGCCGCGACACCCCGACCGCCAACGCGAAGTGGGGCAACGCGATGAGCGTTCTGCTTGGCGACTGTCTCTTCGCGCACTCGATGACAGAAGCGACACTTTTCGACGATCTCGTGATCTGCCGCAAGATCGGCAAAGCCTCGCGGGACGTCTGCACCGGCGAAATCATCCAAACCCAAAGCCGCTTCGACCTCAATCTGACCCGTGAAAATTACTTCCGGATCATTGAAATGAAGACCGGCGCGCTGTTTGCCATTGCAACCGAACTCGCCGCCGTCCTTTCCGGAGCATCCGCCGAAACCGCTGCCGCCATGTACGACTACGGCATGAAGCTCGGCACCGCTTACCAGATCTACGACGACTGCGTGGACTTGGTCGGCAAAGAAGAAGCAATCGGCAAAACTCTCGGCACAGACCTGGAGCGCGGAAAACTCACCTTGCCTATCATCAACCTGATGGAATCGGTCGATGAAGCGAAGCGCGAATCCATTAGCGCCCACCTGCTCAACCACGGCGGCACCAACCTCGACGCCTTGGCGGAAATCGCCGACTACAAGGAAGCTCTGAACAACGCTACCCAAACCGGTCACGACTTGCTCAGCGCAGCCCGCAAGCAACTCGAATGCCTGCCAGCCAATCCAAGCTCGGCAGCCTTGGAGCAAATCACCCGCTACCTCGACGGATTGCTCAGCGATTGCGCAGGTTAATCCTCCATTCGGCAGCTGCCGCAAATCGCGGAACGCGCTCCGGATCCGGCACGTCCACAGCTCACGTCTCGATCGTACCTATCAGACAAGCTGTGAATTTCCTGATTGCACTCCCCTAGGTAAATCTAGACAATAGGCAATCCGACGCAAACACTAGAGAAACCTCCGGCTAGCTACCACACCAGCTCCACGTTTCATTCCCCCAACCTTAGCGAGCATCCCCATGGCGACCCTCTCGATCCAAATCCCCGGCGGAGACAACATCGACTTTCCGATCTCCAGCAAGTCCACCATGATCGGCCGCGACCCATCCTGCGACCTCGTCATCAACAATAGTTACATCTCCGCCAAACACGCGATCGTTCACCAATCCGAGGAAGGCTCGTTCCTCATCGAAGATCAGGACTCCACCCATGGCGTGCTAGTAAACGGACAGCGGGTCGCCGCTGAAAAGCTCACCGATGGTGACACCATCACCCTTGGCCAGCTCGACCTGATCCTTCACGTCACCGACGTGCCGAAGCAAAAACCAACCAAGGTCCGCCCCGTAGCCAAAATCGCTAAAATCGCCAAGGCTCCGGTGCAAGCAACCCCTCAACACGTCCCAACCGCGAACCCGGCACAGGCAAGCCCACTGCGACCACCACAAGCCGCAACACCAAAGGCAAATCCGCTGCAACCACCCGCCAACACCCCGACCGCCAAACCTCAACTGGCGGCACCACCACTCATCCGCCGCGGCAACTCAGCAGCCCAAACACCTTCCGCATCGCCCATCCAGCAGCCGGGACCAGCCACCACCCAGCCGCTTCCCGACAGCAACGTCACCAAGCCCGTGCCAATGCGCCCGGGCCCACCAAAGAAGAAGGAGTCCAACGACGATATCAGTTGGCCTAAATCTTCCACAGCAAAGAAAGCCGGATCACCAGCGCCCAACGGACTTCCAACTCAGAAGAACGAGTCCGGCCCGCGTACATCGCAAGACTCGCCATCCCGCGAGCAGATCGAGGCAAAGAAAAACACCGAAGCCGAGATCAACGAACTTCAAGACAAGCTCGCCAAACTCAAGAAGGAAGAGAACGAAAAGCGCAATCTCTACCAGGATTCCCTCGAAGACATGCGCAACCACATCGCCGAACTCGGCCAGGAGAAACGCAAGCTCCGCGAGAAAGTGGAGGGCTTGCGCGATCGCTGCAACGCAGTTCAAAGCCGGGTCGATGACGAGGACGACGCGTTCCTCCCCGTCATGTTCGAAGTCGTCAAGCGCGTGGACCTGCTCGAGGGAATGATCCACAGCCTCGAATCCGATGACAATCCGACATCGGAAGCGCTGACCCAACTCAAGACACTGCGTGCCTCTTTCGAAGAACTCTACAAGCGGCACAACATTCGCACCGAAACCATCGATCCAGGCGCCCAGCTCAACCTCGGCCTCCGCCGCCGCGTCCGCATCGTCGACGACTCAGGGAACGCCTTGGAACAAACACCAGCGACCGAAACCACCAAGTCCCAAGGCCCAATCCAATCAAAGGTCAAAGCCACGGTCCGCCCCGGCATTGTCTACGCACCCGAGGACGGCGATGAAGTATTGCTGAGAAAGGTGGAAGTGACCGTCGAGGAGATCTAACCCTCTCTCAAGTTCCAGAGTTCAACTTTTACCCGACGCCGGGATCCTCATCAGGATCCCGGCGTCTTTGTGTCTGCATGCCTTGAAGTCGAGGCTCAGCCCCCCACCCGACAACAAGCACAGCTTCATTACAGCCACAGTTTTGAATTTACATCTTGTTAGATCAACCCAAACATAAGCACCTAACACAAGACAAACACCGTGGCACGCATCCAAGAACTTCCCGAGTCCGAACGCCCCCGAGAACGCATGTTGAGATTGGGCGCCAAGTCTCTCAGCACCGCTGAATTGCTGGCGCTATTCTTTCGAGTCGGCGGTGTAGGGTATTCCGCAGTGGATCTGGGCAACGCGCTGATCGAGCGATTCCCCACACTCAACCACATGGCACGCGCATCGATCGACGAGCTCACCTCGGTACGAGGTATTGGCAAAGCGAAAGCCTGCGAACTCGCAGCCGCATTCGAGCTAGGCCAACGTTTCGCTGCAGAACGCAGCACCAACAAACCACTCAACTCCCCCATGTTGGTCGAAGCTCTGCTAGGCCACGAGATGCGCTCACTGAACCACGAACACCTGCGCGTACTTCTCACCGACACACGCCACCAGCTGATCCGGGCCGAAGAAATCTCCCGGGGCTCTGTCAACGAATCGATCGCCCATCCCCGCGATGTTCTGCGGCCCGCGATCCTCGCCGCCGCCTACGGCATGATCCTTGTTCACAACCACCCATCCGGCGATCCATCCCCATCAAGCGCAGACATCCAACTCACCAAAAGAATCCAGGAAGCGGCAGAGTTGATGAAAATCAAATTGATCGATCACGTGATCATCGGTACACGATCTAATCATCGGCCAGGATATTTCTCGTTTCGCGAGAATGGTCAGCTATGATGCCGCCGACTCAACCACCCACAGCACCGCGCTCTGCCATGATCCACCCAACCGCCATCATCGAAGGCAATGTCAAATTCACCCACGGAGAAGATTCCGTGGAGATCGGCCCCTACGCAATTCTCCGCGGAGACATCACACTGGGCAAGGAGTGCAAGGTTGAGCCCTACGCCTGCATCGAAGGCACCACGACCATTGGCAACCACTGCACCATCGGCCACCACGCGCTGATCGGCGGACTCCCGCAGGACCTCTCGTTTGATCCAGCCACCGTGAGCGGCGTCCGCATCGGACACCACAACACGCTGCGCGAACAAGTTACCATACACCGCAGCACAGCCGAAGGCGGGTGGACGACTCTAGGGAACCACAACTTCCTCATGGCCGCAGCACACGTCGCTCACGACGTGACTATCGGTGACCACAATATTTTCGCTAACGCGGTACTGCTCGCAGGCCACATCGAAGTGGGCAACCACGTCTTCCTCGGAGGTGGCAGCGTCTTCCATCAGTTCCTCAAGATTGGCGACTACTCGATGGCTCAAGGCTTGGCATCGATGAGTCAGGACGTCCCTCCATTCACCATTGCCAGCGGACTCAACCAACTGGCTGGCCTCAACTCAGTGGGCCTGCGCCGCGCCGGGTTCACTCCAGAAGTCCGCAAGGCGATCAAAGACGCCTATCGCCTCGTCGTTCGCGAAGGAGCATCGGTTAAAATGATCGAAAAGATCTACCGTACGACTGCCGCACCGGAAGCGCTTCAATTCCTGGACGCCTTCCTCCACCCGGGGCGTAAAGGAGCATGCCGCTCTCCGTTAGCTTAACCATTCCCGCCCACCGGATTCACGCGGAGCAAATTCCGCTTTGACGCGCCACGCAATCACCGCCAAGGATTTCCTTGCACCGAGAGGCGATTACGGGGCAATGTTGCCCGCGATTCCCATCACGATTCTTTCCCATCCTGCAATTCGCACCCCTCATCACGTTATGAAGGCAGCCAACGCCCTTCTTCTTTCCCTCACTGTTTCCGCCGCGACGCTCCAGTCCTACGCCCAGGAGAACGCACTCGATCAACTTTCAAAGCTCACCTCCAAAGTCCAAGTGGACAGCGTGGGTGGTGCCGATGTCGACTTGGAGAAAGGCATTTTCCGCTACAAGGAAAAGGTAGATATCAAATACGAGGGCGCTCGCATTCTCGCCGACAGCGCGGAGTTCAACCAAAAGACAGGGGAAATTACCGCCGAGGGTAACGTAAACATTTTCCGCGACGGCATCCTCTATTCAGGAGATTCCGCGGTCTACAACATCCAGACCGAAAGCATCACATCGGGCAATCTGCGCAGCTCGGTCGTCGCCCAGGGCAAGGAACTCTATTTCCAGTCAGAAACCATCAACACGGAGCTCGGCGAGAACGATAGCGTCGATGTCATCGACACCAACAAGACCCTCCTCACCACGCACGATAACGCCAACCCGAACTGGCACATCCTCGCGGACGAGCTCGACATCTATCCAGATGACCGCGTCGTGTTCAAAGACGTGACCTTCTACGCCAAAGGTCGCCCGGTGATGTGGCTCCCATACCTTTCGCAGCCACTCGAAGACGAGCTCGGTTACTCGTTCGCTCCAGGCTGGGATAGCTCGTGGGGCGGGTATTTGCTCAACCGTTACGGAACACTCCTCGGCGAAGATCAAAACATCCTCGGTGTCTTCCACCTCGACCTGCGCTCGGAGCGCGGACTCGCCGGTGGCGTCGACTTCAAGAGCCTGACCCAGCGCGAAAACCCGAACCTCAAAGGCCTCCAGCTTTACTACGCATACGACAGCTCGCCTGAGACATCGCGTACCAGCCGTGACCGCGTCAAGATCGACGACGTGCCGGATAACAACCGATACCGCATCAATCTCCAGCACCGCGTCTACTTCAGCGGATACGAGGAATCGATCGAACTCACCGATGCGGGTTCCCCATCGGAATCGAAAAAGCGTACATTCGAGCCACGCGACGACTCGTTCTACCTCAACTTTGATATCAACAAGTTGAGCGACGGCTACTTCTACGAAGACTTCTTCCCTACCGAGTTCCGCGTCGACCCACAGCCGGATAACAACGTCGCGCTGGTAAAACGCTACACCCACTCGGAAGCATCGGTGCTTGCTCGTTTCGATATCAACGACTTCTTCCAAACCGACGAACGCTACGAAGGTGCCTACGACATGATCCGTCGCCCGGTCTTCAACGGCATCGCCAACTACGAAGGCTCGACCACCTACGGCTTCATCGAAGAATCCCCCGCCGACGGTACTGGTGCTCGCGAAACCAACCTCGTCGACACCATCGGATACAACCGATTCGACACCTACCACCAGCTGAGCCGCCCATTCAAAGCATTTGAATTCCTCAGCATCGTGCCACGTGTCGGCGCACGTTACACCAACTACAGCAGCATCACCGGCCCAACCGCCGGTGGCGACCGCGTCCTCGGCCACTTCGGATTCGATTCTTCCTTCAAGGCCAGCCGCGACTTCGACGACGTCAAGAGCGATGCCCTCGGTATCGACGGCATCCGCCACGTCATCCAGCCATACCTCCGCTACAGCTTCATCGAAGGTGATGACATGGGCGAAGACTTCACCGGCATCGACCGCCTGGTGGCATCCACCCGCCCACGCCCACTGGACCCATCCCAGTTCACCGCGATCGACAGCCTCACCAGCTGGAACATCATGCGTGTCGGTATGTACAACCGCTTGCTCACACACCGTAACAACGGCTCGTACGAGTGGCTCTACTTCAACACCTACTTCGACACATTCTTCAACGATCCAGAACTCGATCGCAACTTCTCCAACCTCTATCAGGACATCGGTTGGCGCCCACTTCCATGGCTCCAGTTCCGCCTCGACTCACAGTTCCCGGTTTTCGGCGGAGACGATTCGTTCACCGAGGTCAACTCACGCGTGGTCTACATGCCAACACCGAATGCGGAGATCTCACTCGGTCACCGCTTCCTCGATTCGCATCCATTCCTCAGCGACTCCAACCAACTCACCTTCGACTACTTCCAGCGTCTTTACGACAACTGGGGCTTCTCGGTGCGTCAGCGTTGGGAGCTCGACACATCCACTCTGGACACCCAGCAGTACTCGATCCACCGCGACCTGACGAGCTGGACCGCGTCGCTCGGCGCGGTGATCCGGGACAACGGCGGCGTCGATGACTACGGAGTGCTCTTCACCATGACCTTAAAGGAGTTCCCTCAGTTCAACATCCCTGTGAACCTGGATCCAAACTCCGCAGCAGACTAACCCCAAGTCACATCTCATTTCGGGCTCCATGCCCATTACCAAACCACCGGCGGTCCCCACTGCCGGTGGTTTCCACTTTCCACCCACCGCCACACCCGATGCCATCGCGCCCATCCCACCGCCAAAACGCCCGCTCCGCAGCCCACCAGATCCTTTGTGACTGGGATCCGGATAAACGCTGGGCGGAAAAGCTCATCGCCCAACACGCCAAAAACCTGCGCGATGACGACCAACGCCTCGCCACGCGCCTGGTCATGGGCACACTCCAACACCTGCGCACGCTCGACTTCGTGCTCACTCCCATGCTGCGCAATGGCATCGACTCGGTAGCCCCCACTTCACTCTGGGCGCTGCGCCTCGGTGTGGAGCAACTTCTATTCACCCGCATCCCGGCCCACGCCGCGGTGAGCGAAACCGTCAGCCTCGTCTCCAAACACCAACGTGGCTTCGTCAACGCCATCATGCGCAGGGTGCAGCGGGAGAAATCCGAGATCACCGCCAAGCTGGAGGAAGCGCCCGCCCCTGTCCGCTACTCGATTCCGGACAAGCTCTTCAACCGTTGGGTCGAAGCGTACGGAGAAGACGCCACCATCGCGCTGTGCGAGGTCATCAACGAACCAGCACCTACCACATTCCGCATCAACGAGCTCAAGCCGGACGCCCGCCAGCGAATCGAGGCCAGCGGCATCGCCATCAGCCCGGTGGAGGACTGGGAGGATTACTATCAAGTGGCAGACCCCAAGCAATCCATCCCCGCCGATTGGTTCGAACAAGGGTGGATCTACGCTCAGGACCCAGCAGCCAGCGTCGCCGTGCGCACCCTCGCACCCCAGCCGGGCGAACAGGTACTCGACGCATGCGCAGCGCCTGGAGGCAAAACCTTCCTCACCGCTCTAGCAATCAATAACCAAGGCAACATCACCGCGACTGATAGTGATCCCGATCGCATCGAACGCATCGAGGAGAACTGCCAACGCCTCGGCATCACCTGCGCCTCCACAGCGACTACCGACTGGACTGACCTCGACGCCACGCTCGACGTCCCAGCCGCAGTACTCATCGACGCCCCGTGCTCGAACACCGGCGTCCTGCGCCGCCGCATCGACGCCCGCTACCGCAAAACCACGCTCAACCCAGGGCCGATCACATCGACCCAACGCCGCATCCTGGCCAACATCCTCACCCGCATCCCCGACGGCGGCCGCTGCGTTTACTCCACTTGCAGCATCGACCCTGCCGAGAACGCCCATTGCGTCCACCGCGTGATCGATGAACTCACTAGTTCCCACCCCGAACTCAAGCTTACCTTTGTCGAAGACCACCAGACGCTCCCTCACATCGATGACGTCGACGGCCACTATGCGGCATTGATCAAAATCGAACGTCAGGCATAGTACATCGCAAGTCACGCTCAAGCTCATGCGCTCGTTTATCGTTCTCCTAGGATCGCTCGCTGGGTTCGCTCTCGTCACCGCGATTGCGTTCATTTGTTTCTTTGTGCACAACCTCAGCGCCAACCTCACGGTGACTACCAACGCACCAGGCCATGAGCCCACCATGCCCGCTCTAACCGAAACCACCACCCCATGAACCAGCTCGTCCAACTCCTTCAAGAGAAATTCAACCTCGACGAAGACACCGCGCGTCAGATTATCGAAACCATCGCAGGCTTCGCCAAGGAACGCGTCCCCGAAAACCTTCAGGGCCTCGTCGACAAAGCACTCAATGGCGAGGACATCGGCCCGGATTCCCTCGGCGGCATGGGCTCGATCCTCGGCAGTTTCTTCAAAAAGTAAGACCTGTGGAGATGTCGATGAAGCCGTCCACCGCCATCATCACCTGCATCTCCGCACTCCTCATCCTCGCTGGTGCGCTCTCGTGGTATCGAGGCCACCAGCTCCCGCCCTATGAGTCGCCGGACTCATGGGACGGTCTCATCGCAGCCACACACAATGACAGCACCGCCTGGTACCACTGGCTGCGCCGCATTGAGACACCGCACAAAAGGCTGACGGATACCGGCCTGAGCCTGATCGCCACCGGCCTATCGATCCCACTCCTCGCTGGGTTCTTGCACTGGCATCGACGCGCCAATCCAGAGCACCGCAAGATCCGACTGGTCGGGTTTTCAATCGCTTTAGAGCTCGTGCTGATTCCTTCCAATTACGTTTATCTGTTCCGTCGTTATAAACGGGGCGACTACCCGCCGTGGGCGGACTCCATCGCCATCCCGATCGTCGAATACACGGTAGCCTACCTGATCCTCGCCGGACTCATGGCCACAGTGACCCTACTCGCTCTGCGCAACCGAACCTGTGCCGACCGCATCTCGGTTCAAATGCCCAGAGGCGGGGTCGACTGGCTGCGCTTTACTTTTCTCTCCGGCCTGACCTTGCTCTTTGCTCTAGGGATCCCGGCCGCCCTTTCCTCCGGCGACATCGGAGTCCCCTTGAGCACGCTCGGGTCGATCACGCTGATGCTCCTGTTACTCAGCGCCCAATCCCCGCACCACGTCGCCACCGCGCAGCGATTAAACGGGGATCAACAAGCACTCGCCGACCTCCAGGCAAAGCTCTACGCACGCCGGACCGGAATTGCACCACGGCAACCTTAGCCCCCACTCCTTCCATTTCGCAAATCCGCACAACACAAACCCCACCAACTTCTCGAAACCACCGTGAGAACGGGATCCATTTGGATTATTCAGAAACACCACCAATAGGAAATCCGCACAATCCACCCCAATGCATTGAATTGAGAACGATCGGCGGCACTTTCGCCTCCTCATGAGTTCACCTAACACTCCAAATGCCAGCCAACTGGCGAGATACGGGGTTGTGTTCCATGCGCTATCCGATCCGAGCAGACTCGCCATCGTGCACGCTCTGGCCAACGGCCCCCAGCCGTCCTACAGCCTCGCCCGCACCATCGACTGCTCGCCCACCCTCACCTCGCGCCACTTGCGGATCCTCCGCAACGCCGGGGTCATTAGCGCGGACGTTCACGGCCCGCAAACCGTTTACGAACTAAGTTACACCTGCGTGCTCGGGTTCACCGAGTGCCTCGACCAAGCCAGGTCTGTAAGCTGCGCCGCTGCAGCCTGCTAATCTGACGACTCCCCAGTAAACCCGGAGTAAGCACCTAATGAGGTCCTTACTCCGGGTTTATTCGTTTCCAGCCCCCTTCTGGTACAACCGCAGATTCCAGCAATCCGGCACAAACCGGCCTAGACGTTTGAGGATTTAGCGAAATGACGAAAAGTTCATCCCATGAGCTCCTCCTCACGTCCGTGCCCCGCGCTGATCGCACGTCAGGCGAGTGTCTTCAAAGCGCTCGCCCACCCTGGCCGCATGGCAATGGTCCACGCTCTGGCCGACGGCCCGCTCCCTGCCACCCAACTCGCCACCATCGCGGGATGCACGCCACCTACCGCATCGCGTCATCTCGCCGTGCTACGTGTTGCCGGGGTCTTACGCGACGAACGCCGCGGCCAACAAGTTTTCTACCATCTCAGCTACCCGTGCGTACTCAGCTTTGCCGAGTGCATCGAACACACAGAGCCCGACCACCAAAGCTCGACACCCTGCTGCGCCTAACCTCACCTGATCCTAACCATGGGCAACCAACGCATCGAGTGGAAGAAAGCCACGACTCTCACCCTCGTCTTCCTTGCCATCTGGTGGATGCCCGTAGACTCCGCCAGGTTCCAACAGGGCATCACCGGCGCACTCAACCTCACCAAGTGGTACGCAAGGGAGCACGTCGTGTTCTGCCTCCTGCCAGCGTTCTTCATCGCCGGAGCCATTGCGTCGCTGATCAACCAAGGTTCGGTGATGAAGTATCTCGGAGCCAAAGCCAAGCGGACAGCCGCCTACGGAGTGGCATCGATCTCCGGCACCATCCTCGCAGTCTGTTCCTGCACAGTGCTTCCGCTCTTTGCCGGAATCCACCGGATGGGCGCAGGGCTCGGCCCAGCCACCACCTTCCTCTACGCCGGCCCCGCCATCAGCGTACTGGCCATCGTGATGAGCACCAAAGTGCTCGGCGTGGAACTCGGACTCGCTCGAGGAATCGCCGCCGTTATCTTCAGCATCGTCATTGGCTCGCTGATGGCGACGCTCTTCCGCAAGAGCGAATCCGATCGGAGTGCCACACAGGCACAACTCCCCCCCACCGACGACACCAGACCGACGCATCACTCCGCCACACTCATCGCACTCCTGGTGTTGTTGCTCATCCTCGCCAACTGGGCACCTTCCGACCACCCATTCTTCGCCTCCATCTTCAGCATCAAATGGTGGGGCGTAGCGACTTGTGGAGCCGGACTCGCTCTCACATTAGCCGCCTGGTTCGGAGCATCCAAAGCACGCCTCGGCATCTCCGCCGCAGTGGTCATCGCTGCTGCAGTTGCAGCGCCCGACCAGCCACTGATTGCGTTCTCCTGCGCTCTGGGAGCCTTGGTGTGGATCACAGCGGGACAACCCGACCAACTCGGAGACTGGTGGCGTCAAACGTGGTCGTTCACCAAGCAAGTCACGCCACTTCTGCTCGGCGGCGTGTTCATTGCTGGGCTTCTTTTGGGCACACCGGAAAGCGAGGGATGGATTCCATCGGAGTGGGTCGCCTCGCTTGTAGGAGGCGACGGCACACTCCCCATCCTCGGCGCCGCTCTAGCCGGTTCGTTGATGTACTTTGCCACCCTGACGGAGATCCCCATCGTAGAAGGACTGCAAAGCGCAGGCATGAGCCCGGGGGCGGCGCTTGCCCTGCTCCTCGCCGGCCCAGCCTTGAGCCTTCCCAATATGCTCGTCATCCGCAGCGTCATCGGCACCACCAAAACCCTCACCTACGTCGCACTGGTCGTCGCCTTCAGCACACTGGCAGGCTGCCTCGCCGCGCCGATTCTCTAACCACACACCCACATGAAGAAACTCCACATCCTCGGATCCGGCTGCACCAAGTGCAACACCCTCGCAGACCTCACCCGCCAAGCCGCCGACGAGCTCGGCATCAACTACGAATTGGAAAAAGTCACCGACTTCCTCAAGTTCGCCGACTACGGGGTCATGGTCACACCCGCGCTCGTCATCGATGGCAAGCTCGCCGTCAGCGGACGTGTCCCCGCACTCGACGAGCTCAAGAACCTGCTCAGCGCCTGAGGCTCCCACCCTCGACACTTGGAAACAAAACGGCCGCGGATCAATCACGATCCGCGGCCGTTGTTTGTTTAAAACCTCCCCCTTACGCAGGAGCGCCAGCGAGGTCCGGCGGTGCAATACCATCCTCGTCCTCGTCATCGCCATCCCCTTTGTCTGGTCCGGACGGCTTGCTTGGCGAGTTCGGCACCGCAGGCGGCGTCACCGGCTTTGGCGGGTCGCTCAGCACACCGGTCTCCATGATCTGGCGAATGTGCTTGGCATCGAGAGTTTCGTATTCGAGCAACGCCTTGGCAATTGCATCGAGTTCCGCACGCTTGGCAGTCAAAATGTCGGTAGCGCGCTGGTAAGCCGTGTCGATCAGGAGCTTCACCTCGTCATCGATAATCTTGGCGGTTGCCGCGCTGTAGCTCGATCCGCGGCCCATGTCGCGAGCCACAAACACAGGCTCCGAATCGCTGCCGTACTCGACCATGCCAAGCTTGTCGCTCATGCCCCACTCACACACCATGCGGCGGGCGATGCCTGTCGCCTGGCGAATGTCACCAGAAGCACCAATGGTCACGTCACCGAAGACAATCTCTTCCGCCACGCGGCCACCCATGGCGACGCAGATCTGGTCCACCAACTCGTTCTTGCGGAAGTTGTGCTTGTCCTCTTCAGGCAACCACATGGTCGATCCGAGCGATGGGCCACGTGGGATAATCGTCACCTTGTGCAGCGGATCGGTGTGCTGAAGTTCTTCAAGAAGGATCGCATGGCCCGCTTCGTGGACTGCTGTGTTTTCCTTCTCTTTGTCGCTCAGCGCGAGGCTACGGCGTTCTTTACCCCAGCGCACTTTGTCACGGGCTTCTTCCATTTCAGCCATGCCGATCGCCTTGAGTCCGCGGCGGGCGGCAAGCAATGCAGCTTCGTTGATCACGTTGGCCAACTCAGCACCGGAATACCCCGGAGTTCCGCGGGCGATCACGCTCAGATCCACCGAGGCCGAAACCTTGGCGCGCTTGGCATGCACGCGGAGAATCTCTTCACGGCCCTTGATATCAGGAAGGTCCACGGTGACCTGGCGGTCGAAGCGGCCCGGACGCAAGAGCGCAGGGTCGAGAACGTCTGCACGGTTGGTTGCTGCAATGATGATCACACCATCCTGGGTATCGAATCCGTCCATCTCCACCAGCAACTGGTTGAGTGTCTGCTCGCGCTCGTCATGACCACCGCCCATGCCGTGACCACGGTGACGACCGACCGCATCGATCTCGTCGATGAAAATCAAGCATGGCGCATTCTTCTTGCCCTGCTCGAACATGTCACGCACTCGCGATGCACCGACACCCACGAACATCTCCACAAAGTCGGAACCACTGATGCTGAAGAACGGCACGTCTGCTTCACCCGCGATTGCCTTGGCAAGCAAGGTCTTACCGGTACCCGGCGAACCCACCATCAACACACCCTTCGGCAACATACCACCGAGGGTCTGGAACTTGTGCGGATCACGCAGGAACTCGACGAGCTCCCAGACTTCTTCTTTCGCTTCGTCCACACCAGCCACGTCCTTGAAGGTCACGCGATTCTTGTCCTGGTTGAGCAACTTGGCGCGGCTCTTGCCGAAGCCCATCGCGCCCTTACCGGCCATCTTCATCTGCTGGCGCAGGAAGAACACGATCAAAAGCAGAATCAAAAGGATCGGCAACAGATTGATCAGCATCAATCCGACCATGCTGTTGTCTTCCTCGTAGTCGAACTGGAAGCCAGGCGACTTCTCGCGCAGGGTCTCAAGCAGCGCATCACGCTCCAACGTAAGAGGCAGGCTTACTGCAAACTTGCGCTTCTGCAGACCATTCTCACTTTCCTGCGGCGTGGCAAACTCACCACTGAGCGTCTGCATTGCCGCCCCGCTCTCAAACGATGCGACCACCGGTCTGTCGAGAGCCACCGTTCCGGCCTCCACTTCGGTCAGGAACTCGGTGTACGTCAGTTTCTTGGTGTCGCGGTCCTCGCCCTGCTGGTAAACCGCAAAGCCAATCAAAAGAATCGCGAACGCGAGCAAAATGATGCCCCGCCAATTGAAACCGGATGGTTTCTGTTCCTCGCCGTCACGGTTCGGCGGACGCTGTGGTGAGCGCTTCTTGGGTGGTTGACCCGAAGGCTGATTATCAGGGGCGTTAGAATTAGGTGAATCAGACATCTGAATGACTACAGGATGAGGTGCCTCAATCGTGGCACCAAGGCCGGCAACGCTAGCACACGCTGGGGGTGATGCAATGCCACAACCCAGCGAATCCATACCAGCCAATTCTCTGTATTTCTGCCGAATTCAGCACAATTGCGCGCCCAGGCTGAAGCGCGCACGAATGGAATTGCAAACGTTGATCAAATTCCGTTCCACAGGTTATCGTTCTATTGCCACCATTGCCCCGCTCGGCAGTTGCCCGCCGCGCGTACCCGACATCACCACGTCGCCATGAAAAACCTCATCCTCTGCCTCGTCGCCACCATTGTCGGCTTTTTCCTCTACCCGCTGGTCAAACCCATCGTCGAAACCGACTCCTCACCAGCCCCGACGGAACTCACCCTCGGCGGCGACGAGTCGGAACCACCACACCCGCACCCGCTACCAAGCAACAATGCGGTTGCCCTCGGAGGCGACGAATCGGAGCCACCCCATCCGCACCCACTGCCAAGCGCCGTCGATCAAGAGGAGTTCAACATGCGCGACGACGATCCGTACCTGCTCTCGCAGCGCGAAAAGACCAGCGGCCAGGACACCCCACCCGTACCGACCGGCGAAGCAGTCCCCCGCGAATTCAACGACGTCGCGTTGCCTCCTCAACGCATCAAACCCCAGCCCTACGCCAGTCCGACGCTCGGCCCGGATTATTGGAACTCCATCTACGGAGGCGAACGCCAGGACGCCCGCCAGTGGGCGAAAGGCTGGACCCACGCCATCCACGGTGTCTGGTTCAGCACCACCGACCCGAAAGTCGCCCAAGGCTACTACACCAACTGGGGACCCATCGGCATCCGCACGTACATGCACGACACCGCGTGGAACTCATTCCCCGCATTCCGCGACCGCGCACCTGCCCTGGTCAAAGACAACACTGGCGCCATCTTCCTCAACTGCTTCGAGGTGAAAGATGTGCTCCCCGGCAGCCCCGCCGAAGGAAAACTCCAGCCAGGCGATCTGATCGTGGCAATGGAAGGAAAATCATTCGTCACCGCCAGCCGCCTCAAGTTGCCCCAGCCCTACCGCTTCCAGGACAAGCGTAGCCTCGAGATCCACGCAGGCATGCTGCTCGACGCCGCGGAAGCCAACGGCAAAGTCCGCTTCAAGGTTCTGCGCAACGCTCGCCTCCCGGTAGCTCCCGACGGAAAATGGCGCACGGTCACCGAGCAGAAGTTCTCCCACCACGGCAACAAACCACCCCACTCGTTCAGCGAGCAGGTCCAGGGTGGGTTCATCATCCGCCTCCAAGTCACCGACGGCGGCAATGGCATCGGCAGCGACGGGTTCACCTGGGAAAATGTCTACCTCAGCTCGGGCGACAAGAAGATCCCCCTGCACGAACTCGAAGTCATCCACCGCGCCGCCGGATGGGGAAGCGTGGAGGTCGATGAAGCCACGTCCAGCTGGAAGGCACACGCCCATTCCGAGATCGACTTCATCGTTCCAGAAGGCACATGGACCCTGACCGCCGACGGACGTCCGGTCGCCCCGGCCACAGTGGTCGCACAAATCCTCGCCCGCCCGCAGATCACCATTCCAAGCCAGCTGGCCAGTCAGGCGAAGGACGTCGTGCTCGACATCCCGAAGATGGGGCAGTTCGATCCAAAAGCGCCGGCCACCTGCACGAAATCCGCCAACATCATCGCTCAACAAGCCGAGTGGCTGGCCTGCCAACAACAGGAAGACGGATCGTGGCAACGCCCGCTCGGCTATACCGGCAACCACTACGACACCGCGTGGGCCGGACTCGGACTGATGGCAACCGGCGATGAGCGCTACAAGTCCAACATCGAAAAAGCCGCCCACTACGTCGCCTTCAAAGCCCGCCCGGATGGCTGGGCTGTGCCGAACTCCTGCGTTGCCCTCTTCCTCTCGGAGTACTGGCTACGCTACCGCGACGACCGTGTCCTCCCCGCCATCCAGTCGTGGCTCGACGCCGTGCTCACAGAGGCGATGACCGGCGACTACACCGTCGGCCACGGCCACAACCCGGGCTACGGCGGCACCGGTGTCTCAACCGGAGGCTCGCACACCGCCTGCGCCATGGCAGTCGCCAGCAAAACCCCGGTCACCGTCGATACAGACCTGCTCGACCTCGTGCTCTACCGCGCCCAGGAACTCGGCCCGGACGGTCACATCCCTTACGGCCGCACCCGCAACAAAATCTCGTTCGAACCCGCAGAGTCCGGCGCCACCTACTCCGGACGCCACGGCCCGTACCTCGTTGCCAGCCTCATCCACGGGGGACCTCGACTCTTCACCGAAAACAGCACCCGCATGTACTCCACCGGACCAAAAGGAGGAGCCGACCAGGGACACGCCACCGAAACCCTCTCGAACAAGTGGGCATTCATCGCGATGGCAACATCAGACCTCGAAGCCTACCGAGCCCATCTCAACGCAATGCGCTGGAAACTCACGCTGCGCCGCGCCTTCAATGGCGGTTTCTGCCAAAGTGCCTTCAACCTGGAGTACGCCGGTGGTGAGGGCTTGCTCGACTACGCGCTGCGCTCGGGCGGGTGGTTGGTCGCCCTTTGTGCCGAGAAACAAAACCTAGCCATCACCGGACACCCGGACTACCGCGCCAAGACACTCGCCGACGTACCACCCACCGACCACCCGGATGCCATGCTCCTCGGCTATTACGCCCGCAACTGGGGTGTCGCCGATGCAGTACTCGGTGGAAAGTCGCCTGCATCACTGAAGGCCGGACTCCAACACCTGCGGACATTGCGCATGGGCGAGTCGGTCGGCGAAGACGTCACTCAGTTCCTCCAGCAATCCGCGCTGCAAACTGCAAGGGACCTCACCAAAATCCAAGGCATCGACGACCAACTGCGCGGCTACCTGATCGAAATGGTCACGGGAGTCGACCACCGCATCGACATCGAAGAACTCAAGGACGGCGGCGGATATCAGATCAAGGTCACCAGCCAGCATCCATTCGCCGGCGCCTCGCTCGACCCGAGCGCCCTCGGATCCACGGGTGCTCTTATGCAGGGATCCGTCAGATTTGCCAACGACTCCACCCTACGCTCCGCTCCTACCCCCATCACCCTCGACAGCAATGAGGGCGTGAATTGGAACGACTGGCACACCCGCACGCAAATGGTTCCGGTCGACCCGAAAGAAGCCGGCATCGTCGAGACCGATGCGATCTTCGATTACCAAATCGGAGACATCCCCGTGCGCTATACACGCCGCATTACCTTCGATCAGGGCGAAGACTGGGGCAATTCGGAGAAACTGCGCAAGGTGATCAATGACCGCCGCATCTGGGTCCGCGGCACATTGAACAAAGACCACGCACGCTGGAACATCTCGTTCACTCTGCCGAGCGGACAGATCATCGCCGCCGCCACCCAGGGTAATGACCTGATGGTGCGCGATCCGCAAGGCGACTGGATGAGCCCGCAGGACCACGCCTTGCTCGCTGGATCCGAGTGCGAGTTCTGTTTCACCTCGGCCTGGCAACGATTCGAAGCCCGCGTCCCCGAGGTCAAACTGCTAAGCTCACCCGCTCTGATCGACATCAACACCATCGTCGATGAAAACAGCCAACCGCTAACCGATACCAAGGAACTGCTCGCCGGTGAAGTCGCCCACGTACCTGTCGGCACGACAGACAGCATCACCCTCAACCTCGACGGGCCACATCGCGTCCGCGCGATGGACTTCCGCGCCGACAAGGTGTGGGCGGTGGAAATCGACAGCTGGCAAAACGACCGTTGGCAGGTCGTCTACATCGGCAAGCCCGACACGTTCGTCCGCACGTTGATCCCAACCGAGACCGACAAACTGCGCATCCGCTTCACCAACAAGAACGATCAGGCAGCGCTCAAAATGTTGCGCCTCTACGATAAATAGCCGAAGACTTCTCCTCCATCCCAAACACAACAGCATGAAATCATTCCTCAAAATCGCCGCTCTTTCCCTTCTCGCTCTTGCCAGCTCCCTCGCCGAAACACCGCAAGAAGGGCTCGCCAAGATCACAGAGTACTACAAAAATTCCAACTTCAAGCAGCTCATCACCGAACGCTACTCCGAGATCCATAAAGCCAAGACCGACGAAGAAGTCGCAAAATTCGTCGCCAAGTTCGAGAAGCGCTTCGCCGACCCGAAGCGACTCGAGAAAGTCGTCGCTCAGTTTGAAATGATTGCTGGTTACGAAGTGACTATCGAAGAAGACGAGACCCCGCAACCAACCGAAACCGGCAAGGTCGCCAAGTTCACCAAGCCCGGCGAGGAAGGCCGCAGCTTCAAGCTTTACGAGATGAAGAACGGCCTCTGGGGGTTCCACCTGTAATCCCACGGCATTCACCCAACCTCACCGGGGAGTCCGACCAAAATCGGCCTCCCCATTTTTGTGCCCGCATCACAGCCCCGCCCTCATCGCTGAAGGCGATACGCAAACCAGCCCAATGTTGATGCGAGCCTCAGGCGAGGCTCACCTTGGGAAACCGCGCCGTCCACACGACGTCACCTTGGGAATCAATCCCATCCACACGACCTCACAACGGGGGGGGCAACGCCCCCGCCCAATCGCTACCTACGCCTTTCGTTTGCCACCGAGCACCTCACGCCAGTGGGTCCACGATCCGTGCAACCCATCGCGCGCATCGCGGGCGACCAGCAACAACATCGGCAAAAGCACCAAGGTAATCAGCGTGGCAAAGAGCACACCGAAACCGAGCGCAACCGCCATTGGTTTGAGGAACTGCGCCTGAACTTCCGTCTCCGCCAACAACGGAGCCAAACCGACGAAGGTCGTGATCGAGGTCAGCAAAATCGCGCGGAAGCGCTCGCCCCCGGCCACTACGATCACTTCGTCCAGCGTCTCATAGCGTGAACGAATGGCGTCAATGCGGTGCATCAACACCAACGAGTCATTCACCACCACCCCGCTCAGCGCCAGGATCCCGAAGACCGACAGAATCCCGACGGAAATCCCGACAATGTAGTGGCCGATCAGCGCGCCGATGATCCCGAATGGAATCGCCACCATGATAAACAACGGCTTCACATAAGCCTTCAACGTGATCGCCAGCAGGATGTAGATCAGCAACATCGAAATCAGGAAACCGAACTTCAACGACGTCATCGACTTCATCCGCTCTTCGGCTTCACCGCCCAGACGAATGCTGATCTCCGGATACTTAGACAACAGCTCGTCAAAGTAGCCTTGCTCCAATATCGCCAAGACCTCGTCCCCAGTCGTCACCGTCTTATCCGCATCAGCAGTGACCGTCACCACGCGCTGACCATCCAATCGGTCGATCTTGGCGAGCCCGGTGTCGAACTCGGTATCCGCCACGACCGAGAATGGCACGGCTTTGCCATCGGCTCCGCGCACGCGCATCTGACGCAAGGTGTCGATGCTCTCGCGGTCATCGATCGGGTAACGCACCATCACCTTCACCTCGTCGCGCCCCCGTTGCACCCGCTGGGCCTCGCGTCCGTAGAACGCATCGCGCACGTTGGCGGCCAACGATCGCTTGTCATAGCCAGCAGCCTCACCCAGAGGCGTGATCGAAAAACGAATCTCCGGACGTCCCGCATTGAACGAATCGGCGATGTCATTCACCCCCGGGAAGGTTGCCAACTTCGCCTTCACCTCGGCGGCCGCCAACTGCAGGGCTTCCAGATCCTGACTCTGCAGCTGGATCTCGATCCCGCTCGATGCCCCGCCGCGGCCGACATAGGTCAGCGACTTGGCACCGGAAATCCCACCGACCTTGGATCGCCACATATTCACAATCGAGTTGGTATGAATCTCACGTTCTTCCGATGGCGTGAGCTCAATCGACACAGTGGCTCGGGTGTTAGTCGTGGCCTGCACCTGAATATGGCGCATTGGGTTGCTTCCACTTTCCTTCTCGAAATGAATGCCGGTGTCGTACGCCGCCTGGGCGATCTTTTCCGCCTCTTCGTGCAAATAACTAACCGGCAACCCCTCCTCAAGCGTGAGGGTCGCGGTTGCTTTGTCCAACGGAATATCCGGGAAGAAGACGAAGCGCAGACGGTTGGTAGCCAACAAGCCAACCACCACAATGAACACAGCGATGAATGTGGCGATCACTGTGTAGCGATGCGGAATCATCCAACGCAGCGCCGGCTGGTACACATTGCCCACAAAGCGCGACAACGCATTGGCGATAGCTCGCTGGAAGCGGCTCCATCGGCGCGAGATGAAGTTCCCCGGTTCTTTGTGCACATCGATGTGCGCCAAGTGCGCCGGCAGAATCAGCTTGGATTCGATCAATGAGAAGATCAGACAGAAGATCACCGCGATCGCAATCTGACCAAACACACGCCCCATGAATCCACTGACCTGCGTCAGTGGCAGGAACGCGGCAATCGTTGTCAGCACCCCGAAAGTCGCCGGCGTAACCACTTTGGCCACACCGCGGATTGTCCCCCGCATGTCTGCTCCCGGATGGTTGCAGTCGGGTTGTTTCTCCTTCTCCGAGTAAATGCTCTCACCGATGACGATGGCGTCGTCCACCACCACGCCGAGCACCAGAATAAAGGCGAAACTGGTGAGCACGTTGATTGAGATATCGATACCGGGCAGGGGGAAAATCAACACAGCCCCCGCCAACGAAATCGGAATCCCGAGCGCCACCCACATCGCCAGGCGGAAGTTGAGGAAAAACATCAACATCACCAACACCAGACCCACACCCATCAATCCATTGCGCGCCAACAAATTGAGACGTGCACGGATCACCTTGGATGCATCGTTCCACATCACCGTCTCCACGCCCTCAGGCAACCGTCCGGCCGCCTTGAATTCCTCCATCACTCGGCGCGCCGCATCGGTCGCTTTGATGATGTCGTCGGTCGCGTCGGATACCACGTTGAGGGTCACGGTACGCTTGCCTTGGAAGCGCGAGATCACTTCCTGGTCGACAAATCCATCACGCACCGTCGCCACGTCGCGCACGTAAATCCGGGTCCCATCTTCAGTCGTGCGCAGCGGAATATTGGCAAAGTCCCGCGTGTTGTACGCCTGCGATCGGATCTTCAACGAAATCTCACCACGTCCGCTGCGGATCACACCACCGGACAAATCCACCGAGTTGGAGCGCACCGCATCAGCCACCTCTTGGAAGGTCATTTCATAGCTGCGCAGCTTGTCCTCGGAAACCTCGATCGAAATCTCATACGCCCGATCCCCGGTCGTGTTGACTTTGCTGATATCCGGCGAGCGCAACAACTCATCGCGCAAGTCACGGGCCGTCTGCTTGAGCACTCGCTCGGAGGCATCGCCATACACTTCGATCCAAATGCTCGACTCACGGCGCTTGCGCTCACTGATCACCGGATTCTCCACCTGATCCGGGAAGGACGGAATCGCGTCGATCTGAATCTTCACGTCATCCAGCAACTTGGTCACATTGTACCCCTCCTCCGCTTCCACGGTGATCGAGGCACTGGACTCGGTGCAGGTACTGCGGATGTGATAAATGCCGTCCACCCCTTCCAGGGCTTCTTCAATCTTGATCGCCACGCCACGTTCGACGTCCTCCGGCGTCCCTCCGAGAAACGGCACATCAATCGTCACCGCCTCGCCGGCAAACGAAGGGAAGGCCTCTTTGCGGATCGTGAACGCCGTGTACAGACCACCGATCAAGATGGTCAGCATCATGATATTGGCGACCACCGGATTGCTGGCGAACCACGCAATGATCTTGTGTTTCTCTTCGAGAGGTTGGCTCATGCTGGATGATTCGGTTAGAGCTGACGCGTGGATCCCGCGCCGATAGAAAGTGAGGGCAGGTTATTTGGCGTCGGCCTCTGGTTGCTTTGGTTCCGCCTCGCCGCTTTCGCCGGAGGCTGCGCTGTCGGCATCGCCTGCGACCGACACGAGCTGGCCTTCGCGGAAGCTCGCCAATGGACGGATCGCGACGGTCAGTTCCTTCGCGTCGTCTTTCTCAACCCGCACCATCGACTGACCACCGGCACTGAAAACGCGCACCACATCCTGCCGACGCAGCTTGGATTCCGCATCCACGGTCCACACGTACTGATCGTCTAGCAACGATGCGCTCGGAATGAGATACACACCCTCCACCGGACGCCCGTCCATCACCGCGGTGACAAACGTCCCCACCGGCAGCGGTGCTCCGTCGCCATCAAATGGCTTCTGCACCTCGGCAATCACGTGGATCACCTGGTTGCGCGGGTCGACACTTGCCTCGGTACGCGTCACCAAGGCCTGCCATGAAACGCCTGGGTACGCCGGGCTCTTCAATGTGATCGGAATGGGCTGCAAGCTGCCGGGCTGGAACGCCAGAGGCAACTTCAAGCGAGCCACCTGCTCGGGGGTGAGAGGCAAGCGAACCTCAACCTTTTCACGGGCGATCAAGGTGCCAACCTGCATCCCCACAGTGACCACACCACCCGGACTCGCGCTGCGCTCTTGAACAATGGCGTCGAACGGAGCCACCACTTTGGTCCGCTCCAGATCGAGTTTCGCCTTCTCAAGCGCGGCCTCCGCGGATGCCAACGCTTTGCGTGCGGCCTCCTGCTGGGGAACGCGCAAGGTGTACGGCGATGCGGAGTCCAGCGATCGTCCGGACGACTTCCAATCCACCACCGCCTGCTTACCGCGCGCTTCTTCCTCGGCCAACACACGCTTGGCCGCAGCCACATTGGACTCCTGCTGTGCCACGTTCGCCGCGTAGTCCGCCGGGTTGATCTGCATCAACACATCCCCCTCACGCACAGACTCACCCGCTTGGAAATTCGCTGCGACCTCGTCCACCTCGCCCGCCACCAACGCAGCGATCCGTGTCTCGTAAAACGCACGCACCGTACCAAAACTCTGAATCGTCGGCACGTGCGCCGCCGGGGCGACTTTCTCCACCGGAATCTGCGCGACAATCGGCTTCGCCTCACGCCGTCCCTTCTCCGGCTTGGTCAACTGCATGACCTTGAAAATACCCAACGCCAGTACAAGGACCAGCAACGGCAACAACGCGTAGTGAAACACCTTCTTCATAATCAAATCTCCACGTAAAAATCAGTATGCTTTGCCCAGTGCCAGCGCGAGCGACACCCGGTTCTTTGCGCGCGCCGCACGCAGTTGGATCGCACTTTCTTCGGTGCTGAACACCTGCCGCTGCGAAATCAATAGGTTCAAAATCTCAACAAGCCCCTGCTCGTAGTCACTGCGCGACTTGGTCTCCGCCCGACGCGCCGCCTCCAAAGCCGCCTCGGTCGCACTCAATTGACGCGCCAGATAACGTTCGCTCCCCAAGCTGTTCTCCACTTCACGGAATGCGTCGAGCACCACTTTCTGATAGCGGAAATATGCCTGCTCGGCGCGCTTGCCTGCCGCTCCGAGTTCCGCCCGACGCGCTCCACCTTCAAACAAAGGCGCCGCCAGACTCGCCCCAAATGACCATACATCGAAGCCGGACTTCGCCAAATCCCCCAAGGTCGAACTCTCGCGCCCGCCGCTGCCGGTCAGCACGAAACTCGGAAACAAATCGCGGTGCGCCACGGTCACCCGCTCGTCCGCCGCGCGGATCGCCTGATACGCTGCGTCGATGTCCGGACGGTTGAGCAACACATCCGAAGGCACGCCCGCTTTGACCGAGCGACTCAAGCTAGGCAGCTTGGCGCCGGTCCGCAGTTGGGCATCAGGGTAAAGCCCTGCCAGCACACGCACATTGCGTGCCGCCTGATCGCGCTCGTTGGTGCGCAATTGCACCGCAGCCCGAGCCAACTCCAAATCCACCTTGGCCAAATGCACGTCGCCAATGCCGGTGGTTCCATTTTCAAACCGCGTGTTCACCAACTGATAGGACTTCTCGAAACTCGCAGCCCGGCGCTGGGCAAGATCAAGCAATTGCTCTGCCGCTACCAAATCAAACCACCCCTGCATTGCCTGCGCGGCGATCGATTGCTTGGCCGCCTCGTAGTTGGCTTTGGCTTCGGCAAAATTCGCCGCACCCGCACGACGGCCGGCACGCAATTTGCCCCAAACATCCACCTCCCACCGCGTGTCGAGCGTCGCGTTGAAGGTATCGCTGCTCACACCGAGACGTTCACCGGTACGAGCCCCCGCATTGCCCGTAAGCGATGGGAACAACGGAGCGCCGGCTTTCTTCAGATTGAAGCCAGCCTCTTCCATCCGTGCCGCGCTTGCCTGCAAATCAGGATTGGCCTCCCACGCCGCGTTCACCAGCGCCTCAAGCTTGCTGTCTTTGAAAATCCCCAGCAGGGACTCCGCCACATCCGGCACCGCAGCCTGCGAGACATCGAAGCCTTCCGGCAGCGTGGTGGAGGGATCGCGAGAGTCGGAAAACGAGCCAGGCAAACTGGCACACCCCACCAACATCGTCAGCGACGCGGCACCTAATAAATAGCTTTTCATCAACATGTCCAAACTCAGTTAGTTCTCGCCAATCTTCGACCTCGCGGCCACTGCGGCATCCAAGCCCGCGAACACAAACGCCACCTGACGCTCGATGTGCTTTTCAATTTGCGCGTCTGTGCAGCCTCCGGGAAACAACGCCGCACGCATCAACGGAAACGCCCGCGGAAACACACACAGCGTAATCACATTCATCTTCAATGCCTCTATCTCAGACTCCGGCACCGCCGGACAATACGCCTTGAGTAATCCGATCAAACAATCCCCGTGCAAAGCAGACATCTCCTCGAAAATCAACGCGTGCGGACCATCGGGATTGGTACTTTCATGCGCCATGATCCGGTTAAGGTAACCACCCTCCCCGTCGTCAAAACTGCGCCGGATCATCATCTCGACAAACAAACGGATCTGCTCAGCCACCGATGCCGAAGCCTCTCGCTCCACAGGATGGCAATCATTGGCCATCGCAAAAGCCTCGCGCAAAACCAGCCGGAACAAACTCTCCTTCGAACCAAAGTGGTAGTTAATCGCCGCAATATTCGCATCCGCCGCCTCACAAACCGCCGCACAAGTCGTATCACGGTAGCCATGACGAGCAAAAAGCTCCACCGCCGCACGCACGATCCGATCTTTGGTTTTCATTTTCGCCACCCCTACCGCTAACCACGATCTCCCTCTACGCAAATGATTATTTCAAATAGCCATTTGAAATAATCATTTTGAGATCACAGCTGACCGCCCCGAGAAATCAGCGCCGGCCACACCAGAATCCGCGCAGCCATTTCCTCACCCCTCATCGCAGCACCTTCTCAGGGTGCCATCCGTTGCGAACATCCAGTCCCAGGGTGAAGTCGCCAGAGGCTCCTTTCACCCTGGGCTGATTTGCCTTCCCCCTTCGGGGAACCACATCGTCCTAGCGGCCTCGACCAACCGCGCAACGCCCCCCCCCTCAAAGCGGCCACCATCCCCCGTCGCTGAAAGCGATACGCAAACCAGCCCAACGGTGAAGGGAGCCTCCGGCGACCTCACCTTGGGAAACATGCCCCACCCCCAACCGACCAAGCGCTCGCCCCCGACAGAACTCATCCGCCACCCGCAGGTCGCCGGCACAACTCCGCTACTCAAACACCCAGCGCATCCACCGTGCGGGCAACAGCCCCTTGGTGCACGGCGAGCGCCGCATTGCCACGCTTCGCCATCGCATCCAATGCCTCCGGCTCGGTGAACATCCGCGACAACGCTGCTTCCAACTCCGAATCATCGGCCAAATGAGAAACCCCATCCGCAGCGACCAGGCACTCCATCAGCGACTCAAAATTATCCATCCGCGGACCGCAAATCACCGCCTTACCGCACAAAATCGCTTCGGCTGGGTTTTGCCCCCCAACCTGCCCGACGAACGACTTCCCGATCACCACGCAGTCGGCCAGCGCGTACCAGGCAGCGAGCTCTCCGGTGGTATTAGCCACAAACGCGGCATCCGCATCGCCCTGACCATCGAAGCTCGAGCGCAACAACGACCGGATCCCAATCGATTCCAGATCAGCCACGACATCGCCGGCTCGCTCAACATGACGCGGCACCACCACTAATCGTGGCCGCGGCAGGTTCTCCGCCTTGGCCACCGCCACCACCGATTGCGCGATAAACTTCTCCTCGCCAGGGTGGGTCGAGGCAATCAGCACAACCGGCCGATCCGGTGCTGGCAACGCCGCGTTCAAGACATCACGCAACTCCGCGACCAACGCATCACGCGGCGGCGATGCTGAGTCATCATGCTTCATTGAGCCAGTCACCGCGATGCGGGACTCGTCCATCCCAAGGCCGGCCCAGCGCGACTTATCGTCCGCGTCCGGCACGCAGACATGATCGAGCAACCTGAAGATAGGTCCGGTAAGCAGCGAAAACTTGGCAAACCTCCGCGCAGAACGAGGCGACAGACGCGCATTCACCAACGAAACGGGCACCCGCATCGCCGCCGCCACCGCGGTGAAGTTCGGCCACACTTCGGCCTCCACCAACACAATGCGCGATGGCCGAATGCGCATCAACGCGATCAAAGGAAACGGCAAAAGATCGAAGGGAAAATAGACCACCTCGCAGTTCTCGCCGACCCGCTCACGCGCAAGCTTGAACCCAGTCGACGTCGCGGTCGACACCACGATTTTACCATTCCACGCCCCACTCTTGCGCAACTGAGTGACCAACTTCATTGCGATCATCTGCTCCCCCACGCTGACCGCATGGATCCATAACGGCCGCGACCCGCGCAGCCGGCTCATCATCCCGCTTCCATACATACCGAAGCGGTTGCCAAACTGTTCGCGGTACCCGCCCCGCTTCTTCATCCTCAGCAGCTGGTTTGGCAGCAGCAACACGAAGACAACCGGCAACAGCAAGTTGTAAATCAACAGCGAGAGAATCAGGCGCATACGCGGACGAAGCTTAGCGATTGGCAGGAACCAGATACCAAAGACGCGTCTTGCCGTATGCGCGTTCATCGAGCAACTCCCAATGCGCCGGCAAATGCATTCGGTAATCCGCCTGGGTCTCCAGCACGAACACACCGCCTTCCTTCAGGCGTTGCGGCAATGTGGTTTTCTCCAGCAGCCGCGTTGCCCAATCCTCACCGGTTTCTTCGCGCAGATACGGAGGGTCGGCAAAGATCACATCGAACGTGCCACGCTCGTTCTTGAGAAATGGATCCACCGCCGAGGGCACCACATTAGCGCGCTCCTTGAGCTTGGTTTTCTCCAGATTATCCCGGATCACAGCCAACGCCTCCTTCGACACTTCAACGAACGTCGCCTTGGCCGCGCCACGGCTCAGCGCCTCGATCCCAAGCGCACCGGACCCAGCAAAAAGATCCAACACGGAAGCATCCGGCAACAATCCCCCAATCTTCGAAAAAAGAGCCTCACGCACGCGGTCGAGCGTGGGCCTGGTCACGAGTCCTTTTGGCGTCTTGAGGCGTGTGCCCCGGGCGGTTCCCGAAATAATGCGCATGATGAAAATCAGAGAGTGAAAATTGTGTCACGGAGGGCCGCACTCCGCAGGCGGGACTAATCCATCGGCAACAGCTCGTCGTCAATGGATTCCGGCTCCGGATCCGGCGGCGGCATGATATTGGCGGAAATCCGCCGCACCAACGACCCGAAGGTCAACAACTCGCCCCGATCCCAGACCGCCACCAATGGCTCCTTCAACGTTCCGCTGATAAGAAACTCGCGCCCCACCGCGACGACTTCCGCCGGTGCCGGCGGCACCAACTCCGCTCCATCAGTCAAGCTCGCCGGTTTGTCAGCCTCCGTAGGCAAGGTCGGCAACTCGACAGGACGGAACCCGAAGTGCAATGCGCGAGGCAACCTCTCCTCAAGTTTCTCCAACTGCTGCATCGCCGGGCCACTCAGCACACAGCTCGCCCGCGAAACCACCCGCCCCGAGCGCGAAACCACCGCCGCACCCGACACGCTCATGCCATTCGAGGCCGCCTGAAAATCCACCTTCTGATCCTGCATCGACGTCGGACTCCAGCGGAAACGCGTCACACCCACAGGCAATGTCATCCGCACCATCTCATCCTCACCATCCACATCACCGTCCAATTGCAACCCCACACCAGAAGCAAACCGACTCAGCGCCGGACCTCCTTGGATCACCACATTCTCAGCGCCCAGCGCACCCGTCAGCACAGCAGAGTTCGACCGCGACAACAAGGCCTCAAAGCGTACCTGACCAGACAGCCAGCATGACGCCAACTGGAAGTCCCCCGTGGGACCGTCCACGGCATCCACCAGGTTGAACTGCTTCAAATCGCCGACCACAATCAAGGGCACACCTTCCACCCGTGGGTTCCACAAGAACTCTCCGAAGAACCTTCCACCACGCACGTTAAACTCTTTGCGCTCACCAAGAATTGCCGACCCTTCCCAGCGCACCGGCCACTGCATCGGCCAAAAAGCACTTTCCTTGGCCATCCCTGGGACCAGTGCCACATGACCGTCCTCCACGCGGATTTCGCCATTGGTCGGCGATTGCGCATCCACCACAGGCGGCAATTGCACGCCCACCCCGCGCAAGTCGATCGCGGCCGTGCGGCTGCCCGCATCATAGATCGTAAACTTTCCGTTCTCTACGGTTAGCTCCGGACTCAAAACCAAGACAGGCTCTGGAGCCGGCGCCTTCTCACCATCAGCCGAAGATGACTTCTGCCCGGATGGTTCCACCGGAGCCGCCGGAGCCGTGCCGGACTTGCCTGTATCTTTCGCCACTTTTGGCCCCGACGGCGCAGGCTTCAGCACGCCGCCCTTTCGCGAATCAACCGGCGGCACCGGCACCGATGGAGGAAGCAACAACTTCCCCGCCGCCGAGCGCACCATATAAACCTCCGGATCAATCACCTCGATCGCCTTCACCCGTCGCTGCCCATTGATCAACTCCGACCAAAACAAATCCACCCGCACCTTGCTCGCATGGAAAAACGGAGGCACTCCAGGCGCCACCTCCGCAGCATCCGCCGACTGGTCGATCCGCAAACCATGCACAAGAATCCCGTCAATCGGAGACCACCTCACCTCGTCGTAGTAAAACTCCATCCCCACCTGGTCCTGCAGCTCCCCCAACAACCACACCCGCGCACCGGAAGACTGCAACACCAGGTTCACCGCGAAATACCCGACGAAAACAATTCCAGCCAAACCACCGCCGGCCGCACCCAACACACGCCTCCACGTCCATCGCTTTTTCTGCGGTGGTCGCTCTTTGGCAGTTGCGGGCGTTAGAAGCTCTGCGGCAGCTTGTGAGGGGTCGACTTTCATGCGTGCATCAGCTGATACCAGATAGACCGGCAATCTGGTACTAGCTTTGTCACGTAGGGCCACGAAAGCAATCCCTTCCTTGGCATGGCTGCCATCTCGCAGCGCGCCGCGAACGTAAACCATACCAGGCAATCACCACAATCCGCGCCGCACTCCCCTTCGTTTCCAACGTTCCAACCACCAACCCGCCATGATCCGCCGTCTCACCGCTATCGCCACCACCATCTGGCTCGCAGCCTGCCTCAGCTCGTGCGTATCCCCCAGAGAACAGCGCCTGCAAGCCAACGCCGCCACCTTCAACAGCCTCCCTCCCGTCGAGCAGGATCTCATCCGCCAAGGCAGAATCAGTAAAGGCATGGACACCCAGGCGGTCTACCTCGCCCTCGGCAACCCACAACGAGTCGCTACCGGCACCTACCGCAACCAGCCCGCGGAAACCTGGATCTATAGAGGTATCCACGCCGTCCCCAATTACAGCAATTGGCACCACCCCTACTATCTTGGCTACCATCGCCACGGCTATTACTGCAACCCGGCACCCAGCTACACCTACATCTCCTACGAGCGCGCTGTGGTTATCTTCGTCAAAAAGCGCGTCGCCGCCTTCGAACTGACCCTGTAGAAAAAACCTAACACAAGAGAGTCACATTACCTTGACTCACGCCGCGATTCCCAGAACAACTGGCACATGGACAATCGCGATGCGTTGTTAGCATTCACCTATCTTCCGAAGGTCGGTCCCACCACCGTCGCCAGGCTTTGTGAAGCATTCGGGTCACCAGCCGCCGCCCTCACAGCCACCTCCACCGCATTGCAAAAGGTCAAAGGCATCGGGGCGCAACTTACATCCACCATTGCCCACTGGCGTGATACGGTCGATCTCGACGCAATCCATCGCGAGATGGAATCCCTCAACCTTCGCTACCTGACCAACGAAGACGACGAGTTCCCCGCACCACTGCGTCAAATTCACGGCGCCCCATTTGGTTTATTCATCGCAGGCGAACTTCTTCCGCGGGACAACCACGGAATCGCAGTAGTGGGCAGCCGCCGCTGTACCCATTACGGGCTCACCGCAACGCGCAACTTATCAGCGCAGATCGCGCGCTCGGGACTCACCGTGGTCTCAGGGTTGGCGCGCGGCATCGACGCGGAAGCCCACACCGCCGCGCTGGAAGCCGGCGGCCGTACCATTGCCGTGATCGGATCGGGACTGGGCAACATCTACCCGCTCGAGCACAAACAACTTGCCCGCCGCATCGTTCAGGAGAAAGCAGGAGCCGTGCTTTCCGAGTTCCCCATCCGCATGGCACCAAACAAACAGAGTTTCCCTCTGCGCAACCGGATCGTAAGCGGCATGTGCAAAGGACTGCTAGTCACCGAATGCCCGGCTTGGTCTGGAGCCATGATCACAGCCAACCTGGCGGCGGAGCAAGACAGGCAAGTCTACGCCGTGCCCGGACCAATCGACCACCCGACCTCTGCCGGATGCCACAAACTCATTCAAGAAGGAGCCAAACTCACCACCTGCGCCGACGACATCCTAGAAGACCTCGAATTCCTGCTACCGCCTGGCTCCGCTATCAACCGCGACGAACTTCCCAAATCACCGCCACCAGCGAACCTCACCACCAATGAATCTTCAGTCTACGCCGTACTCGACTCCAGTGAACGCCACCTCGACGAAATCGTCAACCTGACCAAACTCACCGTCCCGGTCGTCAGTACCACATTGATGAAGCTTGAAATCAAACGCCTCGCCAAACAACTGCCGGGCAACCGCTACGTCAAACTCGTTTGAAATCACCTCCTCGTTGCCCTGCCCCGCCAATGCTCCCGCTGCCCAAATAGCAGCCCAGTCGAATCACCTGAGATCCACTCAAATCCCGCTGGAATCCCCGAATTATCAGGGATTTCCGCTTTTTCCGTTGCCGATCGACCAAAAACGGTCACAAAGTGCGACGAATTAAAGTTGAATTTTTCAAAGCCACACCCATGGGGAAAAAGCTGATTATTGCCGAGAAACCGAGTGTTGCCACAGACCTGGCACGCGTCCTGTCGCGTGCTCCAGGAATGAGCAAGTTCGAGAAAAAGAAGGATTACTTCGAAAGTGACGAGGCGATCATCACCTCCGCGGTGGGCCACTTGGTGGAATTGAAGATGCCAGAAGGCCCGAATGGCAAAAAGTTGCCATGGGGCTTCAAGCACCTGCCGGTCGTGCCCAAGCACTTCGACCTGCAACCAATCGACAAATCCAAGGACCGTCTGCGCCAGGTTGTCCGCCTGGCCAAGAGCAAAGCGGTCGACGAAATCATCAACGCATGCGACGCCGGCCGTGAGGGTGAGCTGATCTTCCGATACATCATGGATATCGGAAAAATCAAAAAGCCCACCCGCCGCCTGTGGATGCAGTCGATGACCAACGACGCCATCCTCGACGCTTGGAGCCAACTCCGCGACGCCGACGACATGGCACCTCTCGGCGACGCCGCGATCTGCCGCTCGGAGTCAGACTGGCTCGTCGGCCTCAACGGCACCCGCGCCATTACCGCCTACAACAGCCGCAACGGTGGCTTCAACCTCACCCCGGCAGGCCGAGTCCAAACCCCGACGCTTTCCATTCTCGCCAAGCGCGAGCGTGAGATTCAGAAGTTCAAAGCCGAGCCGTACTACGAAGTGCACGGTGTCTTCGGCGTCCAGGCAGGCCAGTACGATGGCCGCTGGTTTGACGAATCGTTCAAAAAATCCGACATCAAGGGCGACCAGAAGCGTGCCGAACGCATCTGGTCACGCGACGAAGCCCAAGCCGTCGTCGAACGCTGCAGTGGGAAAACCGGCGAGATCGAAGAGAAGAAAAAGCCGGTCAAGCAAGCGGCACCACTGCTCTACGACTTGACCACCCTCCAGCGCGAGGCGGGCAACCGCTTCGGATTCTCCGCCAGACGCACACTGCAACTGGCCCAGGCCCTCTACGAGCGCTACAAAGTCCTCACCTACCCGCGTACCGATTCGCGCTACCTTCCAGAGGACTACCTCGGCACCGTCCGCGAAACCATGGCCACCCTCAGCCAGTCCGGCGGGCCCAACATGGCGCAGCAAATTGCCGACTCCGCAGCCAAGGCGCTCGATGACGGCTTGATCAAACCGAGCAAGCGCATCTTCAACAACGCCAAGGTTTCCGACCACTTTGCCATCATCCCGACCGGCAAGAGCCCGGTCAAGATGGACGACGACGCGCAGAAGTTGTTCGAACTGGTGACCCGCCGCTTCATCGCGGTATTCTATCCATCGGCTGAATTCGAGGTAACCAACCGAATCACCCGCATCCGTCATTCGGCATCGGCAGTCGACGCATTCAAGACCGACGGTCGCATCCTCGTCGTGCCGGGTTGGTTGGCTGTTTACGGCCGCACTCCGGGAGCTGCCGCGGAGAAAGACGAAATGGTCGCGGTCACATCCGGCGAATCGGCATCAGTCGATGATCTGGAACTGCGCCAGAACGAAACCCGCCCACCAGCCCGATACACGGAAGCCACACTTCTCTCCGCCATGGAGGGCGCCGGCAAACTCGTCGAGGACGAGGAACTGCGCGAAGCCATGAGCGAACGGGGGCTCGGTACCCCAGCCACCCGCGCCGCAATTATCGAAGGACTCATTCGCCAGAAGTACCTGGTGCGCGAAAAGCGTGATCTGATCGTCACCGCCAAGGGGATGGCGCTCGTCAACACCTTGCAGGACATGCAGGTGGAAGCGCTCACTTCACCGGAAATGACCGGTGACTGGGAATACAAGCTCAAGCAGATGGAGCAAGGCAAACTCGATCGTGAAACCTTCATGAACGAGATCAAGGACTTCGCCGCCGGCATCGTCGAGCGATGCCGCGACTTCACCGACGCGGCCAAGAACCGCGTGTTCCCTGCCGTTGAAGTGCCATGTCCGAAATGTCAGACCGCACCACTCAAACAAACCGACTCCACCTACGAGTGCCAGAATCCGGAGTGCTCGTGGCGCATGGGCAAACACATCGCGTCGCGTGAAATCACACCGGCAGAGGTCCAGCAATTGCTCACCACCAAGCTGATCGGACCGCTCACCGGCTTCAAATCCCGCTTCGGTAAGGACTTCGACGCCGCACTCTCGCTCAACGACGAGCTCAAGGTCGCCTTCGTTTTCGAAAACGATGACCGCGCAGGCATCGAAGACGAGATCAAGGAGTCCGAGCAAATCGGTGAAGCCACCCTCGCCGATGGCACGAAAACGCCACTACTCGAAAGCGAGCGCGCTTACCTCTGCCCGGGACTCACCACCAAGAACGACCCGAAAGGCGTCCGCGTCTCAAAAGTCATTCTGAGCAAGAACATCCCGAAGGATCAGGCGCTCAAGCTCTTCAACGAGCACAAGACCGACCTGATGCAGGGCTTCGTCTCGAAGAAAGGCCGCAAGTTCGGCGCCCACCTCACTCTGGACACCATTACCGGCAAGGTCGGGTTCGAGTTTGTCGACCGCAAACCTGCAGCCAAGAAGACCACGGCAAAGAAAGCCACCGCCAAAAAGGCCGCCAAGAAAAAGAAGTAGGAAGGATCCCGCTATCCAGTCCGCTAATCTCCCGCAATGATTGAATTCCGCCTCTTTGGCTTCCCCATCCGCGTGCAACCATGGTTCTGGCTGACCATGGCATTTCTCGGTGGCGCGCTCGACGCCCGTGGCCCGGCCGCCTGGTCCGGCGTCATTCTCTTTGTCGCCGCCGGCTTCGCCTCGATTCTCATCCACGAACTCGGTCACGCGCTGGCCGCCCGTCGCTTTAAGTGCAACAACGTATCGATCACACTCGTTGCCCTCGGCGGACTGGCTAGTTTCAACCCACCCGCAACCGGCCTCAGCCGACCGCAAAACATCGGCATCTCGGCGGCCGGACCATTGCTGCAACTCGTGGCAGGCGGACTAGCCGTGGTGGCCATGCTCTACCTACCGTCCACCCACCGAGCACTACTGGTTCTTGAGCCGTTCGCTCTGGTCAGCATTTTCTGGGGACTAATGAACCTCTGCCTCCCAATCTTCCCGCTCGATGGCGGGCAGATCCTCCACGGCATCCTCGGACCAAAACGCGTCCGCATCACCCTCTGGGTTGGCATTGCCTGCTGCGTCGCCTTGGCGATCTTCACCGTAAGCCGCTATGGCTTCAGCATCTGGAACCTGATGCTCCTCGGCCTCCTCGCCTCCCAAAACATCAGCATGCTCAAAGAGGTGAACCACTTCCGCCGCCACCAGGGCCAGTAGCCGGTCGTAACCGGGGCACCGGACCTCAAAACCCGCCCAAGGACCCGCATTTTTGCCACGCGGGCACAATATCTTGTATTCCACTTGCACTGCCCCATCGACATGTTGCATAGTCGCCGAGAATTATGCGTTGTATTCGTTGCGGTTGTGTAGATGACAAGGTAATCGACTCCCGGATGTCCAAGGACGGGAGCGCGATCAGGCGCCGGCGTGAATGCGTCAAGTGCGCTCACCGCTTCACCACTTACGAGACTCTCGAGCAATCGACATTGGCCGTGGTCAAGCGCGACGGCCGCCGCGAGGACTTCAAACGTGACAAACTTTCCCGCGGCGTGATCAAAGCCTGCGAGAAACGCCCCGTGCCCATGGATGTCATCGACCGCGCGGTCGAAGACATTATCCTCGAGCTCCAGTCCGACAACGTTCGCGAAGTCCCAGCCGCCACCATCGGCAACAAGGTGATGACCGCTCTGCGCGAGATCGACCCGGTCGCCTACGTCCGCTACGCCTCGGTCTACCGTCAGTTCCAAGACGTCGGCGAGTTCATCAACGAAATCGAAAGCATGGAGCGCACCATCCGCCGCAAGTCGGAACAACCGGATCTCTTCAAGTAACCCCCACACACACCTCCGCTCACTATGATCGCAATTCCCAATCAGCTCCCCCCTCTCAAGGTCGGTGACCTGGTGCTCATTTCGTATGAGACCGACTGGCTGAAGGAATGCATCCTGCAGGCCGCGGAGGAAGCCGGCCATCCAGACTGGTGGCCAGCCGTCGATGTAGCGCGCGGCATTCGCAACTACTTGCAAAACCACTTCACCGGACCAGCCATTACCTTGGCGGAGTTGTTCGACAAGCTCTCCGCCACTCTCAAACAAATCGGCTGCTCGTCCATCGCCTCCCACCTGCGCGTCACGCCGCCACCTGTCAGCTTGTCGCTGCACGCGCTTGCCATCGACACCGACAGCAAGCTGGAGCTACTCTTTTTCCAATCGCTTCACAAACAGCTCTCGTCTTTCCGTGAGCAAGGCTTCACCTCATTCCGCTTCGATGGTCTCAAGCCCTGCGTCAAACATCTGCGCTCCGCCAAACAATGGCGTAAAGATTGCCAGCAACTCGCTAGCGACATCACCGCATTCCTCTGCGAGCGCGCATCTGACGAGCAGCCCAGCCGCTCTGAAGTCACGCTGATCATCAGCGAAGACTAACACCGCACCCACTCCCTGTGGGAAAATGACGCCACCAAAAGGCGTACGCCAGCGTAATCGTATCCATGCCACGTGTATGGCGACACGGATGGTTGACCATTCCTAGCGGCTAGCCCTACCTTTGCCCGCGGCTACCCACCAACCCTCATCAGATTGCTCTCATGACTCTATTTGAAAAAATCATCGCAGGCGAGATCCACGCCAACTTCGTCCACAAAGACGATGTCTGCGTCGCATTCCAAGACATCGATCCGCAAGCACCGACTCACATCCTGATCGTTCCGCGCAAGCCCATCCCTCGGGTGGGGGAAGCCGATGCATCCGATCAATCAACACTGGGCCACTTGTTGTTGGTTGCCGGCCAAATTGCCAAAGAGCAAGGCTTCGAAAACCCGGAGACCGACGGATTCCGCGTCGTGATCAACCACGGCAAAAACGGAGGCGAAGCCGTTCCCCACCTTCATGTCCATCTGCTTGCCGGCCGCCAAATGCAGTGGCCACCCGGTTAGACACATCTCTGCCAACATTCCCCCGACAGTCCCCCCCCTTTAGCAACCACCCTGCCCAACTGTCACCATGTTCAAAAAACTTTTCAAACTGTCGCTGGTCGCAGCGATCCTTTGGACCATTGGCTCCGTCGTCTACTACCTTGCCGCAGAGAGCAAAGCCCGCGCTCTGATGCTCCCCGTCCTTGGAGAAAAATACTCCGTCGCGATCACCCCCTTCGACGATTACTTCCTACAGAAGCCATCTCGTGCAGGGTTTATTACCGTCACGGATAAACAAAACAACCTCCGCCAAGCCAAAGTCTCGTACAGCGCTCTTGGACGGTTCTATCCGCAAGACATCGCCCACGGCTCGCTGATGCCTCTGCTCAGCGTTGTCGACCGCGCAACCGTCGACAAGATCGGCAGAAGAACCGTTCAGCAACGCGCACGTGACGGCATCAGCACCGATATCCTCAACGACTAGTCTCAGCACCTCCCTGCGTAAGCGCATCCGCCGCAGGCAGCGGAAAATCAGGCTCCACCGTGCGGTTACGGAGCCACGCGTCGGCCATCGCTTCAACTTGCCCCGGATGCTCTGTCGCTACGTTCCGGGTTTCACCGGGATCATGCTCCAGATCATAAAGCTCCCACGGCTGTGGGTTAGTCCGCCGCATTCCGCGCCGCACCGCCTTCCACCTCCCGTCGCGGATCGCCACAATCCCACCATAGTCGTGGAAATCCCAAATCATCGGCTGTCCACGCTGCGCCAGCTTTCGGCCATCCATTGCCGGCCACAAGTCCACCCCATCGTGAGGCACCCCGCTCAGGTCCGCTCCTGAAATCCGCCCCAAGGTAGGAAACCAATCTGGAAAATAGCTAGGGGCCGTCACTTTGCCCCCAGCAGGCACCTGCCCCGGCCACCGCACGATGCACGGCACGCGGATACCGCCCTCATAACAACTTCCCTTGTAGCCACGCAAACCTCCCGATGAATTGAAAAACCACGCATCCACACCGCCCACGTGGAACCGACGGTCGGCGCCTCCGTGAGTCGCGCCATTGTCCGATGTGAAGATTACCAAGGTATTGCTGTCCAAGCCATGCTTGCGCAGACGCTCCATCACCGCTCCCACGTGCGCATCCATGTCTGAAATCATCGCAGCATAAGCGGCGCGTGGCCGGTCATGAGGAAGATACCCATTTTGCCCGCGATACACGCCTGGAGCATCCTCGCTGGGATCGTCCCATTCCTTCGGGTACTGATCGAGCCACTCCTGCGGTGGCTGCATCGCCACATGAGGCTCCACCAACGGCAGGTAGAGGAAAAACGGCCCGTCCTTGTGGGTGTCGATGAACTGCAGCGCCTCGTTCAAAATAAGATCCGGAGCATAATTCTCACCCCGATAGTCAACTGCCCGCACATCGCCTTCCGGTTGCCGCGCATGACCGGGCACCGACGGTTCATTGATCGGAACCCGCAACTCCCCACGATCAAGAAACGGTGGGTAGTAGCTGTGCGCATTGCGTTGGCAATTGTAACCAAAGAAATAGTCAAAGCCCTGCCGTACCGGAGACCCACTCGTTCCTGACGGCCCAAGCCCCCATTTGCCGAATGCTCCGGTCGAATACCCTTGGGCTTTCAACACCTCCGCCAGCGTAAGCGCCTCGTCGCTCAGCGGCCACTGCCCCGGAAACTTCCCCTTCTGCCCCGAGTCGCGGTTGCCACGAATTTCCGCATGTCCCAGGTGCCGCCCTGTCATCAGCACGCACCGCGCCGGAGCACACACCGGCGCTCCGGTATAGTGCTGGGTAAAGCGCACGCCTTCCGCCGCCAATTGGTCGATATGGGGTGTTTTGATCTTTTCCTGCCCGTAGCACCCGAGTTCGCCGTAGCCCAGATCATCGGCCAGAATAAAGACAACATTAGGCCTGGACGGTCCGGCGACCGCACCGACGACCCACAGACTAAGCAGGATTCCGATTCGTTTGAGCATCACGAGATAGACTAACCATCAGAATTGGACCCGCATAGCCCGGAAGTTACTTTCCTGGAGCCACCCAGTCCGACTTCCCGTAAGCCTCGACCAACTCATCCAAGGTCAATCCCGTCTCGCGCTTCCAGATCGACGCATCGTACTTCCCCTCGGAGCACGAGCGGGAAACCATCGATGCAACAGGCTTTCCGTAGGTTTGCTCCATCCACAGCAGGAAGGCACTCGACTGCCAGTACGCCCCCAATGCCCTCTGCTTGTCGGTGTACTTGATCATCACCTTGGCCCAATAGCTCTCCGGGTGCAGCTTGTAGCGAACCAAGTCCGCCACACCTTCAGTGAACCATCCCGGCGAGCCCGCGTCCTGCGGATACCCTTGGATAAAGTGTGTCAACTCGTGGGAAAACACCCCTTGGGTTTCTTCCTCATCCCTCCCCGCATGCTCCGCGCTGATCACCATCTGATCGCCGGCCACGTGCGCCGGGTAGCCCAGCTCCTTCTGGAAAGACAACTTCAGATGTGTCGCTGTGGTGGAGATCGGCGCGTCGATCATCAGAGCGATCTGCGGCCACTGCTTGAAGTACGACTCCGGTAAGGTTTGCGCCAACTGCTTGCCCGACTCATCGAGATGGTCAAAATCAATTGTGATCTTGAGTTCAACGGATTGGTCACACACCTGCACATCACGGGTGAAGGTTTCAGGCGAGGCGAGCGCGGCACCGGTAAACATAAGGATCAACGAAGGAACGAGTGAACGAATCATGCAGGGTTGGGGTTGAGACAAAAATACTCCCAGAGTGGAGGGGCTCTGGTACGAGCGCATCGCCCCAATCTTAGCATCTATGGTTAAAAAAAATCCGCTATGGCCAGCGGCAGCCGGCCATAGCGGAGAAATGATTCCGAATCAGCCGCTAAGAAGACGGCGTAATCTGACGCATCTTCCCAAGCTGCGCCACAATCGAACGGGTCTCGGCGCGCCAGTTGCGGACAGCCTTCTTGGAGAGCTCCATCTTGGATGACGCAGCTTCCTCGAGTTCGTGGTAGTTCTTCGCCAACTGAGCGATCATTCCATCGACAATCTCGGTGGCTTTCTCGCGCCATGCCGGGTCGTGATGACCTTCGATGCCTTCACGCACGGTGTTGGCCTTGCGCTGGGCTTCCTTCATCTGAGCGAGCAAAATCTTCGAGTCCGGCACACGGCGCAGGTTGCTCACCAAGCCAACCTTTTCAAGCAGCCAGATTGCCCACTTGGTTGGGTCGAAGTTCCAGGTCTTCACACCATTACGGTAGTCGTGCTGGAACTCGTGGTGGTAGTTGTGATAGCCCTCACCGAAAGTGAACAACGCCATGATCGCACTGTCACGCGCACTGCAGCGGGTCGAGTAAGGCTGATCACCCACAGTGTGGCAAAGCGAGTTGATGAAGAAGGTGCACTGCTGCACCACGACGATGCGCAGCACGCCAGCGAGCAGGAATCCACCCAGCGCACCCACAGCACCATTGTGCCAGTAGCCAAGTGCGGCCGGAAGAAGCAGGCCCACCACAATCGCAATCAGCTTGTCCCAGCGGTACTGCCAAACCACCAGCTTGTCTTTGCGCAGGTCACCCACGTTGTCCATTGGCGGCTTCGGGTTCACCTTGAAAAGGATCCATCCAACGTGCGCCCAGAAGAACCCTTTGGTGATGTCGTACGGATCATCGTCGTGGTCGGTGTGCTTGTGGTGACGTCGGTGGTCGGAGCACCAGTTCAAAGCAGAGTTTTCAAAAGCACACGCTCCGAAAACCAAGGTAAACAAACGCACCGGCCACTTCGCCTTGAACGACAAGTGTGAGAACAAACGGTGATAACCCAGCGTGATGCTCATGCCGGTGGCAATCGCGTAAAATGCGAACATTCCCCACTGGAATGCGTCCGCGCCATGATGCCAAAGATACAGCGGTGCGCCGATGACACCGGTTAGCGTGATGACCAACAGGAAAATGGTGTTGATCCAGTCAACCCTTTCGAAGGGGATATTGAGTTTTTTCATAAGAAACTTTCCGACAAATCGGGGCGCTACCCATAAGCGTAATTCCGCGAAAGGTCAATCCGGTATGCCACGCGCCCACTCACCCCATGGGATGCCTCCGATCAAAAATCTATTCCAATGATTGAATAGACGGGCATCAGCCGCCGTCCGAACGCGCATGAAAAACCGCAACCTCCTGAGAATCACCGCCTCACTGGCCGCCTGCGCACTCGCATTCTCCGCCACAAGCTGCACCACAACCTATGACGCTTACGGCCGCCCCAAGCAGACGGTCGACCCAGGACTCGCGGTCGCCGGCATCGCCGCCGCCGGACTCATCGGATACGCCATCGCCAACGATAGCGATGACCATCACAAGAAACACAAAAGTCACCGATCCCACCGCAGTCACCGCCACCACGACTACAACTCGCACCATAGCTACAGATCATACGGAGGAAGCCATTACGGCTACAATTCCTGCAGCTATTAGCATCCGCCATCAGAACATCCCAGCCCTTCAACCAAGCCCGCGCACCGTCCACCGGTGCGCGGGCCTTCTTTTTGATTGGATCAACGGCGACCACCCCACATCCTCTCCTCATGTTCCTCGATGACGCCATTGCCCAATGTCTGGCGCTGCCTCATGTCACGGAAGAAACGCCCTTCGGCCCGACCGCTCTGGTCTACAAAGTCGGCGGCAAGATCTTCGCCATCACACTACCAGACGACCACCCGCCCCGCATCAACCTCAAATGCGATCCGGACCGGGCCGTCACTCTGCGTGACCAATTCGACGCAATCACCCCGGGCTACCACATGAACAAAAAGCACTGGAATACCGTAATACTCGACCACTCACTCCCAGACTCGCTCATCACCGACCTCATCCGCCATTCCTACGACCTCGTCGTCGCCGGCCTGCCCAAAAAGGTGCGCGCCACAATCACCAGCGAGTAGAAAATCCGGCGGCGATTGCACTCGCATTCCGAGCATCCCGGCCAAATGGTGACGCTTCTCACCGCGGCTCCATGCGCCGCACTCTTGAACCCACCGCATTCCCAATGTTTGCCAGACTTCTTCTTCTCTTCATCTCGATCCCGCTGATCGAGACCGTACTCTTTATCAAAATCGGATCCCGGATCGGCTGGGACACCACCCTGCTGGTCATCTTGATCACCGGCTTCCTCGGCGCCGCCCTCACCCGCCGCCAAGGCATGCGTGCGCTCAGTAAGTTCCGCCAGGCATCGGCAGAAGGCCGGCTCCCCGCCAACGAAGCGATCGACGGATTGTTGATCCTGATCGCGGGCGCCATCCTGCTCACTCCAGGCTTTCTCACCGATGCCGCAGGCTTCGCTCTACTCGTCCCTGGTGTCCGCCGCATCGTCCGCTCCACCGTCGGCAAATCTCTGGCAGGGAAAGTCAAAGTCGTCGGTGGCGGCATGCCCGGAGCGTCCCCATTTCCCGGTGGAGGCAGTCCGTTTCAGCAGAACGTCCCATCCAGCGACGTCCCCCGCGAAGGCGAGCGCGTAGTTAAAGGCAAGGTCATTGACGTGGACTGACCGCGCAAATTGCGGCGATCAGATCACACAAAATGCTGCCTCACCTACGATCTGATATTAGCATGAAGACACCAAACCCTACCAACTTCAGTCGCCGCCGCTTCCTCTCCACCGCCGCCACCGTGCTCGGCGGCTCTCTCATCGCCGGATCATCCATCGGTCGTGTATTCGCAGCAGACTCCCCTTTGATCCCAGCCATGGAGGGTGGCCAGTTCATCCTCCCGGACCTCCCCTACGCGGTCAACGAGCTGATCCCGTACATTGATGCCAAAACCATGGTCATTCACCACGGCAAGCACCACGCGGGCTACACCAAAAAGCTCAACGCAGCTCTGGCACAAGCTCCTGACCTCGCAGGAAAAGACATCCAGACCCTGCTCGCCAACCTTCCTGCAACCGACGAATCGGTACGCACCGCATTGCGCAACAACGGCGGAGGCTATTACAACCACTGCCTGTTCTGGGAAACCATGAGCCCAACCAAGTCGGATCCCTCCGCAGAGCTGGCAAAAGCCATCGATCGCGACCTCGGCGGGATGGATGAATTCAAAGCCGCCTTCGCTCAAGCCGCAAAATCACGCTTCGGCTCCGGATGGGCATGGCTGGTTACAGACGCTTCAGGCAAACTGAGCATCAGCTCAACCCCGAACCAAGACAACCCTCTGATGACCGGCATCGTCGAAGCCACCGGCTCCCCTATCCTCGGTCTCGACGTCTGGGAACACGCTTACTATCTCAACTACCAAAACCGCCGCGCCGACTACATCAATGCGTGGTTCCACCTGATCAATTGGCAGAAAGTCAGCGAACTTTACGCAGCCGCGATCGGATAATACCAATTGAATCCCGACGCACAAAAAGGCCCTGTGAACGGATCACTCCGCACACAGGGCCTGATTGCTTTCTAGAGATTCCTTAAAAAATAATGTGAGCCACACCGGCGATCACAGGCAAGGTCACCAGCGTGCGCAGCAGGAAGATGACGATCAACTCAAAGACATTCACTGGGATCTTACTCCCCAAAAGTAGTGCTCCCACCTCCGACATGTAGATCAACTGGGTCACCGACATCGCAGCAATTACAAACCGGGTCATCTCACTCTCGATCGACGACGCCAGAATTGCCGGGATGAACATATCGGCAAAGCCCACCACCATCGTGGTCGATGCAGCAGAAGCATCTGGGATCTGCAACAGCTCCAGGAACGGAATGAACGGACGCCCGAGCCAGTCGAAGATCGGCGTGTATTCGGCAATCACCAACGCCACGGTTCCGAGTCCCATCACCACCGGCAGCACGCCGAAAATCATGTCCACCACGTTGCGCAGGCCATCCAGGATCACCGAGCGCACCGAAGTCACCTGCCCAGCACGCTGCAGCGCCAGATCCAAGCCCCAACCAAAGCGGCTCTTACCAGCCGGCACCACATCGGCGTCCTCTTTGGGCAAACTGCCGTCCAAGAACACATCCTTCTTGGTGCTCAATGGAGGTATACGGGGAACCACCACCGCAGCCACCACCCCCGCCAGACAGATCGCCCCGTAAAACGGCAGGAACAGATGTTCAAGCTTCACCTGAGCGATCACCACCAGACTGAACGTGATCGATACCGCGGAGAAAGTCGTCCCGACAACGGCAGCCTCCCGCTGGGTGTAAAAGTTATTCTCGTATTGTTTACTCGTAAGCAGAATACCCACACTACCATCACCGAGCCAAGATGCCATACAATCAATTGCACTCCGCCCCGGCAAGTTGAACACAGGGCGCATTACCTTACTCAACAACGCACCAAAAAGCTCCAACAATCCAAAGTTCAACAAAAGAGGCAACAACAAGCCTGCAAATATAAAAACAGAGAACAAGGTCGGCAACAACCCAGTCAAAACCAGCCCGCCGGTATTTTCGTTCGACACAGCATCAGCTCCCCACTTGTAGTAAGTCATCACCACTGCAATCCCGCCGATCACCCGCACCACCAGCCACAGCGGCGAAGGGTTGAACAATCCATTCAAGAACCGGCTGCGCGTAATCCACTCAGGCTTCGCCACCTTGCATGCGACCGATGCCACCGCCATGAACGCAATGATGGCCGTGATCACCGCCACCAGAGAGCCCTCAAAGTACTTCGGGATCACCTTGGCCATCACCGCCACCGGGATCGTCCACCCACCATCTCCCCCAACGTCGGGGATTGGCGCCATGAACAGCAACAACCCGATCAGAGACGGGACAAAAAACACCCAGAAACGCCCGCGGGGCGCATCAGTCATTTCGGGCTCAGTTCGCATATGTATAAATATTAATCGTAATTCACCATCCACCAAAACCACAATTAATACTTACCCATCACCCCAATCGCTCACCATGAACGAGCCCAAGACTAGCCGCAAAACACCCGTTTGGCAACCCGATTCACCCCACACTCAACGAACACAAACCCACAAAAACACAAACAAAAGAAACACACCAAACAAACAAAAATAAAGAACAAATTAACAACAACAAAACATAACACAAATACATAAAAAAAGCCACCCCACCTCCTCTACAAGGAAGCGGGGCGGCAATGTAGATCGAGTTACGCTTTTTCCAGCGTGAAGCCTTCTTTGCTGTCTTTGATCACCCAGCCCATTGCAGTAAGTTCGTCGCGCAGCGCATCGGCAGCCCCCCAGTCGCGGGCCTGCTTGGCATCCCAACGACGCTGAGCAAGCTCGGCGACCTCAGCCGGCACCTCGGAGGCATCGGCGGATGCGTCAGGATCCGGCAGTTCGAGACCGAGTGCGGAAAGGATCACATGCAGTGCAACACGGCGCTCTGCGGCACCTTCGGCACTCAGCTCCGCCGGCTTGATCTTCTTCATCGCCGTGAACACATGGCCCAAGGCTTCCGGTGTGTTCATATCATCGGCAAGGCTTTCCCAAGCTGGAGCGAACTCACACAGCGAGTCCACCGCACCATCGGCGACCAACTGCGCATACGATGGCAAGTCGCCGGCTCCGGCATCCGCCAGTGCTTTATCGAAGCGAGCGATCTTGGTCAGTGCCGAACGTGCGTCCTTGAGTGAGCCCAGGGTAAAGTTAAGCGGACGGCGGTAGTAACCGCCGGCGAGGACGTAGCGCACGTCCATTGCGCTGTGGCCCTTTTCCGCCAGATCGTCGAGCGTGTAAAGGTTGCCCAAGCTCTTGGACATCTTGCCTCCATCCACGAGCAAGTGCGTGATATGGAACCAATGCGCGGCAAACCCGCCACCACACGAGCATCGACTCTGAGCGATCTCGTTTTCGTGGTGAGGGAAAACCAAATCCACCCCGCCGGAGTGCAGGTCGAAGTCTTTCCCCAGGTATTCGGCGATCATCGCCGAGCACTCCAAGTGCCAGCCCGGACGCCCCTCGCCCCATGGACTCTGCCAGTAGTTGTCGCCGTCTTCCGGCTTGCGTGCCTTCCACAGCACGAAGTCCGCCACGCTGTCCTTCTCGTACTCATCGGTATTCGAGCGGGCGTTGGCGGTTTTCCCCAAGTCCAGGTTCTGTTTGTCGAGATGAGCAAGCTTACCGTACTCCTCAAACGAAGAAATCTTGAAATAGACCGAGCCGTCGTCACTGACGTAGGCGTGGCCGTTGTCGACCAGGCTTTCGATCATCGAGATCTGCTGTGGAATGTGCTCCACGGCACTTGGCTCGATATGTGGTGGCAGGCATCCCAGTGCATCGCAATCCGCGTGAAAGCGCTCGGTCCAGCCACGGGTGAAGTCGTTCAAACTCAGCCCAGCCGCCTGGCTGTCACGGATGGTCTTGTCATCCACGTCGGTAATGTTGCGCACATGCAAAGTGGGCACCCCGCCGAGCTCGACAACGCGGCGAAAAACGTCCTGCAACACGAAAGTCCTGAAGTTGCCGATATGCGCCGGTCCATAAACGGTCGGACCACAACAGTAAAACCGTAACGTCTTACCGTCCACAGGCTGCATCTCGCGCACATCGCGAGCCATCGTATCGAACATTCGGATATACTTCACAGTAGGGAACCCATGGCGGCATCCGGACACGATTGCAAGGCGTAGTTGAGCGATCCAACCACGATCGCAGCCCACTCAAACCGATCCCGCCAAGGTCACCTTTTGCTATCCCGGCTGCCACGCACGCCTGCGACATTGGCTCCGCCTGGGGAACCGGGGATTGGGTATTACGCCCCGAAGAAATCACGCATCACCTGCCGGTACACCGAATGCTTGAACTCCGGCGTGCGCTCAAATGGGAACTCCTCCGGACGAATCCACTCGATCTCAGAAAACTCCTCGCCAGCACGCGCGACATCGATCTTGTCCGGATTTCCCAACAGATCACAAAGGAAGTAGGTCTGGCTCTGGCCGTGGTAGATCCCCTTCTTCAGCCGCCCATTGGGAAATACATAAATATACGGCCCGCGTTTCTCCACCACTTCGACCTGCGACTTGCGAACGCCCGTCTCCTCAAACAACTCGCGGAACATCGCACACCGGAGCTTTTCCCGCACGCCAACGCCCCCCTGGGGAAACTGCCATTCCGCCGGACGATCCGCACAACGCCCCATCAACAGCCGCCCGTCCGCACGACGCAACAAAACCGCCACATTGTCGCGGAGTTTGGTCTTACGGAGTAGTGTTGCTGATTTAGGCATAAACGTCGTTCCAGTCAGGAAAGCACATGATGTATAGCACTCGCTTTCAGTGAGCAACCAGAAACCCGCGTTACAGCCCGAGCGGACAACAGACTTCCGCCCGGCACACAGCGCGCAAAACAATGGCCACAGACGTCGAAATCGCTCGCTGCAGACGCCCGATCACGTTACAAAACCCACACGAAACGCCGCACCTCTACCACCGCAGCCACAATGCAAGTTTTCCAACCTACCGACAGCACGCCAACACCCGCACCCAACCTGATCGCCGCAATCCACATTGGCGCTGGTAGTGTGAGTATGCTGGTGTCTGAGAAAGTGGACGACGACGGCAATGTCCAGCCGGTGGACTTCTTCGAGCAACCCGTACCAATCGCTCGCGACATCTTCCGCAGCGGCCGCGTCGGCCGCCCGGTGATCGAGCGCATCGTGCGCATCCTGAAAGAATTCCGAGAAGCCCTCGCCGAGCTCGCCATCCCCGACGGGCTCCCCAACCGCGTTGTGGCCACCAACATCCTCGCCGAAGCCTCCAACCTGGATGTGCTGCTCAACCGCATCCAGATCGCCGCAGGCCTCACCGTCGTCCCTCTCGACGACGGCGAAATGACCCGCCTGATCTACATGCAAAGCCGCGCCCTCATGGGAACGGTCAAAAAGTTCGCCGCCAAAAACACACTGGTGCTGCACGTCGGCCCCGGTAACACAAGGGTTCTCTATTTCGCCAAGGGCACGATCACCCAATACTCCAGCTACCGCCTCGGTGCGTTCCGCGCCTACGAAGCCATCCAGGGAAGCGACGCCAGCGGCCGCTCGTTGATCTCCATGCTGCGCGAACAAACCCGCTCAAGCGTCGATTCGATCTACTACGACTACCGCAACCACCCGGTCGACCAGGTCGTTGCCATTGGTCACGAGATGCAAATGATCGCCTCACACATTGGCGACACCACGGTCAAAGGCGTCACCACCACACAGATGCGGGCATTCCTCGAGCGCGTGGCAGAGATGAGCTCGGACCAGCGGGTGCGTGAGTTCCAACTCGACTACGCCCACGCCGACTCCATGGTCGCCGCGATCAAGATCAACACCCGCCTGGCCGAATCGTTCGGAGCCAAGCGCGTGTTCATCCCCTCCGAAGACTACGAAACCGAAATCCTCAGCCACCTCCCGTACTCCGCCCAACTTACCCGCAAGTTCCGCGACGAAGTGCTGCAGTCGGCCACGGGGATCGCCCGCCAGTACAAGATCGACCCGAACCACGCCCAACAGGTCGAACGCTTGAGCACCTCGCTCTTCGACACATTGGAGCACCTGCACCAACTAGGCAGCCGCGAGCGCCTCCTTCTCAGCGCCGCCGCCATCCTCCACGAAACCGGTAACTTCATCACCCCACGGGCGCATCACAAACACTCGTACTACATCATCCGTCACTCGGAGATCTTCGGACTCTCCGCTGCCGACACCGAAATCGTGGCACTCATCGCCCGCTACCACCGCCACTCTCCTCCCAAACCCACCCACCAGGGCTATAGCGAACTCTCGCGCGAAGACCGCATGATCGTTAGCAAGCTCGCCGCCATCCTACGCGTCGCCGACGCCTTGGACCGAGCTCATGCCCAGCGTGTCCAGGACGTCAACATCCGCCTCTCAGACTCCCGACTCCACATCGGCATCGAAGACATCGGCGACGTCGCCGTGGAGCAGCTCGCCATGACCAGTAAGGCCGACATGTTCCAAAACATCTACGGACTCGAAGTCGTGCTCGAAAGCAGCCGCTCGTCCCAGTAACCCGGTAGCCCTACCAAACCGCCCATCCAAAAGCGCCCCCTACTTCTACTTTCCCCGCCGTGAACTCAGATCTCTTCATCAACCGCGAACTCAGCTGGCTCGAATTCAACCAACGCGTGCTCGACGAGGCACTCGACCCAAACGCCCCACTGCTCGAACGCCTCAAATTCCTCGCCATCACCGGCTCCAATCTGGACGAATTCTTCATGGTCCGCATCGGCGGCCTGATGCTTCTCCAGGAAAGCGGCAACCGCTCGAAGGACTTCACCGGACTCACCCCACACCAACAGCTGCTCAAAATCCGCTCGCGGGTCCAACTGATGCTCGACGACCAGTACGCCCTGCTCAACGAGCAACTCCTTCCCGCACTTGAGGCCGAGGGGATCCGCCGCGTCACCTCGCTCAACGACCTCTCCCCCGCACAGCTCAGCCATATCGAGCAGTACTTCACCGATGCCATTTTCCCAATCGCCACGCCGCTTGCCGTGGACTTGGATCAGATCAGCGAGACCGGCTTCCCCGTCCCTGACCTGCAAATCGCCGTCGCCTGCGAACTCGAAGATCCAGACACCGGCGAGGTGCGCTCCGCCGTCATCCCCGCCCCCAGCAACGCGCCGAGGTTCATCAACCTGCCAGACGCCGACGGCCTCGACTACATCGCGATCGAAGACGTCATCAGCAATAGCCTCGACGTGCTCTTCCCCGGCGAAAAAGTCAAAGCCTCGACGGCCTTCCGAGTCACCCGCAATGGCGACATCACCTTGAACGACGAAGACGCGCTCGACCTGGCTGATGAGATGGAAGCCATCCTCATCGCGCGCAAAGCCAGCGACACCATCCGCCTTGAGATCCAAAAAGGCGCGGCACACTCGCTGGTCAAAACATTGCAAACCGCCTTCGGCCTGAGCAACAGGGAAACCTACAAGCTCCCAGGCCTCATCGACCTCAAAGCGCTGATGCAGATTGCCTTCACACCGGGATTTGATTCGTTGAAAGCCGAGTCCTGGCCGATCCAGCCCTCCCCGCTGATCGACCCGGCCGTGCCGGTTTTCGACACCCTCGCCGAGCGCGACGTGCTGCTCTACCATCCTTATGAGTCGTTCGATCCTATCGTGCGCATGCTGCAAGAAGCCGCCAACGATCCGGACGTCTTGGCAATCAAACAAATCCTTTACCGCACGGCCTCTGACAGCCGCATCGTCGACGCTCTGATCCGCGCGGCCGAAAAGGGAAAACAAGTCACCGTCTTGGTCGAACTCAAGGCCCGCTTCGACGAAGCACGCAACCTCGTCCGCTCGGACGAACTCCAACGCGCCGGAGCCACGGTCATCTACGGCGTCAAAGGACTCAAAACCCACGCCAAGTGCTGCATGGTCGTGCGCAATGAAGGCGGTCGTCTGCGCCGCTATTGTCACTTCGGCACAGGCAACTATAACGAATCCACCGCCAAGCTCTATACCGACGTCTCGCTGCTCACCGCCAACCCGGAATACGGCGCCGACGCCTCCGCTTTCTTCAACTCGGTGACCGGCCGTTCACGGGTACCTAAATACCTCAAGATCGCCGCCGCGCCTCACGGACTGAAGCCGAAACTTCTCTCGCTCATCGCCTCGGAAACCGAGCGCGCAGCCCAGGGCCAGAACGCATTCATCAAAGCCAAGGTCAACAGCCTGCAAGACCCAGACATCATCGAAGCGCTCTACAAAGCCTCGAAAGCCGGCGTCAAAGTGCAGCTCAACGTCCGCGGCATCTCGTGCATCCGACCAGGCGTCAAAGGTCTATCGGAGAACATCGAAGTGGTCAGCATTATCGACGGCTACCTCGAGCACGCACGGGTCATGCTCTTCCACCAGGGTGGGCAAAACAAAATCTTCATCTCGTCGGCGGACTGGATGGTGCGCAACTTGGAGAAGCGGGTCGAGCTCCTCGTCCCAGTCGACGAAAAGGCCGCCAAAAAACGCCTCATCCGTCTGCTCGAAGTCCATTTCGCCGACAACACAAAGGCCCGCTTGCTCAAAGGCGACAACACCTACGAAATGGTCAAGCGCAGCTCGCGCGACAAGGCGGTGCGCGCTCAAGAACAACTCGCCAAGGAAGCCCGCAAAGCGGCCAAACTCGCCGAACGCGAACGCGGCATGGTGCTCGAGCCCCACAAGCCGAAGCACTAACCAAATCGACAAATCGTCCCCAATAAGAACGGGCGCATCACTCTCGGTGATGCGCCCGTTTTTCATTCCTGCCATCTGGCGAATCCCAGCCATCAGCGATGGCGCTCCGCGCAAAAGGCCTGAAACAACAATCGTCGATCTACACGCGCTCGATCAAATCTTCGACCGGGTAGCGGACCTTCGGTGCGTCGGCGTACTTGTCTTCCGCCGCGCGGTAACCCAGCGGGCAGAGCAGAGCGGCGGTCAACCCACGCTCAGGCAGGCCAAGGATCTTATCGACCTCTGCCGGCACGAACCCTTCCATCGGGCAGGCATCGACCTGCAGCATCGCCGCCACGGTCATCAGATTACCCAGCGCGATATACCCCTGACGAACCGCCCAGGCACGACGCTGATCGGCATCCATCCCTTTGACGATCATCCCCAACATCATCTCACGGTAACCATCGAGCACAGCTGGCTCGACACCACGCTTCTCCGCCGACACGTTGATCAACTTGTCGACTTCCTCTTCTCCGAGGTCGGTCACGGCAGCGATCACCACGAGATGCGAGCAATCGACCACCTGACGCTGGTTCCACGCATTTGGCAAAATTGCCTCACGCACAGCAGGGTCATCGACCACGATGAACTTCCACGGCTGAAGTCCAAATGAGGAAGGCGTGAGCACCAGCGACTGCTCGATCGCAGCCCAGTCATCTGATGGGATCTTGCGCTCTGGATCGAACTGTTTGGTGGCGTAACGCCAGTTCAAGGCATCAACAACGGAGGAGGAAGAAATTGGTTCCATCTTTCTATTCTTAAGGCAAAGTGGGAGCAAGCAAACCGGATGGTCGCTCGTAGGTAGTTGGACCGCCGCCGCAGAAACCGGACAAATTCGGGATCTCCGCCGACGCTTCGACACGCCACCATTGCCCCCATCCCTACGCCGGCGCAAGCATATCATGGACCCGCAGAAACCGCACAACCGCCCAGCCATCACATCCCCCCGGACCAAACCTTTGATCCTGGCCACCGTCGGAATGCTCACAGCACTCACCTCGCTGTCGTTGGCCCAGGAAGTACGCCGGCCACGCGTCGTCGACCCAAACCCGGATAGCGGACCATCCGAAGTGCGCCCCGTCCGCGAGCTCTCGCCCGAGGAACTCGAGGCCCTGATGAACGCGGAGCAAGAGGACGCGCAACCGGAGGCTCAGCCCGAGCCAGAAGCGGAAGTGGAAGCCCCGGAACAAGAACAACCCGAAGTGCCTATGCTCGAAGCGGACCCCGCCAAGGACCTGCTCGACTTCGCCAACCTTCACTACAACGCCCAGGACTTCGAGTTGGCGCTCGCTCGTTACAACGAATACCTCGCCGCCAATCCAAAAGCCGATGGTGCCCGCACCGCGCTCTACAATAGCGCCGAATGCCTGCGAAAACTCAAGCTGGCCAATGAAGCGGAAGCCCGCTACCTCAAACTGGTCGAACAATTCAAAACCGGCCCACTGGTCGGTGAGTCCGCCTACAAATCCGGCGCACTCGCCTACAACCGCCGCGACTACGCCAACGCACTGCCTCGCTTCCGCGTCGCCGAACAGGAGCTCGCCCGCCGCGATGACAACCCAGCGCTCTTGCTCGACACCCGCTTCCGCATGGCACGCTGCCTCCAAAACAGCGACCGCGCCGGCGAAGCCACCCCGCTGCTCGAAACCGTCGTCAAATCGCCGGATCCAAACCCATTCCGCGACAAGGCAATGCTCTCTCTCGGGCGCAACGCACTCGAGGCCAACCAGAAGGACAAAGCCCTGAAGTACTTCCAGACGCTCGTCGCCAAATCGGAAACCCCAGCCATCCGCGCAGAGGCCGCAACCCGTGCCGCGCTGCTGATGACCGACGCCGGCGACAAGGAGAAAGCGGACGCCATGTTCGAGCTGGCTCTAAAGATCGACGGCGCCGATGAATGGAAGGCCATCGCACAGTTTGGTCTGATCAAAGCCCGCTACACTGACGAGAACTGGCAGGGCGTGGTCGACGCCTACCAGCTGGGTGTGTTCAAGCTTTCCGATGATATCCGGGCCCAGATGTTCCTCATGGTGGGCAATTCCTACCACAAGCTCGATAACACGGAGCAGGCTATCAAAGTCTACAGCATCATCGAAAACTTCTTCAAAGATCGCGACGAAGGCAAGGAAGCCACTTACCGCAAGCTGCTCATTTACTACCAGACCAAGCATGCCCAGCTCGACACACTCGTCGATGACTTCGTGCTTCGTCTGCGCGCCTCGGATATTGAGTCGCCTCTGATCGACCGCGCACTCTTGCTCAAAGCGGAGCGCGCCTTTGCGGAGAAGCGCTACCGCAGTGCCGTCAATGCCTACGACGAGATCCGGCCACGCAAGCTCTCGGAGGACTACCGCAACACATTCCACTACCGCCACGGCTGGGCACTTTCCTACCGATCCCAGTTGCAGGCGGCGGCTGCAGCGTTCACTCAGTTCATCACACGAGCAGAGAAAGACGACCCACGCTTCCCTACCGCGTTGGCGAAGCGCGGAGCTTGTTACAAAAAGGCTGGCGAGAACAAACGCGCGCTGGCCGACTTCACTCGTGTGTTCACCAATTACCCGGACTCTGCGGAAGCCGAGTACGCCTACCAGAACGCCGGCCTGCTCCACGAAGTCGCCGGTAACACGCGGGCGATGATCGCCACCTTCTCGAAAATGCTCGAGGCATTCCCCGAGTCGAAGGGTGCAGCAGAAGCCAACTACTGGATCGGCCGCGGGCACTACAGCCAAAAGGAGTACGAAAAAGCGGTCGCTCCACTCATCAAGGCGCGCGACATGGACCCCGACCGCTACGGCGAGCCGGCCGGCAGCCGGATTGTCCTCTCGTACTTTGCCTTGAAGGACGTGGACAACCTCCAACGCGAAACCAAACGCTACATCGGCGAGCGCAGCTCGGTGCCACTCCCACAACAAGTTCTGGCCTGGCTCGGCATCAAGCTCTATGACCGCGGTGAGTTCACCGACGCAGAGCACGTCCTGCGCGTCACCTCAACCCCGGACGCTCCCGCCGAATCCCGCCCACTGGTCTGGAAATACCTCGGCAAATCACGCCTCGAAACCGGTAACTTCGACGGCGCCGTCCAGGCCATCGATTACTACCTCGAATCCACCGACAAGCCACTCGCCAAGGCCAACGCCCTGCGCGACAAAGCCATCGCCTACTACCACCTCGAGCAACACGACGAGGCCATGAAGCACGCCGAGGCTGCCCAGTCGCTGATCAAACAAGGCCGAATCAACGCCGAACTGTGGCTGCTGCGTGGCGACATCGAACGCGCCCGCGGCAACCTGGAAAAAGCACTCTCTTATTACACCATCCCCAGCCAAACCTTTGACGACCCGGAAATCACACCGCTCGCGCTCTTCCGCACCGCTCAAATGCTCGAGCAACTCGGCAAACGAGAAGATGCCTTGAAGTTCACCCGGGAATTGCGCGAAAAGTATCCAGACTGGAAGCGCCCGGCAAAGTAACCTCCTTCGAATTACCTCCATCATGAATCCCCCACTTGCTGCTCTTTTGACCGAGGAAACACTCAAGTCCATCCAAGATCAGGCCTGGAACATGGCCGTCGGCTTCGCTCCAAAGCTCGTCACGGCTCTGCTCATCCTGCTGATCGGCTGGAAGGTCGCCAAGTGGATCGGCAAACTCGTGGGCAAAGCACTCGACGTTCGCCACGTCGACGCCACGCTCAAGCCCTTCCTCTGCACGCTGATCAGCGCGGTCGTCAAAGTAGCGGTGGTACTGAGCGCTCTCAGCACGCTCGGGATCCAGTCCACCTCATTCATCGCAGTGCTCGGTGCCGCCGGCCTCGCCATCGGCATGTCGCTCAAGGGAACCTTGTCCAACTTCGCCGGAGGAGTCCTCATTCTCTTCCAGCGCCCGATCCAGGTCGGCGAGTTCATCGAAGCCGGCGGCCACTCCGGCACCGTCAAGGAAGTGAACATATTCAACACCGTGCTGACCACTCCGGACAACAAAGTCATCACCATCCCAAACAACAGCATCGCCACCGGCTCGCTGGTCAATTTCAGCCGCAACAACACACGCCGCGTCGATCTCACCTTCGGCATCGGCTACGGCGACGACATCGATCAGGCCCGCTCCATCATCCAAAAGCTCATCGACGCCAACCCACACGTGCTCAAAGATCCAGAGCCCTCGATTTTTGTCGCATCCCTGGCTGACAGCTCGGTCAACCTCGGCGTCCGCGTTTGGACCGAAACCTCGAACTACTGGGCGGTTCTCACCGACCTGACCGAAAAGACCAAGAAGACATTCGACGCCGAGGGCATCAGCATCCCGTTCCCTCAAATGGACGTACACGTGCAGAAGTGATTTCCCGACCCCATTCCAGGCATGAGCGAATCCATCGAATCCAACCTTGAAGCGATCAACCAACGCGTGGCCGCCGCTTGCGCCAAAGCAGGCCGATCCACCGATGACGTCCAACTGATCGCCGTCTCGAAAAAGTTCCCGGCCGATGCCGTGCGCGGTGCCTACGAGGCCGGCCATCGTGTCTTCGGCGAAAGCCGCGTGCAGGAAGCGATTGAAAAAGTCCCCACCCTGCCCGGTGACATCGATTGGCATTTCATCGGCCGACTGCAGAAGAACAAAGTGCGCAAAGCACTCCCGCTTTTCAGCACATTCCACTCGGTCGACTCGCTTTCGCTGGCACAGGCGATCGACCGCATCGCCCGCGAGGAGGGGTATTTCCCACGCGTCTTCCTTCAAACCAATATCGCCGACGAGTCGAGCAAGACCGGGTTCTCCCGCGCCGAACTCATGGAGCAAATCGACACGCTGCTCGAACTCGAGCGCTTGCAGATTGTCGGACTGATGACGATCCCTCCGCCACGCCAGGATCCCGAGGGGACACGCCGCGACTTCGCCGCCGTGCGCGAACTGCGCGACGAAATCGTCGCCGCCACCGGTGTCCCGCTCCCCGAACTCTCGATGGGCATGAGCGGCGACTTCGAACTCGCCATCGAAGAAGGCTCGACCTGCGTCCGCGTCGGCTCCGCCATCTTCGGCCAACGCGCGTATTAAGTCCGCTGATGTGGCGGAGCTTGAGATAGTTCGGTTTGGGTTATCCGCAGATTACGCAGATTGCTCTGATTTTACGCAAGCGAGGTGCGGCGGGTACCCCGGAGACGTTCAGTGAACGATCAAAGGTCGGTGAGAGGTTCTGTTTTTTCACAGATTCCTCGGATGGACGGGATGTGGCGCAAGCACGACACGGCTCGCCTCACCGGCCAAAGCTATCCAATCAACCTGCGGATAAGCAAAACCGAGCTACCCTCGGCTCCGCATCACCCTTCCTTCTCTTCAAACAAGCGGAAGCATTCGAGGAAGCCGGTGGCGAAGTCTTGCGAGCAACGCTCGACCCACGCGCGGATCTCATCGAGAGGGAACGCCAACATGGCTTCCACCTCGCTGGCTGGAAACTCCGGCTTGCCGCGGTAGTTGCCACGGAAAAGCGTCACAAACTCCCAGCCGGTCGCATCCGATGGTGGCAGCTTGCCCACCTCCTGCAACTCGACACCCTCGAGCCCGGTCTCCTCGACCACTTCGCGAGCGGCGGAGGTTGCGTAGTCCTCCCCCGAGTCGAGATGCCCGGCGGCGCTGCTGTCCCAGGTCTGCGGGTGCACGTCCTTGAGATGAGAGCGCTTCTGCAGCAGCAGGTTCCCCTTTTTGTCGAAGAGGAACACATGCACCGCGCGGTGCTTGAGCTGCTTTTCATGCACCTCGCCACGCGTCGCAGTACCGATGACTTCATCGTTGTCATCCACCACGTCGAACACCTCAGCGGCCGACTGCGGGTTGTGCTTGAGCGGGTGCGGATCAAACAAATTGGTCAACGTGATCCAGCTGGAGAGTGGCAGTTCTTCGGCCCGCACCGACTCCGATGAGCCAATCGCCGCGACCACGTCCGCCCAATCGCGTCCGTCGAGCAGCGGCTGCATCAACTTGCGCAGCTGCTTGCGGCGCTGGGAAAACCCGGTACGAATCACGCGGTCGAAGACCGATGGGTTGAACGCAGGACGCGATGCACGGTCGATCGGCGTCAGCAACGCGACGGACGAATCAATCTTCGGGCGCGGGTGGAACAACTCAGGCCCGAGCTTCTTGATCGATTGCACATTCCAATAGGCCTGCGTGCGCAGCGTGAACACACCGTAGTTTTTGTTCCCCGGCGTGGCGGCCAGACGCTCGATCACTTCGTGCTGGAGCATCAAGACCGCCTTCTCGATCGGCGACGGTGAAGACAGGAAATTGCGGATGATCTCACCACCGCAGGAGTACGGTAGGTTGCCGATGAACTTAACCGGCCGCTCTTTGTAAAGCATGCGCACGTCGAAGCGCACGGCATCGCAATGATGGACGACGACGTCCTCGCGGTCGGCGAACCTTTCCATCAAGCCCTCGGCCAGACGGCGGTCGAACTCGACCAGGATCAACTTGCGGCACTTGCCCACCACATGCTCGGTGAGCGCGCCGGTGCCTGGGCCCACCTCCACCACACAGTCGTCGGCGGAAACATTCAACTGATCCGCAATCCAACGCGCCGAGTTTTCATCGTGCAGAAAGTTCTGCCCCATGGCACGGCTCGGCTGGACGTCGAGTTCGATCAGTCGTTCTTTGATCTGGGTCAAGTTCATCACCCGCACTTACGGTCCGGAAGAGGCAAGAAGCAAGACCAGAAGACTCCGAGACAATCAGCACGCCCCCTCATGCAGAACCGACCTAATCAGAAGACCTGGTCTGCACCGTGAAGCTGAGCAATACCTGCACTGCCGCCCAGCGACGGGCCTCCGGTGTGTCTGGTTCGAGGGTGAGCTTTATATCTCCATCATCCCCCAACTCCACGAACGCCTTACCTGAAACAGTCTGACCTCCGTTCGCCGCTTTCGTGATCCACGAAACACCTCTGCCATCACCCATCTTCAAGTTTCCGTTCTCCAGAACCTCACCGATCACCGCGCCCGCTCTCGTCACCACTTGGCCATTGGGTTTCAGTCGGGCGATCTCGGTGCCATCTGTTCCGACGACAAGTCCGCCATCTCCAAGAATCGCAATGGTATTGCCGCCATGATCCAACGAACCATCATCCTTAACCTCGATTCTGAAGTTCCCTGACTGATCTGTAAGGATAAACGGCACAACCTTCGCCACGATCTGCACATCTCTACCCTCCGAAGCTGGCGCCACCTGCTCGGCATGTGAGGTGAAAGTTGCTGCGCAAAACGCCATCGCCAGCAACGAAGCAGCTCCAAATTTCAATTTGTTACTCATAGGCTCCAACAGAGCAGTCCACTGAGAGAGAGGTCAATCCGATCCGAACAAATTGTTAAAATATGAGGTGATTGGAAATAACACTACCCCCACCTACAACAGGATCTGGTCCAAGTTTGATCTACAAACGTACCTCCTACGAGCCCGCTTCCTTCTTGCCTCTTGGCTCTGAAATCTTGATTCTATCCCATAGCTTCTCGCTTCACCCAATGACAGTCACGCTTGCCACCAAGATCACGATCCTGCGCATCCTACTGGTGCCGGTATTTGTGGGCTTTGCGATTTACTACGCGGAGTCGGTGCGGGCTGGAGCTGCGGTCGAGGCCTACCGCTACGGCGCCATGGCGGCCTTTGCCACCGCTTCGATCAGCGACGGGATCGACGGCTTCATCGCGCGCAAGTTCCATCAGGAAAGTTTTCTCGGTCGTTGGCTCGACCCACTGGCCGACAAGGCATTGATGCTCTCGGCCATCCTCGTGCTGAGCTTCACCCCGTGGCCCTACCACTTCCCGCTGTGGTTCCCGATTCTGGTCATTTCGCGCGACCTCAGCCTGATCGCGGGCGCCATCCTGATCAAACTGGTCCACGGAAAAGTGGAAATCGACCCACATTGGTCAGGAAAAATTGCGACGATCGGCCAAATCGCGGCTATATCTTGGGTTCTCCTGCAGTGGGACCACCCGACTTACATTGTCGCGTTTGCCGGGTTGTTCACTGCCATTTCCTCGATCATCTACATGCGCGGGTTCCTCCGCCAGATCCATCCGGCCGAATCCGAGCCCAGCGCATGATGCCACGCTCCGCCACGTGCGGACACCGACCACTTTTCCCGTCGACCCATGTCAGACCAAGCAGCCCAGCCCGAATCCAAAAAGGACGTCCACCGCAGTGAAGACATCCCGGTGATCGCCATTGTCGGCCGCCCGAATGTCGGCAAGTCCGCGCTCTTCAACAAACTCTCGAAGCGCCGCCTCGCCATCGTTCACGACCAGCCAGGCGTCACCCGTGACCGCCTCGCCACCGAATGCCGCGCCACCAAGTCGCGCGCGTTGCTCATCGACACCGGGGGTATCGGCGCCACCCTCGACGACGGGTTCTCGGAACAAGTCCGAGCAGAAACAGAAGTCGCCATTCAGACCGCCGACCTCATTCTTTTCATCCTCGACGGCCAGGAAGGACCTCACCCAATCGACCAAACTCTCGCCGCAGACCTGCGCCAGTCCGGCCGCCCGGTGCGCATGGTCGTCAACAAAATCGACGAATCCGTGCACGATCGCCGCGTCGATGAGTTCGCCGCCATGGGCTTCGAGGATCCAATTGCCGTCTCTGCCGCCCACGGCCGCGGGTTCGACCACCTGGTCAAAGAAATCGACCGCATCCTCGCCGATCAAGGCGTCGCCGTCGACCGCGACAAAGCCCGCGATGCCGAAGCGGAAGAAGACGCCTCCAAGCGCCCGATCCAGCTCGCCATCGTCGGCAAACCAAATGTCGGCAAATCCAGCATGGTCAACGCCCTGCTTGGCGACCAGCGTGCCATCGTTTCCGACGTCGCCGGCACCACCCGCGACGCATTCGACGTGCCGTTCACGTTCAACGAAATGGACTACACGCTGATCGACACCGCCGGCCTGCGCCCACGCTCGCGCCGCGACACATCGGTCGAAGTCTTCTCCGCAATGCGCACCGAATCGTCGATCCGCCGTGCGGATATCTGCGCTCTGGTCATCGATTGCTCGAAAGGCGTCACCGCCCAGGACCGCAAAATCGCACGCATCATCCTCGACGAAGGCAAGCCCTGCTTCATCGTCCTCAATAAGTTCGATCTCTTCCACCCGGACGGCGAACACCGCGCCCGCATGGAGGAAATCAGCGAACACGTCAGCCGCGAGTTATTCTTCCTCCACTACGCGCCATTCGTTGCCGTCTCCGCCAAGACCGGTGAGTTCCTGCCACGTATCTTCCACACCATCGACAAAATCCGTGGTGCCTCGAAGCACAAGCTGGGCACTGGTGAGTTGAACCGATTGTTCAAGAAAGCGATGGCCAAGAACCCGCCACCGCTCATCGGCAAGAAGAAGCGCCTCAAGCTGCTCTACGTCACCATGACCAAGCCGGAGCGCCCGACTCAAATCGCCGCGCCGACTTTCGTGCTCTTCATCAACAACGAAAGCCTGATGAGCGACAGCTACCAACGCTACCTGGAAAACCAGATCCGCGACCGGCTGCCGTACAAAGGTCTGCCGCTCAACTTCGTCCTGCGCTCGCGCGCCAAGAAGTCGGAGCTGTAACCGCCCATCGATTCACCTGAAGCCCGCACCTCTCCCGAGCTGCGGGCTTTTTCTTTGCCCCGCCATTCAATACTCCTCAGGAAATGGACATCCGCTGATGTAAACCGCCCCGTGGCGGTACTCCAACGCACCGCCCACTTGGTCGGCCAACATTTGGCAGATGGAGTGGATCGAACTGCGGCTCGCCACCAGAGTCACCGGCATCCGCTTGAGCGAATAACGCGTCTCAAACACCATCGGCTCATAGCCAAAGGCAGCCGCCCAGCACTCGGAGCGCATCCGCAATTCTTGCAGTGCCTGCTCCAGCGGCACCCTCCTCACATCAAAATGCTCCACCATGGAGCAACGCGCCATCTGCTCAAGAGCATCCTCTCCGTGCACCGGACCAAAGCACGATTCAGGTGGCATTAGATCCCCTGCTGGAACCCATAATGACTCGTCTTCCACCATCGCCCAGGTTCCTCGCGGCACCCACGGGTCGCGCCGGGGCAAAACGACATACAACCCGCCGGCTCTCATTGCATCAACATCCATGCGCCCCGCGCCCACAGCGCTCCCCGGCGGCTCCGGGCCCTGACACCCTGCCGACGCAATCATGATCACCAACCAGAACCATCGGCACGCCATTCGCAGCACATTTTAAATCCCCCGACCGAAGCACCACCGGCCCCGTCATCCATCGATTACGCCCCCAATCCACACCACGCGCCGACGAATCCCCACAGGCTACTATTTCACACCTCCTAAACACTTGATCCCCCAGCCCCCAGCGGGCATCATGCACGACCATGGCCGACGCAGCATCCCACAACTATACCGAAGACAGCATCCGCTCGCTCGATTGGAAGGAGCACATCCGCATGCGCCCCGGGATGTACATCGGAAAACTCGGCGATGGCACGTCCTACGACGACGGCATCTACATCCTGCTCAAAGAGGTCATCGACAACGCCATCGATGAGTTCGTCATGGGCTTCGGCCGCGAAGTGCAAATCGATATCGATGACGAGGGCCGGGTGGAAGTGCGCGACTTCGGCCGCGGCATCCCATTAGGCAAACTGATGGACTGCGCCGCCAAAATCAACACCGGTGCAAAGTACGATTCGGAAGCATTCAAAAAATCCGTCGGCCTCAACGGTGTCGGTATCAAGGCGGTCAACGCGCTCTCCGAGTCATTTGAAATCCAGGCCTATCGGGAAGGCTCGACCCGCGCGATCCACTTCTCCCAGGGCGAAGTGGTCGAGGAAATGAAGCGCGCCAAGAAGAGCGACGATCCGTCGGGCACACGCCTCGCCTTCAACGTCGACCGCACCATTTTCCCAAGCCGTACCCGCGTCCGACCAGAAATCGTCGCGCGCATGTGCCGCCACTATTCCTATCTCAACACGGGCCTCACGCTCATCTTCAACGGCAAGCGCTTCCGCTCGAAGAATGGCCTGCTCGATCTTTTGAAGGAAGAGATGAAGGAAGACTCGATCTATCCCGCCATTCATCTGGCGGATACGGACATCGAAGTCGCCTTCACCCATACCGCTACCAGCGGCGAGGACTATTTCTCGTTCGTCAACGGCCAGAACACCCACCAGGGCGGCACCCACCTCGCCGCATTCCGCGAAGGCATCGTCAAAACCCTGCGTGAGTTTTATAAGAAAAACTACGACCCGGCGGACATCCGCGCCGGCCTCACAGCCGCGGTCTCAGTGCGTATCCAGGAGCCGGTCTTCGAATCCCAAACCAAGACCAAGCTCGGATCCACCAATATTGCCCCGGACGGCGAAACCATCCGCACGTTCGTCAGCAACTTCCTGAAGCTCCATCTGGACAACTACCTCCACCAGAACCCAAAGGTCGCCGAAGCCATTCAAAAACGCATCGTCGCCGCCGAAAAAGAACGCAAGGAACTCAAAGGCATCCAGAAACTCGCCCGCGAACGCGCACGCAAAGCGAAGATTCATAACAAAAAGCTGCGGGACTGCCGCGCCCACCTCGACAGCAAACACAAGCGCCGCGCGGAAACCACCATCTTCATCACCGAGGGCGATTCCGCATCCGGATCGATCACCAAATCCCGCGACGCCGAAACCCAGGCAGTCTTCTCTCTCCGCGGGAAGCCGCTCAACTCCTACAGCCTGAGCCGGAAAATCGTCTACGAGAACGAGGAGTTCAACCTGCTCCAACACGCCCTCAATATCGAGGACGGTATTGAAGGCCTGCGCTACCAGCGAGTCGTCATCGCAACCGATGCCGACGTCGACGGCATGCACATTCGTTTGTTGCTGCTTACCTTCTTCCTTCAGTTCTTCCGCGAGATGGTGGAAGCCGGTCATCTCTACATTCTTGAGACACCGCTCTTCCGCGTCCGCAACAAAAAGGAGACCCGCTATTGCTACACGGAAGAAGAGCGTGCCAACGCCATCGCAGCCCTTGGAGCCAAGGCGGAAATCACACGATTCAAGGGCCTCGGTGAAATCTCTCCTGATGAGTTCCACCACATGATCGGCCCCGACATGCGACTCCAACCGGTCACCCTCGACGAAGCGGAACACATCAAGGAAACCCTCGCCTTCTACATGGGCAAGAACACCCCGGACCGCCAGATGTTCATCATCAACCACCTCAAGGAAGACGTGGTACGCTCGGATGTCTGATCGGCCATTGGGCCAAGCTCCGGAGCCCAATGAGTCATGGCTCTTGCAGGAGCGCGGACCATTTCCTATCCTCGCCCCCAACAACCCCGACTATGGCCACATCCTCCGCTAAAGCCGAAGAGGCGATCATCACCGCCGCCACCCTGGACGACCTCCCGGAACTCGTCGATCTCTTGGTCGATTTGTTTGAACTGGAAGCCGACTTCGATCCCAACCCAGCAGCCCAGCGCAAAGGCCTGCGCCTGTTGATCGAAAACCCAAGTCGCGGGCGCGTATTTGTCGTACGTCATCAGGGGCGCGTGGTCGGCATGGCGAATGTTTTGTTCACCGTGTCCACTGCGCTCGGCGGGTTTGCCCTGGTTTTGGAAGACCTCGTCATCGCTCCACATGAGCGCGGCCACGGATTCGGCCACAAACTGCTCAACTACGTGATCGACTTCAGCCGCAAGAAAGAAGTCTCACGCATCACCTTGCTCACCGACCGCATCTCCGTCGAATCACAGAAGTTCTTCCAAGAGTTCGGCTTCACGTACTCGGAGATGGTTCCGATGCGTTTGCTTCTGTAACCGGCACCCACTGCTCCAGCACACTGCGCACCGCCTCCAACAACTGCTCGCGATGCGCGTCGCGATGCGGCTCGTGCAGCGCATCTTCCATCTCGTGGAAGCGCACGTCCACGTGCCCACCCGCCGCCATCTGGTCAACAAACTGGCGCGCCACTTCCACCGGGCATACCGGATCCTTCGCCCCCTGGGTGAAAACCAACGGCACACCCTTGGGCCACGCCGCCGGCACCACGCGCCACACCTCATCGGCAGCGCGCAGCAACTCCATGCCCAAGCGCATCGAAATCCATCGGTGCACCATCTCCTCGCGCTCGAACTTGTCCGCATCCGGATCCACATCCTCACGCATCTCAGGCGAATCGCCCACCTCCAATGCGTAACAATGGGACTCATCCACTCCGTTGGAAATGACCATCCGCGGGCACAACACATCGAGTACCCGCGCCATCGCCACCAACGCCCAGGGTTTGTTGTAAGAAGGATCCAACAAAGGCGAACCCATCCACACCGCCGCCGGACGTACCACGCCAGTCGCCACCAACCACGCGACCACCAGTCCACCCATCGAGTGCCCACCGAGCACAATCCGCTCGTCTCCCCCCACCTCGTCGGCCAATGTCTGCTCGCACCAGCGAAACAACGCAGCCAGTTCACCAAACGATCGCAAGTGACCACGCTTGCCATCCGATAACCCGTGGCCAGGCAAATCCGGGATCACCACCACCCAGCCGGCCGCCACCGAATCGGCAAACAACTCCACGTAACGGCGTGCATACTCGCCATGCCCGTGCACGAAAAGCCAACCTCCCCGCACCGCCACACCCGGCTCGGGTCGCAACGTGAGCACATTGGTTTGTCCATCCATTCCAGGGATCATCACGCGCTCACTGCTTTCGGTCATATCGCCACCATAGCGGAATCCTGCCACTCAACACAACCCATCGCTCACCGCACAGAAACAAAGCATCACATGACAAACAGTGAGCCATAAAAACCATAAATCATCGCCAATCTTCGAAATCGGCACGCCCGAAACCTGATACTGATACCGCAATGTCTCTCAACGGATTACAGAGTTTGCTCCATCCAACCCCATGCACACATCATGAACCGCAAACTCCTCGTCTCCTCGCTCTGCGCACTCGCCGCAACTCTCCCCGCTCTCGCTAACGACGGCTCCACCCAAGCCAATGACTGGGTAGGCAACCTCTCAGCCTCGGAAGACCGCGTCAACGTCGGCGACACCCCGTCGCTCACGTGGAATGTGAGCTACCCCGTGTCTCTCGACGACCTCATCGACTTCGAAGGCGACACGCTCGTCGCGAAAACCGACGTCCACGTCGAAGCCCGCATCGTCGGAGCCGGCTGGGGAACCGAGACCACCTTCTACTACGTCAATGGCTCGCTCCACAATGGCTCGGGCTGGGTCAATGTTTTCCACGGCAACCAGCCGATGGTCTCCCCATCAAGCGTGGTCTACGAGGACATCCTGGAGGCCGGAACCAGCATCAACGCCGCCGGCCGCGGTGCGCTGCGCACAGGACCGGATCCAAGTAGCTGGACCTCCTGGTACGTCTCCTGGAACACCACTCCCAATGTGATCGCACTGCGCGATGGCGACAAAGCACCTCAGATCGACCCCGCCTACGAGATCCAGCAAGGCGTCGAAGACTACCTCTCACCATACGTCAGCGCGGAAACCGGTCTCATCACTCTCGGCCCTCTCGATGTGATCTATCTCTTTGATTTCAACGACTACGACAGCCGTGGCTTCGACCTCCAGGATCTGGCCATCCTGCTCACCTTCTCGAAGAAACAACCGTAAGCCCTCTGCCCGACGATGCGCACCTCCCGCTTTCTTCCCCTTCTGCTGGCTGCCGCGGTTCTGCCCACCACCTACGCGGCCCCACAGCCTACCAAGACCCAGCTGGCCCACCAGACACTGGAAGCTCGCGCCGCCCATTTGGAACGAGTCCACAACACACAAAAGGGCTCGGCCTTCAATCCGGCCAAGCAAAACCAGTCGATGCTCAACGGGATGACCATCCTCAACGATGGCCAGCGCTGGACCGCAGTCCCCAAGAGCTCGGTTCTCTCCCAGCCCGAAAAGTTGGCTGACAAATTCCCGGACAAACCAAGCGGCGTCTACGTCACGTGGTCCGAGTTCCTGCGCTACAACCGCTCATGGCTCGGCAATTTCCCCGTCACCGTGAACAACATCAAAGGCAACAGCCCACTGAGCACCAGCCAACGCAAACACCTCGCCAAATCCAAACGGGTCGCCATCGCCACCTTCAACAACAACCCGGTCTCAGTCCTCCCCCCACGCGCCCACTCCTCCGATGAAAACTAATCCCCTCATCCCAAGCTCTCTGGTCCTTGTTGCTCTGTCCACACTGGCCGCATCCGCCAATACCGACAGCAAACACAAAAACCAAATCATCCAAATCCAAACCAACGAGTTCGGCGAAGAAGTCCGCGCGGCACTCAACGATCTGGGCGAAGCCGGCTCGACCAATGCCCCCCTCCCCATCCTCTACGGCGACGCCACCTTCGAACTCTGGTCGATCAACACCGAAACCGCTGAGCAAAAGCTGCTCGACACCACGGTCGTCAATGGCTTCTACAGCCCGGAAGTCGTCGTCATCACACCAGACCCGAACGACACCCCGACCAATCCCCGCACCCGCGTGGACAAGGGCTACTCGGTTCAGATCGACGGCATCAGCCCAGCCTACCACAGCGCCGCGGCCACCCAGCTCACATTGCTCTACAACAAGGAACCCTACCCCGCCGACACCTTCGCCCATCCGTCGGCCTACACCACCGACTACGCCGACGCCACAGACGTCTCGTCCGCCCTCTCGACCATGATGGCAAGCCCCGCCAGCTTCAGCTCGGGCTTCGTCAGCGACGACTGGGAACAAGTCGCGGGTACGGAAACCTTCAGCATCTGGAACCCAGCCACCGACAGCGCCTCCGCCACCATGGCAGACTCCCACTCGGTCCAAGTCTGGCCCGTCGCCAATGCATACTTCGAGTCCAGCGCCGGGATTGAAGGCGGCGAAACCTACCGACAGTTCGATCCCATTAAAATCAACATCGACAACCTCTACGCAAAAGACAACTGGAGCGTGGAAATCATCGATCCAAACAACAACGCCACCCAGATCCTCGGCGGCACGGTCATCGGTGACGCTCCGCAGTCCCGCCAGGTCCGTATTTCCAACCTCGGCAAATACCTCGGCGAATCCGGCCAGTACACCCTCCGCGTCACCCAACAGGCCGAAGGCCTCGACCCGGAGCCCGTTGAGCACATCGGAGTCACCTTCACCTACGACCGTCGCATCGTCGTCAACGCCCAGATCGGCACCTCTGAGTAAGACGCATTGAGCGGTCATCCCCTCCCTCTCCTCCATCCAGTCCGCCGATCTCCGTGCCCAGCACGTCGAGGTCGGCGGATTTTTTGTGTCTCCCCACCGGCAATTGCCCCCGTTTGCGCAGCGCTGACCGTTCATTTGGAATGAACCCACGCGATCTGGTACCAAATAAGAACCAGTATGTTTCGATTTCCGCGCCGGCCCGCCACACTCAAACTTCCGCCTCGCACATGCCCCTTCCTCAAAACAAGTCAGCTCAGGCCGCCTGTCTGATCAAAGAAATGATCATCTCAGGGGTCTACACCACCAGCTTACCAAGCGAGCGCAGACTCGCGGAGAAACTCCTCATCAGTCGCAATTGCGTCCGCGAGGCCCTCCATATCCTGACCGAAGACGGCACCATCAACCCACCCGATCGCTCACGCAGACGCGAGATCCGGGTTCGACCGACCTCGCCACACCCCAACGTCCCCAAGCGCTGCGTCGTCGTAACCCCAAATGCCGAACACCAATCCACCGAGCAATTCCTCGGCCAGCTCGCACGGCTGCGCCACCTCTTGAGCTCGAGCCAAATCACCGTCGATGTCCAAACTACCCAGGCCTTCCGCCACTCATCGGTAGAACGCGCCTTGACCGAACTGACAGAAGCAAACCCGAGTGTCATCTGGTTGCTCCACCAATGCCCACGCCCGATCCAGCAGTGGTTCCACGACCAAAAACAGCCCGCAATCATCTTCGGCAGCCGCTTTCCTGGCATTACCATCCCGTCCATCGACAGCGACCACTACGCCACCGCACATCACGCCACCTCCAAGCTACTGCGCATGGGTCACCGGCATATCGGACTCATTCTACCCGATGCCACCCTGGCGGGCGCCGGCCAGGCGGAATCCGGCTTCAATGACGCGCTCGACCAATCCTCCGCCTCCGCCGAACGACTCATCCTTCGCCATGGCTTCAATGTTCCGGAATTGATATCCAGCCTGAACCACACCTTCCGCCGCGATACACGCCCGACCGCACTTCTAATCCAAAACAACCACCACTTCCTGACCACCTTTTCCCACCTGCTCTCCATCGGCTGCCGCATCCCGCAAGACGTATCGCTGATCAGCATGGCGTATTCATCCGCCTATGACTACCTCAGCCCGTCACCCGCTTACTACACCACCGGGACTCGGATGATCCGCATGGTAGCCTCCGCCGTCGCTCACGCCACACAAAGCGACCGCCAATTCACGCCACTCATCCCGGAATTCGTCCAAGGCGAAACCGCCCGCTGATTGGTCCCCATTCAGAACCAGCCCGATCATTTCGCAACCATGTCCACCAGCCAGCTACAACATGATTGCCCGGCACCACCCAAATCACAGTGCCCGGCAACACACCAACTGGTAACGACATGAAAACAATCACACACATCGCACTAACGCTCTCCGCATCCATTGCCACCGCCTCCGCAGCGACCATCCTCTCAACCGGAGATCTAAACAACCCAACCGGATCCGACCGCGGCAACTGGCACTACCAAAGCGCGTCTCTCAACGACAGCGGCTTCACCACCAGCGGCGACGCCCTCACCGAATCGGTCGCATTGCAAAGCGTCTCGTTTATCCGCTACTCAGGCGGCGGCGCAACCACAGGCGACATCCACCTCGCCCTCCTCACAAGCCCCACCGACCTGACATCGGTCGTCGCTTCCTCGGTCAACACAATCGACGTCACCAACACAGCTACCAACGCAATCATGACGTGGAACTTCAGCGGAGAAACCATCTCAAGCTCCACCGAATACTTCTACGCTTTCTATTCCGACACCTCGGGAGACGGAACCATCGGCACAGGTGATACCGACGCCGATGCCCGCATCTGGAACATCGCCCCAGCCCCCCTCAGTGGAACGCTCCGCAACGCACCATCCGGCGGCATCTCCACCACAGGATCATCCGCCTACATGGAAATCAACGTCACTGCCGTGCCCGAGCCGTCATCAACAGCACTCCTCAGCCTGGGCGCTCTGACAGCCATCCTCCGCCGCCGCAAATAATACCAATTTGATCGCTCAATTGGCAGATCACCAAGCCGCCGGCTCAGCCGCGCGCTTGACCTCAACGCGAGAGCAACCGTAACAACCCAAAAGCCTGGAGGCAGGTGTGGATTCTTCCGCGCCTGCCTCTTTTTGTCGCCCGGGGCTAGTGGCACGGACCCAAGTCCCACCTGCCACAAAAAAACCAGCGACCGCCGGTGCAGTCGCTGGTTGTAAAATGGTGCGCAATACTGGATTTGAACCAGTGACCTCTGCCATGTCAAGGCATTGCTCTACCACTGAGCTAATCGCGCATTTGGGAAAATTTGCTTGTCCGGCCGCCGTGGCGATCGGGTGGGAATCTATGCACCACCCACGCGGAGTATGCAACGAGAAATTCTCTATTTTTCGCAGATTCCCGGAGCCACCTTTCGGCACCCCGTCCTCCCTGAAAATAAAAAAAGAAAGCCCGGTTGAACATTCTCAAAGGAAACCCCCAGAAACCTTTGAAAAGCATCGAACCGAGCTTTCTCATGTCCGCCGAAGCGGAGCTGGCGAAGGATACACCCTCAGAAAATGAATGCAAGACCTTTTGAGTCTAAAATTTCATTTTTTCTCAAAACCCACCGAACCCAGACCACTTCAAATACCCCTCAACCCACTCAGAACCAAAGAGTAACCACAACCAAGCCCCGATCACTAAATAAGGCCCAAAAGGAATACGTGTCGTCCACGCACGCAAACCAACCACCGTCAGCACCACGGAAAGCAAGGTGCCAATCAAGGACGCCGCCCCCACGGTGAAGAAGACACCCTGCCAACCGATGAAGCATCCGGCCATCGCCAACCACTTCACATCGCCAAAGCCCATCGCCTCGCGCGGGATCACCACATCAGCCGCCTCGCCGCGGATCGTCTTCACCTGGTCGAGCGGCCATTCGTCCACCGTTTCACCGTTCTTGCCACCACGCACGACACGCACCGAGTCCCAACCCAAATGCACGTCGACCTCCTGGTGGCTCACCGAGGAACCATCCGCCACGTCAAAACGTACCGCCGGAGAAGTCACCACCAGCCGGTCGGTCGGACGCGAAAACAACTCCTCCCACTCGTACTTCTCGTCGCCCAATGAGAAAACCGGCCCCTGCTCGCCATCGCGGGCCGACCACTTTTCCACCCCGTCCAGCTTGAGCCGCTTGCGTCCGAAGAGCTTCTTGCCCAGCTCCACCACGCCATAAAGCACGACATAGCCGGTCAATGCTCCCAGCGCACTCCACATCAACCCGCGGTACCAGATTTGCTCGTCAAACAATCCAGGGGCCAGAGCACCGGCCAGCAGCCCGAGCGGCACCGCGTTGATCGAAACCTGATCCGGGATGATGTAATGCTCCATGTCCACCCACAGGGTGACCATGCAGCACACAAAGAAAAAGATCAGCGCCACCGCCACCGCAGGCGGCCAGTGAAGCCAGATCGCCAGAAAGCCCAGCGCGGTGAACAACTCCACCAACACATACCGCACCGGGATCGGCGCCTTGCAGTCGCCACACTTGCCCCGCAACATCAACCAACTCAAAATCGGCACGTTACGCCACATCGGGATCGGGCTCTTGCACTTCGGGCAGAACGAGCGCTTGGGTTCGTCCACTTTCAGATCCAGCGGCCACCGGTAGATGCACACATTAAGAAACGACCCCACACAGGCGCCGATCATAAACGCCGCCAGGTTAAGAACTACATCCACAGGATTGCCAAGCATACCAACATCAACGAAGTTTCTCACCATTGTGCAACCGCGAAATCACGCGAGCTGCCATCCAATTTCCGCGTCATGACCGATCCTCTCCGCCAAGCCGCCTGCTCAGTCGTTGCCACCCTCACCGATGCCGGGTTCACCGCGTTCTTCGCCGGTGGCTGCGTGCGCGACCGACTGATGGGCAACCACGTGAAGGATTACGACATCGCCACCAATGCCACGCCGCAGCAGGTCGCCGCGGCCTTCTCCAAAGTGCGCATGGTCGGTGCCCACTTCGGCGTAGCACTCGTCCACTACCACGGCTTCGATTTCGAAGTCGCCACGTTCCGCGAAGACGGCTCCTACGGCGACGGCCGCCGCCCGGATAGCGTCTGTTATTCCACTCCGGAAAAGGACGCCCACCGCCGCGACTTCACCATCAATGGATTGTTTGAAAACCCAGCCACCGGCGAAGTGATCGACTTCATCGGCGGCCAACAGGATCTGGATGCCCGCACGCTGCGCGCCATCGGCGATGCCGAAACACGCTTCGCCGAGGATTACCTCCGCATGCTGCGCGCCGTCCGCTTCGCCGCCCGCTTCGACTTGAAAATCGAAGAGTCCACGTGGGTCGCGCTGCAAGCCCATGCCCCGCAGATCACGCAAATCAGCGTGGAGCGCATCTTCGCGGAAGTCCGCACCATCCTCACCCACCCCAACCGCGTCCGCGGCTTCGACCTGCTGGTGGAATCCGGACTCATGCAGCACATCCTGCCCGAAATCATCCAACTCCAGGGCTGCGACCAACCACCCGAGTTCCACCCCGAGGGCGACGTCTACCAACACACACGCATCATGCTCGACATGATCCCGGCAGACGCCTCGGAAGCGCTGGTCTGGGCCGTCCTGTTGCACGACATCGCAAAGCCCGCCACCCGCACCGTCGACGAGACCGGTCGCATCCGCTTCAACGGCCACGACCGCGTGGGCGCGGAAATGGCAGAGGAAATCCTGCGCCGACTCAAAGCTCCGAACCATCTGATCGACGCCGTGCGCCCGATGGTCGCACGCCACATGACCTTCATGAACGTGACCAAGATGAAGCGATCGACGCTGCGCCGCTTCATGGACGCTCCCACATTCACCGACGAAATCGAACTCCACCGGGTCGACTGCGCGTCGTCCAATGGCATCACCGAGAACTACGAGTTCGTCCTCGCCAAGCGCGATGAGTTCGCCAACGAACCAGTCGTCCCCCCACCTCTCGTCACCGGCCGCGATCTGATCGAGCGCGGCCACAAGCCCGGCCCCAACCTCGGCAAAATCCTCAACGAAATCCAAACCCTCCAACTCGACGGCCAACTCACCACCCGCGACGACGCCCTCGCCTGGCTCGACGCCAACGGGTAGTGCTAAGGCTCGCCGCCTCATCTCTTTAACCATCCACGGATCCGACAGAACATCCGGAGCCGATGGTCGAGGCTTTGTGTTTTTCCACAGATGGGCAGGATGAATGGGATGGAACGCAAGCGAGGTGCCCCGCATCGCGACAACAGGTCATCGCAGGTGGGGGCTTTTGGGGATCCGCAGATTACGCCGATTCCGCAGATTCAAAGCATCATGTGAATTCTGTCCAAGAGCCCCCCTCGGACTGCAGGTTTCCCATCCGCCCCCCAAACCCCAAGGAGCGCAGCGACCACTTTCCCAACCTAAAACCAGACAGCTCCATAGGGGCAGTCTCTCAACGACTCTGTGCTCTCTGAGTCCTCTGTGGTTCCAAAACAGACCTATCCGCAGACGCCCGCAATTCACATCATGTCCATCTTGTAAATCCTGTCTAAAAAAACAACCTCGCCCCGCCCCCTAATTCGTCCCAAACAGACGATCACCGGCATCGCCCAGGCCCGGAAGAATATAGGCATCCTCATTGAGCTTCTCGTCCAGCGCCGCAGCAAAAATCGGGACATCCGGATGGGCCTTGGCAAAGAGCTCGACGCCTTCGGGAGCTGCCACGAGACACATAAAACGGATATCCCGCGCACCACTCGCTTTCAGGAAGTCCACTGCAGCCACCGCGGATCCACCAGTGGCAAGCATTGGGTCCACCATGATGAAACTCTTCTCCCCCGGGTTGTGCATCTCATTCGTGTAATAGGTGACCGGCTCCTTGGTTACGTGATCCCGGTACATCCCCACATGACTGACGATGCAGTTCGGGATGAGATCCTGGATGGAGTCGACAAACCCAAGCCCCGCACGCAGGAGCGGAACAATCACCAGATTCCGATCATCGATCTTATGGCACTCGGTTTTCTGCAGCGGCGTCTCCACCTCAACCGCTGTGAGCGGAAGATCACGGGTGATCTCGTAGGTCAAAAGGGCACCCACTTCGTCGATCAAGGCTTTGAACTCGCGCTTCGATGTCGACTTGTCCCGGATGTAAGTCAGCTTGTGCTGAATCAACGGATGATTGGTAACGGTGAGCGTCGGAAACTGTTTCATGGTTGTATTCCCTGTTAGTCGTTATCCGGATTGTCCGGAAGAATAATGTGGAGCACGAGGTTGCTGATCATCCCCACAAAAGCCGCAAGACCGATCCCCTTGAGTGCGACACCCTGCACATTGACCTCAACCCCAGCGAGCCCCGTGACAAGAATCAGCGTCACGATGATTAGGTTCCTACTGTTGTTAAAGTCGAGCCTGGAGTGAGCGATGGTACGCATCCCGATCGATGCGATCATCCCGAAGAGAATGAAACTCACCCCGCCCATCACGGCCACCGGCAGCGTTTTGAGGAATGCTGCAATCGGGCTGAAAATTCCGAGCACGATGGCAAAGACGGCAGCCAATCGAATGATCGCAGGGTTGTAGTTTTTCGTCACCGCGAGCACGCCCGTGTTTTCAGAATAGGTGGTGTTGGCAGGCCCACCGACAAGCCCGGCAAACATCGTCGCAAGACCATCGCCCATAAGGGTTCGGTGAAGGCCGGGCTTCTTCATGAAATCCTTACCCACGACAGCGCCATTCGTAGTGATGTCGCCGATGTGCTCCATAAACGAAACAATCGCGATCGGAGCCATCGTGAGGATCGCCTCAAGCTGGAACTTGGGCAGCACGATATCCGAAACATTCATAAAGATCCGCTCATTGCTGGTCAGTGCGGTGAAATCGACAATGCCGAACGCCATCGCTGCCAGGTACCCCACGAGGATTCCCACCAGAATCGGAACGAGCTTGAAGAACCCTTTCACAAGCGTGGTCATCGCAATAATCGTCGCCATGCTGATCAGCGCGACCGGCCAGTGGGTGGATGCCATACCAACCGCAATCGGCGCGAGAGAAAGCCCGATCACCATGATCACCGGCCCAGTCACGACCGCTGGAAATAGCCTCCTGATCAAATCGATTCCAGCGAACCGAACCATCTGCGACAGGAGAAGGTAAATAATCCCGGTGAAGAACACGGCACCGATCGCATAGGGCAGGTTCTCTCCCCCTTCACCGGCTATGGAGATGATCGCTCCAATGAAAGCGAAGCTCGACCCGAGAAAGACCGGCACCATCCCACCAGTCACCGCGTGGAATATGAGCGTTCCGATCCCGGCGGAAATCAGCGCGATCCCCGGGTTAAGCCCGGTCAGCGCTGGGACGAGCACGGTCGCTCCAAACATCGCGAACACATGCTGAATCGCGAGCACCGCATTTTTACCTGATATGTCCTTCACCATACTTTTCTTCGTTCACTGCCTCGCGGCGCCAACCTCATCACACCGAAATCCAAGCCCCACAACCGGGGACCCACCAACCACCAAAAATCGCCGTAACCACTTCATAAAGAGCACATTCGTTACATTCAGAAACTCGCAAGCCCTGGCCCAACCGCAGCACTGATCGGCCGGCACTCCCGCGCCCCCCTTATTCCGATCTTACCGGTCACAGTCATACCTCCATCTACGCCCGCCACCGACACGCTGACGCACCTGATGCCCCCCGCTGATACCCAGTCCTTCCCACTGATCCGGGATGGGGATCCCCCCAAACCCGCAACGCATCCTCTATCAGCCGCCCTCAATTAGCCATCTAATCGAAAAAATACGAAGGATCCCCCCCCGCTCTGCGTACTCCCGCCACCCCAAGCTATCCCATGAAGCAATTACTCATCCTCTCAGCACTTCTCGGCTTTCAACTCCCCCTCTCTGCAGACACCCTCTCGCTGATCCCTCAGCCCAACGAGATCAACTTATCAGAGAACAGACTCCAGCTCGGTGACTCCCTGAAGATCACCTCGGAAATCCCCGAACTCGCCACGCTCGTCGAGTTCTGCCAGCAGACACTCAATTCAAAATACCCCACTGCTAGCCAAGGTGATCACCCCACCCTCATCACCTTTCGGCAGGCCGCCGATGGCCACAAACTCGGTGATGAAGGCTACACGCTTGAAATCAAAGCGGACCAGCCCATCACTATCACAGCGGCAACTCCAGCAGGCTTCTTCTACGGCTTTCAGACTGTGCTACAAGTCCTCCCAGACTCCATCGAGGGCACGGATGCATCGATCCAAACCTTGAACATCACCGACCAACCACGCTTCAAGTGGCGCGGGATGCATCTGGACGAATCCCGCCACTTCTTCGGCAAGGACTTTGTAAAGAAATACATCGACCTGCTGGCAGCCTATAAGATGAATGTCTTTCACTGGCACCTCATCGACGACGGAGGCTGGAGACTCGAAATCAAAAAGTACCCCAAGCTGACAGAGCTTGGTGGGTTCCGCAAGGGATCGGGCCAAGGCTGGCGGGTCACTGAGTTGGCGTTCCCTAAATCGATGGAAGAACGGGACAGCACCGAAGTCTACGGCGGCTATTACACCCAGGACGATGTGCGTGAAATTGTCGCCTACGCGAAACAACGCAACGTTCGCGTCATCCCTGAGATCGAAATGCCAGGACACAGCCTGCCGGCAATCTCCGCCTACCCAGAGCTGGCTTGCGGGGGGGACCTCGTATCAGATGGCGAAAACTGGACACCATCCAAACAAAACTCCTACTGCGCTGGGAAAGAATTCACCTTCACCTTCCTCGAAGACGTCCTCAAGGAGGTCATGGAGCTCTTCCCAGACGAGTACATTCACATCGGTGGCGACGAAGTGGTCAAAGCGTTCTGGAATCAATGCCCGCACTGCCAAACGAAAATGCGTGAGCTTGAGCTCAAGAATACCAATGACCTCCAAAGCTACTTCATCAAACGCATGGAGAAGTTTCTCAACGCCCATCAAAAACGCCTCATCGGATGGGATGAAATCACCCATGGCGGACTGGCACCCAACGCCACTGTCATGTTCTGGATCGGCCTGAACGCCATCCCTGAAACCGTAACGAAAGGGCACGAGGTCATCATGACCCCGATGAACCCATGCTACTTCGATTTCGCTTACGCAGCGAACTCCACAGAGAGCGTCTACCAATGGGATCCAGTACCCGCACAATTCCGCGGTACCCGCTTTGAAAAGCAATTTCTCGGCGCCCAAGGCAATGTCTGGACCGAGTGGATGGAAACCACCGACCGCGTAGAATACATGATCATGCCACGTATGCTCGCTATGGCTGAAACCCTCTGGACCGAATCAGAGCACAAAAATCTGAGCGCTTTCCAACACCGACTCAATAACCACTACGCCGCACTCGATGCGCGCGACATCCACTACCGCATGCCGGTGCCCCAGCCAAATGCATCCACCCATATCTTCTCCGGCAGCACCACGGTCACTTTCCAAGACCCGCCGGCCGGATTCCGTGTCCTGATGACAACCGATGGCTCGAAACCAACCCTACAGTCCACTCCCTACACACAACCAATCGAGGTCAGCGAACAAACCACCATTCGTGCCGTACTCGTTAAGGGCGATCGTATCAGCGAGGAAACCGTGATCAACTGCGCACAGTTCGTTCCCACACCAGCAGAGGACCGCAGGCCTGGACTCATCAGTGAATACGTTGAGGGGAACTGGCAAAGAATCCCAGACTTCAGCACCCTCGAAAATGTCACATCCTCTGTGATCCCGGCACCTAGCCTGGACATCAGAAAACGCGACGACCACTTCGCCTGCCGCTTCACAGGGTATATCGAGATCCCAGAGTCCGGCTTGTACACCTTCTCCTTGGGTAGCGATGACGGCTCGATACTGAAACTTGGAGAAATCACGGTCGTCAACCACGATGGCCCACATGGCTTCACCACCAAGTCCGCCAATGCACTCCTGGAAAAAGGAATCTACCCATTCGAAGTCTCGTACTTGGAAATCACCGGCGGACAACAACTCGAAGTCTCGATCACCCCACCCAATGGCGTGAAAACCCAAATCCCAGCATCCATGCTCTCACACTAGGATCCTCCTCTCGCCCCCGATGACGTGCCCCGCACTCATCGGGGAGGGACTGGGGAATCGACCACGGAGGATATTGCCGGCCACCTGTTCAAAAAATACGCTTACCCCGCACTGCGCCCATATTTCACCGGAGCAACTTCCTGATCGCTTCGTCGGCGGATCTGAGGCGGGCATCGCCTGAACCACGCACAATCTCATAGGGGCGCCCAAGTCTCTGGATTTCGCCCAGATGCCGCTGAAAGAGGTAGTCACGGTTATCCGGGTTCTCGCGCAAAGGGTCCGGCTCCCATGGCAAATCCGGAGCGCAGAGTAGATATCGGTGATGGGCTTCATTTCGGATTCCTTGTGTAATCTCATCCGGACAGCACCCGAAGACCTCATCGGCCCAGATCTTGAAATTGATCAGATCCGTATCAAAGAGGCCAAGCCGGGCGGACTCAGGAACCTGTTGCTGTTGGTACTCCAAGTGCTCGCGCGCGATGGTCTGGAGTATTTCCAGATCATAGTCCGGCCCATACGCCTCCAAATAGATGCGCGCATACTCCAGAGCCATCGGAATCTGCAGTGTGTCGGCCAAGTAGCGACACAGTGTCGTCTTCCCTGAGGATTCGGGCCCGGTGATGACTATGCGTGGAAATACCATCCCTCCTATTTCCCTTCCTGTAACTGCTTACGCGAACGGTGCCATTCAACCCATCCGTAAATCCCCAGGATCAGGAAAAAGCCATATTGAACGGAGTAGATCGGCGCATCCTTGACCCAGTAGATGTGAATACCGAGGCAATTCACAACGAGCCAGAGCACCCAGTTTTCCATCCGCTTTCTGGCTTGGAGGAATTGGGCAAAAAAGTTGAGCACGGTGGTCGTGGAGTCACGCCACAGCAGCGCGGGCTCGGGAATCCAACTCACATTCCGCGCCATGGCTGAGATACCAAATGCCCACAGAACGATGCTGCCGAGCGCACAAGCGACGAGTATCCCTTGTTTCTTCGCAGGCATCCACGTGGGATGCAGCGGAGCGCCGGATTCCGAGTCACCCATTTTCCATTGAACCCAACAGTAAATCTGAATGGGGATGTAGATGAGATAGAGAATGCCGTCGGAAACCAATTGCCATTGGGTGAAGCAGAGCCAAGCGGAGATCGCCGCCCAGACAATCCCCAGCGGCCATCCGAGTATGTTCTGACGCGCGATCAGAATGACCCCGAGAATCGCCGAGACAGTGGCAATGATCTCCAACCAGGTAGAGCCGAGGACAAATTGCCATTCGATGGCGGCGAGTGTTAGTGTCTCAAACATAGTCTATTACTCCGGGGGAAGACCGGAGGATGAAGGTGCACCAGCTCGGTCGATTTTCAAAATAGAGCTGGTCATGAATGGCACTAACTTAAGCCTCGGCGTCGTCAATTCCGCGCTGAAAGCGCGTCTCATAACAGCCTAGGGTCAGCGAGCCTCAGGCGAGCGCCACCCTAGGTAAATACGCCCCCCGGCCGAGCGTGCGATACCGCCAAGGCGCAGCACCCTCCCCGATGGCCGCTCCCGACACGACCTGGCACCTTAAGTTAGTGCCATTCGAGCTGGTCATAAATCTCCCGCTCACCACAAGAGAGAACCGCATCCCCACCCGGCATAATGCGCTGCGCTCCCTTCCGACCTTCCCACCCCTACTTGCCAGCGTGTGGCCTGCTCGCCCACAATAGAGAATCCACACCAGCATTTCAGATAGATGCCCACTACGCTCATCCTCCACGCACTCTGCAACTCACCGTTGCTCATCAAGCACCTCCCCGAGGCCAGCTCGTTCGATCGTGAGCCCTTGTCTCCCGCGGAGGTCAGCAGCCCTCTCAACTTGGATCAAAAACTCGGGCATCTGTACGAAGATGCGCTCGCTCTCCTAATCCAATCCTCGCACCGTTACGAGCTCTTGGAGCGCAACCTGCAACTCCAGAGTTCCATCCATAAAACCCAGGGCGAAATCGACTTCCTTCTTCGAGACCATGCGTCAGGCCGGCTCATCCACCTCGAACTTGCGGTCAAATTCTACCTCGCCGTCCAATCACCCGACGGACTACTCCTCCCCGGCCCCGATGCCAGGGACAACTTCTTCAAGAAGCTCCACCGCCTGCGAAGCCATCAGCTCATCCTTACCAAAAAGTACCGAGATCACCTTCCCGCCAAATACCGCAACGAATCCATCGCCCCTCAACACCTCATCCTCGGCGCAGTCTTCGATCACATCACATCCGGGCACCCAGCCGAAGCCGAGTTTTTGAGCCATGGCGCACGCCGAGGCCACTGGCTCCGCCAATGTGAACTCATCACGCATTTCCCCAACCGACACATCCAAACCATCCCCAAACACCTCTGGCCCGTGGAAACCTCCCAACTCCCATCGCACCTCCTCCACCCATTCTCCAACGACTCCCCACTCGACCGCTGCCTGCTCCTTAAAATCCAAGATCACCCACACCCCATCTTCCTCACCCCCGACAACTATCCGCAATCCAGCTAGGGAATCTGCCGATACCCAGGCACCCACATCATCAACAAGCGACCTCAGAAGCTCTTCATCCAATCTACCTTCAAAGAAAAGGGACCTTCCTTCTTATCGCCCAGCAAGATTCCAATCTGAGTGATCTTGGAAAGATCCAGCTCAGGTCCCTCGAGCAACCTGCCTCTCCAGCTCGGAACCATATTGACGAATGGGACATCGACCTCAGTCCACTCTCCTTTTTGCGGCGTAAACTCCGCCTTGTAGGCAATGCGGGATTGTCTGAATCGAGCATCGGTGCTGACGCGCAGTTGGTAGGTTCGGCCATCCCCAAACACCCGCAGCCTGATCCCCTTGGTCCCGCTGAGATCCGCTCGATAGTTCTGTGTCCGCACCGAAGCGAACCCTCCGTTATTCTCCAGCGAAAGAGTTCCTGAAAAATGCATCACCCCGGCCTTCATCCGGGCTCCTCCTTGCGAAAGCCCTCCCATCACCCCGTCATTGACTGCCGACCAACGAGGCCCATCCTGATCCGACACAAAGTCGAGATGCAGCTCCTCAGCTGCCGCAACCGCCCCAACGGACAAAACCAGCGCCCAACCAACCGCTTTCGAAACACCGGACATCATCGAGCAAGATCTCCCTCCTCTCTCTTCTTGTCAAACCAGCCCTCGCATGAGCAGCCTTCCTGGGAACGCATCCAGCACATGCGGGCATCTTCGTTCCGCCACCGCATCTTTCCGAAGCTTATCTCACCTGAGCTAGGAAGTCTTTGCCCTGTCCTTGATAGGGCTCGTCATCGACAGCGAACCAGCGCGAGCGCTTGGAGCGATCCTCATTGTAAGGTGGAGTGAAGATGTCCACGAGTTGGGTCAACTCGCGCGCTTTAAGACGATGGATATTGCTCTCCTTCGAGGTCAGCGTGGAGACATGGCTCTTCTTCAGACGAGTATGCTGAACCTCACGCAAGAGGACGTGACCGGGCTCGGGTTCCTCACCCACCAGGTCATAATTCCAGACGTCGACCTCACCGGTGGCGCACAGGAGCACTCCGGTCATTTCAGGGTGATCATGGCAGTCGATCTTTTCGCCTTTCTCGAACTGTAGGAACGAGACTTGGAAGTCCTCGTTCTTTTCAAGATGATCGAAATCAATGCGACCGTTGCCAATCCCCTTTTTGGCCTTTTCAAGAGCCAGGATCAGACGCTCGTCCTTGAGGTCTAGGCGACGGGCCAACTTGGCCATCTCGGCAACGTAAGCCCTCTCGTCCCAGCGGTCGAGGTGCTGCTTGGCAGCTTCCTTGGCGATGGCCTCAAGAAAGGCATCCCAATGTATCGGAGCCCCTGGCGGAACCCGCCCCTCAAATGCCTGAGCCCGCGTCGCAAGCGCGGTGATGGTGGGCAGAGCCAGAGTCACTCCCAAAAATCCGGATAGGCTGGTCCTGATGAATGCGCGGCGCGAGTAGTCTTCCATGACGTCGAACCAGCGGAAAAGGGCAGCCTTTCAATCTAAAATATTCTTTCCAATCAAGCATCCCCCACGACACGAGAGGTCACTTCATATTTCCGTTAACTTCGCGATCTAACTCTCGCTTCCACCGACCACGCCTCAAATCCATGCCTGACCGAGTGTCATGATTAAATGGCGCAACACTCCCAACTCTCCCCAAAACCTTGAGGCGGGGCAACGTGACTTAAGGTCGGCAACAAAGCTCCACAGCCCCCCATCCATCTGGCACAATTCTTGCTTGAACGCCTATCAGACAGGCTCAATAGTCGCGCTGTGAGCCTCCCACCGACACACAACTACCCGACCGGTTCGTCTCGTCCGGCCTTTGGTGTGTCGCAGCATCAGGAGATGGGATTGCAGCAGAGGCTGTCGCCGCAGATGCGCCAGAGTCTGGACATTCTGCAGGCTCCCGCGCTGGAACTGCGCCAGCTCGTGCAGCAGGAATTGGAGGCCAACCCTACCCTCGAGGACGATACCGCAGACACATCGCTCGACGCGGCGGAAGAACAAGCCGACGAGCGCGACGACGACTTGCGCGAGCTGGAACAATGGGACGAAGACCTGCGCGAGGAACAAATCCTCAGCGGCCAGCACATCGGCCGCAACCGCGAACACGAAGACCTGGTAGACCACCTCTACGACTCCATCAGCTCACCCGAGTCGCTCGCCAGTCACTTGCAACAACAGGTGGCCATGACTCCGCTCGATCCAGAGAGCCGCGAAGCATTTGACCTGCTGGTAGCCGCCCTCGACGAACGCGGCTACCTCACCATCAGCTTGGAAGACATCGCGCTCGACAACCTGTTGCCTCTCGATGCGGTGGAGACCGCCTACAGCACGCTGCTGACGCTGGATCCGGCGGGAATAGGCGCGCGCGATTTGGCGGATTGCCTCCTCATTCAGCTCGAACGCCGGGGCTACACCGGCTCGATAGCCGCACAAATGGTCGAGCATCACTTCGATGCGCTGACCCGTAACAAACGCCCGGAAATTGCCAAAGCGCTCGGGGTCACGGTGGCGGACGTCAACACGGCGGTAGAACTCATCGCCACACTCACGCCGCGCCCGGCCGACTCGATGAACGACCAGACCGCGCGCTACATCGACCCCGACCTCACCATTCTACCAGACTCCAAGGGCGAGTTTCAGATCACGCTGAACGACGCATCGATGCCGCGCCTGCGCATCAGCCGCTATTACAAAGATCTGATCGCGGAGGCCTCGACCAACCAGGAAGCGCGCACGTTCATCCGCGAGAAGATTCGCTCGGGCAAGTTCATCATTCAGTGCATCGAGCAGCGTCAGGAAACGCTGCGCCGGATCGCAGAACAACTGGTGATCCACCAACAACCCTACTTTGAAGGCGGATTCTCAGAGCTCCGCCCGCTCACCATGCAGCAGGTGGCCGATGCCATCGGCGTGCATGAAACCACCGTCTCGCGCGCCATTAACGGGAAATACGCCGTGACTCCGCATGGCATCGTCGAGCTGCGCCGCTTTTTCACGGCAGGCTTCCAGTCGTCGCAGGGCGAAGGCGTGGCCAATACATCGGTCAAAGAACGCATCGCCGAACTCGTCGCCGCAGAAGATCCAGCCAAGCCGCTCTCCGACGCCAAAATCAGCCAACTGCTCGAAGCCGAGGGACTCAAAGTGGCGCGCCGCACCATTGCCAAGTACCGCGACGCCCTCGGCATCCCGCCGACCAATCTGCGCCGCCAGCACGGCTGACCGCGTGGATTTCCCCACCAACCAGCGTGCGTCGCGGCCCGGCCTATGCGGACCAATGATGTCCCGCCGCACTCATTATTTGGCACATTGGCAAAATTGAAGCATCTTTGCGCCCCATGACTGACGACGTGCCTACCGAACTTCTCGCCCCAGCCGGCTGCTATGCATCGCTGCAGGCTGCCATCGACAACGGTGCCGATGCCGTGTACTTCGGGCTTGCCCAGCTCAACATGCGCGCACGCGCACGCCGCAGCTTCCACCTTGAAGACCTGCCGGAAATCGTCCGCATCTGCAAAGAGGCCAACGTAAAGAGCTGCCTCACCATGAACACGCTGCTCTATGAGCACGACCTCAAACTGGCCCGCAGCATCCTCGAGCGCGCCAAGGAAGTCGGCTGCGACGCCGTGATCGCCTCGGACATGGCTGCCATTCAGATCGCCAATGAGATCGACCTGGAAGTCCACATCTCGACCCAGCTTTCCCTTTCCAACTACGATGCGGTGAAATTCTACGCGCAGTTCTGCGACCGCGTGGTGCTCGCCCGCGAGCTCAACCTGAGCATGATCCGCAGCATCTGGGAAAAGATGCAGGCAGACGACCTGCGGGGCGTGGCCGGCCGTCCGATGGAGATTGAGGCATTCGCCCACGGCGCACTCTGCATCGCGGTTTCCGGCCGCTGCGGAATGTCGCTCTACAACTCCAACGCATCCGCCAACCGCGGCGCCTGCGAGCAAAACTGCCGCAAGGAGTACATCGTCAAAGACGTCGACACCGGCAAGGAAATGCTCGTCGACAACAACACCGTGATGTCGCCAAACGACATCCTCACCATCGACTTCATCGACGAAATGATCCACGCCGGGGTGCGTGTGTTCAAGATCGAGGGCCGCGGCCGCGCGCCGGAATACGTCGGCGCTGTGATCAAAGCCTACCGTGCCGCCATCGACGCGGTGGAGAATGGCACATTCACCAAGGAGTTCGCCAAGTCGCTCATTCCATCGTTGGAAAAAGTCTACAACCGCGGGTTCTCTTCCGGTTACTACCTCGGCCGCCAGCAGGGCTGGTCCGGTAGCGGCAACAGCAAAGCCACCCACCGCAAGGTGCTGGTCGGCAAGATCACCAACCACTACCAAAAGGCTGGCGTGATCGAAGTCGCCCGCGCCGCAGCCGACTTCTCAGTGGGCGACGACTACGTCATCATCGGCGACGAAACCGGTGCCGTGCGTGGAGACGTTCCATCGCTGCGCTACGAAGCCGAGGGCGGCGAAATGATCGACTGCACCACCGTCAAGCGTGGCTCTACCTTCACCATGCCGCACGACGGCAAAGTGAAGCGCGGCGACATGATCTACAAGATGGCTCCAGTGGCTCCACTGCAGAACAAGGTCGGCGTACCATCGCTGTAACGTTCACTCTGCCCCGTCCATGATCACGCTCCGCCACAAACCCAGCGAATGCATCGGCTGCGACCTCTGCGCGCAGACCGCACCCGAGTATTTCGAAATGGACGAGTTCGGCATGGCCCAGCTGATCTCCGTCGAGCGCAGCTCCAAGGTCTTCAATTACACCACGGCTCCTGACATGGACCTCGATGTCCTGCAGGAAGCCGAAGAAGGCTGCCCGGTGAACATCATCGCCGTAAACCCGAAAGGGTAAGCACAAGACCAGAATTCTCACAACAGGCCGAACCGAAATGGTGCGGCCTGTTTTGCATTCACGAAGCGCCCCCGACCTCAGCCCACCTCCTTATCTTTATCCTCTTCGTTATCCTGATCCTCTCGAGCGTTAACCATACCGACAAGGCACCCCATCGCTAGCAGCCAGACCTCGCTGGTCAGTCGGCTTTCCTGCCGACATCCCCTACCCAGAGCGAAGCGACCACTATCCCTCTCCTTTGCGTCTCCGCGTCTCTGCGTGAGATCCCGCCATCGATCCCGCCATCGATCCCGCCATCGATTCCGATTCCGATTCCGATTCCGATAGCCATACCGACAAGAAAGAGCGTCGCCCACAACCAGACCTCGCTGGCGGGTCGGCATTCCTGCCGACATCCCCTGCCCAGAGCGAAGCGACCACTCTCACCGCCTTTGCGTCTCCGCGTCTTTGCGTGAGCCCCCCCCATCGATAGCGATACCGATAAGGGTATCGATGAAGAGGCGCACCGCCCACAAACGAACCTCGCTGGCGGGCCGGCATGCCTGCCGACATCCCATTGCCCAAAGCGAAGCTCGCACTCTCCCCTCCTTTGCGTCTTCGCGTCTCTGCGTGAGATCCCCCCATCCATACCGATAGGGATAGAAGCGAGCCAACTGAGTTGCCATCGCCGAATCCCCCGCCTCGGGAAATCCGCATACTTTTCCGCTTTGACTCGGGCGCGGGAGCGATTACCCGTCTTTCATGGCACTCACCGAAGACCTCATCCGCGAATCCCTCAAATCCGTCAAATACCCGGGCTTCAGCCGAGACATCGTCTCGTTCGGGTTGGTCAAATCCATCGAGATCAATGGAGCGGACGTAAAAGTGAAAATCGGCTTAGCCACCAAGGATCCAAGCGTTCCTGAGCTCATCTACAAACAAGCACACGAAGTGCTCACCGCGATCGACGGCATCGGTAACCCGACCATCGACCTCGAGATCCAGGACCCGCCAACCGGCCAACCGGCAGGTGCCAACACCAACCAGGGTCAGCCAGAAAAAGCCACCATTCCGGGCATCAAGCGCATCATCGCCGTCGGTTCCGGCAAAGGCGGCGTTGGCAAATCCACCGTGGCAGCCAACCTGGCAGCTACCCTTTCCCAGCAAGGCCTCAAAGTCGGCCTCTGCGACTGCGACCTCTACGGTCCATCGGTTGCCCACATGTTCGGCACCGATGAGAACCCACGCGCCAACGAAAAAGAGGAAATCATCCCGATCGAAGTCGATGGGATCAAGCTGATGTCGATGGGCTTCCTTCTCAGCGACGGCGCACCTGTGATCGTGCGTGGACCAATCGCCACCCGTTACACCCAGCAGTTCCTGCGCAACGTGGCATGGGGCGAGCTCGACGTCCTCATCCTCGACCTGCCACCAGGCACCGGCGACATCCAGCTGACCATCGTTCAGACCATCGCGTTGGACGGGGCCGTGATCGTCACCACTCCACAGGAAGTTGCGTTGATCGACGCCCGTAAAGCGGTTTCCATGTTCGACAAAGTGAACGTGCCAATCCTCGGGCTGATCGAGAACATGGCCTACTTCCAGTGCCCGTCGGACAACCAGCAGTACCACATTTTCGGAAAAGGCGGCGGCGTGCGTGAAGCAGAGAAACTCAACGTCCCTCTGCTCGCCCAGATCCCGATCACCATGCCAACCCGCGAAGGCGGAGACGCCGGCAAGCCAGTCAGCATCGCCGCTCCAGAGGATGCCGCGGCCCAGGCGTTCGCCTCGGTTACCGAGCAACTTGTGGCGCTTCCACTCTTCGCCAACGAGGCGTAGTGTACACAGCCCAGTCTGATGGGCGTAATCGTCAACCTCCGCTGGTACCTCATCCCGCGCCCCAAGCGTAACTTGGTAACAACGATGACCGATTCCCCATCAGACAAGAAGGGCAAAGCCTCGCTCTATCAGGAGTTCCTCTTCCAGCTCGACGAAATCCACCGCCACAAGTGGATCGAAAGCGAGAAGCGCGGCTACGACGTCGGCTTGGAGTTCGCCTTGGTCGACTGGATCCGCAACCACCGCGATGAGTGGCGCAAAAAGTGGCTGGAAGAACAGAACCAGTGAGGCTGCCCTACGGACGCTCAATCTGCGGGTAAATCGCCCCGTCGGGGCGACACCACACGGAGGTTGAAACCGCCGGCTTAACCTGCAACCCGTCGCTCCGCGACGCACGATACGCCCGCTCTTCCCATCTCACATTCGCTCCACTCAAAAAAAAAGCGCGCCCACCGGAGAGTCCTCCAGTGGGCGCGTTTTGTATAATCTGCTAACGCAACGTTAGGCGATGTTGGTGTAAACCGCCTGCACGTCGTCGTCGTCCTCGAGCTTGTCGATGAGAGTTTCGACCTCTTCCATCTGGGCCTCGGTCAACTCGATCGGCGAGGTTGGCACACGCTGCAGGCTCGACTTACGAGGCTCGATGCCGAGCTCTTCAATCGCCTTGCTCAACGAAGCGAAGGCCGTGTAGTCACCGCTGGCGTATGCCACGCCTTCGTTCACTTCGAATTCCTCCAACCCAGCGTCGATCAAGCCGAGCTCGATCTCTTCCAGATCCATTGCGTCGGTCACTTCGAACTCGATCACCGCCTTGCGCGAGAACATGAACTCAAGCGCACCGCTCTGCACCATCTGACCGCCGTTCTTGTTGAACACAGTCTTCAAGTTCGACACCGAACGGTTCGTATTGTCGGTCGCGCACTCGACGAAGATCATCACACCGTGCGGCCCCTTGCCTTCATAGGAAATTTCAGTGTACTCAGCACCATCGGCACCAGTGGCGCGGGCGATTGCCTTGTCCACGTTATCCTTGGGCATATTCTGCGCCTTGGCGTTCTGGATCGCGGTGCGCAACTTGGCGTTGGAATCTGGATCAGCGCCGCCCTCTTTGGCGGCCATAGTGATGGCGCGGGCAAGCTTTGGAAAGATCTTCGACATCTTGTCCCAGCGCGCCTCTTTCGACGCCCGGCGGTATTCAAATGCACGTCCCATATCTCGTTGTCGTTGATGGTAAAATTGTTGATCGCTCCACGAATCCGGAGCTCGGAACGCGACACTAAAAGCATCCCCGCCATCGCTCAAGTGATTTGCGCGATGGCGGGAGCGATAAGTTCGCAGCTCCAAGCACCAAGTCGCAACCCTGCCGATACCCTCCACCCAGAGCGATGCGACCGATCTCTCCTCCTTTGCGTCTTGGCGTCTCTACGCGAGATCCCCCCATCGACATCGATGGGGACTCCGATAGCGATACCGACAAGGAAGAGCGTCACCCAAAACCAGCCCTCGCTGGTGCGTCAGCATTCCTGCCGACATTCCCTGCGGAGCGATGCGACCGATCTCTCCTCCTTTGCGTCTTGGCGTCTCTGCGTGAGATCCCCCCTCGATAGCGATAGGGATCCCGATAGCGATAGCGACAACCCGCAGCCAGACATCGCTAGTGGGTCGGCATTCCTGCCGACATTCCCCGCTGAGCGCGGGCGACCACTCTCCCTCCCTTTGCATCTTGGCGTCTCTGCGTGAGCCCCCCATCGATGGAGATGAGGATATCGATATCGATGAGGAAGCGAGAGACCTACTCCTTCCGGAACACAATCTCGCCGTCCCCGGCATCCGCCGTGATCGAATCCCCATCGCGGAACGTGCCCTCAAGCAAATCCAGGCTCAATGGGTTGAGCAGCCGATCCTGGATCGTCCGCTTCAACGGCCGCGCACCGTACACCGGATCGAAACCCTCGTTCGCCAGGAAATCCTTGGCACCATCCGTCACCGTCAATGTGATCCGTCGCCCTTCCAAGCGCCTCAACACACGACGTAATTGAATCTCGACGATCTGATGCAGGTCCTCACGGGTCAGGCGATCGAAGATAATGATGTCGTCGATCCGGTTGAGGAACTCGGGGCGGAAATGCCCGCGCACCGCATCGTTCACCCGTTGGTCCCGCGTCGCCTTGTCCGAGTCATCCAGAATGAACTCACTTCCGATGTTGCTGGTCATGATCAGCACCGTGTTGCGGAAGTCCACCGTGCGCCCCTGACCGTCGGTGATCCGTCCATCGTCGAGCACCTGAAGCAAGGCATTGAACACATCAGGATGCGCCTTTTCCACCTCGTCGAAAAGCACCACGGAATAGGGCCGACGCCGCACCGATTCGGTCAACTGCCCGCCCTCTTCGTAGCCGACATATCCCGGAGGGGCTCCGATCAACCGCGCAACACTGTGCTTCTCCATGTACTCGCTCATGTCGATGCGAGTCATCGCGTCCTCGTCGTCGAAAAGAAACTCCGCCAACGCACGTGACAACTCGGTTTTGCCCACACCCGTCGGCCCGAGGAACAAGAACGACCCGATCGGACGGTTCTCATCCTGCAGCCCGGCACGCGCCCGGCGCACCGCATTGGAAACCGCGACCACCGCCTTCTTCTGGCCGATCACCCGGTCGCCGATCCGCTCCTCCATGTGCACGAGCTTTTGTTGTTCGCCTTCCTGCAACTTCGACACAGGAATCCCGGTCCAAGACGAAACCACCGCCGCAATCTCCTCGTCCGTCACTTCTTCCTGCAAAATCGATCCATGCTCCTGCATCTCGGCGAGCTTCTGCTTGGTCTGCTCAAGCTTCGCTTCAATCTCAGGGATCGCGCCATACTGGATCTCACTCGCCTTGGTCAGATCGCCCTCACGCTGCGCCTTCTCCACATCGATGCGCAATTGCTCCAACGCCTCCTGCAGGTGCCCGGACTCATCGATCACGCTCTTCTCATTCTGCCAGCGGGTCTTGAGTTGGTTGCTCTGCTCGCGCAAATCCGCCATCTCACGCTCCACCTTCTCCAGTCGCTCCTTCGACGCGCTGTCCTTTTCCTTCGCCAGCGCCTGGCGCTCCATTTCCAACTGCATCACCTGACGCTCCATCTGGTCGATCTCCGTCGGCATGGAATCCAACTCAATCTTCAAACGCGAGCCCGCCTCGTCCATCAAATCAATCGCCTTGTCCGGCAAGAACCGGTCGCTGATGTAGCGGTCCGACAACACAGCCGCAGCCACAATCGCCGCATCCGTGATGCGCACGCCGTGGTGCACTTCGTAGCGTTCCTTCAACCCACGCAGAATCGCAATCGTGTCCTCAACCGTTGGCTCACCGACGTTGACCGGCTGGAAGCGCCGCTCCAACGCAGCGTCCTTCTCCACGTACTTGCGGTACTCGTCGAGCGTCGTCGCACCAATCGTCCGCAGTTCACCACGCGCCAGCTTTGGCTTCAATAGGTTCGAAGCGTCCACAGCCCCCTCGGACGCGCCTGCTCCGACAATCGTGTGCAACTCGTCGATGAACAAAATGATGCCACCCTCGGCGTCGGTCACCTCTTTGAGGAATGCCTTCAAGCGGTCCTCAAACTCACCGCGGTACTTTGCTCCGGCAATCATCGCGCCAATATCCATCGATATCAGCCGCTTGTTCTTGAGAGAATCCGGCACATCCCCGCTGACGATGCGCCGCGCCAGACCTTCGGCGATCGCCGTCTTCCCCACCCCCGGCTCACCGATGAGCACCGGGTTGTTCTTTGTCCGACGCGACAACACCTGCATCACGCGACGAATCTCGTGGTCGCGCCCGATCACCGGGTCAATCTTACCCGCCCGCGCCCTGGCCGTGAGGTCATCGCCGTACTTCTCAAGCGACTGAAACTTCCCTTCAGGGTCCTGGTCGGTCACGCGGTGCGACCCACGCACTTCGCTCAACGCACCGAGCATCTTTTCCTTGGTCGCTCCATTCTGCTTCAGCACCTCGCCCGCGGCAGACGTGCCATCTGCCATCGCCAGCAGCGCGTGCTCGACGCTCAAAAACTCATCGCCCAGCGACTTCATCTCACCTTCCGCCGCCGCCATCGTCTGCCCCAACTCGCGCGACATCCGCAAATCTCCGCCGCTCCCGCTGATCTTCGGTTGCCGCTCCAACCACGCCAGCGCATCCTTTTCCACCTTCGCCGCAGGCACCCCCAACTTCGCAAACAGCGGCACCGCCACACCATCGGCCTGCCGCATCACCGCCACCAACAAATGCGCCGGCGACAGCTCCTGGTGACCAAGCTCATGAGCCAGCGACTGCGCCGCCCCAAAAGCTTCCTGCATCTTATGAGTCATCTGATTCGGATTCATGACTGGAGAAAAAATCAGTTCAAATGCGATACGCGCGACAAGCACGTTTCAGACCGCTCTGATCATCCCAGACACAGCCGAAACCGATGCCCGATTCGCGCCCATATCAGCGCCAACCTACCAATCAAAACCTCTCAAAAATCAAGTAATTTTGCTCCGTTGCAAGCACAGCTACAACCGCCGACGCCAATAATCAGGCTTTCTTCGACTAGACGCCACAGCAATCACCACGAGACGCTCGTTACGTACGACGTATGCCACGTAGTAAGGAAATACCGGGCAATTGATCCGGCGATATCCCAGTGCTCGCTCACGCCAAAGATACGGGTGCTGAGCCGCGACCTTCAGCACCCCGGCAACCTCATCACGAACACGCTTTCCCAGCCCCGTTGCCTTGGATTCATAATAATCCACGGCATCAATGAGGTCGCGACGAGCCTCCTCGGAAAACACGACCTCCACTACCCGATCCGCCGGTCAATCTCTTCGAATACATCGCCTGCAGGAACCATCTTCGACTCCCCGGAGTCCACTCTCTCGATTCGCCGTTTGATCTCATCCTCCCAAGCCGCGCCCACGCTAGGATCCGCAACTGGCTCGGCTGCCTTGAAAACACGATTCAACAACTCAACCCGCTGATTTTCAGGAAGCGCCAATATATCAGACTCAAGTTGGGGGAGCGTAGGCATGGAGCCCATCATAAGCTTCATCCTCAGCGAATTCGAGGGATTTCATACAGCCGAGACGCGAGAATATTGCCTCGAATTGCGCGATTACGACGGTGGCCTGTGAATTCCGAGAAACCGAGACCCACAAACGTTCGAACACCACCCAGACGACAGGAATGTCGTCCCTCCAGCGCTTCGCATTCTGATTTGGCCGACGCTGGTGGGTCGGGAGCCCTGCCGACCTCTCATTCCCTCAGCAGCCCAGCGTTCGCGTAGCCTCTGCGTCCCCCCCATCGATTGCGATACGGATAGCGATATCGATGAGGAGGAGCGTCTCCCGCAACCGAACCTCGCTGGTGGGTCGGCATTCGTGCCGACATTCCAAAAACCAATGAGCGCAGCGAACACTACCTACCCCTCGAACAGCGCCTCGAAATGCGCGGCTGCGGCGGAGGCCAGTCCTTCCGGGTTGTACCCACCTTCGAGCACGGAGATCATGCGACCGCCAGCCCAACGCTCGGAAATCGCACTCACCGCACGGGTCAGGTCGGCGAAGTCCTCGTCGCTCAAAGTGAAGTCACCCACCGGATCGTCAATCCGCGCATCAAACCCCGCGGAGATCAGCACGAGGTCCGGCTGGAAACTCTCCATTGCGTCGGTGAGCGGGCCTGTGATCAGCGGCAAAATCTCATCGCGTCCACTGCCCTCGGGAAGCGGAAAGTTCATCACCGTCCCACGTCCCGGTCCGGCGCCAGTCTCTTCAGCCCCGCCGGAGAACGGAAAAATCCCCTGTTGGTGGCTGGAAAAGCAAAAGACACTCGGGTCCGCACTGAAAATGTCCTGCGTTCCATTGCCGTGGTGCACGTCCCAATCGACAATCAGCACCCGCTTCACCCCATGCACCTCCTGCGCATGACGCGCCATGAGTGCAATGTTGTTATAGACACAAAAGCCCATCCCGCGGTCCGGCGTGGCATGGTGCCCCGGTGGGCGCACCGCAACGAAGGCACGGTTGATCTCATTGGTCATCACGCGGTCGACCGCCTCCAACCCGGCCCCAACGGCCAGCTTCGCGACCCGCTCGGACTCCGGACAAATTGGCGTATCCCCCGTCCGCAGCTGGTCCGCCAGGTTTTCTACGTCGATGTGCACGATGTCGAGATAGTGCGCCGCGTGGCATCGCAGTAATTCGGCACGCGTCGCCTCGCGCCCGCGCAGTGGCACCGCGTCCAGCGTTTCCGCCAACCCGCGCAACCGATCACCCAGCACCTGATATCGTTCCGGCGTTTCCACCTGCCCCGGGCCGGTGTCGTGCTTCAGGCAACTTTCCGACCAAAACCAGCCAACCCGATAGCTCGGAGCCGCATCTCCATTGAGCTTCTCGCCACGCTCGGACTGAAACAGCTTGGCCAGTTCGAGGATTTTCGCCACCTCCATCGTGCAGACAAAGCCATCCGTATCCTGCGAGCGCTTGGACGTCGCGCCATACTTCTCAAACAACTGCCGCATCGGACGGTTGCCGGTCATGACCTCGGCCCAAAAGCGCTCAATCCCACGCGCACTGGCAATGTCCGCCAATTGTTCCAGCAAAATACTCGCCATCCCCATCCGTCGCCGCTCGTCGTGCACGACAAACGCAATCTCCGCGGACTTGCCATCATCGTCCTGATAGAATCGACCGACCGATCGCAGTTCCGGTGCACCACCAGCATGAGCTTCCTCGAAAATGCCCAACGCCAGATCTCGGGTCTGATCGACACCCACCAGCTCGTACGCCGAATCCGCCGGCATGTTCTCGCGCAAATAGCCATAGCGCCAGCGCACGGTTTCTTCGGAGTGACTATAGAAGAACTGCTGCAACCTGCGGATGTCCGAAGGATGCAATGGCCGCAGGAAGAAGTTGCGCGCTCCATCCTTGCCCAGCACAAGCCGCTGAAACTCAACCCCGCTGGTCATGTCATCGGGCTTCACACTGGTCGGCGCGAGCGACACAAACTTCGGAATCCAGCCACGCGCATGGGCACCACGCAACAACTCCTCGCGGAACTTCGGATGCGCGATCTGGATCATCTCCAACGCCCGGTCACGGATGCTCAAGCCACGCAACGCCGCCACCCCATACTCGGTAACAATGTACTGCACGTCGGTGCGTCCGGTCGCCACACTCGTCCCCTCGGTCAGCCCCGCCACAATCCTCGACTCGGTCTGGTCCGAGTTGGTCGAGGGCAGCACATACACCGGCCTACCGCCCGGGCTGGCCGTCGCGCCGCGCAGGAAGTCAATCTGCGCGCCGATCCCGCCATAGTACTGGTGCCCCGCCGAGTCCCGCACCACCTGGCCGGTGATGTCGATCAAGCGCGCTCCATTCACCGCCACCATTTTGTGGTTCAGCGCGATCACCGACGGATCGTTCACCCAACCACTCGAGTGAAACGAGACCTCCGGATTCTCATTCACAAAATCGTAAACGGCCCGCGAGCCAATCGCATGACTGGCAATGGTCGTCCCCGCTTGGAAGTGCTTGCGTGAGTTGTCCACTGCACCGCACTTGATCAGATCAATCAAGGCATCGCTCAGCATCCCAGTGTGAATGCCAAGTCGCTGGTGCCCCGCCAGCGACGCGATCACCGTCTGCGGCGTGTGACCAATCCCCACCTGCAACGTCGATCCATCCTCCACAAGCTCGGCCAAATACCCGCCAATCCGTGAGCGCACCGCATCGTTCTCCGGCCGTTCCAGCACCGGCAACGGCATGTGCCCCTCGAGGAAATACTGCACGTCCGCCGCATGGATCGTCGCCCCACCATTGGTCCTCGGCATGTGGCGGTTGATCTGCGCCACCACAATCCGCGCCGAATCCACCGCCGCACGCACCACATCGACACTCACGCCGAGTGTCATGTTGCCATTTTCATCCGGCGGCGAAACCGTCACCAACGCCACATCCACCGGCAGGATCGTGCTCTTGAACAACTTGGGCACTTCCGACAGCGAGCACGGCGTGTAATCCGCCCGCCCCTCGATCACCGCCTGCCCCACCTCCGGGGTCATGAAGAACGTGTTGGTGCGGAACTGCGCCGCGTACTTCTTCTCAATCCACGGCGTCGCCCCCAACGTGTGAATGTGCACCAACTCGACATCGCGCAAACGGTCCCCCGCCGCGAGCATGCCATCGATCAACTTGCGCGGCACACCCGCACCCGATCCAATGAAAACGCGCGCTCCAGGGCGCACAATACGCGGCCAGTCGGTAGGTTTCAGTTCATTCACGCCGCCACGCTAGGGAGACGAACAATGCGTGTAAAGAACGACTGTGCCCAGGGCGTTTGGATGTCTGCGCCCTGGCGCTCCGCGCCCACGATAGAGAATCAATCTCGATGAGGACGCAAGCGTTGCCATGCGCGGACAGGCGTCAGTATTGCCATCCCCTGATGCGATCGCCCTCCACCCTTCATCGCGAAGCGATGGGTTACCGGCTAGCCTGCGGTTTCAACCGCAGGTTGGGCCCGCATCGCCTCACCTCGTCCCATCGGGACGGCTTATCCCAATAGGCACCGCCTCAGTAAACCGCAGGCTAAGCAGTAAGCAGTCGCTCCGCGAACATTCCTCGTGCATCTCTGCCCCCCCCCATCCAAACCAAAAGCCCTTCGTGATCTTCGTGCCTTCCCGGTTGATATCCACCTCACCTCTGCGTCTCCGCGTGAGCCCATTCCTCTGTGGTTCAATCTGTCCACACAACAAAAATTGCCCGGCCGCATTCTCAGCAGCCGGGCAATTTGAAAATTTCGGATGTCAGGCGGCGTGCGCCTGGATCGCGAACTTAGGCGTCTTTGCGCACCTTGACGGTGGTCGCCGACTTACCAACGCGGTCGCGGAGGTAGTGGAGACGTGCACGACGGACTTTGCCGCGGGACACCACCTCGATCTTAGCGATACGTGGTGTGTGAAGTGGGAATGTACGCTCAACACCTTCGCCGTGGGAAATCTTACGCACGGTGAATGCCTTGTTCAGGGATGCACCTTTGGTTGCGATCACGATACCAGCGAAAATCTGGACACGCTCTTTTCCACCCTCAACCACGCGGCAGTGGACTTTCACGGTGTCACCAACATCGAAAGACGTCACGTCGTCTTTCAGCTGTTCCTTCTCAATCTTGTCAATCACGTTGCTCATAGCCACGAAGCGGTTAAGGGTATAAAAATTTGTCGCTCCCAATCAACGGGAGGGCGTCACCGATACGCGCAATCACAAAGAAACGCAAAGTATTTTTTGCCGTGAATTTGCGGGATACTAGATGTCCCCCTGAACGAGCGCAACCAGCTCGCTGCGACGCACTTTCCCGAGCGCCGATCGAGGGATCCTCGGCACACGTACGATGGTGCCGAGCCGCTCGACTCCGAGGGTCGCTTCGTCACGATTGAAGCGCTCGATGGCCGCCCCCTCAGCCCCTTGTGCGAGCGATTCATCGATCACCGCCACCAGCCGGTGCTCGCGTCGGGCGTCAGGCACCGCACAAACCGCCACGGCATGGGGAACCGCGCCGGCATTTACCAACAGTCGGTGAAGCTGTCGCTCCACGCCATCCACCGCCACCAGCTCGCCGAGCACTTTGACCAAATCATCCGCCCGTCCCGCCGGCACGATCTCGAGTCCATCGGCATGCTCCACCAACTCCACTCGGTCACTGGTGGAAAACCATCCCTCACCATCCGCGCCCGCAACGAGTTCCCCGTTACTTTCCTCCGCAGCAGCAGACAAGTAGCCGGAAAACAAAGCCGCCCCCCGCACCGACAAGCGCCCGAGCCGTCGCCCGTCCGCCGCATCCGTGCGCACGTCCCACCCGTTCATCACCAGCATCCGGGGATCGTCAGGCCGCGCCGTCGCAATCTGAGAGGCTGTCTCCGTCATCCCGAAAGACCGCAGCAACGGCCACCCCAGCTTGCGCGCGGCCGCATACAGCTCGTCGCCCAAGGCTCCACCGCCCACAACCACACCGCGCAAGCTCGACGGCGCCGATTCCCCCGCAGCCACCAGATCGTGAACCTGCGTTGGCACCAAAGAACACCAAGTCGCCCGCTCAGTGCGGCAAACCTCCAAAAAACGCCCGACATCCCATTTGCCCGCCAGGTGAACCGCCTTGCACCCAGACACCGCGGCCCGCGCAAACACACCAAGCCCGCCCACATGACCTACCGGCAACGGACACAACCAAACGTCATCCCCCCTCACCCCAAGATGCGCGCACACCTGCCGCGCCGATGCCAACAACGACTCCTTCGTCAGCACCACATACTTGGGCACACCGGTCGACCCTGAGGTCGCGAAAACCACAGCCGAATCCCCACCCCACGCCAGCGCTGCGGTGAGGGATTCCACCTCCGCTCGTCTGGCAAACCCGGGAGGCACCGCAAAATCACAGCCCTCCTCCCAGAACCGCGGGTCCAACAGCCGCGGCACACTCACTTCTAGAGCTCTTTCCACGGCAGCCCTTCCAACAGGTCGTCAAACCCGAGCCCGGTTCCTTCCACAGCGGACAACCGCCCGCCAGACAAACTCAACTGCTCGAAAAACGGATCCTCTTCGAACAAAGTATGCGTCGCCAACCCATGGAACATATCCGCACGCGGGTCGAACTGCCGCAGTCGGGCACACTCATACGCCGCATACATCTGCCCCAGTGCGTGGTCCATATAGCTGGTCACCACCACACGGCGGTCGCTGCGTTCGCGACCCAAAATCAAATCGATGTCCTCAGTCGATGGCTTGAGCACCGCCACGTCGTAGCCGAACTTTCCGTTCTTCTGCGAACGGTCCAGCGCGAGCGGCAGGCCTTCCTGTTCCATCAACGCCCAATCGTGAATATCGAACGGGCAAGGATCTTCGATATAGTCGACCGCTTCCTGATCCTGACTGCGCAATGACTTCCACCACGAGATCAGCAAGCGCGCATTGCCGGTACCATTGAAATCCAGACGCACCCGCTGGAAACGCTGACTGGCCTGGCCCAGCACATCGCGAAGCTTGAGCATGCTACTGCCGTCGACCTTCACCTTCACCACCGAAAACTCAGCCACCTCGTCCCAGTTGTCGCCGCTCAGATGCCCGTGGCACACCGGCATTTCCAGCCCGGCGTAAAGCGACACCTGATGGCGACGCGCCTCTCCATCTAGACTCGCGCACTGGAGCGCACGTCGTCCCAGCTTACCGGGAAGCCCTTCCTTCAAGCGCCGCAGCTCCTGCGTCAGCGACTCATCCCCCAACTCCGGCCACGGGTTGATGCACCCATAGCCCTGCCCGGCCTTAATCAATGCACCGTGCACTTCACGACGGTCTGTCAGTGCATTCATCGTCGCACGCGATCTCAGACAATAAGGCCAATAGAAGATGGAGGTATTCATTAACAGTGGGGGAATTCTATGCGTCGATCGAATGAAGCTGTTCGGGGACGGGAGACAGGCCATCCCAAAAGCCGGGTCCCACTTTGGGAATCGGAGCCCAGCTATCAATTGGACAAATTCCCAGTTGATCCGCAACCCTTTCTCTCAAGCAGTACCGCGAAAGGTTATATGCGCACGAAAACAGGAGCGTCAACGCAAAATCCGACAGCGTTTGACCTTACAGCGGATCGCATGAATTTTATCAAATTCACGTCACCCGCATTCGCACTCGACTGACCAGCCATGGCCTCCCCCCATCAAGCCTAGCGGTTCGGGCAAACATCATCCGCTCCGCACTGGGCGCATCCGCTCATCTCACTCACCCGGTCGGCAGCGGCATCCGCGTCCGCACGGTCGTGGGTGACAATGATTGCGGATGTCAACGTCTGCTTAAGCACAGCCCGCAACTCCGCCCGCAGCTTGCCCCGCACCGCTGTATCCAGATTGGAAAAGGGTTCATCCAGCAAGATCAACCCAGGTGACGGTGCCAGCGCCCTTGCCAAGGCGACGCGTTGTTGCTGTCCGCCGGAAAGTTGCCCGGGGTAGCGCTTGGCCAGTCCCTCGGTGCGGGTCAGTTCCATGATTTCGGCGATCCGTCCGCGGCGCTTACCGCGCGGCATGCGATGCAAGCCATAGCGAATGTTCTGCTCAACCGTCATGTGAGGGAACAACGCGAAGTCTTGAAAAACCAACCCGATATTGCGGCGCTCGGGCAAGGCATGCGTGATGTCTTTTCCATTTAAAAGCACACGCCCAGAGTCCGGAGCCAATAGCCCGGCGGCAATGCGCAAGACCGTGGTTTTGCCACAGCCCGACTCACCGAGCAACGCCAGGATCTCGCCCTTGGCCAAGCTCAGGTTGTAATCGCGGAGCACCGCCTGGCCGGCATAGGAAAAGCACAAGTTCTCAATCTCAAGTGCCAGATAGTCGTTGGATGCTTGCGAGGTCATGAGTTGGGAGATTGTACGATGCGACGAACCGCCATCAATGCCAGAGCCGATGTGGCAGTCAAAATCAAGGCCGGCAGCGCTCCTGCACTGAAACGCTCTTCAGCATGAAAGAGTCCATAAGTAGCAGTCGCGAGAGTCTCGGTGTTGGCCGGGCGCAAAATCAACGTCAGCGGAAGTTCTTTGAGAATATCGACCACCAGAATCACGGCAGCGCCGATCAAGCCGGGCGCCATCAATGGTAAGTGGATGCGCACCAAGGTCACCCACTTACCATGTCCAAGCGATGCCGAGGCATCATCCAGATGCTGATGGTTCTGCTTCAGGCCGGACTCAGCGAAGTTATAGCCCACGCTGAGGAAACGCAGTGTGTAGGCAAACGCCAGCCCAATGGTCGTGGTATGAAACAAATACTCCGCCACGCCCTCGGCATGGTTCAGCAGCAACCCCTGCGTCGCCAGCAGGATGACCCCAAGAATGGCCGCCGGAATCGCATACCCCAGCAGCGCACACCGCGTCACCAAGGTCATCCACCACCGGGGCACCAGCCGGTGGGCATATGCCAAACAGATCGCCACAATCAAAATCGGCACACCGGCTTGCAGCGCCAACCAAACGCTCTCACCCACCAGCGGAAGAATGCGCCCCAACCGCTCCCAGGATTCCTCAAACCCAGGCATCAGCGCCAAATGTACCAGTTTCCCCAAGGGCAAAACAAAACCAAGCAAAGCAACACTGCCGCAGCCCAGCCACATCGCCAATGCCCCGCGCCACCCAAGCGGCTTGCCCGAATATCGATGCGATGCGCTCCGGTGGGAATGGTAACGCCGACCACCACGCATCAATCGCTCGACCACAATCACCACAAACACCAACGCCATCAAAATCGCCGACACCCGCATCGCGCTCCCCAACTCATCCAACTCGGTCCACACGTAGAAAATCCCGGTGGTCAATGTGCGGATCCCGAGAATCTCCATCGCGCCAAACTCATTCAGCGTCTCCAGCAACGCCAACAGCCCCCCAGCAGCCAACGCCGGACGCGCCAAAGGCAGCGCCACTTTGAAAAACGTCCCCGTCATCCCATGCCCCAACATCCGCGATGCCTCGAGATAACTCGCCGACTGACGCGTGAACGACGCCCGCGCCGCCAGATAAACATACGGGTAGAACGACAAGCTCAACACAACAACGGCCAGCCCTGTGTTCGCCGCTCGGTCGAGCTCGAGAATCGACTCCACTTCAAAGGTATCCCTCACCCACATCAGGGCGTCGTTCTTGTGGTCCACCGTGACCAACTTCCAACAAACCGCCATCACGTAGGTCGGAATCGCCATCGGCAGCACCAGAAGAAGATCCAGCAGGCGCTTCCCCTTGAATTGATAAACCGACACCAACCAGGCTGCAGCGGTCCCCAACACGACCGTACCAACGCCCACTCCCCCCAACATCACCAACGTGCCACGAACATATCGCTGCAACGTGGATGGCTCACCATTGCCATCGGAATGAGTCAGCAATTCCCAGAACTCCTGCGGCGGCTCCAGCAAGCTCTTGAAGAGCACCACCAATGGCATCAGCGCAAGCAATGCCACGACCACCGCCCCAACAACCCAGGGCGCCTGACAGCGTGTCCGCTGCCATAATCCATAAACAAACGAAAGTGCGCTGGTGGATCGACTCTGCATCTCTGATGATTTGCCTCCCTACAGACTCCACAGCCCCCCCGCAACCACGAGTCCAACATTCGCCACGCGGAAGACCGGGGCGACACGCGGGCAATGATGTCCCGCGTGCCCCCTATCCACCGTGTGTCCGAAAATTACTCCCAGCCAGAAAGGAGGAAGAGCTTGGCGGCGTCCTTGCGCGATGCTCCCACTTTCTTCAGATCGATCGGATCGTACTTGAACGCGGCCCATGGCTCCAACGCCGGCGAAAGCGTGTGATCCATGTTCAGCGGGTACTCGTGAGTGGTGGTTGGGAAGGTTTTCTGAGCTTCCGCCGAACTGAGAAACTCGAGAAGCTTCACCGCAGCCTCTTTGTTATCCGAAGTCTTCACCACACCACCACCTGAGATGTTAATATGCGTGCCGGTGCCGTCCTGATCCGGGAAGATCAGCCCAATCTTCGATGCGACCTCGCGGTCCTTTTCATCCGGTGAGCTGGCAAGCAACCCGTAATAGTACGTGTTGGCAATGGCCACATCGGCGATCCCCGCAGCCACGGCCCGCATCTGGTCGCGATCACTCCCCTGAGGCGCACGCGCCATGTTCTTGCGCACGCCCTTGGCCCACTGCAGCGCTTTCGCCTTGCCGTGGTTGGCGATCATCCCCGCCAAGAGCGATTGGTTGTAGATATTCGATGAAGAACGCACGCAGATGCGCCCTTTCCACTCGGGCTTGGTCAGATCCTGGTAACTGGTAATCGACGCAGGATCCACCCGGTCCTTGGCATACATGATCACACGGGCCCGCACGGTGAAGCCATACCAGTGCCCTTCCGGATCCCGCAAATGCGCCGGCACCTGGCTCTCCAGAGCCTCGCTCGTGACCGACTGCAGAATCCCAAGCTCACGCGCCTTCTCCAATCGCCCCACATCCGCCGCAATGAAAATGTCCGCAGGCGATTTCTCACCTTCGGCCTCAATCCGCTCGATCAACGCGTCCGCCTTCGCCTTCACCGTCTCCACTTTAATCCCCGTCTGACGCGTGAACTCCTCATAGAGTTTCTGGTCGCCCTCATAATGACGGTAAGAATAAACAGTGACTGTCTCTTCATCTGCGGAAACGGCCGATACAGAGATCGTGGCCGCCAACACGGTGGTGATCAGGTTGCGAAGTTTCATTCAGCGGGTTTGTGAGGTGGTTGTTTTGTTTGGTTTAGAAAAGAACGTAGCCTAAGCATCGTCGGCGCTCTCGGGCTTGCGCGCCCCGAGCTTGTCATCGAGATAAAGCAAGCCCGCGCTCTCATCGCCGATGCGCTCCAGCAGCGCGATCACATCTTCGATGCTCTTCTCCTCCTCAACCTGCTCGTCGAGGAACCACTGAAGATGACTCTTGGTCGCGTGATCACTGAGTTTCAGCGCCAGCTCGTAGAGTGCGTTGATCGACTGCGTGTTCTCAACCTCGGTCTGGAGCGCCATTTTGAACACCTCCAACGGGTTGGAATACGTCGCCACTGGGGCTGGGATCGCATTGAGCTTCACTGTACCTCCACGGTCCTGCAAATAGTGCAGCAACTTCATCGCGTGCACTTTCTCCTCGTCATGCTGCAACAGCATCCAACGGGCAAATCCGTCGAGATTCTGGGTGTCAAAATAGGTCGACATGCCCAGGTAGTTGTAGGAAGCGGTCAGCTCCTGATTGATCTGGGCGTTGATGGCTTGTTCGAGTTCTGGATGAATCATAATCAGATCGGGTTGGTTCCTGTGGCGCGTTGCCACGCTCATCAGCGTCACAACTCCAAGTCTTCCGTGCAATGTTGAACTGATCTAACCAGCCTCATCCAAAACCCTCAGCCCGGTGGCAAGCGGCATCGCCTTGCACAGCGCCTTCTTCGTATTCGCCACCCGTGCGCACTTGCGGCACACAAACCGCGGCTCACTCACCAGATCGGCAAACACATCGGCACGCTTGAGAAGCTCCTTCTCCTTCCACTTGCAAAATGTCTTCATCTTAGGCACGGGGTGAATATGAGACTCATTCTCATATATTCAAGCGAAATCTACCCCGTGCCCAATCTCGCCATCATCGAGCCCCCACGAATCAACCGTCCAGCAGCCCGCCAATCTGGAATGCCGCGGCAAAGAGCAGCATCCCCATGCCACAAATCGCGAGCAATTTGTTGTACACTCGCCCGGGCTTGTTCTTCCAAACACCGCGTACCACGACCAGCGCCGGCAACGCCACGGCAACCACCGTCGCCAGTGCAAGCCAACCGAAGCCAATCGCCGCCCAGTAGCCCGACAACCCGAAAGCCACCGCATAAAGCGCGGCGATTTCCCATCGTCCGAACGCCACGCCAAGCCGCACCGCCAATGTCCGTTTGTTCGAGCGCGTGTCCTCCTCCACATCGCGCAGGTTGTTGATCGCAATCAGCGCGGTCGAGAGAGCCCCCAACTGGAAGCCCAGCACCAGAGCTTCGGTGAACCATTGCCCAGACTGGATGAACGCCGTGCCCATCACAGCGATCAGCCCGAAGAAAATCATCACGAACAACTCGCCCAGCCCACGGTATGCCAGCGGCAACGGTCCACCCGTGTAGCCAAAACTGAAGTACAACGACGGCAGACCAATGGCGATCACCGGCCAACCTCGGGCGGCAATCATCGGCAACGCCGCCACGCAGGCGAGTGCGAGCGTAACGAACCCAATGGTCATCACGGTGCGCCCGCTGACCAAGCCGGATGCCGTCGCTCTCACAGGCCCCAACCGTGCTGCGGTGTCCGCGCCCTTTTTATGGTCGATGGCATCGTTGAAGAAATTGGTCGCGATCTGAATCAGCCCGGCGCTGACCAACGTACAGACGGCCAGCCACGGCGACCACTCACCTGTGAGCATCCACGCCAGAACACATCCGGCCCAGACGGGAGCCACCACAGCGGGCAAGGTCTTGGGGCGGGCGGCGAGGATCCAGGTTGCGCTGCTCATGATCGGAGAATCAAATCGGTTTCCCGTTTGATGGACTACGACACCGGTCCGGTCAACCGATTCGGGCGACCCAATCGCGCAGAAGCGCACCAAAACGTTCCGGCGACTCGTGCAACACGCGGTGCCCCACGCCATCGACAAGAGCCAACTCGCCGCGCACGCAAAGCCCCGACGCGCGTTCCGACAACGCGGCAAACTTCCCATCTACGGCACCCGCCACCCACAGGCAAGGTAAGTCGCACCGCTCGAGATCATCCCACAATGCCTGCTGCCGCCCGAGCGACCAACAACGCATCGCTCTCGCAACCGCAGCCCGCCTGGGCTCCAACGCCAACCGCCCAGCCACCCAATCGTCCCCCACTCCCGCCAACACAGGCTGGGCATTCCACATCCGCAATGCAGCATCCCACGCTACGTCATCGTCGCCAAAGCGCTCCTCCCACAGCGCGTCGGCATCGACACGCGCCACTTTCTCATCCTCGTCCTCGAGCCCAGGATGAGCGGACACGATCACCACGTGCTGCCACCTCTGCCGGTCGGCCACCATGGCATGCATCGCCAACCGCCCGCCCAGCGAATAACCGAGCAAACAATCCTCCACCCCGGCGGATTGCGGCACCTCCTGGTTCAGCCATCGGCAAAAGCTCTCGAAATCCTCCACTCCGGCCTCAATCGCATCGAGCAAATCAAGCGCTACCCACTCACCGCCCACGCGGTCGGCAATCGGTTGCCAATCCGCCGGGTCCCCCAGCATTCCATGAAGTGCGATAAACCGCTGACGACTCATAGACCTTGATTTGCTTTACTTCACCTGCCAGGCGGCTCACTCAGCTCCGGCAACCGCCTCGTGCACGTCGACCGATACCTTGCGATACGCATCCCAAAACGCGTCGGATTGCGCCGAATCCGGCTTCAACTCCACCAGCATCGGCCACGCATCCTCCAGCGCCTGACCATCCCAGCCTGCCACATCCGCCACCAGCAGATGACGCATGCCCCACAAGTCCGCCCACTGCGCAAAGTCCACATTGGACGAGTCATTGACCAATAATTCCCGAGCGCGGTCGGACATCGACGCCAACGCCGGCAATCTGGAGAAGATCTGCCCTCCTCCATTGTTGATCACTACCACCCGCCAGCGCGTCCCCTCCGAGCGCGCTGCCAGTTGATCCAACATCCATGGCGCGGAGAAATCGTACAGCGTTGTCAGATCACCGAAAAGCCCCCACGCCTCGTCGCGCCCAATTCCGCAGCCAAAGAACGACGACAACTGTCCGTCGATCCCATTGGCTCCGCGGTTGGCAAACACACCACCGCTCAACTCCCCATCACAAACCAACTGAGCTTCCCGGATCGACAAGCTATTACCCAAATAGACAGCGTCCGCCGAGCGCATCTGATCCAACGCTCCTGCCACCAACGCGACCTCGGATTGTGGAAAGTTCGCCACCAACTCCGCCACACGCTCACGCAGCACGGCGCCCACCTGGTACATGCGCTTGAGCCAATCGTGATCCACTACCTTGGGTCCACGATCCCCCCAATAGCCAACAAATGCCATCACATCACCCGCGGCCGCGGTCACCCCCGCCGTCCGCCCCAGTCCACGCAGGCCCGTTGGCGACACGCATGTCACCGCAATGTCGGCCCGATCTTCCAAATCACGCCAGAAGCGTCCATTGGGCACCCCACCCACACGCACCACCCGCTGCGGGCAAAGCGCGGGCTGGCTGAGCACACCGACCAGATCCCCGATCAACAATTCGTGCAAAACCGGTTCGGCTTGCATTCCAGAGGTCACCTCTGCCCAAACCGGTAGCCCCAACTTGGCCAAACCTGCCGCCACGTCGCGACGGTCGCCTTCATCCACATCGCCGACCACCACGCAAACACGGCTCTCGTCGATCTCATCCAAAAGTGCATCACACCACCCAAAATCCACATCCTCCAGAGGCTCGTCGCCATCTTCGAACGAGAGCTCGTCCGGCAGCGTCAGCTCGCCCGCCAACAAAGGTTCGGAAAAACACACATTCACAAATGCCGCGCCGCGGCCAGTCCAGCGCTCGCGCAAGCCAACCAAGCGCTCGAAATCAGCCTCTCCCCCACCAATCAAGTCCGCCTCAATCGCGTAGGTCCCGAAAATCCCGCTATGCTCGATGCTCTGCGGCGCCCCGCCCCCGCGCCAGTCCGCCGGACGGTCACCCGCCACCACCACCAACGGCACACCGGAATAATGCGCTTCGACCACCGCCGGCATCAACTCCGCCACAGCCGTACCAGAAGTCACCACCACCGCCACCGGATCACCACTGCTCTGAGCTCGCCCAAGAGCAAAGAATCCGGCGGACCGCTCGTCAAAATGACGCCAACAGGTAAGCGCATCATTCTGCTCGGCGGCCACGAGCAGCGGTGTGTTACGCGCACCCGCACACACCACGACTTCACTCACCCCAGCCACATTGCCGAGCCAGTCCATTACCATCGCCGCGCGTTCCAAGTTCCCGTTATCCATCGGCACCAATGAAAACCGATCCACCTCCCGAGGCAATCAGGATTTCCCCCACCATCCGGGATCCTGAACATCTGGGTGCGACCGCTCCCAATCTGCGGTAAGGTGCCCACACAAACATGATCACACTCGGCCAATCTTATACCCTCGAAGTCACCAAACTCTCGGAGCACGGCGCCTACCTCAATGCCGGCGAGCTCGGCGACGTCCTGCTGCCGCGCAAGTTCGCCTCCAAGGCACTCACGCCGGGTGACATGGTCGATGTCTTCCTCTACCGCGACTCCGAAGACCGCCCGGTGGCCACCACCCAAACGCCAAAGGCAAAAGTCGGTGAGTTCGCCCTGCTGAAAGTAAAACAAAGCACGCCTGTCGGGGCCTTCCTCGACTGGGGCTTGGAAAAAGACCTGCTCGTCCCATTCTCGGAGCAAGGAGACGGCATGCGCGTCGGTCACTCCTACGTGGTTTTCCTCTACCTCGACGAGATCCACAACCGCATCACCGCCACCACCAAGCTCGACAAACACCTCAACAAAGAGCCACATCGCTTCAAGGAGCAACAAGCCGTCGATCTCGTGATCGCTCAGATCACCGATCTTGGGTTCAAAGCCATCATCAACGGTACCCACACCGGCATCCTCTATAGCAACGAGGTCTTCCAACCATTGGAAATCGGCCAGCAGATCCAGGGCTACATCAAACAGATCCGCTACGACGGCAAGATCGACCTCTGCTTGCAAGGAACCAAGCAGGCCCGCGACAGCCACGCCGAAGCTATTCTCCGCCACCTCGAAAACCGCGGCGGATCATCCCCGCTCAACGACAAGTCGTCACCGGAGGAAATCACCGCCGCCCTGCACATGAGCAAGAAGGCATTCAAAAAAGCCGTCGGCGGACTCTACAAACAACAAAAGATCACCGTCTCAGAGGATGGGATCGAGTTGGTGAAGTAGCCCCTTCCTGAGAAATTGGGAGCAGCCCGCTTCTCCCTATACGTTTCTCTGCTCCTGAGCACAATTTCCGCGCAACCCAACGCGCGGCCGTGGGTTCGTTTGCATTCGTAACCTCCAATCAACTGTGTCAGCCAGACGCTGCCGACACCGGAGAGAACCGATGCAACGACCACCGATGACCACACACTCTCTCACGCAGAATGCAGCGCACGTCGCGCTCGCCACACTGCTCGCCTGCTCGCCGTCACTCCTAATCGCCCAGCAGCGCGATGGCGCTCCACCGCATGCGCCCGCCGAGATCAACGGCGTGAAGGGTTCCTCCATTCTGAAACTGCTCGGAGCCAAACAGGAAGACGGCATCGACCGAAAGATCCTCAGCCACTACGTCGACCACTTCGATCGCGTCGACACCAATGGAGACGGCTTCCATTCGGCGCAAGAATATGTTGAGAACGCCGGCTACAAAACCCGCGCGTCCAGAGCCGGAATCTTCGGCGCCGCCGACAGCAACCGCGACGGCAAGGTCTCGAAAAGCGAGTACATCCTCAACCGCATCATCACCGATGAAGGCAAGGCTCTCATCTCCGCGATGGACGACAACGGCGACGGCAAAACCAGCGAGCAGGAGTTTCTCAACAACGCTCCACTCACCGACAAGGAACTCGCGCGCAACGTATTCGACACCCTCGATCGCGAAAACAGCGGCTTTCTAGCCACCCACCAATACTTGCGCGTTTGGGGACAATGGGCCCGCTCCGGAAAAGCCGATGCCGACACCAGGATCGCCCGCATGGAGCAACGCCTGGAGACCGGAGCCAGCGACACCGAGCCCGCACCAGATCGCCCGACACGCCCAGCTCGAGCAAGTGGCGAGCGACCACAAGGCGGCCCGCCACAAGGCCAGCGCCCGTCGCCGGCCAACTTGCTGACACGCTTCGACTCGGACGGCGACGGCAAGTTGCGCGGTGATGAAATACCCGAACGCATGAAAGCCCGCCTCGATCACATCGACCGCAATGGCGATGGCATCGTGACGAAAGATGAACTGGAACGCATGGGGCCACCAAAAAGTGGCCAGCGCCCGCCACGCGAAGGAAACGATGAGCGCCCGACTCCCACGGCACCCAGTAAAGCAGGCAAGCCGGAGAAGCGTCCGGCTGAGAGCCGTTCACAGATCTTCGACCGCAGCGCACGATTGGCAAAAATCGACCGCAACCGCGACGGCAGGATCTCAAAAGACGAATACCGCACACACGGTCCGGCTGCGTTGTTTGCCGAACTCGACGCTGACCACGATGGATTCTTGAGCACCCAAGAATCGCGCTGGATGATGACTTTCGAGCCCATCCCCGGCGGCACGTTTGAAATGGGGAGCGACCACGAACGCTCAGCGGGGCCAGCCCACCAGGTCGAGATCAGCGCATTCTCCATGGGCACCACCGAAGTCACCACCGCGCAGTATTGCCAGTACCTCAACGCGGCACTGAATGCCGGTGAGATCACGGTAAAGCTGGGCGACGCCAGCGGCGGAGGTGTCCGGATCTTCGTCTCCATCCCCGCCTACGAAGTGATCGGCGCACCTGGCTCGAAGTTCGCCGGCAAAACCTTCACCATCCTCAGCCCGGTCGCCGGACTGTCGCACGTGAAGCTCGACGGCCACCCGATCAACATTCCGGAGCACCCGCTCAACCAAAGCTGGATCGATTACTCGCCCGAGACCCACAAGTTCTCCGTACGCCCCGGCTTCGAGGATTGGCCGGCGGTCAACATCCGCTGGTACGGCGCCAAAGCATTCGCCGACCATTATGGCCTGGATCTCCCATCCGAGGCCCAGTGGGAATACGCGGCAAAGGGTGGCCAGAACTTCCGCTGGGCCTCCTCAACCGGAGAGATCAGCGGCAAGCTCGCCAACTTCAAGTGCTTCGCCTCCAACACAAGGCACCCTTCCACGGATGCAGTCGACGAACCTGAGAAATGGGCTGGATTCCGCCTTCCCGTCGGAAGTTATCCCGCCAACCCATTCGGCCTATACGACCTGGGCGGCAATGTCTGGGAATGGACCGGCGATTGGTACAGCGACGACTTCTACCAACTCTGCAAGGATCAGGGAACCGTTCGCGACCCGATCAACCGTGACGGCGATGAACCTCCAGCCGATGCCAAGGGAGGCCCGTCCGGAGGCACGACCCACGACGCCCGCGTCGTCCGTGGCGGATCCTACCAATACCATCAGGCCACGCTCAGCACGACCTACCGAATGCCGCTCTACCCGTTCCGAGGCAACGATCACTTTGGCTTCCGCGTGGTAAGCATGAGCCCTGAATCCACGACCACGAGGCAGCCATAGATAGAGCTCCCTCTAGCGATTGTGCGTGATCAGTAATTGACTCCACTACCGATAAAAGGACATCATGAAGGATGGCCGAGCCGCCAAAAGCCGCCCGAATTCTCGCAGCCACACTCTTCCTGATCATCAGTGTGGGCGCGCTCACTGCACACATCGATGCAGCGGTCCAGAAGGCGGACGCAGTGAAGTACGCCAAGTCCTGCGCAACGGTGGACGAACTGGTCCGTGGCTTTGGTGAGCCCATGTACACCACCGTCACCGACCACCGCCCCCACGAATGGGTCGAGCGATCATTTACCATCGACATCGCCCCAGACCAGGAAGCCCACATCTTCCACCCGATCGGAACCAACCCGAACTTCATCATCATCGCCCTCTCCGATCAGGACGGCAACATCGTCAGCACGCGGAAGCTCAATTATTGAGTCCTTCCTTCTCTGCGTGGGCAGTTTCCTGCCAAACATCAAAAAAGCCGGTGCAACCTGAGTCGCACCGGCTTCTGTTTTAAGATCGTTCGATCAGAGCGATCCGCTTACTCCCACTCAATGGATGCAGGCGGCTTGCTCGACACGTCGAAGAGCACACGGTTGATGCCCGCGACGCTGTTAAGGATCATGTTGCTCGACTCGCGGAGGATGCTGTAAGGCAACTCCACCCAGTCCGCGGTCATGGCATCCTCGGACACCACGGCACGGAGCGAGCACGCCCACTCGTACGAGCGCTCGTCACCCTTCACCCCGACGGTCTTGACCGGCACCAACGCACCGTAGGCCTGCCAGACCTTGTCATACCAGCCGTGATCCTTGAGGCGCGAGATGAAGATCGCATCCACCTCACGGATGATGTCGAGCTTCTCCTTGGTGATGTCACCCGGGCAACGAACCGCAAGGCCCGGACCTGGGAATGGGTGACGGTTCAAAATGTCCTTGGCGATTCCCAACGACGCACCGAGCTCGCGGACTTCGTCTTTGAACAACTCAGCCAATGGCTCGAGCACCTTGCCCTGCGCTTGCAGTTCGAGCACGCGGTCCACGCGGTTGTGGTGGGTCTTGATCTTCGAGGCCTTCGAATTCTCGTTCGAGGCACTTTCGATGACGTCAGGATAGAGAGTCCCCTGAGCGAGAATTTCAGCATCCCCCACAGCGTCCCAGAAGACGTCGAGGAAAAGGTTGCCAATGATGACACGCTTCTTCTCCGGAGCGGTCTCACCTGCCAACGCGGTCAGGAAGCGCTCGGAAGCATCCACCTTCTCGATCGGCACGCCCATGCGGTGGAAGTTGTTGACCACCTCGGCGGCCTCGTCCTTACGCAACAATCCGTTGTCGACAAAGATGGCGCGCATGTTCACACCAGCCTCGTGCAGAAGCACGGCAAGCACGGTCGAATCCACACCACCGGACACACCACACACGACCTGCTTGTCACCCACGCGGTCGCGGATGCCGTCGATGATCTCACGGCGGAACTCCTCGATGCGGAATGGCTGGAGATCACCCGCCATCATCAGGAAGTTGCCGAGAATACGGGTTCCTTCGTGGCTGTGGGTCACCTCCGGGTGGTACTGGATACCGAAGTAACGCTCACCCCACTGGAGGGAAACCGGTGTGTCGTGCTGGTTGACCGCAATCACGCTGCATCCGTCCGGCAAATTGCTCACCGTGTCGGAATGGCTCATCCAAACCTGGGACTCAGCGGAAACGCCTTCGTACAGCCCCTCGCAAGCCACCGGCTTCATGATGGCCTGGCCGTACTCGCGCTTGTCACTGGCTTTCACTTCGCCACCGAACTTAATGTTCAGCAACTGCATGCCGTAACAAACACCAAGCACAGGAACGCCGTAGGCATCAAGCGTGGCAAAGTCGATGTCCGGAGCATCCGCCTCCGACGTGCTCTTCGGCCCGCCGGAAAGAATGATGGCACCAGGCTTGCCAATCTCAGCCACGTCCTCAGGACGGTAGAGCTTGGCGAAGTATCCGAGTTCGCGCACTCGGCGAACAATGAGTTGTGTGTATTGCGAACCGAAGTCGAGGACCGCAACGTGGTTGATTTCTTCCATGAATCGAGTGGAGTCGCTGGTAATTGATACGTTGAGAATCGATCGCCGTTAGTTGGACGGCTGGTAGTTGATCGGCTCCTCGGTGATGGTGATGTCGTGAGGGTGGCTCTCGCGCAATCCGCCGGCGGTGATGCGGACGAACTCGGCGCGCTCGCGCAGTTCCTCGAGGGTGCTGGCACCAACATATCCCATACCCGAGCGGAGACCGCCCATCAGCTGGAACACAACGTCGGCCAATGGCCCCTTGTATGGCACGCGGGCTTCCACGCCCTCTGCGACCAACTTGCCGCTGCTGTTCTGACCATAGCGGTCACCGCTGCCCTTGCGCATCGCCTGAAGCGAGCCCATGCCGCGGTACTGCTTGAAGCGACGACCACCGAAGTGAACGGTCGCGCCAGGACTTTCGCGGGTTCCGGCGAGCAATGACCCAAGCATCACGAGATCCGCACCAGCGGCCAAAGCTTTCACCACGTCACCGGAGTAACGGATGCCACCGTCGGCAATCACAGGAACGCCCACCTTGCGGCAGTGGCGCGCCACGTTCTGCACTGCGGTAAACTGCGGCATGCCCACACCCGAAATCACACGGGTGGTGCAAATCGATCCCGGACCGACACCCACTTTCACGGCGTCTGCACCGGCATCGCAAAGATCTTTGGCACCTTGTTCGGTCACCACGTTTCCGGCCACGACCGGCAAATCCACTTTTTCCTTCACCATGCGGATCACGTCCACCACGCGGGAGGTGTGACCAGTCGCCGCATCGATGAAGAGCGCATCCGCACCCGCTTCTGCCAGTGCCACTGCACGGTCCACGCAGTCAGGCCCCACGCCAATCGCAGCACCACAGAGCAAGCGCCCGTGTGCGTCCTTGGCTGCATTGGTGAACTCGGCACGCTTTTCAATATCGGCACCGGTGATCAGTCCGACCAATTCGCCGGCTTCGTTGATCAGCGGAAGCTTCTCGATACGGTTTTCGTGCAACACGCGCTGGGCGTCTTCGATGGTCGTGTTCTCAGCAGCGGTGACGAGGCGCTCAAGCGGCGTCATCACGGCTTCCACCAGGGCGGCGTCATCCTCAAGGATGCGCACGTCACGACTGGTGATCATTCCCTCGAGCTTGCCCTCTTCGCCCACCACTGGGAAACCGGAGAAGCCGTGCTCGAACATGATCTCCTTGATCTGTCCGATCGTCTGGCGACGCGTCACCGTCAGCGGATTGTAGATCACCGCATTCTCGGAACGCTTCACGCGTTTGACCATGGCGGCTTGTTCTTCGATCAGGTTGTTGCGGTGGATCACACCGAGACCACCCTCACGTGCGAGAGCAATGGCGAGTTCGGATTCACTCACTGTGTCCATGGCCGATGAGAGCACCGGCAGATTGAGCCGCAGCTTGGCGGTCACATTGGTCGAGAGGTCTGCATCGCCAGGCAGAATCTCGCTCAATTTCGGAACCAGGAGGACGTCGTCGAAGCTTAAACCAAGAGGAATTTCACCCATATCTTACTAAGGGCACGATTCCCCGATTGTCATCCGAAATTTTACCCAAAAAATTACCGCGGTGGAATTCGCATCCACCGCGGTAATCAGCCCCTGAATCTCAGGGAAATTCTCGATCTGAGAGCAGGCTTATTTGCCCATGCAAATGCCCACCGAACGTGCTGCATTCACTTCTTCGCCCTCTGGGTCGACGAGGCGCAATTGGTTCACCGCATCTTCGATCGGCACCGCTCCAACGCTCGCGCTCTGGTAGCTCACCATCTTGCCGAAGTCTTTCTTCTCGATCAACTTCACCGCTTCCACACCGAACCAGGTTCCGAGGATACGGTCGAATGCGGTTGGCGATCCGCCACGCTGCAAGTGACCAAGGGTCACCGAGCGGGTTTCTTTGCCGGTGCGCTTCTCGATCTCAGCCGCCACGCGGGCGCCAATGCCACCGAGACGGTACTCGGAGCTGGCTGCGCCTTCGGTCTGGATGAAGCTCTGCTCACCGCCCTCTGGCAGTGCGCCTTCAGCCACCACGATCAACGAGAAGTTGTTGCCATCCTTCTCACGCTGGTTCACAGCCTCGCAGACGACGTCCATGTCGAATGGAATCTCTGGAATCAAAATCGCATTCGCGCCACCGGCGATACCACCGTGCAGGGCGATCCATCCGGCGTGACGTCCCATCACTTCCAGAACGATCACGCGGCCGTGACTGCCAGCTGTGGTCTGGAGGCGGTCCAAGCCGTCCACCACCGAAGTCACTGCGGAATCGAATCCGAAGGTACGGGCGGTTGCGTGCAAGTCGTTATCGATGGTCTTTGGCACACCGACCACTGGCCAGCCCATGTTGCAAAGCTGCAGAGCGGTGGTCAGGGTTCCGTCACCACCGATGATGACGAGACCTTCCAGGTTCAGTGCGTCGAATGTCTTGCGTGCCGAGTTAACAATCTCGTGTGGCACTTCCATCACATTGCCAGCGCCCACTTTCGCACCGAAGTTACCTTTGTTAGTGGTTCCAAGAATGGTACCGCCCAACTTCTGGATCCCCATGGTGTTGTTCACGTCCAGCAGCTGGTAGCGCGCTGGTGGAAGCATGCCTTCGAAGCCATCGGTGAAGCCTACCACTTCCCACCCGAGTTTGTCCGCGGCGCCGACGACCCCGTGAATCACTGCGTTCAGTCCTGGGCAGTCGCCCCCGCTATTCAAGATGCCAATTCGCATAATATCGTTGTGTTCGTTATTCCGTGGGTGATCCAAGTGAATGGTCCCACCATTCGGGATACGGCGGAATATCTCAAGACATCCCCTCCCATTCAGTGAGTTTTTCCAGCCCAGACTTATCCAATCAATACAGGCGGGGCAACATTGGTGTAACACGGCCAGCACATGAAAGATCGAACGCCCCCGCAGATCCACCACGGGAGCACTTACAATTCGCCCGCACCTCCCCGCTCGGATGTGACAATACCAGCGGATCCGTCAATTCGGCGGAATGGCGGCGCGCTCTTCCGTCTGCGGTCAGACACAATCCTCGATGCCGGCGGACTACCTGAACGGCAAGCAACCAAGCATCGCTCAAGCCCCCCGCCATGTTAAGATCAGTTAGGTCTGGGCCCGCAGGATCATGCCAAACAAGTCCCGCGGGTCATCAGGGTCCGCCAACAGATCCAGCTCCTCATGCGCTGCCCCGGCAGTCACGCGGTCATGGACATAGCGCAACGCCGCAAAGTCCTCGATCGCGAACCCCACACTGTCGAAAAGCGTGATCTCCTGAGCATCCTTCCGCCCACTCACCTCCCCCCGCAGAACCTGCCAGAGCTCGGTCACCGCAGAGGAAGGCTCAAGTTGTTGAATCTCCCCCTCTACTCTCGTCTGCTCTTCATATTCGACGAAGATCGACGCCCGCCTCAGAGTCTCCACTGCCAACTCGGTCTTGCCAGGGCAATCTCCACCAATCGCATTAAGATGCACGCCCGGACGGATCAACTCGTCCGCCACGGCAACCGCACGCCGCTTGGCCGCAGTACAGGTCGTGATGATTTGCGCCCCCTCAACCGCTTCCTCGACCGATGCGCACGACACCACATCGAGCCCCCGGTTTGCCAAGTTGCGCACCACCTTCGCAGTGGCCGCTGGATCGACATCGTACAGACGCACCGATCCGATCCCAACCAACGCCTTGAAGGCAATCGCCTGAAACTCGCACTGCGCACCATTGCCTATCATCGCCATCGTCGTCGCACCCGGTGCCGCCAACTCCCTTCCTGCCAACGCTGACATCGCAGCTGTGCGCAACGCGGTCAGCAAGGTCATCTCAGAAATCAATATCGGATACCCACTTGCCACCTTCGCCAACACCCCGAATGCGGTCACCGTCTGCAACCCCTCCCTCATGTTCTTCGGATGCCCATTCACGTACTTGAACCCGTAATGCTCCGCATCCGCCGCCGGCATCAACTCGATCACCCCATCCTCTGAATGCGCGGCCACTCGCGCCTGCTTGTGAAACTGCGGCCAGTTCTTAAAGTCCTCCTCTATATAATCGGCAATCTCACGCAACACCCGCTCGACTCCACGCCCGTTGATCAACTCCATCATGTGCGCCACCGACACAAACGGCACCAAGGCAAGCGGCGAAGGCTCGTTTCCAGATTCCTGATTCGCTGTCATGATTCACGTGGTTGATGTGGGAGCCTCGAGGAACGTCCTCCCAAAGAGCCGCGCCACGAGATCGGTCAGCATCTTGGAGGTGCGCCCCCGTTCATCGAGAAATGGGTTCAACTCTGCTACGTCTACCGACGTCACCAGGCCACTGTCGCTCAACCGCTCCATCACCAACTGAGCCTCCCGCAACGTGGCACCACCCGCCACCGGAGTCGTCACCGCCGGAGCAATCCCAGGATCGAGAAAATCCACATCCAAGCTCACGTGCAACCTACCTCCAGCCGCTGAGACCCGCTGCAGAAAGCCCTCCAACACAACCAAAACGCCCCGCACATCGATTTCCCGCATGTCGTGAAACTCCATCGCAGTCTCTTTCAGCCGCTCACCTTCCGCCGTGTCCACCGACCGCATCCCAAGCAGGCACACATTTCCCGCCGGCACCGGGTGCGGCACATCGGGAAACGGATCAAACCCAGACTGCCCCGTGAAGTAGGCCACTGGGATGCCGTGCAAATTCCCGCTGACCGTCGTGTCGAGCGTGTGGATGTCCGAGTGCGCGTCCAGCCACAGCACAAACTGCGGGCGCCCCAATTCCGCCGCGTATTTCGCAACTCCCGCCACCGTCCCTGCTGACAGACTGTGATCGCCGCCGAGACACAAAACGTACGCGCCGGATCGTGCCGCCGCGTAAGCCGCATCCATCAGCGCCCTGGTCCACGCAACCGTCTCCCCCAGTCCATGCAGTGCCGGGTTGGAATGCGCGATCGCCGGCACATCGTCCACACGCACATCCCCCAAGTCCTCTACGTCCCAGCCCAGCTCAGCCAACGTAGCCACCACCCCGGCAGCACGCATCGCCGCCGGTCCCATTTCACAACCCGGCGCTCTAGCCCCCGAATCCACGGGAGCTCCCAAAATCTGACAACGACCCGCCATGTGGCTCCTTTTCTACTGAGCCACATCGACTATCGCGCGGCTCGGATGAAATCATCGCCCGCACATTCTACCACTAATCCAAATTTTGCGCAGCACCGGGCACCACCGCTCCTCTGCGACACAAAAAATGGGGCGCGCGATCAGATCTCGCACGCCCCATTTGCAAATCGGTCTGACATTACTCCGCAGGACGAATAATCCGCTCGGCAGGCGTCCTGCGCCCGCCCTCATGCCACGTCTCCCATTCACTCCACGTCCGCTCCAGCATTGGCGGCGTCACCCCGAGCGGATCGGAACTTCCCACCACCACTGCCACAATGCGCTTGAGGTAAACCACACTCTCGCCAGTCTCCGGAGACTCACGCACATCCGGTGCCTTTTTGGCCGAAACCAAGGCCGCGCCTCCCAGCCCCGTGCGCACATTGGCCATCACACCGTCCACGCCATTGCGCCCGACCAGACGGTTCGCGTTCGTCACCTTGAACCGCTTGGCCCCGCCCACACGGTCGACAGAAATCGAACGCGAACGCTGCGTCACATAAAACCTGAAGGACGGTTTGTTCATCACATAGGCCGCCAGCAATGCCAGATCGCGCGCCGTGGTCCGGCCATCACGCTTCTTCACCGCCAGCATGCCCTCGGGCGATTCGAAACGCGTCTGCTTCATCCCCAACATCGCCGCCAGATAGTTCATCTCTTGGACAAACTCCTCTTCCGGGTTGGCCGCCTTGCGCCGCGCCATCACCAGGTTGCGCCCCACATGCGAGGCAATCGTCACCGCAGCCACGTCGTCATCACCGAGCAGCGCGGAGTACACCGCATCACGAAGTTTGATCCGGTCACCGGCCACCAAGCCCATCGGGTTGCGCAACTGCTGGCCCATCGGGTGCAAGGGAACCACTGCCACCTGGGACATCGAAGTCCCAGTCTTCTCCACCCAATCCAATGCCACGACCGCCGTCGCGATCTTGGAGAACCCACCTGGTGCGAACTTGGTCTGCGATCCTTTTTCGTAAAACGAGACGCTGCTCAGCGCGTCACAGGTCACATACACCGCCGGCTCGCGCGCCACCACATCCACTTGGGCCTCCACGGTGGGCACCGTGGCTGCCAGCGAGACAAATGCCCCCACGGCAAGCAATGCTCGCTGCCAACGGGTTCGAAAATTGGTCTTGGTCATCATGGTAAATTCTTCTGAATCAATCAGCGGCAAAGGGAGCAGATTCACCACCCTCTGGAAAGCCAATTCTAGGAGAGATCGGCCAGCACTACGCACAACACAACCACCGAATTTCGCGTACTCCTATCCGCCTCACTACCAGCGCCCGTGCCCAGTATTTCCATTTGCCCAAATCGCGCCGACAACGTATGGTCGCACCGTCTGAGGCACACCTGCCGCACACACCGCCCCGCCAGGTACACGCTACCCCGGGGAAGCGACCTCTCATGACAAAGTCGCAACAAAGCATGAACGCATCCACCAACCATCCTGCAAGCTCCGCGATTTGCCGTGCACCGATGCACGACGCGGATGGTCTCATGGTGGCGGTTCATACTCCGATCCGATCATCGTCTCTCGATCACGCCATCGGCTCACATGCCGTCCGGGCGTCACGGATCAACGGGCACGTGCCATCAGACACGGACAAACAACCCACAACGGGTGGAGCTCTGTCTTTCTACCGCAACGAACCGACCGCAACCAATCCGGCTCCGGCCATTCGGTTCATGCACCGATTCCGTCCATCGGCATCTGCCTACTGCGCCCCGCGAAGGCGTGGAGGCTCACCCCCGACCACACTCCGGCACACGCCGGATCCCCGTGGCCAAAGGTGCCCCCGGTAGATCAGAGGCTCCACTGCTCAGACCGCTGGCAATCCCTCAAATCGGAACGCCAGCCACCCATAATCAGTGAAGTCAAAATGACCACATCCACATCATCCAGCTCTTCCCGAGGCGGCCGCCGCCGATCGGGTGGAAACCGCTCGTCGTCCACCCGACGCAACAATAACGGCAACCGCAACCGCGGACCACGCAAACCGAAGAAACTCACGTTCTGGCAGAAGGTCCTCAAAGCTCTCGGCATCGAGCCAAAGCAGACCAACAAAGGCACCGGCCGACCAAAGAGCGTCAAGCGCGTCTCCGGCAACGAGCAAAAAGGCCAGCAAGGCGGCGAAAAGAAAAAGCGCGCGAAACGCACCCCTGAGATCATCCCGGTCGAGTCCCCACGACTCTACATCGGCAACCTCAGCTACGACGCCTCCGAGGCCGACCTCACCGAGCTCTTCTCCGGTGTCGGCACCGTCAAGGAAGTCGAAATCATCAGCCACCGCCACACCCAGCGCTCAAAGGGCTACGGCTTCCTCGAAATGACCACCACCGACGAAGCAAAGCGCGCCGTCGAGGTGCTCCACGACCAGGACTTCATGGGCCGCAAGCTCGTCGTCTCCGGCGCCAAGGTGCGCAAAGACTAAGCGCGACCTGCTTCCGCATTTCCACCCCGTTCCGCACCGGCCCAAGCCACCGCGGAGCGGGGTGTTTTACTTCCTACTTCCTACTTCCTACTTCCTACTTCCTACTTCCTACTTCCTACTTCCTACTTCCTACTTCCATCATGTTCCGACTCTTCGTTTACGGCTCGCTCAAACGCGGACTCGAATACCACGACCGCTTCTGCTCCGGCGCGGAGGACATCACCCAGGCCACGCTCCACGGCAAACTCTTCCACCTCGAAGAAGGTTACCCCGGCCTGATACTCCCTGAGTCCACTATTCTCGCCCACGGCTGTACGGATTATCTCCGTGACCTTGAGATCCAGGACCAACACAACGCTCTCAGCCCGCTTCCTGAGACGCCGCCAGCCGACACCCAATGCGTGCACGGCGAACTAATGCACTTCCCCAATCCCATCGACTCCCTACCTGCCATCGATTGGCTCGAAGAGTTCACCCCCGGCGAGCCCTCACCCTACCAACGCGTGCTCACCACCATCATGGCGGACCACCGCCCGCTCGCTGCATGGACCTACATCGCCACCGATCTGGCAATGCCCAACGCCATCCCCGTCCCCAACGGCAACTGGACCGGCCCGCCAAGTTCATAAGCGCCCAGCCTTTACACAAAAATGCCGCAGACCCTGGAGAGGGCTGCGGCATTCTCATTGTCGGACCGTCTCAGTCCGCAAAAATCCAACCTATTTGCGACGGCGCAAAATCAACGCAAGTCCGCCAAGTCCAAGCAACGCTGCAGACGATGGCTCTGGCACTGCTGTGTATTCAACCGTAAATCCAGCAATCGAGCTACGGGTCGAGCCATTGCGCACGGGAGTCGTAATGCTCAAATCACCGGTCACGCCGGTCACCACGGTGGTCGCATGTGCGTTGCTCAGTCCGCCAAGGTTTCCATCGTTGGTCACCGAGTTCGCCACGCCATTGACTGTGATATCGTTAAAACCGCCACCTCCATTGTCCGACGCACTGAAGATCGTCACCGTGTAGAATCCAGTGGCAATGGCCCCCATATTGAGGCTGATGGTTACCCCCCGGTCATTGGCATCGTCGAGATACCCATGGAACAGGCTTTCCTCCACCGTGACCGGCGTCCCGTTCATCCGATAGGTGCCGCGACCACTGAAAGTCACCGTCGCGCTTTGTCCGGTGTCCGAGGTAACCAGCGTATCGGTTGGCGTGCTTCCGCCACCCGACACGTTGTTCCAGTCCGCCTGCGTCACGCCATACAGGTCACCGCTAACACTTGTGTTTGTACTGCCGGTAAAGTTGATGGCGAGCGTGGCAGCATTCGCTGACACCGCCATCGCAAGACCAGCCAAAACAGAAATCGTCTTATTCATCGTCTTTTTTGAGGTTGGGCTCTCTCCGCGGGAGGTCATGAAACTAACTCATCGCTTCCGCTGAGACAAAATCACTTATCACCTCCCTAACCCAAACGCAAGACCATTGCACCAAAATGCAAAGAACTGTCCTCCTCTCATGAGCTGCGGCTCTTTCATATCCACCCCGCAACACCACCCTCCAAAATACTGACAAAGCAGCACAAACACACCGGCACCCCCTGCCCCAATCAATCGTTCGAATCCGTTAATCCTCTACAAGTCGTAGCGCCATAGCCTCCTCTCCTCCTCCAGGCACTCCTGAAAATTTACCAGCCATCGCCATGAACTGCACCCTGCCCGTCCTCTTAGGCATCACTCTCTCATTCCCGGCGCACCAATCTGTCGCTGACGACGATCTCGCAGCAAAGGCGCAAAACCCCATCGCCTCCATGATCAGCCTCCCCATCGACACCTCGGTGGACTTCGGAGCGGACAACGGCACCGCGGTGATCTCCAACATCCAACCCGTCATACCAACCCAAATTGGCGATTGGAATTTGGTAAGCAGGTTCATCCTACCCGTGGCCTACGTGGAGGGCGCGATTGGCAGCCTCCCCTCCATTCCCGAAATACCAGATATCCCCACCGATGAAGTCTTCGGACTTGGCGACTTGAACTACACCGGCTTCTTGTCGCCGGCGAAATCGGGGGCTGTCATTTGGGGCGTTGGACCATCATTGATGTTCCCCAGCGCGACGGACCCTCTGCTCGGAGCTGAAAAATGGAGCCTTGGCCCCAGCGCAGTCATTCTAACCCAGCCCAAACCCTGGTCTCTCGGGCTGCTGGGCCGCCACTTATGGTCGGTCGGGGGCGCATCCGACCGCGCCGACGTCAACCAGACGCTGCTGCAACCTTTTGTGAACTACAACCTGGACAATGGCTGGTACCTGATGACCGACCCCGTCGTCCTGGCCAACTGGCAAGCCGCGCCCGGCCAACGATGGAGCGTCCCCGTAGGCGGCGGTATCGGCCGTATGTTCAAAATCGGCAACCAACCGCTCAACGCCCGGCTCCGCGGGTATTACAACGTCGAGCGCCCGAGCGGAGCCCCCGAATGGAGCGTCAACTTCTCACTCGCATTCCTCTTTCCAAAATAGCCGCCCAATCCAATGAAAGCCGCCCTCTCCTTCTTGATCTCAGGACTCCTCGCCCTCTCAGGAGCACACGCTGCCGACCATGAAGCGTGGAAAGAGCTCTCCGCGCTCGACGCTCCCGGAGGTTACCCAACAGCCGAAGCCTCCGCCCGCCTCTATGACGAACTGGACTTCCAACGCGCCGTCCAAGTCTACCTCTGGGCATTGCCCGCGATGAACATCGATGCCATGCGCCAGGGCTCGGAGGCCACGTTCGGAGCGGGAAACCACATCCTCCCCGTCTGGAAGGACCGACTCAACACCCGAACCCGCGTCACCACCCCGAACTCAGACGTCGTCTACGCCATGAGTTATCTGGACCTGAAGAACGGGCCGGTTGTGGTCGAAGTCCCTCCAAAACTCCAGGGCATGTTCTGCACGTTCTGGCACCGCCCATTGTGCGATGTGGGATTCGTCGGTCCGGACAAGGGCGAAGGAGGCAAATACCTGCTACTTCCCCCGGACTATGAGGGCGAAGCCCCCGAGGGATTTTTCACTTTCAAATCCGAGACCTACCGCGTCTTCCTCTTCTGGCGGGGCTTCCTGGTCGACGGCAAAACCGACAACGCAGTGCAAACCATCGAGCAGACCCGTGTCTACCCCTTGGGCAAAAAGGACTCGGCCACCCGGATGACCTTCCCCAACGCCTCGGAAAAGCCGTCTAACATGCTCGTCACGCAGGACATCAGCTACTTCGAAAACCTCAAAAAGTTCATCGACTACGAACCCGCTCATCGCGAGGACTTCGCCATGCGGGGCATGATGGCAACCCTCGGAATCATCAAAGGCGAGCCATTCGAACCCGACGCACGCATGCAGGCCATCCTCAACCGCGCTGCCAATGTGGCTTGGAAGATCGCCTCCGCCCAGCGCTACGAGCGTAGGATGGAAGGAACACTCCGTTACCCGGACCGGCAATACGACGAGGGCTTCATCGGCGGCAGCGAAGTCTTCGAAGGCAAATCATTCCTCAACCTGGATGCCCGCACCGCCTTCTTCCGCTTCGCCTATTCCAGCAGTCCAGGAATGGTCGTCGACATGGTAGGCAAAGGCTCGAAATACCCACTCACCTTCAAGGACGCCGACGGCAACTTCCTCATGGGGCAAAACCACTACAAGCTCCACCTACCCGCCGGGATCCCTGCGGAAAACTTCTGGGCCGTCACCCTCTATGACGCCCCCACCGCAGCGGGAGTCAACAAACCCGGACAACTCATCCCGTCGCTCAGCTCCCAGGGCGAGCTCAAATACAACGAGGACGGATCGATCGACCTCTACTTCGGCCCGGACAAACCGGAGTCCGCCCCCGAGTCCAACTACATCGGCACCAATCCGGCGGAAGGGTTCTTCGTCGTGATCCGCCTCTACAGCCCGGGCAAAGCCTACTTCGACAAATCCTGGAAACCCGACGACGTCGTCAAGATCGACTAACACTACACCGCCCAAAAAGCCACGCCATGAAAGCGCCCAGCACACTGCTCCTCGCCGGCACCCTCGTCACGCTCACTCTTGGAGCACCAGCCGAGCCCGAATCCATCGACACCCGCATCGGCAAGCTCGAGTTCACCCACGACTTCGCCAATGGCTACCCCACCGATGAAACGGTCGATGCCCTGTTCAACGAACTCGACTTCCAACGGGCCTGCCAAACCTACCTGTGGGCGCTTCCGTTGGTCTCGATGGCCCAGTGGCAATATGCCCACGAACAACAACTCGGCGCCGAGAACGGTCAGATTATTCTCTTCGAGAGCTATCAGGACAAACTCGGCGGACTCACCTACAACGCCACCACTCCCTACGCGCTCCCATTCATCAACTTGGTCGAGGGTCCATGGATTGTCATCATGCCAAAGGGAGAGGTCCGCGGAGCCGCACACGACATGTGGCAAATTGGCATCACTCAGATCACCGAGCCCGGCAAATACCTCTTTGTCGCCCCCGGACAGGACGTGCCGGAAGATGCTGAAGCCGAAGGGTTCAAAGTCTACCAATCGCCGACCAACAGCCTTCTGCTGGGGATCAGACTCATGCCGAAAGAGAAAGCCGATCGTATGGCTCTACTTGAGCAAATTGCCATCTACCCATGGAGCGAGCGGGACGCCCCAAAACCTCGTGGCTTCATCACGCCGGATGGAAAACCATGGCTGGCAGCCCAACCTCGCGGCATGGAGTATTGGACCCGCCTGGCTGAGATCATCGACCGTGAGCCTGTGTTTGAGCGCGATCGCCTCTTCCTCGCCATGCTCAAACCACTGGGAATCGAGAAAGGCAAACCATTCACTCCGAATGATCGCCAAACCAAGATCCTCACCGAGGCTGCGCTGGTCGGCGAAGCGATGGCAAAAGCCAATGACTTCGTCAAACGGATGGAGGATGCCCACTACGTCGATGGATCCCAGTGGGAATTTGCCACGGTCTCCCCGCCGGATCAGCGCCGCGAACATTACGACGCCTTGGACGGCCGCGCAGCTTGGTTCTATGAAGCCGTCACCAACGACATCGCCATGCACGGCCAGAAAACCGGTAAAGGGCAAGTCTACCTCGCCACTTACAAAGACAAGGACGGAGATTGGCTCGACGGAGGAACCAACTACCAACTCCACGTCCCGCCAAACGCCCCCGCCAAAGCCTTTTGGTCGATCACCCTCTACGATGTGGCCACGCGCTGCCTGCTGGTCAACGAACACCAAATCGCTGACCGTTCATCCCGCATGGACCTCCACCCGAACGCCGATGGATCAGTGACCATCTACATGGGGCCGGACAAGCCAGAGGGAGATGCTGCAAAGAACTGGATCCCGACCGTGGCCGGCAAGGCTTGGTTTCCCTACTTCCGCCTCTACTCACCCGAAAAGCCATTCCTCGATCGCAGATGGATCCTGCCCGACATCGAAAAAGCAAACTAGTCCGGGACACGCCGCCATCACCCTCGCTACCGCCGCAATTGGCGGAAGCTGCCAGCAACGATCGCCAGTGAGAGCACGGAGCCCACGGGCATGATGATGGCGGCGATCAATGGATGCATCAGCCCCATCAGGCACAAGCTGATGGCCGCCAGGTTGTAGACCACCGCAAACACAAATGCCCGCATCACCGCCCGTCCGCGCACGTCGGCGATGCGCCACAGCGTCTGCAAATAAGCCATCCCCTGGCCAAACACACAGAAGTCCGCACGGTCCGCCAACGCCGCACGGTCTGACACCACCGTCGCCGATACCGTGGCCTCGTCGCAGGCGAGTGCGTCGTTGGCTCCATCGCCGACAAACAACACAGGGCGTCCCGCCGCTTCCTCTGCTTTGATCAACTGCGCCTTCTCCTCAGGCAGGAACCCGGCACGGCGATGCTGCGGCGCCACGCCCAACGAGTCCCCGATGTGGTCGACTTTCTCCGGTCGGTCGCCACTGACAATTCCCACCTGATAGCCACGCCCGGCCATCCAATCGACCGCCGCCACCGACTGCGGGCGCGCACCATCCACCAGCTGGAATGCCTCGACCACGCGGCCATCGCACGCCAGCACAGAGTCCACTCCGGCCGGAGCCTCGTCCGCCGCCCACGATGGCCGACCCAACCGCCAAACGCGCCCGGATTGGTCACGCCACGCCACACCCAAACCTGGGTAATCATCGACCGATGCCGCATCCGCACGGGCACCGGCGTCCCGCATCTTCTGCCCACGCACCCCGAGCGTGTCACGCAAACTGCGCGCCACCGGGTGGACACTCCCCGCGGTCAGCGCCGCCAAGGCATACGCACCCGAATCATCCAGCCGCTTCACGGCTTCCGGGTTCACCAGCGACGGCAGTTCCATGGTGAGAGTTCCAGTTTTGTCGAACCAAATGGCGCGCACTTTCTTCAGACGTCCCCACAGGTTCTCCCTGCGGATGAAAATCCCGGCGGACTGTGCCCGCATCCGTGCCAGGTCATCGGCCAGCGGCATCGAAACCCCGAGCGCACACGGGCACGACACCACCAACACCGAAACAAACACCTGCAGGCTCGTGATCGGATCCCCCGAGCGTGCCCACCAGACAACCCCGCCCACAATGGCAATCACCATCACCACCGCGACGTAGATTGCCAATGTCTTCTCAAGAATTGGGTTGCGCGGCGTACCCTCGCGCCCGTCGCCCATGCGCTCGAGCATCGACCCTTCCCAATCCTCCTCCGCCTCAAAAGTCGCCACCGAGCGCCCCAGGTTGATCGCGCCGGCAGGCAACTGCGCCCCCACCTTCCACTCGCGCGCCTCTGACTCACCAGTGATCCATTCCAGACTACAGGTCACGTCGCGGTCCACCACCGACGAGGCAATTGGAACCACTCCGCCCGGATCCACTTCGTAGCGCATCCCTTTGACCAAATCCCCGGACTCCACGCGCTCGCCGGAACCGGCAGCCCGTACCGCATCCGGCCGCAGTGTCTGCTTTTCCGCGTCCGCCCGTTGACGGTTCACTGCCATCAGCTGGATGCAGCGCCCACCGAGCATCAGGAACAAAAAGATCGAAACAAAGTCGAAGTAGAAAAGCCCGGAGTGCCCGGTCATCCAGCCGACAAACGACCCCAGAAACGCCACTGTCACGCCCAGCGCGATCGGCACGTCCATGTGGATGATCCGCGCCCGCAGCGACACCAACGCCCGACGGATGAAATAACTCCCACCAGAGAAAAACGCCAAGGTCGCCGACAGCACGATGATCCAGTCAAACACACCGGCGAACATGAAATCCTCCGGCATCCCGAGATAGCGCGGCAAGGTGAACGCCATTCCATTCAACGCCAGCGCACCACACATCCCCGCACGGATCTGCAAATCGCGCAGCTCCCGCGAGCGACTCTCCCTTTCCCCCAGCGGAGTCAATCGGTAGCCAAATCGCAACAACTCACCAGCCAACTGCATCAGCGCGTCGCTCTTGCCTACTTCCCACCGCACAGTGATCTCCCCCGACGCCGGAGCCAGATCCGGAGCCGCCACGCCCTCGACCTTCGAGGCAATGCGCTCGACCAACCACACGCACCCGACGCACGTCACCCCATCGAGATGCGCCTTAAGCTGGAGCAACCCCGTGCTCCGCCCGTCATCGAGCGCTTGTTGTTCCGCCACCGCGACCGCTTCCTTCAACCACGGAAAATCCGCCTCGTCGAATACCTTGCCGCGCACCGGCGGCAGGTTGGACTTCCCCTTGAAATCGTAGAACCGCTGCAGCCCTTCCTCGTGGATCAGCTGGTACACGTACTCGCAGCCGGAACAACAAAACGCATCATCAGTAGACGCTGGAGTAAACGGCGTACCGCAATGACGGCAGGGCTTGGTATCGTGCTCAGGGGATTGGGCCATAATCGGGCGCGTCGCGCTCAAAGAGCGGCTCGGTTTAGTTTGGACAGGATTAACATGATTCACGTGATTAACCACCGAATCTCTAAACTGAAAGCGTCAAAAAACTCTCTGGAAGGAGTCCATTTCGCTGCACACCAAAATCATGTCCATCCTGTGAATCCTGTCAGAAGCCTCTCTTCATGACCCTTCCCCATTTGCCTCCCCTTTGGGATCTTTGGGTCTTTGCGTGAGCACCCTCCCCCGCTCAGGTCACAGCCCCGGAGGACAGCAGTCCGGCACACCCTGGGAGCTCTCGATAAAGAACAAGGTCCCGCGCAAGCGCCACGCCATCATCGCAGCCGCGGCCACCGCCAAGCCGCGTCGCGTCCAATCAAATGCCTGCGGTGTCATCCAGGCGCGCAGTTTGTTGAACGATCCCTGCGCCACCCAAAGCAGCGGCACCGTACCCAGCGCGAACGCCGCCATAAATTCACCACCCTTCGCCGCGGACCCGCTCAAAAGCGATGCGGTCAACACCAGGTAAAGCGGCGCACACGGAAGCAGCGGCGTCGCCAGTCCCAGCAACAACGCCCCGCGCTGCTGCGACATCTTGAAAATCTTCAGCTTCAACCGCGCCGAAAAGCGCACCAGAAACTTCGGCTTCGGCAACCGCCGCTCAAGCCCGGTCGCCACCAACAAAAACACAATCACCAATGTCCACGGCAACACCACCGCCGGACTGTCGAGCAATAGGTTCAGCGGCTCGGCTCCTATCGCCCCCGCCACGCATCCCAGCACCGCATACGACAAAAAGCGCCCGCCGTGGTAAAGCGACGCACTCACCTGAGCCGCCGCCCCCTTGCCTCCGCCGACGCCACAGGCCAGCGGACCGCACATCCCCACACAGTGCAAACTCGTGACCAGCCCTGCAATGAACGCACCGCTCGCCGAATGAATCGCAGCTCCGTCGATCATTGCGCCTCCTCCTTGGTTTCCACCTCAGCAGCAGATCCACCATGCTCCGCAGCATCGGCTGCCGCCTTCTCCATTTGTGCCGCCGGATGCCCTGACCCGGGCACCACGCCTTCAGGATAGGTTTCCCCTTTGCGCGGATCGTAACTTTGCGGACGGTTCCCCAGCGCCAGCTTGAACAACACAAGCCATGAACCGATCAGCACGAGAAACGCGATGATCACCCACAACCACGGACGCTTGGAAAACACATTGCTCATCGCTTGTTCTGCTCTGCTTCAATCTTCTTCTTCAACTCCTCGCGCTGCTTCTCCAGATCATCCGCGTTGGTCCCGCCGAGATCCGGCCCGAGGAATTTGATCTTACGCACATACTCGGTGTCCGCCCCTTCCTCGTGCAACACGAGCTCAAAGTCGGCCTGGCCGGTGTAGTGCTCTTTGGTCTGCGTCACCACCACGGAGAACTCCACATCATCGAGTGCTCCCACGGTGAAGATTTCACCTTCCGAGGATGCGGTCATCCCTTCCGGCGCATTCTGCAGCTCCAAAGTATAGCGGCTCTCACGATCGCGCTTGTTCGTGATCACCACGTTGAACTGATTGCGCACCAGGGTCTCGTCGTGGAAGAACGTCATACCGCGCATCCGCACCGCTTCCAGTCGGGCCGGCTGCAGTGAGGTCAGCGCCAAGGACATCACAAACGTCCCGATGCAGAACAACACAATGTAAATGAACACACGCGGGCGCAGCACCCGGCGCTTCTGCCCTTCCATGCCATTGAGCGAGTCATAGCGCACCAGCCCTTTCGGACGCTTGAGCTTGGTCATGATCTCGTCACAGGCATCGACACAAGCCGCGCAGCCGATGCACTCCATCTGCAAGCCATTGCGGATATCGATCCCGGTCGGGCAAACCTGGACACAGCGACGGCAGTCAATACAATCGCCCACCGGCGTGTCACTGCCCTTTTTCTTCTTCCCGCGCGGCTCACCCCGTCGTTTGTCGTAACCAATGACCATCGTGTCGTCATCAGTCAGCGCCGACTGGATACGGCCGTACGGGCAAAGGATGATGCAGAACTGCTCACGGAACCAGGCGAAGCAGAAGTAGAGAACCAACGACAGGAACGTCACCACGCCAAACACCTGGGCATTCGCCGAAGGCGAGGTCTGCATGAACTCATACAACTTTGGCAGCGACACAAAGTACGCCAAAAACAGATGCGCGATCCCCGTCGCCATCAGCAGGTAGATCGCGTGCTTGAGCACACGCTTGAAAATCTTCTGCGGCCCCCACGGCGCCGCATCCAGCTTGCGCCGCGCCTGGTGGTCACCATCGATCCACCTCTCCACCCGCCGGAACATGTGCTCGAGAAACACCGTGTACGGACAGGTCCAGCCACACCACAGACGCCCAAACAACGACGTCACGAAGAACAAGGTGAACCCAAGCCCCGTGATCAAAAAGAACAACAACCACACGTCCTGTGTGATCAAGGTCAGCCCGAACAAATGGAACCGACCATTGGCGACATCAAAAAACACCGCCGGATAGTTGCCCACCTTGATGATCGGCAACGCGATGTAGATCGCCAGCAACAACAAAGCGAACCAACGACGCCCGGTAGTGAATCGCCCGCGGACATCCGCGGGATGAAGAACAAACTTGGATCCGTCACGATTGATCGTCGTGACGGAGTCCAGGTTCGGAGTTTTGTTGCGAACAGAACGAGACATAAGACACTTCAGTCAACGAGCCCTCGCTCGATCACAACTCCCTATGCAGGATCAGCGGCAGGAGCTGCTTCCTCCGCAGCCGCGTCGGAAGCCTCACCCTCGGCAGCAGCACCTTCACCCATGCCTTCCGGCATCTCGTGATGGCTCAGCACGAACGCGACCACCTTGGTCACACGGGTCTTGCCGAGCACCGGCTCCCACGCCTGCATCCCTTTGGTCTTATCGGGAGACCCATTGGTCACAATGTTCAGCACGTTCATTGGATCGCTACCGTAGAGCCATTCGCTGTCGTTGAGTGGCACACCGGAGAGCTTGATCCCGTCGTTCGTCGCGGAAAGGTCACGGCCATGGCACACCGCGCAAGTTTCCATGAACTGCTTGCGACCTTCTTCGACGAAAGCTGTGTTGCGGCTGGCTTCCCACAACTTGGCATCGCTCAGCACGCCGAGCTCACGCTCCAGACGCTCGGCCTCGATACGGGCAATGCGGTCCAGCTCGTTCTCCATCTTCTCATCGTCGGTCGCACCCGAGCCCACCTGGTAGTAGAGCACCCAGAACACAGCGAAGAAGATCACCGTGATGTAGAAAGTCCACAGCCACCAGTTTGGCAGCTTTTGGTCGAACTCCTGAATACCGTCGTACTCGTGCGGCATCAGAATCGGCTCATCACCGCTCGGCTTCTGATCCTGGTTCTTCGGGTCGTTTGGTTGTTGGTCCATAGATCGAATTAGTTATCGCTCAAATTCTTCATCTCGCCGTCGTCAAGCGGCTTGGCTGCCATCTCGTCGAGCTTATTGCGGTGGGTGTGCAGCGCACGCAGCGTCCAGTACCCCAGCACGAACATGAAACACAGCGTGGAGATCGCGGGGAGCCCCCACTCACTGACCCAGCTCTCGACTACGACTAGCTTGAACATGACGTAAATTGGTTCTCAGATTCGCGGCTTACAGTCCGTAGCCCTTGATGTCTTCACGCGTGGTGTCCGGTGTGTTGAAGAACGTCTTGTCCGGCAGATCCTGCTCGAGATCGCGTTCCTCTTCTTCCGCCTTCACCTCTTCGTAGGCACCCAGCTTCTGCAAGTAGGCGATCAGCGCGATGATCTTGGTATCCGGATCCACGTTGCGGCCGTTCTCCTGCAAATCCTGGGCGATTTCCAATGCCTGAAGTCGGGCACGGTCGATAATCGCATCGCTGATCATTGGTACACCGAGCTGCTGCTGGACTTCCACCTTCTTCGGCAGCGCCTTGTAGTCGGTCTTCTGATCGAACAACCAAGGATAGGCCGGCATGATCGAATCTTCGACCACATCGCGTGGGTCGAGCATGTGGTCGTAGTGCCATGTGTTCGGGCGCTTGCCGCCTTCACGTGCCAAATCCGGACCGGTACGCTTGGAGCCCCACTGGAATGGGAAGTCATAGATGCTCTCACCGATGCGGCTGTGGTCACCGTAGCGCAACACATCAGGCACCATCGTACGGATCTGCTGCGAGTGACAGTTGTAGCATCCCTCGGCGATGTAGATGTCGCGTCCAGCCAGCTCAAGCGGCGTGTACGGCACCTGCAATCGGTCTTGGATATTGGCCGCGCGGTTGATGGTCACGTTCGGAATGATCTGAACCATCCCGCCAATCGCCACCGCGATGAAGGTCAGAATCGTGAATGGCAGGTAGTTCTCAAGCAAGCGGTGGTACCACTCGCCCCACTTCAACCCAGCCGCCTTGAACTTCTGCACCGCGAAGTACACAAAGACCAGGAAGATCAATCCGCACGCCACGTTCATCCCGACCGGCGCAAAGAACATACCGAGCAAGAACACGAGACCGACGAAGAAGTAGACCACCGGGTCGTTCATGAAGGTCACCTTGAAGCCCATGGCGTCCTGGTTTTCGGTGCGGGTCACCACGTACTCACGCACGTCTTCCACCGTTTTGCCCTTCTTCATGGTCATGAAGATGTTCCAGACCAGGATGAAGTAACCGGCGAGGTAAAGCAGACCACCGACGCCTCGAGCAATATAGAGTCCCTTGATCGCACCCACGGTCTTCACGAAGTCAGGCTGGGCCAGCATGGTGCCACCTTCCTTGGTGCCATTGAGCATCAGCCCCTGGGTGATACCCGCCGCCCACATCGAGCCGACGTAGATCAGAATCCCCACCAGACCAATCCAGAAGTGAAGGTTGGCTCCGGCCTTGGAGTACAGGGCGCGGCCGTAGAGTCGTGGCGCCAGCCAGTAGAACATACCGGCAGCCATGAAGCCGTTCCAGCCGAGCGTTCCACCGTGCACGTGACCCACGATCCAGTCGGTGTAGTGACCGAGCGCGTTGACGGCGCGGATCGAAAGCAGCGGCCCTTCAAAGGTCGACATCCCGTAGAAGGTGATGCCCACCACGAAGAACTTGATCACCGGGTCGGTGCGCAGCTTGTCCCAAGCCCCGCGGAGGGTGAGCAAACCATTGAGCATACCACCCCAGGATGGAGCCCAAAGCATCAGCGAGAAGAACATCCCGATCATCTGCAACCACTTCGGAAGGCCCGTGTTGAGCAAGTGGTGCGGGCCGGCCCAGATGTAGATGAACACCAGCGACCAGAAGTGAATGATGGAAAGTCGGTACGAGTAAACCGGACGCTCCGCCGCCTTCGGCATGAAGTAGTACATGATGCCGAGCACCGGCGTCGTAAGGAAGAATGCCACCGCGTTGTGGCCATACCACCACTGCACCAGCGCGTCCTGCACACCACCGAAGATCGGGTAGCTATGGGTCAGGCTGGTCGGGATCGACAAGTGGTTCACAATGTAGAGCATCGCTACGGTGACGATGGTCGCGATGTAGAACCAAAGCGCCACGTAGAGCGACGGCTCGTTGCGTCGCTTCAGCGTCCAGAAGAAGTTCCATCCGAAGATCACCCACACCACGGCCACCATGATGTTGATCGGCCAGATCAGCTCGGCGTACTCCTTACCACGGGTGAAGCCCGCAGGAATGGTCAGTGCAGCCAGCACAATAATCGTCTGCCAGCCCCAGAAATGGAGCCACGTCAGCAGCGACGACGCCGTGCGCTGCTTGCAAAGTCGCTGGGTGGAATAGTAAACCCCGGCGAAAACCATGTTGCCCACAAAGGCGAAAATAGCCGCGTTCGTGTGCAGCGGACGCAAGCGCCCGAAGGTGATGTACTCGATCCCCGTCGTATCGAACACCGGCACCCATCCCATGCCAGGGAGTGCATTCAAGCCGCTGGTGATCTTCTGAAGGAACAGACTGTTCATCTCCCAGAACGGCATCTGGAAGGCGGCGATCACGCCCGCCAGCATCCCCACGATCCCCCAAATAATCGACGCCCACATGAAGTAGCGCACTGATTTGTCTTCAAACTGAATCGTCTCGTTACGGACGTCAGTTGCCGCTGCGTCGTTCGTCGCCTTGTCGTGCATAGGTTGTGTTGTTGGTCAGATAATGGAGGAGATTCTGTCGCTCAATCACGCGGAGTGGATGCCTTGCCCGCTGCCTTCGGTAACGAAACCTCGCGCCCGTCACTCTCATCCAGAGGTAACAGCGAATCCCTCTCAGGACTCGATCGACGCGGCGACTTCGCCTCAACGGCAAAGCAGACAATGAAAATGCCAGCCAGACACATGCTGATAAGAATAGTGACTCCCAGAACGATCATGGCTGCAGCAAATCCACCCTTAATTTGAATTGGTCGGACACTACCGTGGCACCCACCCCGATGCGCCGCATATCAAACTCAAGACTGTGCATATTTCACCCAAACCCCACGCAAAACCGCAGGATTCACTCAATAATTAATCAATAGTACGCCGCACGTTACGCCAATCCCCGCCCACACGGACGCACCCCATTCCCACTGCGCGGAAATTACCCACAACCCCGCAAATCTTAGCAACCCACTCACCACCAACGCCCACCAAACCAAATCCCCTCACCCATCCACCACCCGCCACTAAAAAATCCGCATAGCAAAAATCGCGACAATCCTAGCAACGTGAAGCCAACCTCAGCCATCGCCACATTGCCCCGGGTAGACAGCCGGCCTCCGCCTCGCTTCCACTATTTCTCTCCGCACCCTGATCCTTGGGGTACGCGATGGCATCGGCGCACTGCATCGCCGGATCTCGAAACTCAACTACGAACCGTTCATGAAACGAGCTGGTGTGCAGATCGTTTTCCGATCCACAGAACTCGGAACCATGAAACGCCAGGAAGATCTGCCGACGTTCCACCTTCACGTGCACGCCATCGTCCAGATGACGCGCAAGCTACCAAAAGCTGAATGGTCATACTTGCTCCAGCGGGTTCGCGGATGGTGGAGACACCATTTCAAGGACTCGCAGGAAGTCCATCAAGCACGCGAGGTCTGCAAGTACGTCGTCAAGCCACCCGAGATCGAAGCTCTGAGCGGCGAGGAACTGAAAGCACTCTATGAGCAAACCTTCCGCCTCCACCTCGTCCAGTGCCTAGGTGCATTGAAAGATCAACGCAAGACCTTCGAGGAAAACGACACCATGCCCCGCAAGGAGAGCGAGCGATGGGTCGTCGTCAAAAACTGGAACGCAGGACGCGGCAAACCATCCACTTCCGGCAAGCCTTCCCGTAATTCCATCGTCTGCACTCTTGCACCCGCCGCCTACCTCACCAATATCAAAGAGCCAGCGGCGATCATCCTGAACTACTCCGACAAATCCATGATCCAACAGGACAAACTCGCCAGAGCTCGTGATGCCGCGCTACTAGGACATTACTGAACGCCGAGTGCATACGCGAAAGCCGGCGCGGCGCGCTGACCAGAGTGGCATGACACGTCTTGTTCAGCCTGATGTTTTACCGGTTCGCATTAGATTATTCGCAATATCCTTTAGGAGGTCAGCGCGTTTCGCTACAAAGTCAGCAAAAGGTAAAGTGCCTTGTCTTCCATCTTCAGGGATAACTGCAGAATCAAAGATGGCATCTTTATGAGCATCAGGCATATCTCTGAAATAATCCTTGGGATCTTTATCACTTATAGAATTATTTTCCGAGGCCGAAAGAAAACAAATATTAGCTATTATGTTAGCATCGTGAAAAGTCTTCCCTTTCGAAATTAGAAAGGCTTTTGGGTAGATGTGATGAAACTGTCTAGCATTATAAGAGGACAATACAGTCCCCAGGTCAATTTCGGATCCACTTAGAAATGACAAAGGCCTCATCTGCGCCATTAGGCAAAGCGCCGCTTTGGCTGCCGTAGAATTAATTCTCCAAGAGCGACTAAAAAGATCATCTGGAATGCTAGGAGGCGGTGAATCAAACGGACTTTCGCCGCGTGAAACACCTTTTAACTTTTCAATATCCTCTAGAGCCAAGCGATTTGTCCCTGCTTTATACCTCAACGAGAGAGCGCACTGCCAAAACCACTTTTTCAGTTGATCCAACTGCACCGCATTCGGCTTAGGCATTTCCGCATAGAAAAACACAATAGGTATGATCATGATCGGAAACGGAAGGAAAATCACATTCTTGATTTTCAGCTGCCCCTCCAAAAAGTCTACTGTCGAAAGTATTGCAGATTTTAGAGTCGCGACATTCTCAATCAACACATCGGAATCTATATCTACCAAATCATCGGAATCGAGTGTACCCACCGTAAGCACGGCAAGCATGCGCATGACCAAGGACTGATCAATTTGTTCGTATCCTTTATCTCCAAGCCTATCCAATAGCGATTCTATCTCTCTTCTGAGGTCGAACTTATCAGACCACGTCCACGCCGCTAGCAACTCTAGGTTGCTAAGAGCAGTTCCCGATGAATTTATTCGCTGAAAAATACTGCACACCTCCTTGTTGCTCCGCTCTTTGATTGTAACGACTGGAAATTCATAGTCTTTGAACGCTTCCGTTACCCTCGCTATTCTTTCTTTCTGCCTATCGTTAAATCTTGGAAGCTCTCGCAGTAACTTCGTTGTGTCGAGCATGGAGTTAAGGTGAATCTTATCTTTTCCATCTGCGGCCAGGTGGTGAACAAACGAGTCCTCGTCTGGAATGTAGCAGATGTTAAACCTGTCAGCTAAGTTCGGGTCTGCAGTGTTATCGCAGGAATAGAATACGCCATATAGGGTCGTCAATCTTTGCTGACCATCTAATATGTAATTGACCGGATAATCCTCTGGAGTTTCCGGCAGTTTAAATCCGCCTACATCCCTTTCATGTTTCAGCTCTTCATGTGTTGTCCACATCAAAAGAGAGCCAACTGGATACCCTCTATAGATCGAGTCAAGTAGGCTGACAATTTGTTCATCTGTCCAGATATATTGACGCTGAAATACGGGGATTTTAATATTGCCGCGCTCGACATCCGATAAAAGAGAAGCTAAGCGGGGGCTCGAAGGGGTTATTTTCTTTAATGATGCCATTTCTTAATTTTTGCTGAACGTCGAAGTCCTCTCACACCTACCCGAGGGCCAGGCTTCGACTGTGGGTTAAAGTTGTAGAGGTCATGACGGCTGAAACTCGCGGCAGGGCAGTGTTGAGAGCGACGCCTTGTTCTCTGTTAGAGTTTGGAGTCGATCAGGTCACAATAGCTGCCATACGCTTTGAGAAACCTGTGGAACCAGCGATCGTCATCATTACTCGTTGTAGGATAGTCACTCAAGATTCGTCCCGGCCCGGCCCCCTTACGCGCTGCCGGCGGAACACCCAGAGCGTTGTGTAGCTTAATGAGCTGTTGCTTGGCGTTTTCAGACGGATGTGCGATTCGGTTCCTGACGCGGTGCGCATGTGAAAGCCAGTCGTAGTGATCTTGGGGCAATGTATCCTTAATGTTCGCGAGGAAGTGGGTCTTACCGAATAATGCTTTGGAACGATTCACGATCATTGGTGGAGCTGCCCAACCCATGACACCCTGAAGACCCCGATCGATATGCCCCGACACGTTCTTCGCCAATTTAGCTTGAACTCCAAACTGCTTTCGAACTGCCAAGAGAAAGGCTTCCTGCGAGAATGCCTCAAAGGCCGCTGCCGTCTCGAAGAATATGAAAATCGTGAGATCCCGTTTGTCGGCGTTTGGCAACGGTCGAGAAGTTCCATTGTCATTCCACGTTCCCTGTTCGTGAAGCTTCTTTCGAAGATCACCGTTGCGAGAAATGGCGTCGCGCATTTCTTTAAGAATGCGCGTTTTCCTCGGCGTGATATCGGTGGCCATATTTTCAGAGAAGAGGGTGATAACACGGGGGGAGTGTGTTCTGGAGGGGAAAATGCACGACAATGTTCATCGAGTCAAGGGTTCGCTAGGTTCCCGCAGAAGCGACGAGGACAACCGGCCGCACCCCGATTGCCCCTATTTAGCTTCACCCTACTACCGTAACTGCTCGGACTCGGTTGACGCCCCGAGTTAACGGCGAACACGTACACCGACGAACGGGCGCTCAGCCTGAAACACGACGTCGAGAAGCTGCCCGCACTACACCAAAAGCGCGCACAGATATGCGCACAGATTTGTGTCAAAACTGGTCGTAACCAGTCGCATCGCAGAAAACAGGGAATTGTTGCGAATGCGCTGGAACCCCTTAAAAACAAGGGATTAGAAGCCCTTCAGTCAGTCGGGTTGACAGGATTTGAACCTGCGACCCCTACACCCCCAGTGTAGTGCGCTGCCAGACTGCGCCACAACCCGTAGACTGAGTGGGCGGACTATGCCCTAGGGGAGAGGATTGTCGCAAGTGAAAATCGGCCCAAATCGGCAGGAAAAAAACAGATCGAAGCCATCGGCGAGGAGGGCTGGATCACATTGGGGATTGGCTCGGATGCGGCGGGCTGGCATGGTGCGGGAAGCCATGAGTACACCGAGGGATCGCATTGCCACTATTTGCCGGAAGTCCGCCCAGGGGATGATGGCATTGGTTACCCTGCTGGCAGCGGCATGGACGGTGGGCGCGCTTGTGTTCGACGGCCCGGGCGCGCCCTGCGGTGCGCTCAACTGGGTACTGGCCGCGCTGTGGGCGGCGGGCACCGTGGTCGCCGCGCTCAAGCTGCGCGTCATCCCAGGCATTGCGCTGCGCATCCTCGCGTGCTGCTTTGTGGTTTGGTTAGGCTGGCTGACGATCCGCCCCTCCAACGACCGCGAATGGAAGCCGGAGTTTGAGATGACCGGCTACGTCACGATGGACGGTAACCAGCTCACCTTCCACCACGTGCGCAATTTCGACTACACCGAATCCGGAGACGCCCTCCCCCACTGGGAAACCCGCAAGCATCATCTCGACCAGCTCATCGGGGCCGACATCATCATCGATGCCTTTGGCGGCGATTTGATGGCGCATCCGATCATTAGCTTCGACTTCGGCGAGGAAGGGCGGCTCGCGCTCTCCATCGAAACCCGGCGCGAGGTGGGCGAGTCCTACTCCGCCATTGGCGGGCTCTACAAAATGTTCGAGCTCCAGTACATCTTCGGCGACGAAGCGGACTTCGTCCGCGTGCGCACCAACGTCCGCGACGAGCCCTGCTACATCTACCGCTTCAACGCACCCGCCGAACGCGCGCGCGAACTCCTGCTCGACTGCATCAACGCGCAAAACCACCTCAAGGAGCACCCGCAGTGGTACAACGCGATCACCGCCAACTGCACGACCAGCTACCGAGCCCAAACTCCGGCGGAACAGCGCGCCAGCTTCGACCTCCGCATTCTCATCAACGGCAAGCTCGACCAGATGCTCTACGAACGCGGAGCTCTGGTCACCGGAGATCTCCCATTCGCCGCGCTGCGCGAGCAGGCATTCATCAACAAAGACGCACAAGCCCACCCTCGCGCCGATGGGTTCAGCGACGCAATCCGACGCGGCCGCGTTGGCTTCACCAAGCCACCGCTGGATGCGCCTGCAGCACCTCCCTCCCGTTAGGGGCCACGCAGGACACCAACACGGAGGCCGGACGCGCGACGTGGCTATCCCCTCATCTTCTTAAGCCCCATCGCCGTCAATTCCTTCCTGAAAGTGAGACGCAAACCAGCCCAGGGTGACGGGAGCCTCAGGCGACCACACCCTGGGATATCCCACGCCGACGCAGCCGAGGCCAAGCCTGCGACGCAGCCAAAGCGCATCCCCCACCCGCCGGCCACTCCCGACACGACGACACCCCCTAAGTTAGTGCGATTCCCCCGCCCCCAAGATTTCAGCGGTCGGTCCACCCCGCCTCGGCAAACGCGTCGTAGATCATCTTCTCCGTAGTGGACGCACCCGGCGTCCAGTCGGTCATGCGTCAGGTGAACCCATATTGGTTCGATGATCTGGCGGCCGGATCCACATCCAGCCCATTGATCCGGACGGTAGGACTCCCGATGAACCGATGCTTCCAAACGTCCTCGTCCGTCTTGACCTCAATTTGTTCGATCAAGATTTCGAGCCCGGCCTGTTTCGCACATTCCCCGACGAGAGCGACCGCTCCCGGAGTGGTGGCTCATCCGTCAGCGTGGAGCACCGTGACAACTCTCGTCACCGGCTTTGAGGCCACATTTGATCCGGGATCGCCATCCCCCGCCCGCTCGTTGCAACCAAAAGCCAGCAACACAACGACGGCAAAAATGGGCAGGAGCGCACGCATCATCTCAGTCTCACGGGAAAGAAAAACGGGCGCCCGTACTCGGAGCGCCCGTTAGGATTGATTTAGCGTCGGTTGCGCTTGCGCAGGAAGGCCGGTGTGTCCAGATCCTCGCCATCGACGATGGTTGGCTCCGACTTGGCGAATCGCCCGCCATCGCTGGCTGGTCGGTCGAGCTCAAGCTGCGACTGCGTTCCCGGCAGCGGCGCCTCGTCGTCATCGGCCACATCGTCGAACCCGGCAGCCTCGAACGGCCCACCCGACTCGTCGATCTCCTCGGAGCGCAGGTTCACCGGCACTGTGTTGTCGCCCTCCAACTGGTTGAAAAACTCCTCCTCAGGTTCCGGCTCCGGAGTTGGCTCGGCCTGGTAGAGGACCGGCTCTTCAGGTTCGACAGTCTCCTCGAAGTCATCGAAACCAGCTACCGAGTCGTCGACCACGGTCGCGACAATTTCTTCTTCTACTTCCGGCTCAAATTGTTCGGCCACCGGCTCTGGCTCAGGTTCGGCGACTTCTTCTTCCGGCTGTTCGAAAATGGATTCCACCGCAGCGGCTTCCTCGACTTCTGGTTCTTCTTCAGCCTCTACTGCAGGGGCATCGAACAAACCGACCTCAGGCGAGGCTGGCTCTTCCATTTCGTCCTGGGCAAAGAGCGAATCGCCCACAGCCTCCGGCTCCACCTCTGGCTCCGGTTGCTCGACCGGCAATTCAGCGGCCTCGACCACTTCCGACTCGACTGCTACTGGAGCTTCCTCCACGACATCTTCAACCGGTGCTTCTTCTGCGACGGGCTCGTCCTCCACAGACTCCTCGGCCACCGGTGCCGGGGATTCCACCACACCGCGCACGACCGCCGCGATTGGTTCGACCGCCGGTTTGGTCTGCACTTCCTCTTCCTGCGGCTCACCGTGAGCCAACGAACTGAACAAAGTCACCGACAGCTCCTTCTTCATCGACGGATCCACCGCCGCACCGAACAGCAACTGCGCGTCGGCAGGCACACTCTTGGCCAACTCGCGCATCAAGCCGTCGATCTCATGCAGTCGCAGGTCTTCGCCACCGGTGACGTGCACCAGGATATTGCGAGCCGACGAGAACATTTTACCCTTCATCAAGAGCGGACTGTTGAGTGCCTTGCGCAGAGCTTCCTTGCCACGCTTGTCGCCGCTGGCACGCCCCGAGCCGAACAAACAACGCGAATCCGAATTGCGCAGCGCGGTGAGCAAGTCGTCCAAGCCAATCTTGATCAAGCCCGGGCGGGTGACCAAGTTGGACACACCACGCACGCTCTCAGCGATCAAGTTGTCCGCCGCTTCGAACGCGCGCTGGATCCCCTCGCTCTCGACGATGAGCTCACCCATGCGGTCGTTGTCGAAGGTGATCAATGCATTGGCCTCGCGGCGCATTTCTTGCAACGCCTGCTCCGCCTGCTCCTGACGACGCCCGCCCTCGAAACGGAATGGCATGGTCGCGAAAGCCACGACAAATGCACCGGCCTCACGTGCGATGCGCACGACTTCCGGTGCCGCACCCGATCCGGTACCACCGCCCAAGCCAGCGCAAACGAAGACCATGCGGTGACCACTGACTTCCGCCAGAATGTCATCCGTCGCCTCGATCGCCGCGCGACGACCGATCTCAGGGTCGCCACCCGCGCCCAGACCGTGGGTCAACTTCTTGCCCAACTGCACGCGCTCGGTTGTCACAGTGTTGGCCAGAGCACGCACGTCGGTGTGCAGCGCCAGCAACCCGGCGCCTTCCATCGACTCCATCGCCAGGCGGTCGATCACATTGATGCCGGCACCTCCGACACCGATGACTTTGGCGGCGGTTGCCGATGCACTTGGGATCTCGCGTTGTGGGTTGCTTGAAAACTCGATCATGATTCTAATAGGTAAAGTGTAACGAAACGACAGAGCATGGCCGGTTCACCACCCGCCATGATGCGTGCTTAGCGGCGCGAAAACACACTCTTCAAGCGCCCGATCAAGCCGCCCTTCTTGGCACGATAAGCCTCGTCGTCCTGCATCTGCGCGTAGCGGATCAATCCAATCGCGGTGGAGTAGCACGGATCCTCAAAGGTTGCCGTCAGGCCGCTGACATGCTTCGAGCTCGAGCGGTGCACCGGCATCCGGAAGATCTCTTCCGCCAAGCGGTCGATCCCGCGCATCTTGCTGGTGCCCCCGGTGAGGAACACACCAGCGCCCACACCGTCGAAGCCATTGCGGGCCTCGAGCTGGTCGTAGAGCAACTCAAAGGTCTCACCAAGTCGCGCGTTGATGATGGAGTCGAGCAACTCGCGCTCAACGTCACGGCCAACGAACCCAGTATCGTCCGGCATCGAAATGATCTCAGACACGCCCGGATCGCCAGGGATTGCGCAGCCCTCTTCGCACTTGAGCAGCTCGGCCTTGGAAAGTGGAATCTTGAGCACCGACGCGATGTCGTTGGTGATGTGGTCGCCACCGACTGGAATGCATCCGCTGTCGACAATCACACCATCCTTGTACAATGCGAAGTCCGTGGTGCCTCCGCCGATATCAATCATCAGCGCGCCACGGTTCTTGGACTCGCGGCTGAGCACGACTTGCGACGAAGCCAGCGGCGCGAAGACAACTTCCTCAACTTCCACCGGGATCTCACGCACACAGCGGATCGGATTCTGCACCCGGCTCTTGATGCCGTGGATGATGTGATAGTCCGCCTCCAGCTTTTCGCCGATGCGGCCGACGGGGTCGAGAATGCGCTCCTGGCCATCGACGTGGTAATGCTGCAAAACCCCGTGCATGAAGACATTCTCTTTCGGAATGGTCACCTCACGCGCAATGTTCTTCACCTCGTCGACATCCTCGTCAGTGATCTCACTATCGTCGTCCGGAATCCGCAAACAACCGCGGTTGTTGCAGGACTCGATATGGCCGCCGGTCACGCTGAGGAACACATTGCGGATCATCACATCACTGCGCTCCTCGGCTCGTAACAAAGCATCGTGAAGACACGTCTGAACCGTCTCAAAATCGACAATCTCTCCTTTTCTCACCCCTCGTGACGGGGTGGTACCCACACCGAGAATCTTGATCGCGCCATCGGGATTCACTTCCCCCACGACCACACAAATCTCGGTTGTACCGATCTCTAATCCAACGTAAATCTGCGACCTTGCCATCAGTGCTTTTTGTGCATGAGATTGGGGCGGAAATCAACCGCGATTCAGTATCGCACGCAGATCATTTTCAACCGACGGTCGGGAACCTGCCGGAACTTGGGTGGAAACACCCGGACCAAACCGCTTCTCCAGCTCGGCTGGATCCACGACCCGTGGGCGGGGCGGACGACTTTCACGCTGCTGCAATGAGGAACTACGACCTCTGCGAACACCTGAATAGCCACTCTTCCGCTCAAAAAATTGCACCGGCACATTGTGCTGCGCCAATAGGTTCACCCGCCACGAACGACCATCGTCCGCACCGCGGCTCAACTCGGCAAACGCGTAGGCAAACCGCTCCATGTCGGTTTCCACATCATCCACTGAGATGATCGCTTCCTCACCGGACTCAAGAACGACCAGCAACGAGTAATCATTCACAGCTCGGATCTCGGTGATCGACGTGCGCTGCGGCATCAGTTGCTCGCCCCCTTCCGACAACGCTTCGAGCGCACTCAGCAGCAAGGGCGAATCAATAGGACGGCCGGTCACCACCGCCGGAATGTCCGCCACCTCGATGACGGGAAAGGACATGTACTCAACCCTCAGCCGATCACAGGCCACCGCGTAGCCCTCGGCATCCACCAACTGGCCGCAGGTCGAACTGCGCGGACGAATCCCAAGTTGCGGGCACGACAACCAAGCCACCGGCTGGCGTTCCTTCAACTCGATCACCAAGGTCCCTGGAAGCTCTCTGGAAATTCTGGCATCGGCGACTGTCGGCAACTCCGTCTCGAGCGTGCGTTCCATCTCCGCCAAATCCAACATGAGCAAATTCTCAATCCGCCCGTTCTCCTCCAGCTTCTCCATCACCTTGGCGCGGCCGGTTTTGCCATTGGTCGAAAACTCCACATGCCTCAACGCAAAGTGGTCGTTGCGGAACAACATGCGGTGAAACGCGTGCTTCACCATCACCACACTCAACAACAACGCGAGCAGGATCAGACCACCTTTGAAAAGGGATCGCGCCAAAATCGCACGTCGCACCCCCTTCCCCCGCTTGGAGTCGGCACGCACATTCAACACGACGGAATCACGACGGGCACTCCGGGATGGGAGCGACCGCGTGCGCGTGCGGGTGCGTGTCTGGGTTGTACGGCGGGTGGGCATCGGGGTTGTTTGTAGACAACCACCAAAAATCACCAAGCGACTATATGCCCCAGGTGATTCCAGGTGAATTGGTTAAGACTATTTCACAATCAACCAGCCTTTTGAATAGATAATTCAATAATTTTCAAACACAGATCAGCAAATTCCAGCCCATCCACACGTGCCGCCTTCGGCAACAAGCTGCTCTCCGTCATTCCCGGGATGGTATTTGCCTCGAGAACCCACGGATTTCCGTCCGCATCGAGCAACACATCGACCCGTGAATACACCTCGATCCCAAGCGACTGGTGCGCTTTCACCGCAGCTTCCTGCACGCGCTGAGTCACTTCCGGAGTGAGGTCTGCCGGGCAATAATAGTCCGTCCCACCCGATCCACCCATCCAAGGGTATTTGTTCGCCATGTCGTAGAACCCGGAGCGGGGGCAAATGTGCACCACAGGCAACGCGCGCCCGTCGAGCACACCGACCGTCAGTTCTTTGCCGCTGATCATCTGCTCGACCAACACCTCGTCACCATACTTTGCCGCATCGTCGAGCGCAGGCTGCAGGCCGGCTTCGTCGTGCACCAAATGCACGCCCACACTCGACCCCTCGCGCGCCGGCTTGACCACCAACGGCACGGACATCTGCGGGCGCTCACCCGGCTTCAAAATCTCACAAGCAGGAGTCGGCACCCCTGCGGCGACAAATGCCTTCTTGGACTCGACCTTGTCGAACGCGAGCTCGCTGGATGCCACACCGGCACCCGTCAGCGGTACGCCGAGCCCCTCCATCACGCGCTGCAGCTCACCATCCTCACCAAAGGTGCCATGGATCACGTTCACCGCCACCACTGTGCCCTCAGGCAGCACCACATCGCGCCCGGTCACATCCACCGGCACCGCGTTGTAGCCCGCGCCCGTCAGCGCTTCGACCACGCTCTTGCCAGATGCCAGAGACACCCCGCGCTCACTGCCAGGGCCGCCCATCAGCACGGCAATCACATCCTCTTTGGAAATCGTTTGGTCACAACTCATCTGCGTCTAGTCCCGTCTAATCGTTAAAAGTTCACTTCGTCCTCTCCGATGATCTGCACTTCTGTCTCCATCTCGATGCCGCGCGACGCACGGGCCTCGGATTTAATGCGCTCGATCAACTGCAGCATTTCACGTGCCGTCCCGCCGCCTTCGTTCACAATAAAGTTCCCGTGGATATCCGACACGCGGATTTTCCCGACGGACGAGCCTTTCATACCCAGCTCATCGACCAGCTTTCCGGCAGGACACGGCTCCGGGTTCTTGAAGATACAACCGGCACTCGCCGCCACCGGCTGGCTCGACTTCCGCTTGTCTTTGGACTCGGCAATGAGTTCATCGATCGCATCGCGATCTCCCTCCTGCCCTTCGAACGTGGCCGCCAACGCGTACTCGTCGACCAATTCCGCCACATTGCGGTACTGCGCCACCATCTTGGAGGCAGGCCGCCATTCGAGTTCGCCTTTGCGGTTGATCAGCAGCACGGAGACCACCTGATCAAAGGTCGATGTCCCCATGGCCCCCGCGTTCATTCGCAAGCCACCGCCGACGTTTCCTGGAATCCCCTCCATCCACTCGAAGCCGGCAATCCCCTGGTCGCGTGCAACCGCAGTCAGCTTCTTGAAGCGCGTTCCGACACCCGCCGTGATCCGAGTGCCGCTCGTTTTCACCTCGGAAAACTCGCCACCATTCGGGTGAATCACCACGCCCGGGATGCCACCATCGCGCACCAGCAGGTTCGAGCCACGACCGACCACACGCACCGGGATTTCATGCTCGCGGCAATAACGCACAATACCGGCAAAACCGTCGAAAGTCGTCGGCTCAACCCAGAACTGGGCAGGCCCGCCGATCCGAATGGTCGTGTGCTTTTTCATCGGCTCGTACAGCCGCGCCTTCATCTCACTCTCCCCGCTGGCAGCAACCAGCGACTCCAACGTCTTCAAATCGCGCGCCAAAGGCACCGCGCACTCGTGCACGTTGCCCGCTCCCAATGTGATCAACATGTCACCAGGCCGCGCCAGGTTGCCAATCGTCAAACGGGCTTGCTTCAAAGTCGGCACGTATTGCGCACGCACGGTCAGATCATCGCGTTGGGCACACTCACCCACGGCGTCGGCAACGGTCTGCCCTGTGATCCCTGGGATTGGTTGTTCGCTCGCTGGGTAGATATCAGAGACCACCAATTGATCCGCCATCCAGAACGAGCGACCGAACTCATCGCGCAGACGCTGGGTGCGGCTGTAGCGATGCGGCTGGAACAAGGTCAGAATCCGCTGTGGGTTCAAGGCACGCGCCGCCTCCATCGTCGCGGCGATCTCCGTCGGATGGTGCCCGTAGTCATCGACCACCGAAAAGCGCTCGCTGCGGTAGCGCGACTCAAACCTACGCCGCGCTCCGTGGAAGGTGCGCAATGCATCGCGGATGGCTGCGGCGTCCACCCCCAGGTCCTGCGCCACGGCGATCGCCGCCATTGCGTTGAGCACGTTGTGGCGCCCGGGTACACCGAGCAAAAACTCACCGAGATCTTCGCCATTGCGCACCACATTGAAGGCCGTCTCGCGTCGGTTGAAGTGCACGTTGGTGGCGTACAGATCACAATCCTCATCCCAGCCGTAGCTCACCGTGCGCTCGCGGCCACGGCACAGCGCCGCCGCGTTGGCATCCGCCCCGCAGAAATAAACCGTGCCGGACGTCTGGTCGCAGAGGGTTTTGAAAACCTGATTGATCTCATCGAGCCCCGAATAGAAGTCGAGGTGTTCTTCTTCAATGTTGAGCAAAATGGTGTGCTCCGGGTGGTACTTCACCAGCGTCCCGTCACTTTCGTCGCCCTCGGCCACGAAGTAGCCGCCATTCTCTGCAACGTGTGCGTTGGTCCCCAGCACGGGGATCTCCGCCCCGACATAGTGCCCGGATTCCACCTTGCCGGTGCGCAGCACATGAGCCGTCAGCGACGAGGTTGTCGTCTTGCCATGCGTTCCCGCCACCACCACGCCGCGTCGTGCATTGAGCACCGCAGCCAGAGCATCAGCCCGCCGCACCATCGGCAGCCCGGCCGCAGCCGCGGCGTCGTACGCCACATTGCCCGGACGGATCGCCGACGAATAAATCACGATGTCCGCTCCGTTCACACTCGCTGGTGTCTGCGGCGACGTGAACCGCAACCCCAATCCCTGCAAGCGCTCGACTTCCGCCGAACTCACCCGGTCGGACCCGCTCACCGCATGCCCGAGCTCGAGCATCATCCCCGCGATCCCGCTCATCCCCGAACCCGCCACACCAATCAAATGCACGTCCAACCTCCGGTCACCGGAGGCCAGGGAGTTCATCAATTCAAGTGGAGCGGAGGTAGGATCAGACATGCGGTAGACTTCCTTCAGATGCCGAATCAGGTCAAGGCTGCATCCCGCACAGATCCGCGGGCAGTCGCAGATTTTTGCATCACTTCCCAACCAACAAGTCGGCAATTTCAGCCTCCGGGGAATCAACGCCCAACGCGCGCATCGCGGCGCCCATCTTAGCCCGCTCCGCATCCGAATCCGCCCAGCGGATCAAGGTCGCCGCCAGATGCGCCGGAGTCAGATCCTTCTCATCCATCACCTCACCCGCCCCCCGGCTGGTATAGTATTCGGCATTCACCCGCTGATGGTCCTCGGCCGCATAGGGGTAAGGCACGAGAATGGCCGGCAAGCCGACTGCGGAAAACTCAGTCAACGAAGACGCCCCGGCACGAGCCAACACAAAGTCCGCCGCGATCAGAGCATCCTCCATCCGGTCACAGAATGGCAAGACAGCCACCCGCTGCGCGAGTTGGCCCGCCATTTCACGCACTTCGGCCTCGGCGGAGGCACCAGAGATCCAAAGCACCTGCAGCGCCTCATCCGGCACGTCTTTCAAGGCCTCACCGAGCCCACGGTTCAGCGCCCGCGCCCCCTGGCTCCCACCGGTCACCAACAGAGTCACCCGGTCAGGCAGCAATCCGAACGACTCACGAGCCGCGGCCCGTTGCTCGTCGGAAGCACCAGCCGCGCCCCGCACCGCATCGCGCACAGGTGTCCCCACCATCTTGGCCGGACGGTTCGGAAAGTGAGCCGCAGCAGCCTCCATTCCAATAAACACCTCATTACAAAACCGAGCGGCAATTCGGTTCGCCTTGCCCGGCAACGCATTCGAATCGTGCACGTAGGTCGGCAGCTTGAGCTGGTTGCCCGCCATCACCGGCGGCAACGAGGTGAAGCCTCCCATTCCCAAAACCGCGGAAACACCACGCTTACGGATCAACCGCCGACACATCCCAAGCGACTTGAGAAACTTCCACACGAATACCGGAAATTTCAGCGACAACAGCTTCGGCATCCCCACCGCTGGCAAGGACAGAAACTCCAGATCCGGGTACGCGGCCGACGCCGTCTCATCGATCTTCTTGCCAGAAATCAACAACAGCGGCCGGTGCCCGCGCGCCACCAACTCCTGCGCCACGGCAATCCCGGGAAACAAATGCCCACCGGTGCCGCCACAGGCAATCAATACACTTCGCCCGCTGCGGGCCGGACTAGAGGAATCTTTACGCGTCATCTGCTCGATCATTTTTCTATCGCTGCACGATACAACAACAGCCAACACGCCGGAGCCAGCACCAAATCACACGCAATACACCATCCCCACACGCCGCACGCCCCACCAACCTGCCGTCGCAAAACCGCGGAATCCGCCGTTAATCAACCACTTTCCCACGATTCTGTGAATGATTCTTTTTGACACTGGGGTGGAAATGCATAGGTTTCGCACTCGCTCCCTGCCGGAGCAGTCTAATTTTCTCAATTGAAGGCATGAAAACGTTCTCAGCGAAGGCACAAGAAATCGACCGTAAATGGCACGTCATCGACGCCGAGGGTAAAGTCCTCGGTCAGGTGGCTGTGGCCGCCGCCCGCCTCCTGCGCGGCAAGCACAAGGCAATCTTCACACCACACGTCGACACCGGCGATTTCGTTGTGATCATCAACGCAGAGAAGGTTGTGCTCACTGGTAAGAAAGAGCAGCAGAAGCAGTACGTCCGTCACTCCGGCTACGTCGGTGGTAAGAAGGTCGACACCGTTGCTGAACTCCGCGCAAGCAAGCCAGAGCGCATCGTCGAGATGGCAGTCAAGGGCATGATCCCTCACAACCGCCTCGGTCGCCAGATCTTCTCGAAACTGAAGGTCTACGCCGGCAACGAGCACCCACACGAAGCTCAGTCCCCTGCTGAGTACACCGTCGCCTAGTAATCACCTTCCAATCCAATTTCATCATGAGCGAAGCAACGACGAACACCATCTGCGCAACCGGACGCCGCAAAACCGCGGTAGCACGCGTTCGCCTTCAGCCAGGAACCGGCGAGATCACCATCAACGGCCGTGCCTTCGAAGACTACTTCGGCACCGTCACACTGCAGAACGCAGTGCTCGCCCCACTCCAACTGACCGAGTCTCTCAAGAAGTACGACCTCGCAGTCAACACCCACGGCGGTGGACTCAGCGGCCAGGTCGGTGCCATCCAGCTTGGCATCGCCCGTGCTCTGATTCAGTTCGACGCTGAGCTTCGCCCAGCCCTCAAGGCTGCCGGCTTCCTTCGCCGCGACCCTCGCATGAAGGAGCGTAAGAAGGCAGGTCAGCCAGGCGCACGTAAGAAGTTCCAGTTCTCCAAGCGTTAATCGGACCTTCCAGGGATTTTCCCTACAAAACCTGTTCCGCAGATTCTGCGGAGCAGGTTTTTTTGTGCCCTGATGCCAACAGCGGCCAATCACAAACAAACTATCTCTGTCAGAGGGTGGGCACGACACGCAAACAATCGTACGCATCAGTGCATCCACCAACACATCGCCACCCGTAACCAGCGAGGGCGCACGCCTCTCCTCTCCACCTAGGTCGTTAGGATCCCACGACCGGAGAATGGCTCTACACGCCAGCTTCAACCGGGCTCCAAAACCTATACACCCAGAGATACCATGAAAGCTACAATCAGCCTCCTCATTGCCTCCGTCGGCATCGCCGCCGCAGGAACCGCTCCAAAACAAATCGCCATCGAACCAATCGATGTCGCACCAAGTTATGGGGTCGGCCAGTACTTCTCACTCCAGGGAGGTATCAACGCCTACCAAAACTATGAGGGCACCATCCGCCGGACCATCGGCGGTGAAAGCTACGCCCTCGAAGCCAAGGAGAAGATCGGCGGCGTCGGCGGCATCAAGTGGGGCTACGGCTGGGACGGAGAGACCGTCAAGCCCGCCATTGAACTCGACGCCTTCTACAACGGCGTCGATGTCGGACTCGACCTCCGTGACTCCAGCGGCAGCAACGTCGGCAGCGCCACCGCCCGCTTCGATACCGGAGCCTTCCTCATCAACGGCATCCTCCGCTTCGACACCGATTCCGCCTTCCTGCCATACCTTGGCGTCGGCATCGGCGGCTGGGTCGGCCAAACCGAAGACACCCGTGTCACCATCGGCGGATCCTCGGCTCGCATCAGCGATAACGACACCAACGGAGACCTCGCCGCCCAGGCAATCGCCGGCTGCGACTACTTCTACAACGACACCACCAGCATCTACATTGAGTACAAATATCTCAACTACTGGGGTGCCGACCTCCCAAGCGACGATCCAGTGCAACAACACATCGTCGTCGCCGGTCTGAAGTGGTTCTTCTAAAAGCCAAAAATCATAACATCATACCCAGCCGGATACCGCACCCCGCGGTGTCCGGCTTTTTCGTGCCGCCATCACCACCAACCCCGCCACTCATCTTCGCTTTTGAGGACCGCAGATGACGCCGATTCCTCAGATTTAGCCCCGTCCACCAGCGCCCCTACCGGACCGCGTGTTCTCCAGTACGGCCACCAGAACGAACGAGCGCAGCGAGCACTTCCCCCCTCGACGGTGAGGACACCGTCAATCCAGGCCACCCAACCAACGTTGCTTCACTCCGAGTGGCCGCGCGAGCCCCCTCTAAAACCTAACCACCTAAGAACCTAAAACCTCCCCACAAAAAATACCGCCCGGCACTGGGATGCACCGGACGGCAATGAAAAAACCAACAGCTGAAACCTAGCGCTTCAGCTCGCCCATAATCTCCTGCGACTTCATGTACGCGGTCTCCGCATCATCGGCCAGCACGCAGAAGTGCCCCATCTTGCGACCTGCGCGGGCAATCCGCTTGCCGTACAAATGGAGACGAGCATCCTGGTCGTCGAGCACCGGCGACCAATCCGGATGCACTTCGGCCTCAGGCCAAACATCACCGAGCAGGTTCACCATTGCCACAGGACGCAACAAACGTGGCGCACTCAACGGCAGGCCAGCCACCGCACGGATCTGCATCCCGAACTGACTGACGTCACACGCATCGATCGTGTAGTGACCCGAGTTGTGCGGACGCGGTGCGATCTCGTTGACCACCAGCGAGCCGTCCTCAAGCAGGAACAACTCCACAGCGAACACGCCGACATAACCGAGCGCATCACCCACCGACTTCGCCAACGCCACCGCAGAGGCCGCGGACTCGTCGCTGATGCGGGCTGGCACGATCGTCGTGTCGAGAATGTGGTTGGTGTGAATGTTCTCGGAAACCGGGAATGGCGCAAACGAGCCACCGATACCACGAGCCGCCACGACTGAAACCTCGGCCACAAAGTTGACCCAGCCTTCCAGCACGCCACGCGGGGCATCCAGATCGCTCCAGATTTTCTCCACCGCCGCGGCATCCACAGGAGCCTCGCTGATCTTGATCTGTCCTTTGCCGTCGTAGCCGAACGCTGCGGTCTTGAGCACACAAGGAGTGCCAATTTGCTCCAGCGCGTCCGCCAGAGACTCGGCCGAATCGACCACCGCAAACGGCGCACATGGGATATCGTGGCCGCGGAGGAAGAGCTTCTCGCGCTCGCGATGCTGGCAGGTCTCCAACGCGAACTTGCTCGGATGCACCGGCAGCTCCGCCTCGATCGAAGCAATGAAGTCCGCCGGAATGTTCTCGAACTCGTAAGTGCAGACGTCGATCTTCGAAAGGAAGTCCTCCTTGGCCTCGGCGTCATCGAAGGTCGCGTTGATCTCCTCATCCGCCACCTGGCCACCCGGGCAACCCGGTGCCTCATCGGTAAAGACCACGGTGCGGAACCCCATGCGCCGGGCTTCCAGCACCATCATGCGGCCCAACTGCCCACCACCAACCACGCCAATGGTCGCCGGTGGCTGAATCGAAGTATCGCTGCTCATGATGTCTCGCTTTGGCTATGATTTACAATTCAACCGGTGTCGATGCCGGCACAGGCAGGTCGTTCTGGCTGTCGTAAACAGCCGCAGTCTGCTTTGCACGGTACGCGTCCAACTTGGCGCGCAGGTCATCGCTGCCAAGCGCAAGGATCGCCACAGCGGAAAGCCCTGCGTTCTTCGCCCCCGCATTGCCAATCGCCAGCGTCTGCACCGGCACACCGCCAGGCATCTGCACGATCGACAACAACGAATCCAAACCACTCAGTGCCTTCGACTGCACCGGCACGCCCAACACAGGCAGCGACGTCATCGACGCGGTCATGCCCGGCAAATGCGCCGCGCCACCCGCACCGGCGATGATCACTTTGATCCCGCGCTCCACCGCCTTGGTCGCGTAATCGACAAGCAACTCGGGAGTACGGTGGGCACTCACCACCTTGTTCTCATACGGCACGCCAAACTCCTCAAGGATGTTGGCGGCGTGCTCCATGGTCGGCCAATCCGACGTGCTGCCCATGATGATTCCAACCACGGGGCGGTCGGTCGACTGATAAACGGTTTCTGTGTTCGACATGATAAAAGGTGGTGAGTCTGGTACTAATTACGCGCCAAGGTTGGCGAGGTAGCGCTCGGCTTCCAGAGCGGCGGCGCATCCCTGACCCGCAGCTGTGATTGCCTGGCGGTACTCGTGGTCTGCCACGTCACCGGCGGCGAAGATGCCCTCAACGCTGGTCTGCATTCCGTGCTTCTGGAGCAGGTAGCCGTTTTCGTCCAACTCGCAGGTCCCCTCGAGGAACGAGGTGTTAGGAGTGTGCCCGATTGCCACGAACACACACTTCACTTCCACTTCGCGCTGCTCGCCGTTCTGGGTATCTTCCAGCAACATGGCACGCACTTCGCCTTCGTCGTCGGTGAGGTACTCGGCGATGGTCGAGTTCCAGAGAGGTTCGATCTTCTCGTTGGCAAGCGCACGCTCGGCCATGATCTTCGAGGCACGCAGTTCGTCGCGGCGGTGTACGAGGTAGACCTTGCTGGCGAAACGAGTGAGGAAGTCAGCTTCTTCACATGCGGAGTCGCCGCCGCCCACCACTGCCACAGGCACGTCGCGGTAGAATGCACCGTCACAGGTCGCGCACGATGTCAGACCGTGGCCGATCAATTCTTTCTCGTTTGGCAACCCGAGGTGACGCGGCGCGGCACCGGTCGCCACGATCACGGTCTTCGATTCGATGAACTCATCTTCGCCAACCTGAATCTTGAAAGTACCATCTTCCTGCTTCTCCACGTTGAGAGCGCTCTTGTACTCGACGCGGGCGCCGAACTTGGTCGCCTGGGTCTGCATGTTCATCATGAGCTCAGGACCCATGATTCCGTCAGGGAAGCCTGGGAAGTTCTCCACCTCGGTGGTGGTGGTCAGCTGACCGCCGATCTGCGTTCCAGCAAGGATCAGTGGGTTCAAGTTCGCACGTCCGGTGTAAATCGCCGCGGTATAGCCGGCGCAGCCAGTTCCGATGATAACTACGTTTTCCATGGTTTTGTAGAAGGGGAAATCGGGAGATCTAATCCCAGAATTTTCTGTTGCGGGAGCATAGGGCGGACGACCCACAGCGTCAAATCATCCGGACAGGGCTGGCCCTCAGTTTTTTGTAGCAACTCACACCGGGGCGCAAACCAAGGATCTATAGCGCTGCGCCCCCCCCCCCCACGAACTCCTCTCGGAATGTGACTCACGCAAAGCCCCAAAGATCCCAAAGACCTCTGGCGCAGCGGACGCCACTCATGTTCGCTTTTGATGATCCGCAGATTACGCCGATTCCTCAGATTTGCATCCTGTTCAATCGCTCTCCACACAAGCCCCCTGCCGGACCGCCGTTCTCCAGTACGGCCACCTAATCAAACGAGCGCAGCGAGCAATCTACCTCCCCCCCCTCTGCGCCTCCGCGTCTTTGCGTGAGCTATCCACAGCTCCCCGTCACACCGGACACCACTCCAGTTCGCTTTTGAAGATCCGCCGATTACGCCGATTACGCCGATTTGGATTAAGGGCCCTCGAAAAAGTCACCGCACGGCCGCAGGAACGCCGATCTCCAGGTCGGCAAGCCGAACCATCCGGCGCAGCCGCACTCCCCTAAAACATAACCACCTAACACGTAAAACCTCCCCGCCCTCCTCTACACCATTCCGCCCATCGAGATCTTTGGACCTTTGCGTGAGCCCCCAAACTCGAACCAACCGCCACGCTGACCGCTTGCCAGCTCTGCTCATCCGTGGCATCCATTCCCCCTATGGAAATCACGGTCACAGATCATATCGGCGAACGCTTGGACGTCTTCGTGACCCGCCATGCCCCGGACCTTTCACGCTCGCGCATCCAGTCCTTGATCAAGTCCGGCGACATCCAGCTCAACCACGCCAAGGCCAAACCCAAGCAACCCGTGGGCAGCGGCGACGTGGTGACCATCCAAATTCCGGATCCAAAGCCCATCGAGGCCCAGCCCCAGGACATCCCGGTCGACGTCCTCTACGAAGACGACGAACTCATCGTGCTCAACAAAGCCGAAGGCATGGTCGTCCACCCCGCCGCCGGCAACGAAGACGGCACCATCGTCAACGCGCTGCTCCACCATTGCCGCGGGAAACTCTCCGGCATCGGCGGCCACGAACGCCCTGGCATCGTCCACCGCCTCGACAAAGACACCTCGGGCTGCCTGGTTGTCGCCAAATCCGACATCGCACACCGCTCGCTGGTGGAACAATTCTCCACCCGCACCACAGACAAAGTCTACCTCGCCGTCACCCAGGGCACGCCGAGCAAACCCGAAGGCCGCGTCTTCACTAACATCGGCCGCCATCCAGTCAACCGCATGAAGATGGCCGTCGTCGACCCAGGCTCGGGCAAAGCGTCCATCACCGACTACAAAGTCGTCGCCACCGACCACTCCACCGACAGCTCACTCGTCGTCTGCACGCTGCACACCGGACGCACCCACCAAATCCGCGTCCACATGCTACATCTCGGGCACCCGCTCATCGGCGACCCGATCTACGCCAAGCCCGCCCGCCAGAGCGCCAAGACCGGCCGCCTCATGCTCCACGCCTGGCGTCTGTCCATTGACCACCCCGTCACCGGCGAGCGCCTCGACTTCGAAGCTCCGATCCCAAAAGCCTACGACCGCTGGATCAAGCTGTGGAATGACGAGGTCACGGGCGCTTGATCCAATCATCGTTTGGAGTCAGATCTGCCGAGGCATTGACCAATTAGGCGGAATCCTTGGGAAATCCGTAGGAATTCACGGGCATGTCACGTTGGCAGGTTTGACTAGGTGGGTTATTGGATGATCAGTGCGGTGCCTATGCAGGTTTTTATCGCTAAAGAAAAGGAATCCGAGAAGCGGGTTGCCGCCGTGCCAGACACGGTGCGCCGTCTGGTTCGCCTCGGGTTGTCCGTCGCAGTGGAAACCAACGCGGGAGTCGGGAGTGCTATCCCAGACGCCGCATTCGAAGAAGCTGGTGCCACCATCGTGGGACCTGACGCCATCAGCCAGGCCGATGTCGTGCTTCGTGTGCAGTCCCCGCCGAAAGAGACCATTGCTCAATTGAAAAAAGGAGCGCTGCACATCAGCTTCCTCAACCCATTCTCCGACAGTTCCCCGATGGCCGACTTTGCTAGTGCAAGCGTCAGCGCAGTGAGCTTGGAGATGATGCCGCGTACCACGCTCGCTCAGAAAATGGATGCGCTGAGCTCACAGGCCAGCATCGCCGGATATGCCGCCGTTCTCATGGGAGCGGACGCATCGCCGAAGATCCTACCAATGATGATGACCCCGGCCGGCACCATCCAGCCAGCCAAGTACTTCGTCATCGGCGTCGGCGTCGCAGGCCTTCAGGCCATCGCTACCGCCAAGCGTCTCGGCGCACGCGTCGAAGCCTTCGACACCCGCCCGGTGGTTGCCGAGCAAGTCCAGTCGCTCGGTGCCAAGTTCGTTCAGATCGACCTCGGCGAAATGGGCCAAACTGAACAAGGCTACGCCAAAGAGCTCACACCAGAGCAACTCGAACTCCAGCGCCAAGGCATGGCCAAAGTCTGCAGCGACTCGGATGTGGTCATCACCACCGCCAAGTTGTTCGGCCGCCCTGCCCCACTGCTCCTTACCAAGGACATGCTCAAGGGAATGGCTCCGGGCAGCGTGATCGTCGACCTGGCAGCCTCCCCAACCGGCGGCAACGTCGAAGGATCAAAGCCAGGCGAAACCGTGATCACCGAAGAAGGCGTCCAGATCATCGGATGCGACACCATTGAGAACCACTCGGCGCAAGACGCCAGCCTCATGTTCGCCTCCAACCTGGTCAACTTCATCGAGCACTTCTGGGACGAAGAAGCCAAGACAATCAAGCTCGACCGCGAGGACGAGATCATTGCCGGCTGCCTGATGACCCACGAAGGCGCGATCGTCCATGAAAAATTCGCCAATGCCTAACCCGGGCAAGAGTCCAACCCACTAACTCACACATATTATGGATTTAGCTCCACTCTTGTTGCTGCTCTTTGCGTTCACACTGGCGATTTTCCTCGGTGTGGAACTGATCTCAAAGGTGCCATCGCAACTGCATACCCCGCTGATGTCGGGATCCAACGCCATCTCCGGCATCGCCATTGTCGGTGCGCTGATGGCTCTCAACGTGGGCGAAAGCCCGGTCACCAAGTGGATCGCCTTCGCGGCCCTCGTCTTCGCCTCTGTCAACGTGGTTGGCGGATACCTGGTGACCGACCGCATGCTCGCCATGTTCCAAGCTAAGAACAAAGGAGGGAAGAAGTAATGGCTGTCGTTATCAACCTCCTCTACATCATTGCGTCGGTGCTGTTCATTTTCGGCATCAAGATGCTCGGTCACGCCGACACCGCGCGTAGCGGCAACCGCCTCTCCGCAGTCGGCATGATGATCGCCATCGTCGCCACCTTGCTCTACGGCGGGTTGGCCTGGCCAATGATCATCGGCGGCGTCCTCCTCGGTGGAGCCATCGGCGCCATCGCTGCCACCCGCGTCCCAATGACCGGCATGCCGGAAATGGTCGCAATCTTCAACGGCCTCGGTGGTCTCGCCAGTTTGTTGATCGGTGTGGTCGAGTTCGTCAAAATCTACACCGTCAAAGGCGGCGTTGAGACCTACCTGACCAACCTTGCAGCCCAGAGCGGTGTCACCGTTCCAGCTTGGTTCGCCGCACTGGCCATCGCGCTGACCATCCTCATCGGTGGCATCACGTTCACCGGCAGCTTGGTCGCCTGGGGCAAACTCTCCGAGAAGCTTCCCGGCCAGCCGATCTCGTTCCCGGGCTCCGGCATCCTCAACATCCTGCTCCTGCTCACCGCCATCGGCGCTGTGGTGACCTTCACCATCGCTCCATCCGGCGCATGCGCTCTGACCACCGTCATCGTCCTGATCTCGGCCGCACTCGTGCTCGGCGTGCTCAGCACCATCCCAATCGGTGGTGGCGACATGCCTGTGGTGATCGCCTTGCTCAACTCCTACTCGGGTATCGCAGCTGCGTTCGCAGGATTCATCATCCTCAACAACGTGCTCGTGGTTGCAGGCTGCCTCGTCGGCGCCAGCGGACTCATCCTTACCGGCATCATGTGTAAGGCAATGAACCGCAGCCTCGGCAACGTCCTCTTCGGTGGCTTCGGCTCCGCTGCAGGTAAAGCAGGCACCGCCATGGAAGGCGAAATGAAAGCAGCATCGGCTGAAGACGCCTACTACGTGCTTGAAGCCGCCCGCCACGTGGTCTTCGTCCCTGGTTACGGCATGGCCGTTGCCCAGGCCCAACACGCGGTGAAGGAACTTGCGGAGATCCTCGAGTCCAAAGGCTGCCAGGTCGAGTTCGCCGTGCACCCGGTAGCCGGCCGTATGCCAGGTCACATGAACGTGCTCCTCGCTGAAGCCGACGTTCCTTACGAGCAACTGTGGGAGATGGACGCCATCAACCGCGTGATCGACACCGTCGACGTCGCCGTGGTCATCGGCGCCAACGACGTGGTCAACCCAGCCGCGCTCGATGACGAGGCCAGCCCGATCTACGGCATGCCTATCATCAACGTGCACAAGGCACGCACCGTCTACTGCCTCAAGCGAGGCAAGGGCCGCGGCTTCTCCGGCCTGGAGAACGCGCTCTTCTTCAAAGACAACGTGCGCATGCTCTACGGCGACGCCAAGGCCACCCTCAGCGGACTCGTCAGCGAGTTCAGCGAGTAAGCCGAGTCTCCAGCACCTATCTACCAGCGGGCGTTCCGGTCACTCCGGAGCGCCCGCTTTTTTCTTTTTGATCCCGCCCCAATAACGGGCACAAGTGAATGGCACTGACTCATGGCTAATGCCTCGCTGAAGGCGAGTTTCATAACAGCCTGGGGTCAGCGAGCCTCCGGCGAGCGCCACCCCAGGTAAACCCGACCACCCTCCCCTCGGCCGAGCGGACGGCTTCTCCAAAGCGCAGCGCACTCCCGATGGCCGCTCCCATCACGTCAATACGCCTTGATTCAGCACCATCAAGACACACATCTTTCCCACGATCCAACGCTAACTCCACGCCATGATCCACGAGCCCATCCAAATCATCACCACCGGCGGCACCATCGATAAAATCTACTTCGATGCCAAAAGCACCTATCAGGTCGGCTGCCCGAATATCAAACGCGTGCTGGAAGAACTACCGGTCACCGTGGATTACCAGATCACCCCGCTGTTGCAAAAAGACAGCCTGGAGATCACCGACGCCGACCGTCAGGTGCTCGCAGACACAATCAAAGCCACCCCCGGCCAACGCATCATCGTCACCCATGGCACCGACACCATGGTCGAGTCCGCCATGGCTCTGGCCGACATTCAGGACAAAACCATCGTCTTCACCGGAGCACTCGAGCCTGCCATGTTCAAAACCAGCGATGCCATCTTCAACATCGGCTGCGCCATCGCCGCGGTGCAAGCCCTGCCCGCCGGCATCTACATCACCATGAACGGCCGTATCTTCCCCTACGACAACGTCGTCAAAGACGTGGAAAACTCCCGCTTCGTCCCACGCTCGGAATTGAGCTAAGCAATCCGCCCCCTCCCCATCCGCTGCCCCCCCCCGCCATGAGCAAAACCACGACTAACACACCCCCCGCCATTGTCTGGTTCCGCCGTGACCTACGCCTGGCGGACAACCCGGCACTCGCCGCTGCCGTGGCCACCGGTGCCCCGGTGCTTGCGCTCTTTCTCCACGACGCAGCGGAGCTCGAAAAGTCCGGCGAAGGGGGCGCATCCCGGTGGTGGCTGCATCAGGCATTGCGTGACTTGGGCGACCAAATCAAACAACTCGGCGGTGCGCTGCATCTAAAGACCACCACCGATGTCGAAAGCGATCTCCTGGAACTCGTCCGTGAGCACAACGCCTGCGGTGTTTTTTGGAACCGCCGCTACGAACCCCACGGCGTCGCCACCGACACCGCAATCAAAAGCGCTCTGCAGAAAGCTGGCATCACCGCCAAGAGCTTCGGTGCCTCGTTGATCCACGAGCCCACCGACATCGCCAACCAATCAGGCAAGCCATTCCAAGTCTTCACTCCATTCTGGAAGCACTGCATCACCCACGAGGTCGGGCAGCCCCTGACCATGCCCGATCTCAAGGACAAGTTCGCCAATTCCCCCGCACAGGACATCGACGATCTCGCGCTCCTGCCCACGATCCCATGGCACGAAAAACTGGCCGACCACTGGAACCCAACCCGCCAGGGAGGGGAAGAACGACTCGCCCAGTTCACCGAAAATGCCGCCGCAGACTACTCCGACCAGCGCGACATCCCGTCGATCGACGGCACCAGCAAGCTCTCGCCATGGCTGCATTTCGGCCAGATCAGCGTGCGTGAAATCATCCACCAGTTGCGCACGGCCAAGGTCAAAGACGTGGAAAAGAGCGTCATCCGCCAGCTCTATTGGCGCGATTTCGCCCACCACTTGATGTTCCACTTCCCTCACTCAATCACCCGCAGCCTGAAGGAGGAATACGATCAATTCCCGTGGTCGGCGGACGATGAGCTGGCCGAACGCTGGCGCCGCGGAAAAACCGGCTACCCCATCATCGACGCCGCCTTGCGCCAGCTGTGGGAAACCGGCTGGATGCACAACCGCGTCCGCATGATCGTCGGCTCGCTGCTGGTCAAACACATGCTCCAACCATGGCAGACCGGTGCCGAATGGTTCGCCGACACCCTGGTCGACGCCGACCTCGCCAACAACATCATGGGATGGCAATGGGTCGCAGGATCCGGTGCCGACGCCGCTCCCTATTTCCGCATCTTCAACCCGGTCACCCAGGCCCACCGCTTCGACCCGGATGGAGACTACGTTCGCAAATACCTCCCCGAACTCGCCAAACTCCCCGGCAAATCCATCCACGAACCGTGGAACCTATCAAAAGCCGAGCTCGAAAAAGCAGGCATCACTCTGGGCAAGGATTATCCATTCCCAATCGTCGACCTCGCAGGAGGTCGCAAACAAGCGCTCGACGCCTACGAAGAATTCAAGAACCGTAAGGGGTAATACCAAAAAAATGGAGTCTCGGCGGTGGGCATTCTCCCATCCTCCAAGACTCCATTAATCAAATAATCTGCAAAAGCAGCTTCGAGCGAAGCTCTACTTGCGACGGCGCAAGATCATCGCCACGCCACCCAATCCGAGCAGCGCAGCCGATGATGGCTCCGGCACCGCGGCCACACCGGTAATGCCGGTCAGCGTGACGTTGTCGATATTGGTGTTACCTCCACCACCGTTGGCCGCATTGTAGAAACCAATCCCCTCGATCGATCCGAGCGATGCCTGGCCAACGGAGAAGGAATTCGTGCTCCCTCCCATCGTCAGAGTGAAGTCGTAGTTGGCTCCATTCTCGATCAGCGAGAGACTGACGGTTCCAAAGGTCGTGCCGGTAGGAGCCGACGCGCTGCCACTGAAAAGCGAACTCCCCACCACATCGGTAGGAGCGGTGATGCTCAATGCCCCGAGCCCCACCGAGTAGTTCGTACCTCCGGGGTTCCAGCTGACAATCAAGTCACTCGTTGCTCCTTCAAGCATGAAGCCACTGGTGACTGCGGCTGAAACGTCCTTCCAGTTGCTCGCAAAGTCGGCAGTCAGAGTCAGAGCCGAACTGGTGACCCAGATTTGATCGCCCACGCCCGCTCCCAACCCTGTATTGGACGCCAAATAGGTTGCACTCTGCGCTTCGTTCGCGAGTGCCGCGAGGAAGAGCGTCCCTCCATTATTGAATGGGCCTTCCTGGGTTCGGATCTCTGTCGTGGTGTTGGCTGTTTCCGAATAATTCAGGTGATGTTTGGTTGCGGTAGCTGCGGAGTCGTCACCTGGATCCGTCCTGGTGCTACCTGCGAAGTCATCGCTAAAGTTGATCACAGCAGCATTTGCAGCCGCGGTTAGAAGCAGCATCGCTGCGCCGGTGGTGAGGTGTTTTTTCATAACGTTGTCGGGTTTTGTTCTTGGTCGTTTTCCAATTCCCTCCGCCCCTACCCATATCCGCCGAGCTATAAAGCCAGCCGAGATACGAACGACCAGACGACTACCTAAAGACATCCGGCAATTGGGGCGGTGGACGCATAGCAACCGCCGTGGAAAATGCCCGCAGCAGTCCCATGCGCTAGGTCACGTCCCCGCCCCCACAAAACATGAACATGTTTTTTTATGGGGCACAGCGGAATGGCACCAACCAGAGCCCCGTCACCCTCAATTCCGCGCTGAATGCGCGTCTCATACCAGCCTGGGTCAGCGAGCCTCAGGCGAGCGCCCCCCAGGAAAACCATCCCTCCATTCCCGGCCGAGTGTGCGATGCCACCAAAGCGCAGCACCCACCCGACGGCCGCTCCCACATGGCAATACACCTTGATTCCACAGCATTCGGAACACACCCGCATGGCATTCCTAACCTATTTCCAACCCACGCCCCGCACCTCAAAATCACGGCGTCGACAAAATCTGCAGACGAACGAACATCCGCGGATCACGCACACTCCCTCCGTCCAACGAGTCCGGCAACACAATCTCAACCCACCCATCCTTCATCGTCGGCGCTGGCGTCAGCTCCGAGTCAAAAAGCACGTGAGTCCACGATCCAGGCACCGCTCCGGCTTCTACCTTCCACCGAAGATCAGTCGCAGCTGGGTTGTAGCGGAACCGATACACCGGCGCATCATCGGGATCGATGCGTTGAATCAATGAGTAGCCGTTATCATCAGTAACCGCATCATCCCTCCCGAGACCGGCAGCATGACGCATCAGGTTCGTCATCCCCGCCCCCGTCGGATCGGCATCCCCGCCTGAAATCGACTCATCCTCCAGCTCATCGACGCTGAACTGCCGGCTTCTCCACGCCTCGAAATCGGGCACCACCGGGCGTCCTTCCACTGTCAGGTTGTCAAAGCGGTTGTTACCCGCAGTACCGCCACTGCCCTGCAAAAACGTGATGCGGATCCCAAACCGCGGATTGTCCACCGCCCCTGGAGTTCTACTGAAATCCAGAGGGATCACCGGCACCGCCTCACCATCAATATCCGCAACTGATACCTCAGAGTGACGTTGCCACGACTCCCCGCCATCCACCGTATAATCAACGAGTTGAATGCCAGCTCCCGAGCCGGATCGGCGCGCCTCATATTGGATCAGAACATCCCCGAAGCCTCGCGTTGGGAGGTCAAAGCGCAGCTCCGTGCCTGGGGTCAGCGGACTATTCACCCGCTGATGCATACCAGCAGAGTCGCCATTGCGCGCATTCAATGCAGCGAAGTCCCCGCCGTCATCGTACACCACAGCCCCCGCCGCCGACTCCGATCCTCCGAGCATGGAGAATGCCGGAGCCTCGTCCGAGTTGTTGAAGTTCCAGTAGTGCAGCAGCGTGTAAGGCGCCGCCGCCACCGCATCGAAAGTAATCGGCTCGGACCAGTACGACCAATTGCCCGAGTTGTCTTGATGCCGGACACGCACGCGGTAGCGGTTCCCCGCCGATGCCAGGCCCAGTGGAAACTTGAACTCACTCGTTCCCGCTGCGATCTCCGGCGACGTCCAGGTCGCATCCAGCTCGTATTTCCATGGCTCACCCGCCACAAAGCCCGGCACACCAGGCGCACTGATTTGCGCAATCCTCCACTGAGTCGCCGCATGCGTCTGCGCGCCATCCGGATCCGCAAAGGCGGAGCAACGGAATGCCAGATCGTCCACTGGGAAACTTGGGTTCAGCGCACTGATGGTCGGCTTCTGCGGAAAATCATCATGCAGAGCCTCCTCTCCCGGATTGTTGTTCGCGTCGCCCCACCCTCCATAGTTCGCCTCAAACTGAAGATATTGGTACCCATAACCTAGCTGACGGTCAGGATCAGGATCGACGCCGTTCACCGCCAGTCTGGACCAGAACCCACCGTCCCACGCATTGGTCGAGTATTCGACAAAGTAACGCATCATGCCTTCATGGTCGGAAAACCCATCGCTGTCCGCATCCACCAGAGTGCGGGTCCAGGCACTCGACAAGGTTCCCCCCAGACCACCACGGCTATCGTGGTAAACCGCACGGTAGAAGTTCCCCTTGTGACTGCTTTGCCCGGAGTTCGCCCCGTTACCCTCGGTTCTCGGATGAAGGTTCCACATTGCAGCATCAATGTCGGCCCACGTTTTCTCCTGCCCCACCGGGTTCACAAACGACGCATACTCTGCAATCAACTGCCCAATCTGCCCTCCTGCCGCGCCACTATCAGATCCCACCAACGAAAGGATCTCACGGCAACGGTTGCGGTATTCCCGCGCAATCTCCGGATGCCTCATGATCGCCCGGAACACATTGGGAGCTCCAGCCACCACCACTCCGTCCATCGTCCCGCCCCAGTGGTGGGCCGGAATGTACATCATGTCCAAATCGTACGCGATGATCACCCACCGCCCGTCACTCGGCCGGTGATAGAAACGATAGTTATCACCAGGACGCACATCCACATTGCCAATCAGCCGGTTGATCGCAAGGAACGTGTACAATATGTCGAGATCCACGTGATCACGGTACCACTGCTCTGTTTGGCCACTTTGCGCCAACCCATCGCGGAACGCGACCCAATCAGAGTCGTCCGCAGTAGCTGGCGGAGGCCCCTGCCGCTCTTTGTCGCCTTCGTTCCCCTCAATGGAATATAGGTTCCCATCCTGCAGGTCATGCTCATCGATAAAGTTCCCCTCGGTCGGCTCAAACCCCATATACAATCCCCACAGGTCACCACTGTATTGATCGGCACCCTGCTCGGACACATCGTCAATCACGCGAAACTGGAAGTACTGGGTGTTGAGCGCAGCCATGCCGCCCAGCGCATAAAGACGGTGGCTTGAGGTTTCTTCCACTCCGGCCGACCCACGGTTGATTGCCGCCCATGGGCTCGCATTGGCATTGATTGGCAACTCATTCCAAGTTTCACGATATGGCCGACCGTAGTTATCATATGCCTGATAATCCCGGGCCCGATTGAAGTAGATCTTCCACTTGTTTTTGCCACTCACATACGTGGAAGCCTGACCTCGGTTACGGAACTCAACGTGATCATAAACCACACCCTTTTGGATCAGGGTTCCGCGGAACCTCACCTTGTGGAAACTCGCATTATACTGGGAATTGGTCACATCCCCTGAGTCCGCTATCAAATGAATCGCCGGCATGGACGCCATCACATCCACACCATAAGTGACCGCCTCCGTCGCGTCCGCTCCCGCATACGCCGTAGGCCGAAGCGCACCGGTCCACTCAGGAACCCCATCATAAACGAAGTACGCAAAGTTTGGCTGCTCGTCGTCCTCGTAAGGAAACCGTTGTTCGTTACCCAGCGCATCGGTCGCCACAATCCTGTAACGCATCAGTCGCCGATGGGTCTGCAGTTCCCCCGGTAAGCTCGCACGGTAAACCCCATCCCCGCCGTCAGTCATCGGAACACTTTGCCAGGATGTCTCGTATGCAGCGTCGGTCAGACGGATATAACTCCCAGGATCCACCTGCTGCCATTCAAGACGCACCGCGCCCATCCCATCCTCATCTGAAATCGCCGCCGCAATCTCCACCGGCTCACCTGTCGTCGGACTGGCCGGTGCATGACTCACAGATGTCACCGATGGCGGCGCATCCGCGAGCGCGATGCTTGTCCGGTTCGCCGCCCCAGGACTAGCTGGAAATTCTTCCGCACCAGTCGAACTCAGCGACATATCAAACGCCATGTCACTACTACCGACCCGGGTATTGAGTGCGTGTACCGCCACCACGTTGGTTCCCGCCACCAGATACGAGTCCGTACCAAGAAGGGTAATCTCCTCCTCCTCGCGTTCATGGTTGATCGCCGCAGAATCATACCCCAGCTCGCCATCGGGCACGTGAAAGCGCGCCACTTCCTGACCATTGATCCACACCACACACCCGTCATCCACACGCATACGCAACTTCATCGACGTCGGCACAGAACCACCATCAATCGTAAACGATCGTCGCAAATAGACTGATGTATAACTCTGGTACATATCCTCCAGAGAGGTGTTGTTACCAGTATCGTACCCATAGCCGAATCCAGCCTGCCCAATTTCCCACGAACTATCGTCAAATAATGGATCCCTCCACTGCGAACCCGCACTTGGAGCCTGATCAATCCCCCTGAAATAACGCCATCCTGACGCCATTCCAGGCAGGTACGCGACTTCCTCCCCGGGCACACTGGAGCGCCACGACGAACCCAAGCCGTTGTCCAGCAACGGATGGATCAACTCCGCGGACGGGCCAGCGCCATCGGCCATCGTCGGCCATGGAAAGCCCGCCCGATACTTCACACTGTCCACTTTGGTATCCAGCGCGTTACGAACCTCGATCTCCTCTCCGCCCGAAGAAAGCTTGCCCGACCACGGCCCGAGAACGCCGGTAATTCCATACTTTGCCTCCAGAACTTGCGGCTGTTGCGCCACCACCAAATACCCGCCCGCCGGCAAAACCGTCCCCTCAGGAAACTCATAAAACACCGCATCATCCAGCCGATGCCCACTCAAGTCGTAAGCGGCATCCCCCGGATTGTACAACTCCACAAACTCCTCAAGACTCGAGTTATCCTTCGAATTGTAATGAAATTCATTAACAACAACCGAACCAGCCCCCCAAGCCGCACCACCAGCCACACACCAACAAAGCACCGCTGTATTAATGTAAGAAAAAGACCTACCCAGCAGTGACTTGGACCAAGACAAGGAAAACCGTGTATTCATATCCTGACGGGAGAGTAACTCAAAGAAGCGCTAATGCCCCACCCGCACCCACGCCCGGAGAACACAAAGCGGAACACATCCGGGCATAACATAAAAATGCCCAAACAATACAACAATATAACACCAACTAATCACCTTTTAACCAGCCTCCCTCTTTAGGTCTTGCCTAGATGTTCATTCTTTGCCCGCACCATCCGCCCCGCTTCCCTCTTTTGATCGCATCAGGACAACATCGCGAATCCCCTCCAACTCCCGCCTAACACCTCAATTTCCTTGCACAAAATACGCATATCGGTGAAGAAAACGTCGCCCTAACACAGATGGGAGCCTATACGCTTTGGTTCCCGAATCGCGACGTTCATGCAAGAGTTCCTCCACCATCTCTCACAGCCCTACAATCTGGCGATCTCGGTCTTTCTGGGCATGATCCTGCTCTACTGGATCGTCTCGTTCTTCGGGGTGGGCTTGGATGCGCTGGACGTCGATATCGACATGGATGCCGACGGCGGCACGAACCTGGCCAGCCTGGGTCCATTGAGTGGGATCATTAAGTTCCTCAACGGCGGTTCGGTTCCATTGACCGGCATCGCCACGTTCCTGGCCATTTGCACTTGGTTCTTCTCCATCACTGGCAACGATCTCTTCAACCCCGAAGCAGACAACCGCACAGGATGGATCATTCTGGGGATCTCGTCTCTGATCGCAATCCCAGCCGCCAAACTCATCACCTGGCCGCTGGCTCCATTTTTCCGCAAACTCAGAGAATCGGAAATCGTCGAACCCATCCTGGGACAAACCGGTGTCGTCATCAGCCGCAAGGTCGATGCCGCCTACGGACAAGCCGAAGTCGCCCGCAAGGAAGGCGCACCGGCCAGCATCAATTGCATTTGCCCCGAGGGCGAGATCCCACGCGGCGAGACGATCAAAGTCGTCTCCTACGACCAACAATCCGGACTGTACACGGTCCACCCCATCCAGAACCCACCCAACTAAACACAAACACACCCATGACTCTGTCCACCCTCGCCCTCCTGGGATTGACCGGCACCGCGGCGCTCCTGGTCACCATCGCCATCTCGGCGGCCTCCGTATTCGCCCTGCTCTACATTTTCACGTCGTTCTACCGCAAGGTGGAAAAGGGCACCGCATTGGTAGTCACCGGCTTCCCAAAAACCAAGGTCATCTTCAATGGCGGCTTGGTGATCCCTTTGCTCAACCGAGCCGACCCAATGGACATCTCGGTCAAACGCATCGAGATCGACCGAACAGGCAAGAACGGCCTGATCTGTAAGGACAACATGCGTGCCGATATCAAGGTCGTGTTCTTCGTCCGCGTGAACAACGTCATGGAAGACGTGCTGCGGGTTGCCGAATCCATCGGCTGTGACCGCGCCTCATCCGAAGAGGAAATCCGTGCGCTCTTCGACGCCAAGTTCTCTGAAGCCCTGAAGACCGTCGGTAAGCGCTTCGATTTCGTCGAACTCTACGAAGAACGCGATACCTTCCGCGACGACATCCTTCAGGTCATCGGCAAAGACCTGAACGGCTTTATCCTCGACGACGCCGCAATCGATTACCTCGAGCAAACCCCGCTCGAAGCACTCGACGCCAATAACATTCTCGACGCCGAAGGCATCAAGAAAATCACCGACCTCACCGCCGCACAGGCAAAGCTCGCCAACAACATCCAGAGGGATAAGGAAAAGGTCATTACCCAGCAAGACGTCGAAGCCCGCGAGGCCATCCTCGAACTGGAGCGTCAACTGGCAGAAACCGAAGCCAAACAAAAGCGCGAAGTCGAGATCGTCCAGTACCGCGAAGAGGCCGAAACCGCCCGCGTCCGCGAAGAGGAACGCCAGAAGGCCGAAAACGCCCGCATCCGCGCCGAAGAGGAAATCCAGATCGCCGAGGAAAACAAACAGCGCCAGATCCTCGTCGCCCTGCGCAACAAGGAACGTACCGATGGAGTGGAACTGGAACGCGTCGAACGCGAACGCCAACTCGAAGAGATCGAGCGCATGCGCGTGACCGAACTGAAGGCGATCGAGAAGGAGAAAGCCGTCGAGGTCGAGAAGAAGAACATTCAAGAAGTCATCAAAGACCGCGTGGCCCTCGAAAAGACCGTGGTCATCGAGCAGGAAAAGATCAAAGACACCGAAGCATTTGCCGGTGCCGACCGTGAGAAGCAGGTCAAAGTCACTTTGGCCGAAGCCGAGGCTCAGGAAAAGCTCATCACCCAGGTCAAGGAAGCCGAAGCACGCCGCCAGGCCGCCCAGCTCAAGGCCGACGAAGAGGCCTACATGGTCGAAAAAGCAGCATCCGCCAGCAAGGCTGCCAGCGAACTGCAGTCGGAGGAACGCATTATCCTCGCCGAGGCCGAACTCACCGCCAGCGAGAAAGAGGCCAACGCCAAGAAGATGCTCGCCGAAGCCGTCGCCAAGGAAACTGCCGCCGAAGGCCTCGGTCTCGTCGAGGTGAAGCTCGCAGGAGCCGACGCCCTGCAGAAGGAAGGCGCCGCCCAAGCCGAAGTCGATGCGCTGAAGTTCGAAGCGGAAGCCAAGGGCATCGAGCAAAAGGCTGCAGCGATGAAGCTCTTCGAAGAAGCCGGTCAGGAGCACGAAGAGTTCAAGCTCAAGCTGGAGAAGGAAAAGGCCATCGACCTGGCTCAGATCGACGTCCAGCGCCAGATTGCCGAACAACAGGCCATCGTCGTGGGCGAAGCGCTCAAACAAGCCAAGATCGATATCGTCGGTGGCGAGACTCAGTTCTTCGACCGTATCACCAACGCTGTTACCCAGGGCAAGGTGGTCGACCGCATCGTCGACAACTCCTACACCATCTCGGACATCAAAGAGACGTTCTTCAATGGCGACCCTGACTACTTCAAGAGCCAGCTCAGCCAGTGGATCGACGACTTCGGCATCGAAAGCGAGGACCTCAAGAACCTCAGCATCGCCGGTGTGTTGGGCAAAATGATCCCACAAGCCGAAGGGGAAACCCGCGACAAGATCATTGGCCTGCTTGGTTCTGCCAAGCGCTTCGGCCTGGCCGACCAAAAGGTCAGCTCACTGATGAACTGATAACCGAGACCTGTTCCCCATTTGAGAATAGGCCGCCCTGTTTTTCCGAACTGGATTCACAGGCTGCACATGCCTTAATGGCGACAGAAATCAGCCTGGGGTGAAAAGCGCATGATGCGACTTCACCCCGGGCTAGCAGACCAGACCAATCGGCCGAGCATGCGATGCCGCCGATGCGCAGAAACCACCTGATGCCCGTCCATTCCGCACGGCACATCAGATCTGGCCGCTGAGCACCAGCGCGCCCCCCTGCGATACGCCCATTACTCTCCATGTCCGAAGACTCCAAACAACTCGAAGGCGGCGCCTACGAAGTGATCCGCGCACGCTTGCTCACCCAGTCCGAGGATCTGGGCCAGCGGCTCGATGCGCTCAACACACAACGCAAGGACATCTTCGGCGCCGTAGAGAGCGCGCTCGTTTCCACCGAGCGGATCACCACCGAGCACAACTGCACGCCGCGGGACATGATCTCGATCGGCAACAACCGCTTCTTCTTCGGCTACAACATTCAGTTCGGCCTCAAACAAACGACCGACCCCGAAGACGTTTTCGACGCCTACCGCTACGAGCCCAGCGACCATACCTTCCACAAGCTCAGCTTGGATGAGGTCATCGACAGCCGCTCGTTCCGCGAGGACTTCGCCTACCTCTACAAATATTACCGTGAGACCGTTTTCGCCAAGTTCATGCGAAAGGGGCCGGTTCTCTATCTGGCGCTTCGAGTCGGCAAGAGCATCGACGACATCAAGACCTTCAAATTCCTGATCAAGAGTGACGGTACTCTGGAATATCAGGGCAACCGCTCGGATCACGAATACACTTTCCCCGACCAACACGAGTTCACCTGGCAACGCGCAACGCGCGACATGCAGCGCCCCGGCGAACACCCTCACCTCAGCATCGAGGACCGCGTCTTCGTCGAAACCGTCGGCGGTGACCTCACGATCAAAGTCGAAGACAACACCACCGATGGGCTGGGTATCTATCAAGAACCCGTCGAGGATCACGATCAAACCTTGGACGACGCGGAAATCGAGTACGCCATCGTCGGGCCGCTGATCCTTCTCAAGATCCTCCCCTACCGCGAAGAAAAGGTTCGCTACCTCGTTTTTAACGAGAAGACACAATCGGTGAACCGCATCGACGCCATCGGCGAATCCTGTGTACTGCTCCCCGACGACCACGGCATCATCTTCGCCAATGGCTACTATCTCCTGAGCGGCGAGCTCAAAACCTTCGACCACGGGCTGGAGCACATGCGCTTCGAGCGCAAAATCAGCTCCGCAAACGGCGAGGACACCTTATACGCCTTCTACAACCGAACCTCCGGCGACTACGTCCTGCTCAACTACAACCTGATTGAGCGCAATGTGCAGCCGCCTGTGGTTTGCAATGGTTACTCCATCTTCGATAACGGTGAGCTGCTCTATTTCAAAACAGAGCTCGAAGCACAAAAACACCACGTCATCCAGGTCTGGCAAACGCCGATCCTCTCGGACGACGCCGTCATCTCCCAACAGCAGTCCCAGGACAGCTATCTTTTCAAAATCGGCAACGCCGAGCTCGTCCGAGCCATGGCTGAATGCCGTGAGCTGATCACCCTGCTGCACAAGGACGACAACTACGCCGGACTCTACATCGATCTGGCAAAGCTCTCCGGCGACTTGCTCGACAGCTATTTCTGGATCGAACAGGAAGAAGCGGGTGCCCTGGCCAAACCAATCGCCGGCATCAAACAAGCCGCGGAATCGGCTATTTCCGAATTCGACAAAGTCCAACGACTGCGCAACAGCGCGGCAGAACGGATCGAAGACCTCACCGAGCGCACGGGCAAACAAGTCCGGGCCGCGGAAAATTCACCGCCGGATGACATCCTCGGGTTTGTCCGCCAACTCGCGGGCCTGCGCGCACTTCGCGGAGAAGTCATCGGCCTGCGCGAGATGCGCTACATGGATCTGGAGCGCGTGGATGGCTTGGAGGAATCCATCGCTACGACCGCCGACTCGGTTTCCGAAAAGACCGTCGCATTCCTGCTCCAACCCGAAGCTCTCGATCCCTACCGAGCCCAAGTCGACGAGCATCGCAAGGTCTTGGAGCAACTCGGCAAGGTGACCGAAGCCGAGGAGCTCGGCGAAGCGATCAGCGCCACCGGGCAGGAACTCGAAATGCTCATCGACGTCGTATCGAACCTCAAGATCGAGGATTCCACCCAGACGACCACGATCATCGAGAGCATCTCGGACATCTACAGCGTTCTCAATGGGGCCAAAGCCGAACTGAAGAACAAGCGCAAGTCGCTCGCCCAGGGCGAAGCGGTGGCGCAGTTCGGCGCTCAACTCAAGCTTCTCGGGCAAGCCGTCGTCAACTACCTCGATCTCTGCGACACTCCCGAAAAGACCGAAGAGTACCTGACCAAGGTCATGGTCCAGATCGAAGAACTCGAAGGACGCTTCTCCGAGTTCGACGACTACGTCGAGGAACTCTCCGCCAAACGCGAGGAAGTCTACAATGCGTTCGAGGGACGAAAACAGCAGCTCCTCGAAACCAGAAACAAACGCGTCAACACACTGGTCAAGTCCGCGCAACGGGTGCTCGCCGGTATCGACAACCGGATCTCCAATTTCAAAGAGATCAACGAGATCAACGGCTACTTCGCCGATGACTTGATGATCGAAAAGGTCCGCGACATCATCACCCAGCTCACCGAGCTCGGCGACAGTGTCAAAGCCGACGACATCCAGACCCGCCTCAAGACCATCCGCGAGGATGCGGTGCGCGCGCTCAAGGACCGCAATGAGCTCTTCGTCGATGGCACCAACGTGCTGCGCTTTGGCAAGCATCAGTTCAACGTCAACACCCAGCCGCTGCAGCTGACCATTGTCCCGCAGGACGAGGAAATGTGCTTCCACCTGGCAGGCACCGACTTCTTCGAGCCGATCCGCGATGAGGCATTCCTCGCCACCCGCGATGTCTGGCAACAGGAAGTCGTTTCAGAGAACGACGAAGTCTACCGCGCCGAGTTTCTGGCGTGGGAATTTCTCAAAAACCACCGCATGGACGAGCTGGAGGAGTTGCTCGCCAACGGCTTGCTGCCTGCGGTTCAAAAGTTCATGCAGCCACGCTACGCGGAGAACTACACCAAGGGCGTGCATGATCTCGATGCCCACAAATTGCTGGAGGCCATCATCCCTATCCACGGCAAGATCGGGCTGCTTCGCTTCAGCCCGGAAACCCGTGCACTCGCCCAGGTTTTCTGGCTCAGCTGGCACGGCGATGAGAAATCCACACTCGCCCGCCAAATCCAAGCCTACGCAAAACGCCGCGAGATCTTCGGTGACAACTCCAGTGAACGCCACACCCTGGTCGGACCTCTTGAATCCGCGATCTCGGAGTGGACTGGCACGCGTGCATTCCACACCGCACGCCCGGATTCCGCAGCGCTTTACTTGTTCGAGGAGCTCGCTCGCAACGAGCACTTCATCGTCTCCCCCGACGCCGCCGAGTTGGTCAAAAAGTTCAAACACCAACTGGTCGTCAAACACGCTGAGGCCAGCTTTGACGAAAGCCTGCAGGACATTGAGCTCCCTCTGGACCGCTTCACCACGCTCAAGGACTGGCTTGCCGGTTTCGCCCGCTCACAAGACGACGCCGAAATCCCCGCTGCAGTGATCGCCGAGGCCGCAGCCCATTTGACCCGTGGCGGATTCGACCTGCGCGACATCCACCAAGTCCGTACCAGAGTTCAAATCGACGGACTGATTGGTGACCACGACGTCGTGAACGCAGGGGCCTATCAGCTGGACTACAATGCGTTCCGCGACCGGATGGAGAACTTCGAGCGCGTAGGCGTCCCGACCTTCCAAGCCTATCAGGAACTCAAACAACGACTGGTGGAGGAAAAGCGCGAGGAGATGAGGCTCTCCGAGTTCGAACCAAAGGTGATGAGCGCGTTCGTCCGCAACAAACTGCTCAACAATGTCTTCCTGCCAATTGTCGGCGACAACCTCGCCAAACAACTCGGCACCGCCGGCAAGGACACCCGTACCGATCGCATGGGGCTGTTACTGCTGATCTCGCCTCCGGGATACGGCAAAACCACACTGATGGAATACGTCGCCAACCGCCTGGGCTTGACCTTCATGAAGATCAACGGCCCGGCGCTCGGCCACAATGTCGTCTCGCTCGACCCTGCCGAAGCTCCGAATGCCGCTGCCCGTGAGGAGGTCATCAAACTCAACTTGGCACTAGAGATGGGTGACAACGTGATGATCTACCTCGATGACATCCAGCACACCCACTCGGAGTTCCTGCAGAAGTTCATCTCACTCTGTGACGCCCAACGCAAAATCGAGGGTGTCTACCAAGGCAAGGCGCGCACCTACGACCTCCGCGGCAAGAAGGTCGCCGTCGTCATGGCCGGCAATCCATACACCGAAACCGGCGGCAAGTTCCAAATCCCGGACATGCTCGCCAACCGCGCCGATACCTACAACCTCGGCGACATCATCGGCGGCCACGCCAATGACTTCAAAGCGTCCTACATCGAGAACGCACTGACCTCGAACCCAATCCTCAACAAGCTCTCCAGCCGGTCGCAGAAAGACGTTTACGCCATCATGCGCATCGCCGACACCGGAAGCCAGGAAGGCATCGATTTCGAAGGCAATTACACGCCCGCCGAAATCGACGAAATGGTACGCGTCGTCCAACACCTCTCCCGCGTTCGCGATTCCATCCTCCGCGTAAACCTCGAGTACATCCGCAGCGCGGCTCAGGAAGACGCCTACCGCACGGAACCCGCCTTCAAACTCCAGGGCTCATACCGAAACATGAACCGCATCGCCGAAAAAGTGCTGCCGCTCATGACCGACGAGGAGGTCGTAGGACTCATCACCGACCACTACGAAAACGAAAGCCAAACACTCACCACCGGCGCCGAGTCCAACATGCTCAAGTTCCGCGAGATGGAAAACATGCTGACGGAAACCCAGGCCGCCCGCTGGGCCGAAATCAAAAAGGGCTTTAACAAAAACAAACTCCTCGGAGCCGGCGGAGAAAACGACCCCGTCGCCCGCGTGGTCGCTCAAATGAGTGAGTTCAACGACGGACTCAACGCCATCCAGCTCGGGATCGCCCAGGCCGCCGCCGCCAAGTCCAGCCCGCAAACACTGGAACGCGAAACCCTGGCCCAACTCAAAGCCCTCATCGAAGGACTGCGCGCAGTGCCCGTCAAAGTCGACATCAACCTCGTCCCGACCTCCGGCGACGACGACGATGACCCGACCATCACCGACATGGAGAAATCCTCGCGCAGCGCCAAGCCGCCAATCGACATCGAGCCAAAGGTCACCCAGGGAGACCCGCCAGCAAGCGACGACACCAAAGAGTGACACTGAACAAAGTCCCGCATCGCTAATTCCTCCCCGGAGGGGTGCCGCGAACCAGCCCGGGGTGACGGGAGCCTCAGGCGACCTCACCCTGGGATATCCCGCCCCGAAGCAACCCCGGCCAAGCCGACGATACTGCCAAGGCGCAGCACCCACCCGTCGGCCGCTCCCGACACGGCGGTATGCCTTAGGTCAGTAACATTCAGAACACGCCAACATAGATCCACCCTGATCGTCGCATCGTGATCCCCGCAGCAAAGCGTGAATCACCCGCGATTGGCTGACCGCCGCCCCACCCGCCGCATCCGCACCCGCACGTGGCGTAGATTGATGATGCAGGGCAAGTTGGAGACCGCCGCGTAGATCACGATCACCAGGTTCGCCGGCCATGGGTTCCACACAACGAACCCACTGATCACAAACAATTGCAGCCAATGCGACCACTCGCCGCGGCACGTCTCCACGAGGAACGCTTGAAGATAATCCGAATCGGTCGACTCCAACTTGGCCTTGCCCATGCCTTTGAACCATGCCGCCCCGTCAGGAAGCTTGGATTTCCACGAACGCACCCGAAACCAGCGTTGATAGAAAGCACCTCCCGCCTCCCACTTCCGCTCGCGGTACCACGGGGATTCCGGATCAAATGCATCCGCCGGACGTCCCAACGCCGACCACGCAAAAAACAAATGCACCAGCGGGATCCCGACGCAGTTGATCACCGCCACCAACCACAAGGGGAGATCGATCATCAACCGACCTCCCTACCTTTCCACTTCACCTTCCGCCCCTGCTTGTGCGCCCTCAGTGCAGAGAAAAACGTCCACTGATAGAAAAGCAGACTGATCGGGAACAGCCACGCATTCCACTGCGAGAATGATCCTGCCAACCGGAAGACCCACAAACATTGCCCGACATAGAGTAGATAGGTCGTCACACAAAGCGCCGCGCATGTCACCCCGACGAACGGCGCAATGAAAAGCCCGACCATTGCCAGCATCGCACCAGTCAGCCAGATCGAAGAAAATACAATCGCACGCGCCGCCGCATGCCCGGCTCCAGCAGCAAACCCTTTCATCCAGCTTGAGTACAGCTGGTCGAACCCTTCAGGAAACATCCTCATCCACACCGCCCGAAGCCCGACATAACACTCACGCGCCACACCACAACGGCTCAACTGGTCCGCCAGATAAAAGTTCTCCAACACTTTCCCCTTCACCGACTCGTGCCCCCCCACCAACTCATAATCCTCCGCCGAAATTAACAAGCACTGGCCGAACAACGCACACGCCTCCTCTTCACAAAACCCAAATGCGTTCACCCCCGCCAGCATCATCACGTTGAAAAACACGGACAACTCCTCGTACGGCTGCTCCACCTGATGGTGCGGACAGACAGACACAGCACCTCCATTGCGCCAAGCAGCACCGACCAACTTCGACAAAGCGTCCGGCGCCAGCCGCGTGTCCGCATCGAGAAACAAATACCAATCTCCCGTAGCAGCCTCCGCTCCCTGAGTGCAGGCCCAAGGCTTGCCATTCCAGCCATCTGGCAACTCCTTTCCACTGATCACCCTCGCCCCCTTTTCACGGGCGATCTCAGCCGTCCGGTCGCTGGAACCGTCATCGACAACGATCACTTCATGCGCCGGCCGGGTTTGCGCGTTCAGGCTATCCAACAATGCCCCGATATTGATCTCCTCATCCCGCGCGGGAATGACGACCGACACTTTGATCGTCGCCTCTTCGTCACTGCCAACCTTCGCCAAAAAGCGTGGTCGTCCCAGCACCAGCCACAAAGCAGGTGCACAGATGATCGCCAGGATGGGAAGTAGGATCAGCATGAAGCTGGATGCTTTGCGATGATGCGGTCGGCTACTTTTTGCCCGGAAAGCACGACCATCGGCATTCCACCGCCCGGGTTGGTGCTCCCGCCGCAGAAGTACAAATTGCGGTACTTGCGGCTGGTCTTCGGTGCCTTGAACCCATGGTTCTTCTTCCAATCAGAGACCACTCCGTAGATCGACCCACGGTTGGAACGGTACATTTGCTCGATATCGACGGGCGTGAGAAAATCCTCGGTCACCACGCTGTCGCGCAGCCCGGTGATTCCACTGCGCTCCATCTTGTCGATCACCCGATCACGCAACGCGAGGTACTCTGCGTGGCTCACTGGGTTCTCCGGATCGATCGGCGGGATGTGTGGCAGGATCTTGATGTTGTCGCAACCCTCAGGTGCCTTGCTTGGATCGGTGCGGGTAGGAGCGACGACATACAATGTCGGATCCTCAGGCAAGCGCCCGTCGTGGAACACCGTCTTGAAGTGCTTGTGCTGGTTGTTGGAGAAGAAAAAGTTGTGATGCGCCAACTGCGGGAACTCTTTGTTGGTCCCCAAATGGATCACAATCCCGGAACACGCCGGAGCGAACTTCTCCAAGCGCTTGAGGAAACGCGGGCTCTCACCGAGCAAGCGATCATAGGTTGGGACAACCTCCATGTTGCTCACCACCAGATCCGATGACACCACCGTGCCATCCACCAAGGTCAAGCCGGTCACCGTTTTCCCTTCGCGGTTGATCTTCGCCACATCGGCATTGAGGTGCACCGGAATCTCCATCTCCTCCATCAGCTTTCCAAGCCCCTCGGCCAGCGCATACATCCCCCCCTTCACATACCAAAGCCCGTAGTCCACCTGGATCACCGGCATCAGGTTCATGTATCCCGGAGCATCCAGAGCCGACGACCCCACATACTTGATAAAGTACTCGAAAATGCTCCGCATCCGCGGGTCGGAGAAGTAGTCCGCAATCGACTCCGCCATCGAGCGCTTGTAGTCGATCTCCTTACCCAAGCGCCGCAGCCCGTAATACCTCAAGAACTCCCACAAGTTGTCCAATCCGTGCCGGAAATAGCCTTCGTCCACGATGTCGTACTGCTGGCGGGCGTACTCCAAAAAGCGCTGGTACTCCTGCCACGCCTTCTCCCCGCTGCCATTGAGCTTGGAGGTAAACTCCTGACGCATCCGCTCGTCCTCTTCGTAAAGGTCGAAGACGAACCCGTCCTCGAAAAAGTTCCGCCAATGCGGCGTGACTTTCTCCAACTGCACATAGTCGTCCATGTTGCGCCCCGCCCTCTCAAACAAATCCCGGAAGAACTGCGGCAACGTGAAAATCGACGGCCCTAGATCAAATGTATATTCGTCCTTCTCCAGCAAGTTGAGCTTCCCTCCAATCCGCGCGTTCTTCTCATAGACCGCCACGTCGTACCCTGCCGCTTTCAAGGAAATCGCAGCAGACAAGCCTCCAAGCCCCGCACCAATCACTGACACTGTCGTTCTTTTCATCGTTTCATTCCTTCCTTTTTTCGAGGCATCGGGGACATGATAGCCAACGCAATCACGCTTCCGTTCTACGCCCCTCTTAGCGTTATGGATTCACACACATCACAGGACCAGATCATTCGGTCGATTACACAGCACAAGGCGTACTTCGAATCGGGTAACACCTTGCCGCTGCAGCAGCGAATCAATGCGCTCAATTTGTTGGAGAAAAACCTCATCGCGAACCGCGATGCGCTGATCGATGCATTGCACCAGGACCTAGGAAAACCGGAACTCGAAGCCCACGTCGCGGAGTACCACTTCCTGCTCGAAGAGATCCGCCTCGTCACCCGCAAGCTCGCCAAGTGGGTCAAACCCGGACGGGCCCGCACTCCGCTGCACTTTCACCCGTCCCGCGCCTCCATCCAGCGCGATCCATTCGGAGTCACGTTGATCATTGCTCCGTGGAACTACCCGATCCAACTATCGATCGCTCCACTCATCTCCGCCATCGCCGCCGGCAACACGGTCATCCTCAAACCATCAGAGCTCGCCCCCCCATCGGAGCAACTGCTCACCAAACTCATCGCCGACACCTTCGATCCAGCGCACGCCACAGTCATCACGGGTGACGCATCGACCTCACGTGAGCTTCTTGCCCAACCCTTCGACTTCATCTTCTTCACCGGCAGCACGGAAGTCGGCCGCATCGTGGCCCAACAAGCCGCCGCCCATCTCACCCCCTGCATTCTGGAGCTTGGTGGCAAGTGCCCGGTGGTCGTCGATGAGCACACCGACATCGAGCAAACCGCACGCCGCATTCTGATTGGAAAGTTCTTCAACGGCGGCCAAACCTGCTTCGCTCCAGACTTCGTCGCGGTGCATGAAAACGCACACGCTGAGCTGGTGGCCGCCATGACCGAGCTCCTCCGCACCACCCCATGGCATCAGGAGATGGCGCACATTATCAACCGCCGCCACTACGACCGCATCCAATCGCTCATCACCGGCACCGAAGTTTGCTTCGAATCCGATGACGCTGACGCCCTGCGCATCGCACCGCGTTTGCTACCCGATGCCCAATGGAGTGACCCGGCGCTGAACGAGGAAATCTTCGGACCAGTGCTGCCTATCGTTAAATTCAGCAACCGCAACGAGCTCATCACCCGCCTGCGTAAATTCACCAGCCCGCTCGCGCTCTATCTTTTCTCCAGCGACAAATCGTTCACTCGCGAGCTGACCCACGCCATCCGCTCGGGAAGCGTGTGCATCAACGACACCATGAAACAAAGTGGCAATCTGAACCTTCCCTTCGGTGGTGTCGGAGCCAGCGGTCATGGACGTTACCGCGGACGCTTCGGGGTGGAATCCTTCACCTACCAACGCCCTGTCGTCCGTCGCCCGTTCCTCAAGGATCTTTTCGAGATCATTCCTCCGTATGCGGAGAAGCTCCCAATGATTCGCCGCTTTCTGAAGTAGCCTCACCGCCGGAAAAAATCTCGGCACACAGACGGCGCCGCTCACCGAAAATGTACTGCAGCTGATCGTGAACAAACAATTTGTGCACCAGAGCACCCAACGGACCAAAAGGCATCTCGTAGCAGACATCGTCCGTCATTAAAACCCCACCGTCTTTCTCCTCAAAGCGGTGGGTGTGATGCCACAACTTGTAAGGCCCCACACGCTGGTCATCGACAAACATCCGCCCGTTCTCCACATGGGTGATCTCCGTTACCCAATTCACCCACACCATCGGCGCCACCTTCACTTTGTAGGCAATGATCTGCCCGGGATGCATCACATCACTCTCGAGGTGAGTGATCTTGAACCCTACCGCATCAGGTGTCAGCCGATCCAGATTACGCGGCGATGAAAAGAACGACCATGCCTCATCCAGCGTGCAGTCGAGCCATTGTTCGCGGTGCAGATGATACATGAGATCCTCCGTTACTTGGTGAGCTTGCCGTACTTTGAGTTTGGCGCCAGCCGATGACACGCAGCCTTCAACTCGGCCGCTTGCTCGTGCCCTTCTTCCTTGAACGCGAGCCACGCGTAGTAGAGCACGGCCTGCCGTTCATTGACCTCCAGCGCATTGTTCTTACCGGTTGCCACTGGGATCAACTTCTCGAAGTCCTTGAGCGAGGTCGGCCGTTTGTCGAAACGCTTGGGTATCTTATAAAACCCAATCGCCCGCACCATCCGTACGCGGGCATCATTCGGCGCCGCATTCACCGCGCCATTCATCAACTTCTCCCCCCGACGCAAAAACTTCAGCTTGGTAGGGCCCCAAAAGCTCGCCTTGGCGCGCAACGCACACGCGCTGCCCAAGTACGCCTTGGCCAAATGGTCGTTCGCATCCGCCTTCAGCTTCTTCTCATATCTCGCAATCTGGCGGTCAATCGCATCGGTATCGTCCACCAGACACATCTGATGCCAAGCATAATACAAGCGCGCTGATTTGGCATCGGCATCAGCCCGCACAGACACGACACTCAGCGCAGCCATTACCAACGCCAGGCTCAGCCACTTCACTGGGCACCTCCTCCATTCAGGATCTGCGAAGCAAAGTCCACCCGCTCACGCACCTTGCCGTAACTCTCACAAATCAAGTTCGAGGAAATCCGCGCGCTCTCGTAAATCGTCGGCAAGCCGCTGCCCGGATGCGTTCCACCTCCTACCAAGTACACATTCTCAAAACCTTTGAGACGGTTCTGCGGACGCAGATACAACATCTGATCCAAGGTGTGTGCGAGGTTGAAAGTCGCGCCGAGGAAGATGTTCGCATCCTCCCACCCCTGCGGAGTGATGCAGCGCTCTTCCACAATGTGCTCACGCAAATCCTTCATCCCCGTGCGCTCGATAATCCGGTCGATCACCTTGTCACGATAGGCCTGCAGG